>CAVXKI010000001.1:0-226950 GCA_963762345.1 uncultured Microcaldota archaeon
CACGCTTCCAATAACAGTCCTTGTAGGTATAGCTGCAACCATCGGGTTCTTAGCATATAGCTATGGGGTAGTTGCCTCTGAGCTTCCTGTGATAGTTGCTCCCTTATCAGGAGCAGCACCACTATTAACTGTTGTTCTGGCATTTGTATTGTTGAAGGAAAAGCTTGATATAAACCAAAAGGCTGGAATAGTACTAATTCTGCTAAGTATTGTTGCGCTCTCCCTAACCTAACAATTAGATCAATCTGTATGCATGCGCATATGGAATCTTCTTTACCGTAAAGATGTTCTCCTTTGATATTATCCCGGCTTCGAGGCCCACATCAACTGATTCTTTTCCAACAAGGTTTGCAGAATAAACCGAATCTGCGTCCTTTATGATGTCCCTTGCCTTCTCCTTCTTGACAAGCTCGCCCTTGTAGAATGCGTTGTAGGACTTTATGTCAAGGACTATTTCGCCCTCTGAAAGCACCTTGTCTATTAGCGATTCATCGCACATCGCAACCACGGAGCCGTTCTCCGAGATGTGCTTCTTTATGTATATCATGTTATCGGTACTTGAAGAGGAATATAGTAGCGAGCGAGTACAGCACGCCGTACCATCCGAGCCATATACCCCCAGAAATATTTGACTGTAGCAATGCAAAGTACGCAAGGCCGAACATTATCGCAGCAAAGGATATCTCAACCTTTGAGTTGTACAGCGAGTAGAGCACGCCTTGCTTGTTCTGCACTATCTTAAGCCTGTTCCAGTTGAGTCCAGGGTTCCTGTTGAAGAGTGTCGCTATCGCGGCCTTTGTCCTAACAAATGCGAGCGCATAGTTAAGGAAGAACACCATGAGCCCCTTGCTCCACGACTTGAAGTACACCTTTGTCAGCAGCACAGGCGTGAAAAGCGAAAGCGAGAACGCAAAGAATCCAAGCAGCTCGAGGTCCATGGTTACCCTATTGTTCTCTATGAACTGCCAGAAGTTTATGTGCGCAAACGGAACCGCAGAGAAGACTATCCCTATGGAAACAAGCGTGAACATTATGAGTATGACCGATAGATAATTCAATCCAAAGCCGTGCGCCGTATAGTCCAGAGTCGAGAACGGCGACCTGTTGGTGAAAAGCCCCTTCTTCTTGTAGAAGTAGCTTATGAACTGTGTGTCTCCGTAGTTGTAGCGCCACTGCTGCTTGGCAAGCTCTGTGAACGTCCTCACCGGCCTTCCTCTTGCATAGACATGCGGCACGTAGAGGCTCTTCCATCCGTGCGCGTCGGACTCGAAGCTGAAGAATGTGTCCTCAATCACGAATTCGGGGAAGCCGCCTATGTCCTCAAATGCCTTCTTCCTTATGAGCCCGCATGAGCCCGCAAACACCGCTGTGTTGTTCAGCGCCCTGGCCGGCTGTATGAACCTGAAGAAGAACGCGTCGAATATGTCTACAGAGTCTGAGAAGAAGTTGCCCTTCTGGTATCTCTTTTCGGTCTGTATGTAAGAGAGCTTCTCGTTCTGGAAGTATGGCAGCATATCCATGAGGAAGTTCCTGTCAATCAGCATCTCATCCGAATCGAACACTGCGAAGAACTCCTCACTCGAATAGTTGTTTATGACGTTGTTCAGCGCGCCTGCCTTGAATCCAGCCCTGTCTGTCCTATGAATGTACTTCATGCCGAGCTTTTCAGCTGCCTTTTGCAACGAGCCGCGTATTGCCGCATCTGTGGAATCATCTGCCAGATAGAACCTCAGCTTTTCCTTCGGGTACTTTATGGTCTTGAGCTCGGCAAGGTTTCCGGCAACCATCTCCGGGTCCTCGTTATAGACCGGGATGACTATCGCCATCGTTGGGAAATTCCTCACAGGCTTCAGCGTTTTCCTTATCTTGTCAAGGTACTCCCCGTAAAGGAAGGACCTGTAGTACCATAGCGAGGCATAGATGTTGAAGAATCCTGCCACAAGGGACAGGAACGTGAACGCGATGGCGAGAATGAACATGTAAAGCGACGTGGCGACCCAGAAAAGGTATATCGCAAAGCCGAATCCAGCTATAGAAAGAACGGTAAAAAGGACTACCGTAAGCAGCCTGCCCGTATCACTGTCAACTCCTTTCTCCGTCATAAAATCCTCTAGGTCAGGCGCTTCCACTTGCCTATAGCTAAACTATTAAGTTAGCACTTTTAAATACGTATTGTTTTACTTCTAAAGCATAGCCTATAAATGATGTAATACAAAATCCATATTCATGCCGAGGTGGCAGAATCCGGTAATGCACCGGTCTCGAGTTTGCAAAATTTCGAGAGCTGATCTGTGATGCAACGGGCAAACCGGCGCCCTTCGGGGCTTTAGGGTTCAAATCCCTACCTCGGCGTATTTAGATACACTAGAGACCACTCGAGTTTAACCGTTGCTTATACAGGCCCAGAGTAAGTACCCGTCCACTGGGCGGTGAAGCCCATGGTTTGTCCTGGCGGGAACGCTCCGTTGTTGTTGCTCCCAGAGTAATCGTTTATGTTCCCGTTGAGCTGCCACCATGCGACAAGGTTCGATGGCTTTATTGCCGGCCCTCCTATCCCATTGAGGTAATACTGCTTTGCCTCAGCTGGCGACAATGAGGTGTTGTACATCTGCATGTTGGAGACATAGCCGACAAAGTCGTTGGCCCCGGAGACATCATCTATTATATATATCTCCCCCGTATTCGTTGAGCTGAATACCTTCGCCGCTTGGTTGTCCATGTTGCCGTTTATGTATATCGTTGACAACCCCGTGGTTGTATTATAGGTCTCGCACGTGGCATACCACTTGTTCTGGGTTATTGTGTTGGCAGAGAGCAGGCTGGACCCGGTATTGGTAATCCATTCTACGTTTGTGGGGCTCATGGTAAGCTCGATGTCCGGGATTCCGGATTTTTGCTCGTAGATATAATTCGAGTAACCCGGATAGGGAGTTAGCATATCAAACCAGATGCATATGGAGATCCCGGCAGCAAATGTGTTCAATGTTGGAGGTGGGGTCACAATTACAAAGCCGTTGTCTACCGCGGCCTCAGAGGAAACGTACTGAGGCAGTCCGCCCTGGCATGAGCCGACGAGCGCCTTCGTTGTGGGGCCAGAAGCACCCAAGGCCACAACCCTGCACGCTCCTGCCACCTGCCTTGGGCCGAAGAGGTTGGTGCTGAATATCCCCAACTGGACTAACACGGCCAGAACTACGGCAATTATGAGTATGGCCCATCCATAGGTCATCAAATATTCCATCGCAGACTGAGCCTTGACCATAATACTATTTCAAAACATACACTTTTACAGCTTGCCCTAATTCAAATCCCTACCTCAGCGTCTCTATTTTCATGAATTCGTCAAGGAGTACTGTAGCGTAGGAGCCGGATTGCAGCGCGAAGCCGAGCCTTACGTCCTTTTCGCCCGCTTTGGAATAGGAAAAGCCGCTGTACGGGGCAAACAGGAGCCTTTTTTCTCCCTTGCAATTGAGCTCCGGCATGCTTTTGACCTTGAACATCTCCTGCGTGATCCCTAGCGATTCCAGAGTTGCCTTTTCCTCATCGTTGATCTCATTATCATATCCCACAATATTGCTCTCCGCGCCCTTCTCCACTTCATTATTCTTTATTCTCTGCTCCACCTCGATATTGAATATATAGGATTCGACCGAATGGACGAACATCAGTGCAAGCGACCGCGGCATTTTTCGCAGCGCGCCCGCAAAGTCAGAGGGGTGCATGGAGAGCTGTTCTAGCAACTGTCTTTCGTACTTTAGATAATCTGGAAAATATTCCGCCGCTTTCCTATAATCCTGCTCCTCAGCCAGCCTTTTCCTTGCAGCAATCGCATCCTCGTTCTTTTCATTAGTCGAATCTGTCAGAAACCTCGTAACCGCGCTCCTGAAATCTCCCCTTATTATGTCAATTCCTATCTCTACATTGTTGTTCCTGAAGCCGAACCGCTGTTCGCCGAAGTAATTCGGGAATATTCCACCAAGCTCATTATTAATCTTGTCTATATTCTCGATGCTACGCGGCTCTCTTACTGTTATTGTGAACCTGTTCCCAGAAAGATCCCCAAGTTTCACTTCGTTGTCGCTGCTCCAGGCCCCATTCACAGATATGTCCTTCATGTGCATGCCAAGCATCTGCTCCGGCTTAACCCCAAACATGCTGCACAGCTGCGTAGATACCGATGTCCTGTCCTTCGTGCCCGCGAATCCTGCCGACTTTATGCCCCTCCCAAGCCTCTTTGCAAGTACTTTAAGCGCCTGTATGGTGTTCCAGTTGGTCTTTTGCATTATGAAAACGGTGAATTTGGCATCCTGGGAGGCCTCGGGCAGGCCCAGCTCCTCCCTCGTGCACTGCTTTCCTATCTCGAGCACAGTGCCATTGAGCGCTATCTCCTCTACGATGAAGTCCTCGGCAACGTCCTTTATGGCGCCCCCTATACCCTCGGTTTTAGAAAGTCTTAGCATATATTGACCCATAGCAAAATGACAAATTTCCTCACTAAAGTTGTAGTAAACACGTATATTTAAATATCAGGAAAATCAGGGATTAATACAGAAATAATGAGGGTAGGTAATACATGGTAAATACATCAACACCTGTGGCCAATGCGAACTCGGCAACGGTAAGGGCAACAGAGAGCACAGCCCCTATGCTTAGGCAGGGACAGACAACTCCTAAAATACTGAGCGATATGCTGCATAGCATGCATAATCAAATGAACAGTCCAGAGGTCGAGCGCAAGTCGCCCAAGGAGCTGCTGAAGCCATTGGTGGACGAGCTGTCAAAGGAGATTGCCGGACCAGAACCATATGAGGGATTTTCTACCGATATCAATAAGCTAAGGGCAAGAGGAAAAGAGCTGCTTGGCGAGATGAATTCCAATCCAGTCAGATATCATGCAATTTATTGGAATAATTTCAAAGACCTTCTAAGGAAGGTAGTTTATGATATAGACAATGCTGGCGTTCAGCCCGAAGCGTAATCCATCAACGATATATATTTTACCAAAAATAATCATGTGATATAATGGCAACACCCGCAACACGTGCAAAACCGCTCCCAGCGGAAAGATCACCACCCACATTGGAAGTAGTTCCGCCAGCACCCTCAGCGAGCCTGTCAAGAAATGATGCTCAAAAATCACTGCCAGACACAAGGGAGCCACCCACTCTTGTTGTGGAGCCGGCGATAACTGAAGGACTTGCATGCACTATCGCACCACACAGAGTAACTTCTGTAGAAGTCCCTCCCTTTTACGCAATGTCCCCTACACAGAAAAAGAGCAAACACCCCTCAAACCTTAGCGATGCCGAATGGGACGATTACAGGTCACAGGTTACTGGCGAACCCCCATTCGATCAAGCTTAGACAGCAAGCTATTTATAAATCCGCAGCGAGTTTGACGTATGCGCGAAACAAAAATATGGTTCAAAAGTTCGGATAGGATACGTCTATGCGGCTTACTTACTAAACCGAAAGACCCGACTGATAAATGTATAATATTTTGTCACGGGATAACAGTAAACAAAGATGAATACGGTAATGTATTCAAGAAATGTGCACATAATCTTGCAAGGTCTGGTTATGCTGTATTCAGATTTGATTTTAGAGGCCACGGCGAGAGCGGCGGAAATTCCATCGATTTGACGGTACGTGGCGAAACGAAAGACTTACAAGCAGCAACCAAGACCGTTAGCCTTTTAGGTTACAAGGAAATTGGGATCCTTGCAGCAAGTTTTGGTGCAGGTGCTGCCCTGTACGTTGCGCCAAGATATAAAAGTATCAAAACTATTGTTCTCTGGAATCCCACCGTAGATTATGCATGCATGCTCAAGCCAAAACTTCCATGGGATAAGAAGTATTTTGGCAAAGAGGCTATGAAAAGGCTAGATAAGGACGGTTTCATAGCAATAGGCAGTCTGAAGTTTAAGATAGGAAAGGCGTTAATTAAAGATATGAGGAGGCGGGAACCCTGGAAAGAGCTGAGGAAAATAAAAATTCCGATACTTTTTATGCACGGTGATAAAGATAGTTATGTTCCTCTTTCAGACTCTATAAAATATTCAAAATTCTCCCGAAATTCGTCACTCAAAATAATTAAAGGAGCCGAACACGGTTTCCATGACGCCAAAGGAGTATACGAGATGAAAGCCCAGAACATAACCGCAAGCTTCTTCCTAAAGAATCTTTAATCACCCGAGAAAACAGCAAGCTATATATACCTTATTTTACCTAATACTAGACAGTGCTTTTTATGTCAGCTTAGCTTCTACGGGAACGTTAATAGAGAGCTTTTTCTGCTTGATGAAATTTACGCACATCCTAGAGGCACTAGTCTGCATTTGTGCACTCGTGAGATTGTCTGTTTGACAATTGATTTGAGGAGTGGAAGATTTACATACATCACACATTAACGCCACCTAGAGGATGGCTTGGCTGTAGCAGCGATTAAGGACGTGGCAAGCTGCGATAAGCCTGGGGTAGCCGCAAGTCAGGCTTCGAACCCAGGATTTCCGAATTTTGCACGCAAGTGCAAGCGCACGCGGGGAACTGAAATATCTTAGTACCCGCAGGAAAAGAAAGCATATAGCGATTTGGTAAGTAACGCGAGTGAAAGCCAAAGAGGGCAAACCGAATCCATGTCTGGTAACGGACATGGAGATGTGGTGCAGCGTTTCATCCAATGCATGAGTCGAAGGCTCTGGAAAGGGCCGCCATAGAGAGTGACAGCCTCGTAGAGTTAAGTGCACGGGAGATTGCTGTAATAGAGTAATCCTGCCTTGGAACGCAGGATGAATACGGGGGCATTAAACCCCAACCCTAAATATTGACTACAGACCGATAGCGAACAAGTAGCGTGAGCGAAAGCTGAAAAGAACGCACACGAGTGCGGGTGAAATAGATCTGAAACTAGGTGGTTAAACGCAGGTGATGCAGGAAAGGAATGTAGTGTCCTTGAAGCGGGATTTCGAGAGGAATCAGCGAGAGGCACCGAACACTGTATCATCATTCTTCTTGAAGCAAGAGCCAGGGAGTGTATTGTAGTGGCGAGCCGAAAGGCGAAGCGAAAGCGATTGCGCGCAGCATGCGAGGCGCACGGTATGAAAATGCCGAAGTCACTATATCTACGACCCGAAGCCTCTGCGATCTACTCGTGGCCAGGACGAAGGTAGGCAAACGCCTGCTGGAGGTCCGCAACCTGTCATGGCATGTCCTGTTGGGTGAACTACGGGTAGCGGCGATATACCATTCGAGCGAGGCAATAGCGGGTCCCATCTGAAGTATCTTTAGGATAGCTGTAAGCGAGCTTGTACATGCGGTAGAGCGACCGATTGTTGCGGACAGGGCCGAAAGGCCCTACACAACTGTCAAACTCCGAATGCATGTACTGCGTAGACCTTACATGTCGGGGTATTTGGGTAAGCTAGATATCCGAGACTGCAAAGACAGTGACTTGGGCTAAGGTCCCCAAATCCTAATTAAGTGTATCAAAGGCGAGGAATGTCATAGACATCTGGGAGGTAGGCTCAGAAGCAGCCACCCTTTAAAAAACGCGTTATAGCGTACCAGTTGAGACATCTCTTTCCGAAAATATACGGGGCTAAATTAGGTACCGAGACCCAAGAGTGCGAAAGCACTGGTAAGATGGCGTGCGATACGTCAAGAAGCGCGTGCTAAAGCACGCGTGGAACGTGTCGCAGTGAATATCCTGGTGTTAGTAAACAGCATACATAGGTGAGAATCCTATGCACCGGAAGCACACGGGTTTCTTCGCAACGCTCGTCAGCGGAGAGTTAGGCGATCCTAAGAAATAGGCCAATCACCTTATTTCAAAAGGGAAGTCGGTTAATATTCCGACCCGTGATACGTAGGAGCGGCAACGCAAGACAGATTTCTGACGCTTGGGGACAGTTCCGCAAGAAAGTGCAAAGGGCTGTGGAGTCTCGTTATGAGGAGAAGCAGCTAAATGAACTAATTGGAATGAATTCCTGAGCCCGTGAAAAGGGAATCTGTAACGATCGTGTCACTTCGTACCTAGAACTAGTACAAGTGCTGCTGGCTGAAAAGGCCAAGGTGTGATGGAGTAACCATAGTTAGGGAAATCGGCAAATTAGTGGCGTAAGTTATCGAAAAGCCATGTCTGCGTATTGTATGCGCAGATAGCATTGACTTGGGGGCAGCGACTGTTTATCAAAAACACAACTCACCGCGAAGCCGAAAGGCTTAGTACAGTGGGTGACGCCTGCTCACCGCCAGTACGTGAAAACCTGTTTCAACAGGAATAAGCGCTGGCAAAGAGCGGGAGTAACTCTGACTCTCTTGAGGTAGCGTAATACCTCGTCACTTAATTGGTGACTTGCATGAATGGCGTAACGACTGCCCCACTGTCCCAACTACGGATCCAGTGAACTTACTGCGCGGTGAATATGCCGCGATCTTTCAGTGGGAAACGAAGTCTCTATGAAGCTTTACTATAGCCTGTAGTTGTTGTGTGATGAATTATACATAGCGTAATCGGGAGCGTCGAAGCGTGTACTGCGGTGCACGTGGAGCGACAATGTAACACCGATTTTAATTTATTACACAGCTTACCCGCAAGGGGACAGCTGCAGGTGGATAGTTAGACTGGACGGTTGATTTCGATAAGGAAACGAAATTGACCAATGCTCGGCTTAGTCGGGTTGGGAACCCGACGGTAAGCATAAAGGCAAATGCCGGGCTGACTGTACTCCGAAAAGCGAAGGGTGCAGACACGAAAGTGGGGCTTAACGAACGTTGGAAGCTCTTTTAATGGGGCTCCAAGCTGTCAAACAAGTTACTCTAGAGGTAATCGATTCGTCGCGGGTGAGCGTCCACAGCGACCTCGCGGTTTGATACATCGATATGGTCTCGGGTTATCCTGGTGGTGCATAAGCCGCCAATGGTTGGGCTGTCCTCCCATTAAAAACCCACGCGAGATGCGTTCAGTACGTCGTGAGACAGTACGGTAGTATCTACTGAAAGTGTTAGTATCAGAGGATAAGTTCCCCATAATACGAGAGGAACGGGGGAACGGCGCCTCTAGTGTACCGGTTGTGTAAGCAACGCCGGGTAGCCACGCGCCATAAGGATAAGACATGAAGGCATCTAATGTCGAAGCCTTACCCGAAACGAGATACTAGGTCGGCCGCAATATACGGCTTTGATAGGACGGGTGCGTAAACGAAAAGCTCACGCGATTCGTGAACATACCGTTACTAAAGACTAATTGAAAACTTCTTAAAAGAAGTTTTATCAAGAACATCGTTCTTGAGTTTGTGATGTAGGTTCAATCTTCCACTCTCTCCTTTTTGTTTTGGAGTTGAGTTATCTAGCGTGAGCGCTGTTCAATTGCCCGCAGGCTTCTTCAGCTCAGTAGTCCACATTATGGTCTTGTATTCATTATGTATGTCCACGCTCCTGATCGGCAGCCTTCCCATTATCAGTTCCTTTATTTCACCGTCAACTCGCTTGACTCCGTGCTTTGCATACATCGCCTTGTGATAGGCGAGGCCGTATTTGTTCGCGGACGTTTTGTCGTCAAAAGCGGACAGGATGAAGAGGGTATTGCTCCCTATCAGCGTTCCAGATATCAGATACCTGCTTATCAATGGATTTTCCTCATCAAACCTTATCGCCTGCCTTGCCTTTGCCGAGCTGGTCTCGAAGCCGTGGGTCGGCGTGTAGCTATCGAACAGGGCCACAAAAGACACCCCTTTTACCAGGTCCATGGTTATCGTTGCTCTTTTTATGTACCCGTTCTTGATCAGCTTGTCATAATTGTATTTAACCGTGTTGAAGTGCATGCCGAGCATCTTCGAGAGCTGTTGGAAGCTCAGCCTTGCGTTATCGTTCAGGCATATAAGCAGCTTCTTGGAATTCTCGTCCAGATCCGACTGGTCTATGGCCTCATTCCTCAGCGGGAAGAAGCCCAGGTGCCTGTGCGCCATCTCTGACGGGTGCCATGTCACTCCGTATTCGGAAAAAAGGACCAGCATGGCCATGTTCCAGTGCACATATTCGCCTCCAGAGTAGGCGTTTGCATATATGGCCATATCATAGTCGCCATCCACGGAAAAAGCCACCTGCGGGATGTAGGAGTCGGATAAAATCTCCTTTATCTTTTCCGGGCTTGGCTTCTTCTTGAACTTTACCTCTATCAGGTGGGGGTTGGTCAGGCCCAAAATCTGCTCATCGATCTCAATAGTATACCTCATTCCAAGCTCCTTTTCTAGTCTGCTGATCCTGTCCTTGACAGTTGGCCTGGAAATATTCAGCTTTTTCGCGATTTCCGCCACAGAAATTCGCGCATCCTCGGAAAGCAGCCTGACTATTCTTCTTGTAAGCAGGTTGTACTTCTTGTTGAACTTGCTCTCCACCTCAAATTCATAGCTCATGAAATTCTATTGCACACCAAAAACTATATACCTTTCATAATAACAGAAAAACACTCTCCTTTTGTGAAAAAATAGAGCATTTATATTGGTATAATAATCATTAGTTTTGATGGACATAAAGACGAAAGCCTATATCCTAATAACGCTTGCTTTGGTAGGCGGAGCCCTGTTTCCCCTCGCACTTAAGGTAGCGGTGGACAACGGCGTCAACACGTATTCGTTCCTGTTCCTTTCTTACATCATAGCGACAGTCACCTCCTTTGTGCTCGTGGTTGTAAAGGGCAAGACAAAAGAGCTCAAGGGCTACATGAAGAACCCGAAGGAGTACCTGAAGATAGGAATAGCCGGCTTCGCGTTCGCAGGACTTATATTCTATGGCCTGATATACGCTGAGCAGTTCATAAGCGCCACATTTGCAACTGTCATATACAGGCTGCAGCCATTGCTCATGCTCTTGTTCATCCCTCTTTTGCTCAGGGAGCGGATAACTAAGATGCAGGTAGCAGCGCTGATGCTTGGCTTTCTCGGAATCTACATCGCATTGACAGGCGGAAGCCTGGTCGCGTTTGCCGGTGCAAATACGGGCATAGTACTAGCACTGCTTGCTGCCGTATTGGTCTCCACATACGCCGCAGTTTACCTGAAGAGATACACCACTGGCATGGAGAGCACAATGTTCATGTTCAATTCTGTGTCGCTGGTCATAGCCACAGGGCTGTTCATACTCAGCGGCGCGCAGCTGCCAACATTCAACCTGGCTTCAATCGCGGCACTGCTCTACATGGGCATACCTACTAGCGTGTTTGTCACTTACTTCTATTTCAGGGCATTCAGGACACTGAAGACCACATTCGTGACAAACTTCTACCTGCTCTCGCCATTCATAACCGCGGTATTTGCAATGGCATTCCTGAATGAGGCGATAGAGCCATACTACCTGGCGATAGCGATCTTGGTCGCGGTTGGCATATTCATACAAAGATTTGACAAGAAGGGCGGGACATACGTGGCAAAGAGCAAGGATTCTGTCAAGAACTATCTGCAGATATTCGATGTTACAAGCGCATTCCTCAACACAAAAAGCGATGCAATAAACTCGACCATGAGAGGCAACGGAAGAGTATTGGCCGTAAAGATGGATCGTGAACTATACGACAGGATAAAGGAGCCTTCAAACGGGGACAGCGCATTCAAGGAATCTGTCTTTGTCTATACCAATTCAGACAGGGGTCTGGTAAGCGAGGAGGAAAACCACTTCATATCCGAGATTCTGGCGGTCAACCAGGATGAGACTGTATTGATGTGCGCCGGAAAGCCGGAAGCTGGCGAGGAGTACTTCAACAACATGCAGCGCGAACTAGAGACGAAGCTGTAGATTACGCATCCTTTTAAACTTTATTCTGTAAAAGTTATTCGTGTCCACCAAAAGCATTATCAGGGCGAACAAGGTCGACGTAAAGCAGCATCTCGACATGCTGTTTGCATTGGAGTCAAAGATTGTAACCGCAACTCCTACTCTATTGCAACTGCAAATTGAAAGCAAGGATAGGTTCTTCAAGTTCTTGACTGAAGAGCCCAACTCTACCACCTGGTTATGGAAGGACCAGGGCGGCAAGCCGGTCGGCTACTTGACGCTCGTAGACAAACCACACGAGGAAGAGATTTATGTCCTTGCCATCCGTGTTCTCCCGGAAGTCCAAGACAAGGGTTACGGAAGGCAGATGATGGACTTTGCAGAGAAGCTGGCCGTCAAGCTGGGCAGAAAGAAGATAACGCTGCTCTCAAACCCAAGGAACGCCAAGGCGGTAGGCTTCTATAAGCACCTCGGCTATGAGATTGCCAAAGAAATACCGAATTACTTTGGCGACGGGGAGGCAAGGTACCTGCTCGAGAAAAGCTTGGCCTAAAGGCATTAGTTATGGCTTTGCGTGCGTCTTAACACGCGGGATGACCAAGGCATTGTGATTGCGGACTTCTTCGAGTACTTTCTTCCTAAATTTCGAATCGTACTTCTTCAAATACAAAGTGAGTTTCTTAACGTCTAATTTAGGCTTAATAATCTCCCACGATTCTGGGCTTATGAAGTCATCAAAGTATACCATATCAATTACTGTTTTCTCCAAATCTGAAACAGGTACCCAAAAATTTCCGTACCTAATCAAATCATAACCAAAAAAGAAGGAACTATCTAATCTTTTAACTAGGTAGTTCCTGCCATCAAAGTTCCTTATTCCTTGCCTTACGTTTCTAGGAGTGAGGACTACAAAGTTTGTGCTTTGGTCTGAGAAGCCCCTTATTGAGAGGGCATTCTCCAAACCATAATAGAAAGATCCGTAAGCAAAGCCTACTACAGTAGCATCATCATGAGCAGTGTAAACGCCTTTCGTTATTCTTTTAATCTCGCCTTTATGTAATAAATTATGAATGAGCAGACGAAGATAGTCCTTACTTATCCCCATAGCGCCCAAAGCTACCTTTAAATCAGTAACGGTGAATACAGGAAAGTTATTCGCACCGAACGTGTTTCTAACATAATTAATATACTTCATTTTAATCTTTCCCGTATCGATTCTATCATTTCATCGAAAGTAGGTATACTCCCAGAATAAACAAGTTCTTTCAATTTTTCTTCATCCTTCGGGCGCTTTACTGTTTTAATGAACTCCACTAATGCACTTCTAATTCTTTTATCCAGTTTTTCTACACTCATCAAGTGAAATATATCGTAGATATCTCTAATATACTCTCTACTTGAATAAGTGTCAATCTTCTCAAAAATAAAGTCTTCTGCGGTCAAGGTTTTGATTACTAATGCCGAACCATCAATTTTCTGATATGCCCTAGCAACGCTCTTCAAGGTCTTAGGTTTATTCATCACTTCTAACTTTGTTCTTGCATAATCATTATATACAAAGATTTTGCTTCCAATACCTGTAGGGTAATCCATTTTGAGATTTCGCCTAGGGAGTTTCCAAGTAAATTCTTTATTTAGCTTGGCAAATTCTCTTTCTGATAGATAAATGTCTACATCATCAGAAAACCTATTCCCATTGTAGCAGCGCCATATTGCAGTCCCTCCATGCATCACTATATTTGAGTCTATCTCGTAAACTGACTCAACTATTGCATCCTGTAATCTTGCTAGGTTAATCTGCTGCGGAGTCTTAAGTAACCTCTCAATCGGCACATCCATTAAATTACCATAATTATATTATAATATAACTTAGGTATAATAGATATTTATATCTTCTGTTAGTACCCTAGAACACTCTCACCCACATTAAAAAGATACAAGGCATTTTCTTTGTGGTAATAAAATTGCTTTTTAAGAACGTTGAGGTCATGCAGCTTATTCAGACCCAATATTCCACCATCCAAGCTTCTTTTATTCAAGCCTTTCAGGTAGGCTGCCGAAACGTTATCCGACAATATCGTTCGATCATAAACTAATCTAAGGATTAATGAACGTATGTCGTCTTCTGCATATATTAGATCGTTATAGATTTTTATTCCGCCAATATTTTTCAAAACATAGTATAAATCCTCATCAAACCCGCTTAAATCCGAAGAAGCCATACCTGCCTGTTCAGCAAGTATGCCCTTTAACTCGTTTATCTTTATTGCCATGCCCTTCACGATGTACTTATTGTCAATTTTTTCTCTGCAACATTTTATGGCATTAATGAGTCCCACACTATCTAATCTCATAACATATGTACTGTGCCCATATCCCTGATTCCTTACGAATAAAGCCCTATGTCTATCACTCGCATCAGACACAATTCTTATAATGATAAAAATCAGCGCCCCTAATGCAATATAACCTAAGCTATAAAACTGGTTTATTAACTCCATGATATCTACTTGGTATTCTTAGACAACAGCAGAAGAATGTTCTTAGTGGAATCATCGCTCACTCCAAGGTTCTTGAGTGCAGTTGCTATATTGTTGAAATTTTGATTATTCTTTGAAAGTTTGTCCAGGACTTCTTTACAGAAGCTCTTATACGTATAATTTTGCGACTTGATATCAATATTGATCGCATTCATCCTTCTAAGCTGGCCCGAAAGGACAATATTCGAATTGCTCAATACATCTATTCTTCGGTTCTCCATATCCGACAAGGTCAATGCTGTATCATTTTTGTTTATGAGCACCGAAGTTGCAAGCGCTTCAGAAATCTCTCTGTAGAGTGAACCAACTCTGGGATTGCACAGGTCTTTCAAATATGCAAGTATCGCGAGAAATCTCAGCAGCGCAAGCGTTTTATCTTGGCTGTTGGTCCTCTCGCAATAGTTGCTAAGCGTGATTTTCTTCTGCCCCAGCTGCAGAATGGAATAGTTGGCAGTATCATTGTTTCTGTCCTTTAACAGGTACTTCGGCTCTCCCTTTTTAGAAACCAGTTTGGCATTCGGCAATGACGCAAGCAGCGCCTTAGCTCTGGCAATATCTAATCCTTCGTCTATGTCTACGCTGTAGCTGAAGCATAAAAGACCGCCGTTTTCTATTTTCATGTATAGACCTATACCGTAAGAACTATTCCCTTGGTCGATTCATAGGCGTTGATTATGGTCAGGTCGTCGAGGCCGAGAAGCCTCAGGTACGTAATGATATCCGCCCGCTTCAAGCCGTTCTTGCCAAGAAATTTTACCAGGCCGCCAAGATCCAGATTCCTATCGTTTGCCTCAACGAAATTGGCGAGCTTTGCCCTTACGCCGCTATCCCCTATTAAGGACCCTGTTACCTCTGAGAATCTCTTACTGGATACTTTTATTTGCATTTTATCACCTTTTATGGTATAAACCGAAGTTGAGACGCCATCTATCCTCCTGATGAATACCTCTGCGCGCCTGGCCGTATCGTCTTTGTACGCCAAACGCACTGCACAACTGCCAATGCCCAAGTCAGAAAGCCTTTCTTGAAGCTCATTTGTGATTATGCCAGATCCTATCAACGTAGAGTAATCATCAGCATTTTGCAGCCTGAACACTAGGATTGCTCCGGCATTAGCCAGCACCTCATTATTCACATCTTTTGCGAGCTGGGTCGAAACCATTATGCTAAACCCGTATTTTCTGCCCTCCCTGAAAAGCTGGCCAAGCCTGTTGTTGTCGCCCAGCGCCCTCCACGCCTCATCTACTAGGAAGATCCTCTTCTTCTTGCCGCTTATCGGCATGCTATGCATCGATTCTATCATAAAATCGACAACCTGCCGCGCTATGTCTCTGCGCACGGCATCATCTTTGGCCTTCGAAAGGTTTATGCTAAGGAGGCCATCGGTAGCTACGTCGAAATCCGGAATGTCCCTGTCTTTCAGCTCAATCGTTTTGCCGTCCAAAAACGATACCAGTTCATCGTATTCGCCATTCCAATCAAGAATTAGGATGCTGCCCTTTCCGCCAAGCATGAATTTGATAAGATAACTTTTCATGAAGTAGGTTTTTCCAGATCCGGTCATACCAAGTGTCACTATGTGTGGATTGAGGAGCCTGTCGGTGTCTAGGAAGAAGGGAATCCTGTAAAGCTGCGTCTTGCCTATGTAGATCCCCTCGCCATTTTCCCCTTCCTGCTCCGAAGGGTTGAATATGCAGAGTGGCTTGACTGCAGTCCTGGAGTTTGATAATGACGAAAGGATCATCCCAACACCATCTCAGAGTCTATCTGCAACAGGCTCAAAAGCTCGTTCCCTGTCAAAATCTTGGATTTCGAACTGAGCAATGCATCAAATTGGCTTGCAAGCTCCCTTATTTGCGATTTTGCCCTTTCTTCGGCGTCATAAAAAGTCTCGGACATGGCGCTTGTCAGTATGTAGTAGATCAGCCTTACCGGGGCTTCCCCGGTGTTTATGGCATCTATGTCATGCTGTATCAGCTCCAGCTCCCTCTTTATCTGGCCGACCTTAAGGTCCTGTTTCTTTGACGAGCCCTGCAATCTGGACAGCTCTATCTCCTTCATGCTTCTGCCAGTCTGCAACCTGTCCGTTATTTTATTGACATTTAGCCTCTCGACCTGCATTATGAACTTGAAAGGATAGTTGATGTGCGCCACTATGTTCTCTATCTGCTGTTTTTCCACTTCGCTCTCTTTGCCAACGCTTAAGATTGCCGCAGTTGTCGAGCTTATCTTGTCGTCTACTCTTCTTATCGCAGAATTGCGGTCTCTGCTAAGCTCATAGCCGTTGAAAACCTCTACGATGTTGGTATGCTTGAATATCAGGGAATCGATCACATACCAGAGCTTGTACACTATGACCGTAACCATGATTGCAAATGCCGCTATTGCGACTACAAAAACATTAAGCGTAAGCAGGCTCGCGGCCGCGATAAGCGCAGAAATCGCAAGCAAAGCATAGAAAACCAAAGTTTCGCCTTTCATCTAATCATCAAAATATATCAAAACGCCCGAACGATATCTCGGAACCAAGCGCGCGGGCCATTTCTCTTATGGATATTGCCGTAAGCACGAGGCTGAACGTGGGGAGGATGAACGCCTGGATTATGAGCAGGGTAATCACGCCCTCCAACGAGTTGATAACTGCGGAAAAAGAGCTGGTGAATCCAGAGACCATAGAAATGATCCCCGAGAATGGGTTTGATGATATCGAATTACTCTGTGAAATCTGGAAACTAGAGCTGCTTATTGACTGTGTGCTGTTTATTGCACCGGCTATGGCAGCGCTAGCAGAAGAAAAGATGGCGGCGGATGTGCCATTGGAATAGGAGTCCATAAGCTGGGCGTCCAGCACGTATGTCATTGGGAATATTGCAAAGAATCCTATCGCTATTGCAATCAGTGCGCCGCCAAGCTTCCTTGTGAAGTAGAAAGTCCTCAAAATGAGACCCACTGGCAATATGACCGGAATGGCAGTGAGTGCAATGAACTTAAGCAACGCAGCCTGAGCCGCTATAACGAAGATATTCGCAGCCAGGAAGTCTACAATCCCGTGTAGGGGTCCGAGCATTATCTTCAGGCCTGCCAACCCTACCGAAACTACTATAAAATTTATATTTATGGTGGATATCGTCCCTATTGCGATGTAAAGCAGAGTTGTAGGTATCAGCAATGCGACTGTCGAGGTTATCAGCGACGGATATATGTGCCCGTTTACTGTGATGGCCTCCGAGCCGATAAGATAGTCATATGCAAAACATATGGCGGCATTGTATCCCAGAGTCGGGTCGCAGCTGGTCTGGGTAACACCACCAGTAATGCCATTTATAACCGCGGTGAAGATGCCATACTGGCTGAACGATATGAAAAGCACGCCTATTATCGCCCCATTTATCAGAGTTTGGTAAAGCTCCAATCTCCCGAACTCCTTTATGCGTCTGTCGTCAAGGGCGAACCCCAGCCCTATCAATATGCCTGCAACAGCGATCATTATTGCCAATATCGCTATCGCAATGTCGTAGCCTGCAAACACGTCTAGGGAAACCAAAAACATTTAAAGCACTAACCGATACCATTTGCGGTGCTGTTCGTAGTAATGTTGCTTAGCAGATGGGTAGATGCAGTTGCCAGTGATGTTGATGCAAAACTTAGGGCGCCCACGACCACAGCGCCTATTATTATGTTCACGGCAGTAGTATGAAACTGTGCCTTCTTGTCGGGAGGCAGCATCTGCCCTATCGCATAGAAGACGCCTGCAAGTATGAAAAGGACCGCACTCAGCGCAGGGCCGGTTTGTGCGAGTATGGCCTGTATGAGACTCAGCTCCGGCACTATCTGCAGGGATGCATATGCCCCATACGCCTTTCCCACAAGAACCATCCCGAACAGCGAAAGCGGTGCAATTACCCGGAAAAGTTCCTTCAATACTGTTTTTGCCGCATCTATATGCCCAGAATAGTCTTCCCCTCGACGCACATAATCACCATATACTTCAGTATACTTATTTATACACAAATAGCTATTTAAATACATAAGTATATAGTATTAGCGGAAGAGTAGCAATGAAGAATAGGCCTTTCTGGAGGAGGGCGCCTATGCATGAATCATCTAATATGTATTACAAAATGCATACAAACGTAATACATAAATATCTGCATGTTCATATAATTAATGTGATTCAATGACCGGTTCAAGGTCCGAAGTTATAACAGTGAGGGTTCCTTATGGTACAAAGGCCCGGTTGAAAAAGGCAAAAGTGAAATTGAGCGTCGATATCAGGAGTTTTATAGAAACAAGGCTAAACGCGGCTATATTACTTGAGGAGTATGTGGCAATTGAGGCCAGGGCTAGAAAGAGGAAGGTGTCGGGCGACAGTGCAGTCATGATAAGAGCCGATAGGGATTCCAGATGATGATCATAGATGCTAGTGCCATAGTAAAGCTTGTGCTAGATGAGGAAAATAGCGAGCGTGCAAAGGAAGTCTACAAAAGCGAGCTCACCGGGCAGGAACGGATCATAACCCCAAACTTGGCTTTGCCGGAAGCACTAAACACGCTCTGGAAATACTATATTTTAAAGAAAGAGCTTTCTAACACAGAATATGCAGCTGCAGTAGAAGATGTTATATCAATATTCAACGGATTGGAGAAGCCAGATGATATAGAAGTAGCAAAACTTGCTTCACAACTCGCTGCAAAGCACAGAGCGCCGGTCTATGACTCGTTCTACCTTGGAACTTGTGTTTTGGAAAGGGCCCCACTCCTCACTTTCGACGAGCCTTTAAGAAAAAGAGCAGAAGTAGCAGGAATTGTTACCCTCTGAAGAAATAACCCTAGAACAGATTAGTGAGCCACACTAGCCAGGTATCGGCGCACTTCTGCATTTTTGAATGGTCAGCATGGCGTCTATTGGACGAAATGCTTTTAATACGAAACTGGAAGATGAACTATATGGAAAGCATCGTATCCATCTGGGCAAGGATACCAGGGCGGCCCAGAACGGAAATATACCATATCTCGGAGTGCATAGTAGATAGGTACAAGGTCTATGGGCAACTGAGGGATCAAAAGGGTCCACACATAACAATTTTTAGTATGAAGACAGAAAGTGCTGCACTGCACAAAGTGACCTCTAGACTAAAGCACATCTTAGAACAGATGTCACCGTTTGTGGTAAACATAAAGGATTATGATTGCTTCATTGAACCGAACATAGTGCTATACCTAAAGGTCAAGAAGACAAAGAGCATGTCGAAGATATACGGGCTGCTAAAAGACGAATTCGGTGCCCTTCAGACTGGTTATCCCAGATTTAATCCACATGTGACACTTGCACATGATAAGTTACACAAAGCAATCGACGGCAAGAGGCTTCGCGCCGCGATTAAGGAACTCAAAGGGTCGAAATTCTCCACAACATTCACTGCAAAAGAACTCTATATATCAAGCCATCCGAAAACAAAGGATAGAAGGCGCGCAAACCTAAAGATAATAAGAGTGAGGCTTAAGGGCTAACTCCTTCGCTTATCCTAAATCTGGCCAGGCAGTCTATGCACATTAGCTCTTTTCCATTGGAATGCTTCTTCAGAAGGCCACCGCACTTTTTGCATATCATTTCACCACCGTAATGAATGTAGCCCCGCAATTGTCGCATTCCCCTATAATGAACTTGCTGCCTATTGCGTTTTTGAGCCGTATGCTGCCCTTCTTGCACTTCTGACACACGCTCTTTTTTATCACAAGATCACTTCCTGTACTGGTAGTAGCTGTCCACCGTCCCAAAGCGGCTCGCTATCCTCCCTTTTAGGTAGTGTGCTACGTCGGAAGGCTCTTTGCCATCCAGGAATCTTACCTTCACTATGAAGCCATAGTCTCCATCGGAAAGGAATACCTCCTCAACAGATTTCAAAGATATCAGCTTCTCTGCAAGCTCGTCTGCATTCGCGTTCGGTTTAGGTTCAATCAGATAGAACCTATGCAGGATACCCTTCTTCCTGGTTTTTGCATGCCCATTGTTGCAAGAGAGGCATTTACCCCTTCCACCTAATTCTCATTAACTTGTCACAGTTAGGACACCTCAACTACCCACCTACTTCTGTTTATTTCTGCGCAATCGCAGGAATGCTCTGTACCTTTATCCCCAATTCCATTCCGCAGGCCCTTATGTGCCATAGGAACGCAGCCGGATCCGTGTGCCTATGCCCGCACATCCAGCAAACATAACTCTCATTCCTCATTCTAACTACCAATTAATCAATAGGGTGGATGGTGTGGAGAAGCAGGGAAAACAAGGGTGTGATACTTTGCACGGACCAAAATGCATTGTGGATGGATTGGACCTTCTAAAATTAGTATCGTTGTTTACAGATTCCCCAGACCCTAAATTATTCATTTCCCCACACCTGTATAATTAGCAGGATTTGTGATTTATATACGCTGTGAAAAATGAAACTTTAGTAGGAAAATTTTTACACTTTGCTTGTGTTGTCCTCTAACATAAAATAAAAAACAGAAGTTTATTAAAACAGCACGACGATAAGCTACTATGGAAATAAGCTCACCGTCTAGAAAGATACTGAGGGAACTATGTACTGATTCCAGAACAACGGTGACGAAGCTCGCTAAGAAATATGGCATACCAAGAAACTCCGTTAAGGGCAGGATAACTGCGCTTGAGAAAGAGCTAGGCCTACATTACACATTAGAGCTTGATTACGAACGGCTGCATTTCACTACGCTTCATATCTTAAGGATCAAATTCAGTAAGAAGCCTAAGTCAAAAGAGCTGAAGCCTATCTTCACCAGAAGCAAAATAGTACAGCTCGCCATAACAACAAAAGGTGATTTTGACATGGTGGTAGTAGCACTTGCCAGAGATTCAAAAGAATATTTTAAGTGGGAGTTTGGATTATGGATTGCTCTCTCAAAATATGGGCTAGAATCACACTCATCAGAAGTAATAGTGTCGCACCTTGGTTTTGTACCAATAAATGATGATTCGATAAACGAGTGCAAAATTGATGATAATTATAAGAAAATAATCCTGTGCCTGAACTCGAATTCGAGAATGACGATGCGTGAACTCAGCAAGAAAATAGGGCTTAGTGAAGGACTTACAAAATATTACATAAAGAAGCTAGACAAAGAAGGCATAATAAAAAGGTATACTACAGTTGTGACTAGACCCCCTCTGAAATATGGTATTGTTTATTTTGTAAACTATGCTATCAAAGAAGGAGTAGAGGTGCGGGTGGAAAATGAAAGGCGTACGATGTACTGGAAAGATCTCTGGGAATTTCCTATTATAAGCGAATTCCAGTTTATGTGGTCCACAACGGGTGGAGATACCTCCTTCACATGGGCATGCTATGACAATTACGAAGAAGGGATAAAGAATAGTGTCACTGCACATAGAAACGCATATAAAATTGACTCACCTACGATCAAACACGCAATAGTCGACCAAGCAATAAAAGGGGTTCTGCCACTCCGGAATATAGATACAAAAGAAAACTATGATACCACACTTGGGGCATCTATGGAATAGCTACTGCTAAAAACCTTCACATGCAGCATTGTAAGCTTATCTTCTACAATATCTGGTTTGCCAAATCCAAGGATTATCAGGTCATCAGGCTTTTGCCCAGTTATATCCTTTATAAACTCCAATTCGCTCGGATCTAATTCAGGACTATCCGATTTATTTGTCGTTATTAGATAATTATCTCCCTTCATCTCATCTATAGCCAAGAAACACCTCTTTAGCACCTCTTCGTTCTTGGATTTTATACAAAAAGCTAAAGCTCTGCCATCGCCCTTTATTACATTATATAACAGCTCATTCTTTGTGTTCACAAACACGCTTGTGACATCGAACAGCAGAGGCGCAGATCCAGAGAGCTTGGATTTTGATAAATAATTTGTAGTGCGCGGCGCGAATTTCTGTATAAGTAATCCCGCCAACACGCTTACTGCGATAGCTAGCGTAGATATCTGGAGTGGCTCTCCAAGTAGCCCATAATCTAGGGCTATGGTAATGAAAGGAACGATCATAGACGCATTCGCTACTAGCGATGACCTATTCATTCTGAAGGCTGATGTGAAAAAGAAGGTCAGCAGTATGTTCTGGAATATTCCGAGGAATAATATTACCGAAACATCGCTCAACCCTAGGTTTAGATTTATTGGTGCGCTTGGGTATACCATAAAAAGCGAGGTCGTGATAAAGAAGAACAGGTTGTAAAGGAAAAGCGTGCTTGTCATCTCGTACTTATAGCCCTTCTCAAAGACGCCTACCCACGCATCCATCACTGCTGCAAGAAATACTAATGCAGCAAATGGCACCAGAACGATTGGCAGGCTTATTACAGTTCCTCCAAGCAAAGCTACAGCCATTCCGGAGAACCCAATCAGAACAGCGAGCGCGTCATATTTTGTTATTTTTTCCTTAAATGCAAATGGAGTTATTAGTATGAAAAGTAAAGGCCACGATCTGTATATTACAGCAAGTAGGGATGCGCTTATAAAGTGGGTAGTATAACTAAAGATTAACGTTTGTGCGGCCTCAGCGATGCCTACAAAAGCGAACGGGAAAATGGACCTTCTGCTCTTTAAATACTCCTTCAAATTACCCTGAGTTTTCTTGGCGAACATTATGACAAGTGAACCTGCTACTCCAACAACTGAAACCAACCAGGCAAGCTCTATAGGGTTGAAATTGCTCCCTATCTTGTATACTACCGGCATCACGCTCGTTAAGATTATTGCTAAGGCCAAGATGACATAGCCTGCGATCTTTATCTTCATAATCAGGTGTGTGGATTACGGCTTTAAATCCTTTTCTAAATCATAAAAAATATAAACATTATTTTGACACTTTGCATCTACACTCTACAATACCCTTCTGCCATAAAAGTATAATCTTTATAGTTCTTAACATAGATTATAATGTGATGTAAATGGACCTTCTGCTCAAGGTAGGAATACTCATATTCATCCTCGTAGCACTGATAGGCATAGCGTTTCTCGCATTCGTCCACCCAAGCGCTACCGGCCCAATAACACAGGCGCAGGCTGAGCAGCTGGTGCTCAACGACGTGAAGGCCTCGAGCCCCAATGCCACCGTATCAGTGATATCGGTTTCACCGTCGATACTCGAGAACAACAGCTGGGATGCTGTTTTGTCCGTTGTCTACAACGGCACAAGGCCGTGCCCCACACTTATCATCCAGGAGTTCGATTATCCGGCTACTGGGCTGCAGCCGAGCACGGATGTGAACTACACAACAAGGTGCGTCGTGTATGGTTTATCGACGGCACCGAGCTATGTGATAAGTTCTCCTGAAATAGCAATAGCAAGATCGTACAACACCATGACTCCTGTCCTTCTAAACTTCGTAACCGACTACGGATACAAAAATGTCAATGTCTATGCCGCTTTCTACAGCAACATAACAGCGAATGCGACCCCGCTGGGGGTTCCGTTCAGCAACTCGTGGATCGTAAACTACACTTCTGCGCATGCAAACTACAATCAGTACGTGGTTCTTGGCCAGTCCGGCCAGATTCTTGGAAATTACACGATCACGAAGCCATAAAACGCCAAAAATCGTGTTTTATATTGCTCTATAAGTGTATAGTCGCATAAAAATTATGTAGTTTTATTCCTTATTTTGTAGTTAAGTAAACAAAAATACCTTTATGTCTCCATTACTACTTTTAATACAAGATTTTCAGTTAGCTTTATAAAGCTTTTGAGATAATTACTAACGGCGATTAGGCGATAACATGACCGACTTGGTAAATGAAATTCTAGGACAGAACAAGAGCGTGAATGAGGAGTTCAGCTCAACACAGATAAAGATAGTAACTGCGGGTTTTGGCGGAGCTGGTAACAACATGGTTAACAGACTTCTGAAGTCAGGAGTGAAGGGAACGGAGTTCGTTGCTGTAAACACTGATGCTCAACACTTCAAGATCATCGATGACAGGATCAAGAAGGTGCTGATTGGAAAGACAATAACAAGAGGACTTGGCGCAGGAGGCGATCCAAAGGTTGGAGAAAAGGCTGCAGAGGTCGACAGGGGACTGATTGAGGATGTCTTCAACGGCTCGCAGCTCGTATTCCTTGCGCCGGTATGGGAGGAGGAACAGGAACAGGCGCGATAAGAGTAGCTGCTCAGATTGCAAAGGAGCAGGGCGCAATAGTTGTCGCAATGGTTACATACCCGTTCGACCTTGAGAGGATAAGAAAGGTAAAGGCCGAAGAGGGAATCCAGAATCTAAGGAAGTTCTGCGACAGCGTTATAATACTAGATAACAACAGGCTGGTAAAGCTTGTGCCGAACCTGCCGATGAATGATGCGTTCGCGCTTGCGGACGAGGTCATGGCAAAGGCAATAGGCGGACTTGTCTGGACAATAACACAGCCATCGCTGATAAACATAGACTTCGCAGACGTACGCTCGATATTGGGCGGCGGGCAGGTCGGCTTCATCGCTGTCGGCACAGGAAAGGGCAACGACAAGGTCAATGCAGCTGCAGAAGGCGTGTTGAAGAACAAGCTTCTTGATGTGAACATGGAGGGAGCACAGGGCGCGCTCATCCACATATCAGGAGGAGCATCGCTTACAATAGGAGATGCAATCAAGGCAGGAGAGATCATAACCGACCAGATGGACCCCAAGGCGAACATAAAGTGGGGTGCAAGGCTCATACCAGGCTACGACGACCAGATAGAGATAGTGGCGATAGTAACAGGAGTCAAGGGCGCAAGCATAGTCGGCCATCTCGAAGAACCAAAGCAGTCCTCCTTCAGTGGAATTGAGATGATCTAAATCGATTAAGGCCCTTGTGGCCTTTTTCTTTTTGATATCTTTTTTCCATTTTAATATTTAATGGTGGAAACATGATCGGGAACCCAAACGACGAGGAATTTGAAGCGAAGCTAGCCATTGTTGGCCTAGGCGGTGCAGGAAGCAACCTGATAAACCGCATATTTACGAGCGGTATCAAGAGTGCCGACACTATCGCCCTGAACACGGACGCAAAGCACCTCAACATGATAAAGGCGCATAAGAAGATACTCATGGGCAAGGACCTAACCAGAGGGCTTGGCGCGGGCGGATTCCCCGAGATAGGCGCAAAGTGCGCAGACGCGAGCAGGCGCGAGATCGAAGAGGCGATAAGCGGCTATGATCTTGTATTCCTCGCTGCAGGAATGGGCGGAGGAACAGGAGGAGGCTCAATCCCACTTGTGGCACAGATGGCCAGGGAGCAGGGCGCGCTAGTTGTTGCATTTGTCACATACCCGTTTGCGCTTGAAAGGAGCAGGAAGCAGAAGGCCGACTGGGGCATAGAGCAGCTGACCAAGAACGCAGACACTACGATAATAATAGAGAACGACAGGCTGCTGAGCTACGCTCCAAATCTTCCGATAGAGAAGGCGTTCGAGCTAGTCGACAACGTGGCAGGAAATGCTGTCAAGGGCATAGCAGACACGATAATGCTGCCAAGCCTGATAAACTTGGACTTCGCAGACGTCCGCGCAATAATGAGGGACAGCGGAACAGCGGTAATAAACCTGGGAGCAGGCACAGGGGCAGACAAGGTCCAGAAGGCCATAAGCTCAACTATAACACACCCGCTTCTCAATGTAGAGACAGAAGGAGGCAAGAGCGCGCTGGTGCACGTGACAGGAGGCACATCGCTCACAATAGACGAGGCGACGAAGGTCGGAGAGGGAGTCACGGCAAACCTTGATGAAAGGGCGAATGTCATATTCGGCTCAAGGCTCGAGCCAGGGCTCAACGACCAGATCCGCGTGATGTCGATAGTGACCGGCGTGAAGGCGAAGCTTGGCTCATCATCGATGACGTCCAGGTCGACTGCAACAGACGCAAGGTGGATCGACACAATAGAGAGCCTGCTCTGAGCGAGCGATGAAGTTAGGTATATATACCTTATTAGCGAATAACTAGCGTCAGCTACTACTTAGCGTGCATTATATGGCAGAAGATGAAGGCGAGATCCAACACAAGTCGATGAAGGAGATGCGCGTCGGCAGCTATTTGCTCATCGACGGTATCGTGTGCAAGATAGTGGACATAGAGACCAGCTCTCCCGGCAAGCACGGATCAGCGAAGATGCGGGTGACTGGCATAGGAGTCTTCGATGGCCAGAAGAAGACCATGATAAAGCCGAGCAGCGCAGATGCGGATGTGCCTACAATAACAAAAAGGAAGGCGCAGGTTGTGTCAATCGGGGAAAACTCCGTGCAAGTGATGGACAACGAGACATACGAGGTATATGATCTTCCGCTCACAGACGAGTTCCGCGGCAAGCTTGAGGCCGGGAAGGAAGTCGAGGTCATGGAAACGATGGGAAGGAAGGCCCTGCTCAGGGTCTGGCAGTAGAACGCACAAAAGTCGGTGAACAAATGGAACTTGAGATAAAAAAGGACTATAAGAACGAGGTAATAGGAAGACGCGAGATCGAGTTTTACATACTCCAGGAAGGCAAGACGCCGTCAAAGGCCGAAGTCAAGGTGGAGATATGCAAGAAGCTCAACCTTAGCCCAGATAATACGGTAATAGTCAACCTTTTCCAGACCTACGGCACAAGGCAGTGCAAGGTTCTGGCGCATTCGTATCCAAATCCAGAAGCAATGAAGAAGTTCGAGCACGAATATACGTTTGACAGGCTTACAAAGAAGAAGAAAAAAGGCGCAGGAGCCGCTGCAGATGCGCCAAAGGAGGAGAAAAAGGAAGAAAAGAAAGAGGAAAAGGCGGAGAAGAAGGAATAATAGTTGATTTTGATGGCGGATGAGAAAAAGAAGGAGAAGGCGAAGAAAAACTTCAAGGCGTACAAGCCGGGGAAGATGTGCCCGAAGTGCGGCAGCAGGATGGGCGAGCATGCAGATAGATTATCGTGCGGCAAGTGCGGCTACGCGGAGTTCAGGACTGCTGCAAAGAAATAGGCGGTAATGTTGGCAAGGAGGCGCAATCCACCAAAGAAGAAGGACAGCATACTTGCAAGGTATTTTTTCCACATATTCGCCCTTGTTCTGGTCATACTCACAATAGCTTACATCTACCTGTACGCTAACGGGCAGATAAGCACCACAGATGCGAACACCGATTTGAGCATAACGCTATCGATGATGTTCTCTATAGTCGTGTTCTCGTATCTGATACTGAGGGGAATGACCATAAACGAAGTGCTGCGAACCCTCGGCCTTTCAAAGGAGAACATGAGCACCAAGGCTGTGGCCAATGCCGCCATCCTCTTCCTGATAATCTTTGCGCTCGAAGTGGCGGTGTCGCTGATCTCGCAAGCAACCGGCATACAGCTGCCCACTAATGTGGGGATGGTGCTGGGCGGCGAGCCGTTCTACTTCCTCATGTTCGCGGTTTTCCTTAGCCCGATAAACGAGGAGATATTCTTCAGGGGATTTCTCATCCCGAGGTTAGCCACGCTCTTTGGCGAATTCCTGCCCAGATGGTCGAGCGTGGCTTTGGGCATATTCTTCAGCGCCCTGATATTCGCGGTGCTGCATGCGGGGTATATGTCGATAAGCGAGTTCGCAGCCGCTTTCGTGTTCGGGATCGCAGCCGGATATGTCTTCATGAGATACAAATCGCTATACGCCACGATATTGGCCCATTTCGCAGTCAACCTCCTTGCTGTGCTGGCACTGCTGGCAGTCGGAGCCATAATAATATGAGAAGTGCGTGTTTCCAATGCAAGATGCGATAAAAGTAATACTTGTTGAGCCGCTTTACCAGATAAACCTGGGGTACATAGCCCGGGTAGCAGGCAATTTCGGCGTGAAAAGGATAAGCATCGTAAGCCCGAGATGCAATTACAAGGGAAAGGAGGCGATAAAGTACTCGAAGCATGCCTTTGGCCTCCTGAAAAGCGCAAAGATATACAAGAGCATAGATGCAGCCACAAAGGGAAGCGACCTTGTTGTGGGAACAACAGGCCTGTGGCACAAAAGCGACGACTCGTTCTTCAATGCTTATCCTCCGGAAAAGGCAAGGGGCTTCCTGAAGAGGAGAAAGAGCATATCATTGCTCATAGGCAGGGACGACATAGGCCTTACAAAGGACGAACTGAAGAAGTGCGACCTTACAATCGTTGTGCCGACAAGCAAGGATTATCCTGTTTTGAACATATCGCATGCACTCGCAGTGATATTATATGAGGCCAACAAGGAGAATCTTGAAAAGGAGCACGGTTATCCTGGGATGTACGCCAACGATGCGCAAATCCAGGGCATAGGCAAGCTCTTCTGGAAGTCGATAAAAGAGAGAAAGGACATAAGGAACAAGAAGGCGGTGCTTTTTGCGTTCGAGCACGTGATTAGGCGCTCAAACCCGACGAGAAAGGAGCTAAACGCGGTATCAATAGCCCTCTCTGGAATGAGCAAAATCACAAAAAATCACCGACATTTCTTACAAAAACGGGCTCTTTAAATATCATAAAAATCACAGGATATTGTAGTGATTATAATGTCAGGATCGACTACAATAAGATCAGCACAGTCAGATGCAAGAACAGCAACAAGGCCGGAAGCAAAGGCGCAATTACCAGCATATCTCAGCGCCAGCACTCACGCGGTTGGAGGTGAAAGATATATGGTTATCAGGTTCAATCCGGCCAATGCAACGACAAAGGAGGATATGGACGTCCCAATGCCGACTCTCGCACAATTAAAAGAAATTACAGGCGGCCAGCCGCTTTCCGTAGAGGAGGCAGCAGAGATAATGGACAGCACGTTGCTGCACCGAAGATTTAGTGAGAAGGTATTGAAGCCGGGCGAAAGGACAACCATATGCAGCAGATTTATAGACGCCAGCCGTGATCCATGGTTAGAGAACCACCAGTATGCAGATGGCCGCCCACCGCTGGAAATAGGCTATGGTTCTGCGTCAAACAACGCTACACCTGTGCTGGTTCTTTGGATTTCAGGTAGGGACACTGTAAAAAAGCTGCGCAGGAGGTTATCACAATTTGAGGAAATGACATCAGACCTACTAAGGCGAAAGTCACCCCAGCCGCCAGTAACGCAATTTGAGATAGATTCACTGGCAAGACGGCATCAGATGTCGGACATGCTCTAAGCTCTGCCTGTAATCAGAATAAGAAAAAAGAAAAGAACGAAGGAATTACATTCCTGGCTTCCTTGCAGGCGGCTTTCTCTTTATTATCTTGACCTTGCTCGGTGTGAGCAAAATCTTTTCGTCATCGAGCCTTGCGATGTCGCCGTTCGTCTTGTCGACATACGCCTTCAGGTTGTCGACTATGCTCTTCAAGGTCTGCGGCCTCTTCGCCATCTCGGATATGTTAAGAAGTATTATGTTCTTCCTCTGCAGCTCTGCCTGTATGAGCGCAACATCAGCCTCGCTCTGCAAAGCAACAGGCTTTACATAGAAATCAGCCGGCTCATTCATGACGTCAACGTTTGCCATCTCTTCTGAGTTCATGTACGTATCAACGTCCATGTCCTTTCCGCCGCCCATCATGCCACCAAGCTTGTCAAAAATTCCCATTTAATTCACCATTTGTCGCCGTTTTTCAATGTATAGTTATACGCTCTATTTTATAAAGCTTTCTTTTCATTTTCGATTTACGGAACAACTCCGCCGACAACCCGCAACGAAAGTTTAAAAGGCTATCCTAAGAATTAATAACAGAGTCTTATGATTAAGCTCAAGCGCATCTATGAGAAGACCGGAGATTACGGACGGCCTCAGAATCCTTGTTGACCGCCTCTGGCCACGCGGCGTGAGGCGCAGCACAGCCAACGTTGACATCTGGATAAAGGATGTGGGTCCGAGCAACGAGCTCAGGAAGTGGTTCGCGCACGAGCAGAACAAGTTTCCCAGATTCAAGAAGCGCTATATCAAGGAGCTGGACGGCAATAGGGCGTTCGGGAAGCTTCTGGATCTGGCGCTCACAAACGATACTCTCACTCTTCTGTTTTCCGCAAGCGACACGCAGCATAACAACGCGGTTGTTCTGTGGAGCGTGCTACAGCGCGCGCTCAGAAAGGAGGAAAGGAGGACATTGAAGGCAAAATAGTGTTATCATGAATCCACAAGAGGCTTTTCAAGCTGTTTTAAAGGAGATGAAGAAGCACATAGCAGGCAATGACGAGGTCATGGAGCTGATGTTCACCGCGCTTGTAGCCAACGGTCACGTGATGCTCGAAGGAGTGCCTGGCCTGGCCAAGACAACTATGACAAAGGTGCTCGCAAGCACGATACAGGCGGATTTCGGAAGGGTACAGGGAACCCCTGACATAGGGATAAGCGACATAATCGGATACACCTATCTTGATGAGAACAAGAACGTCCAACTAAGGAAGGGGCCGATATTCACCAACATACTGCTGATCGATGAAATGAACAGGATGCCGCAGAAGACAACAACCGCATTGCTGGAGGCGCTCGAAGAGCGCCAGGTCACGCTTGGAAACTCGACGCTCCCGCTCAAGAACCCGTTCATAACGTTCGCTGCGCAGAACCCGCTCAACATTGAGGGTACGATTCCGTTGCCAAAGGTGCTTACCGACAGGTTCATACTAAGGATAGCTGTCACATACGCGAGCATGGAGGAGGAGGAGCAGATGATGCGCCTGAAGGAAAACGAGGAGGGCGTGGTCACGCAAAAGGTCCTCGGCGTACAGGACATACTTGACATGCAGCAGCAGGCAAAGGGCGTGGAACTCCCAGACGATGTAGTCAAATACATAACGCAGCTGGTCAGCGCCACAAGATCAGACATACACGTAGTCATGGGCGCAAGCCCGAGGGCAGAGCTGAGCTTCATGAGCGCTGGCAAGGCGAAGGCGCTGATCCAGGGGAGGAAGTCTGTGACCGTAGATGACATAAAGTCCCTGGCAAGGCCTGTGCTCAGCCACAGAATAGTCGTCAAGTCAACCGGCGGGCTCGGCGTCAACGGCGTGATAGACGGGATAGTCGCCACTCTGCACTGACAAGTTATTTAGCGTTTGATTTGCATAAGAATGCGATGTGTATCCTATGAAAATACTGATACTCGATGGGGAGGGCAAAGAGCAGCTCAGGGCGCAGAGCGCGCTAGAATACCTCACAACATACGGCTGGGCCATAATAATAATCGCGGTGGTGCTCTCGGCGCTGTACAGCCTCGGCGTCTTCAACCCGGCCTCGTTCATAAGCACGACGTGCGTTTTCCCGGCTGAGTTCGGATGCGTGAGCGCACAGCTCTTCTCCTCGACAAGCAACATAAACATCACGCTGCAGCAGGCCACCACATCCGCGATAACAATAACCGCTTACGGCTGCAACAATTCCGGGACACCCACAAACATGATAACGTCAAACACGCAGGTCTCGATAGGCGGCTCATTCACTTTCAATGTGCTGTGCTACAACAACGGCACCACGCTTGTAATATCGCCTGGCCAGGTCTTCAGAGGATACGTGCTCGTAAACTACACAACATTGAGCACAAGCTTCCCGCACACTGCCACAGGAACGGTAGTTGCAAAGGCGGTATGAGCTAGCTACAGCTTGAACCTTGAGAGCGTCCTGTGCCTCTGCACTGCGAAGGGCTTGAACAGCTTCCCGTTTCCTTCGTAGAACTTCGAGAAGAATTCAACGTATATAAGCCTTGCGCCTTGTATCCCCGGCTCGAAGAGCGCTATTATTATGTTGAAGAGCTGGCCGACTATGAGTATCAGAGTACCGACAAGCCCGAGAAGGATCGAATGGTGCCATCCGCCCAGGAATATCAGGTCTACGACCTCTGCAAGTATCACGGAAGCGAGCAGTATGCCCACAAGCCTGGTGTATGAGAGCATGTGGCTTATCAGCGAAGGCAGCTCCATGAGGCCGCTCCCACCCTCGTACACTATTATGATGAGAACTCCGACAACCAGAAGGACATATGAGGCAACAGCATCGAGGTTGTTCAGGCCCATCGGCTGCTGGTGCAGTACATTGAGGCCCAGAAGAACAATTCCAAGTCCTGCTGCCATCCAACCCAACTTCGCTAGCGCATGCTTCTTGTCCCCCTCAGCCATCTTGTTCAAGAATCCTAGGAAGAATCCGAACTCTACCATGAACACGCCGATGTAACCGGCAAGCACAAGGAGCGTGCCGAGATTCTGCTCAACATTGAACGGCGTTGCATATGGCAGGTGGAATCCGAAGTATTCGTTGAATATTATACCGAGTATCATGGCGATTATCGCTCCGGGTATTATCGACTTCGCCAGTATCTTGAGCGACTGGTTGCTGACAAGAAGCGATACAAAAGAGGTTATCATCTTAGGCAGCCTGCTCACCTTCGGCGGATGGTTTACCCTGTTTACTATGAACAGAGCAAGCAGCAGCATCACGAGTCCGTACCCGAAGTCACCGACCATGAACCCGAAGAATATCGGGAATGCGATCGCGAACATTATAGTAGGGTCTATCTCGTCGCTCTTCGGTATTGAATAGAACCTCACGAAGAACTCGTACAGCTTCGCGGTGACCGGATTGTGCATCTTTGTCGGGGGCGTATCCTTCGTCTTTATCCTCTCGAATACGCACCTGCTCTTTGTTATGCTCGCGATGAGCACCTCAAGCTTGTCAACAGACTCGTTGGGCACCCATCCCTCGATCGCGATTATCGAAGCGCTCCTGCCAAGCTTTGCTATCACGTCTATCTTATCCATTTCGATGTCGAACTGCTCCCTGAGCGCGCTCACAAGCGAGTGGTACTGCTCCGATATCCCTCTCAATTCCACCTCGAGCGACTTCTTCCTCTCCATTATGAAATCGAGGTTGCTGTGCAGGTCGCTCCCGTTCTCCGCAATAGTGCCTGATATCTGCGGTATGAACTCTACTGTCACCCTGTATTTCTCCAAGGTCGCCCCGAACTCCTTCTCCTGCGCCTTCCTCAGGCTGAATATCGTCGCATTCTGGAGTTTTGTGACTACCATCTCCTTTGAAGACGTGAATGCTGCCTCCACCTCCTTAAGCTGCTGGCCGTAAACCGCAAAGGAGACTATGCTCCTTGTATTCAGTATAGAAAGGTCCCCGCTAAAGCCCTCGAGCCTCTTGAGCAGCTCGAGCTGCGAGTTTATCGAGTCGAGATTTACTTTTATCTCATCGAGCTCCTTGCTTATCTGCGTAACCCTGTCGTCTATCGCAACACCGCGGGCGCTCGTCATCAGGCTCTCTATGCTTTCAAATGAATATTTCTTGTCAGACTGCACAGGAAGCATCAGGCTTTCCAATCCCCGGAACCTCTGCGCCTGGTCTGCTATACTCTTGTAATCGGATTCGTCCGGACTGCCGAGCAGCTTGAGTACCTCTTCCGGCAACTGCTCTATCTGCATCACGCCTATGTCCTGCAAAGCCGATAGCACTGCGTCTGAGTACTTCTTGTGCGTGATTATCCTGATACGCATCATTTTTGAGGGCTTGAACATTCATACACCGAATCTTTCCTTTACCGCTTTCTTGAACAGCGAGAGGACTGTTGGCTTGTCCACCGCGTTTATCTTCTGCGCCCTCCTCTTCATCTGGTCCATTATCTCCTGCTGCTGGTCCTGCGCATCGCTCTTCGTCTTTTGCAGGGCGTTCTGGTAGTAGAGCTCGGCCTTTTTCTTCGCATCTTCCACAATCTGCTGAGCCTCCACTCTCGCCTCGTCTACAATCTTCTTCGCCTTTGTCTCAGCTTCTCTGGTCTTCTTGTCTGAGGACTCCTCTCCCTTCTTTATCTTTTCCAGTATCTCTATATCTGCCATCTAATCAACCAACCAACACTATGAGCACGATTGCAGTTGCGACTATTGCGGCTACCAGCTTGACCAGCCACATGGTCTTCATCACCGCCTTGAACTTGCTAAGGTTATCCATTTATCTTCCTCTTTATGAATTTTAACGAGACTATCTGGTCACGCTCCAGGTCCTCGAGCCTCTGCTTTATGTATCCAGCTTTCTCCAACAGATTCGGTATAACAACGTTCTCTATGGCGTTGGCCCTCCTGTTCAGCTTCTCTATCTCGTAGAGCAGCTTCCTGAGCGAGCTCTCCTTCTCAGCCACGTCTATCAGCAGCTTGAACAGCTCGCTGTAGTTTCTCTTCGCGTCCTCAACAGACGTCGGCACAGACATCAGCTCGTATTCTATCGACGCAGGTGCCTTCGCCTCTATGTTCACGTTGGGTATCCTGACTCCCATGACATTCTTCGCCTCCACTCCGGCGGTCACCGGACTCTGCTCGGCGGCGATCCTTTCTAGCGATATCCTTCCTGCCATTATCTCCGCTATCTTCACGCTGTCCATCGACCTCTCTACGCTCTCCTTGAGATTCGCCTTGAGCAGCTGTATCTTCTTCGCGAGCTCGAAGAACTCGAGGACAAGGCTTGCCCGCTTCAATTTCAGGAGGTCGAGCCCTTTCGTGGCTACCTTCGCCCTCGCCTTTGTCCTGATCAGCTCAATTCTTGTCGTCTTTATGTTGCTTTGTGGCATCTTTCTCAACTTTTTCCTTGTCCGTCGCGCCCCACTTTCCATACTTCTGTATGAACTCGTCCTTGACGCGCTTCACCTCGTTCTTGTCTAGCATCTTGAAGAGGTCCCAGCCTATGGATAGGCTCTTCTCTATGGTCCTGTCCTCGTAGAAGTCCTGGTTGACGAACTTCTTTTCAAACTCATCAGCGAACTTCAGGAATGTCTTGTCGTTCGCGCTCAGCGCCTCCTCTCCTACTATCTCTATCAGGCTCCTGAGCTCCTTTCCTCTTGCATAAGCTGAGAACATCTGGTCTGCCACTCCTCTGTGATCCTCACGTGTGCGCCCCTTTCCTATTCCCTGGTTCATAAGCCTTGAAAGCGATAGCAAGAACGTCTATGTTCGGGTACACGCCTCGCCTCTGCAGGTCTCTGCTAAGTACGACTTGTCCTTCTGTTATGTAGCCGGTAAGGTCTGGTATCGGGTGCGTTATGTCGTCACCAGGCATTGTAAGTATTGGTATCTGCGTTATCGATCCCTTCCTCCCTATTATCTTTCCTGCTCGCTCGTAGATTGTTGAAAGGTCGGTGTAAAGATATCCCGGATATCCTCTTCTTCCTGGCACCTCTTCCCTTGCTGCAGATATTTCTCTCAGCGCTTCGCAGTAGTTTGTCATGTCTGTAAGTATGACGAGCACGTGCATGTCCTTTTCGTAAGCAAGATACTCCGCAGTAGTGAGCGCAAGCCTTGGCAATATTACTCGTTCCATGGAAGGCTCTGATGCAAGGTTCAGGAAAAGCACAGATCTGTCAAGTGCCCCCGTGTCCTCGAACTCCTTCCTGAAGAAGTTCACCTCTTCGCTGTTTATTCCGATGCCTCCGAAGACTACCGAAAAGTTTTCATCTGAGTTGAGAAGCTTTGCCTGCCTTGCTATCTGCGCCGCTATCTTGTTGTGCGGCAGTCCAGAACCTGAGAAAATCGGAAGCTTTTGTCCGCGCACCAGCGTGTTCATCGCATCTATTGTAGATATTCCTGTCTGGATGAATTCGCTAGGCTCTTCCCTCGATGCGGGGTTGATTGACGATGCCTGTTATGTCAAGCTTTGTGTCGCTGTATATCGGCTGCCCTCCGTCCCTTGGCTTTCCTGTGCCATCGAATACCCTTCCAAGCATTTCCTCGCTGACCGCGAGCTTTGCGGTTGTGCCCTGGAACCTTACTTTTGTGTTCTCGATGTTTATTCCCCTTGTCTCTCCGAATGACTGCACTATTGCGAGGCCGTTCCTGCTGTCGAGCACCTGTCCAGTTATTATCTTTCCATCTTCAAGCTCAATCTCGACAAGCTCGTTGTATGCCGCGTCCTTCACTCCCTCTACGAAAAGTAGTACACTGGTGACCTGCTTTACTGTCTTGTAGTATACATCGCTCATGTTTTCACCTATTTCGCCATCACCTGTATCTTTCCCATCTCGGCTATGGCTGCCTTCACTTCCTCGAAGTATTTCTCCATCTGATCCTCCTTGACAAACTTCATCCTCGCAATCTTCTGCTTTGCGGGAGTTCCCTGCATCTGGTCGACTACCACTCCTTTGTCAACCGCATCCCTTTCCGTTTCATAAAGCAGATTATACGGACTTGAGCATCAGGTACTGCTTCTTCATCGAGGAATATGTGTCGACCTCATCGTACGCGCTCTGCTGCAGATAGTCCTCCCTTATCACTTTGGCTATGTCGAGCACCATCTTCTCCTTTTCAGGCAGCGCATCGTATCCGACGAGCTGTACTATTTCGTTTATTTCCGCTTCCTTCTGCAGTATCTCAAGAGTCTGTGCGTAGAGCTCGTTCCACTCCTTGCTTGCGTTCTCAGCGAACCATGCCTTGCAGGTCCTCAGCGTAAAGCGAATAGCTGTTCAGCCAGTTTATCGCCGGGAAGTGCCTCCTGTTTGCAAGCGATGCATCGAGTGCCCAGAATACTCTTGTTACTCTCAGCGTGTTTTGGGAAACAGGCTCAGATGTGTCTCCGCCAGGCGGCGACACCGCTCCTATGGCAGTGACAGAACCGATTGATCCGCTCAGCACGTTGACCCTTCCGGTTCGTTCATAGAATTCTGCTATCTTTCTTCCAAGATAAGCGGGATATCCCTCTTCGCCAGGCATCTCCTCAAGCCTTCCAGATATTTCTCGGAGAGCCTCAGCCCATCTTGATGTGCTGTCTGCCATAAGCGCTACATTGTATCCCATATCACGATAATATTCCGCAAGTGTTATTCCCGTGTAGATGCTTGCCTCTCTTGCTGCCACTGGCATGTTCGATGTGTTTGCAATAAGTATTGTTCGGTCCATGATTGGCTTGCCTGACTTCGGGTCCTTGAGTTCCGGGAACGTCTTCAGAATTTCTGTCATCTCGTTTCCGCGCTCGCCGCATCCGACATAGACGACAATTTCGCTGTCGCTCCACTTTGCAAGCTGGTGCTGACACTACTGTCTTTCCGGTTCCGAAAGGACCAGGTATGGCTGCGGTGCCCCCCTTTGCGAGAGGGAACAGCGTATCAATCACTCTCTGCCCTGTTATGAGCGGTACGTTTGGCGGCAGCTTCTTCACCACCGGTCTCGCTATTCTTACCGGCCACTTCTGCGCAAGCATTATCTCCTTGCTGCCGCTTTCGGTCTTTACAATTGCGATGGTCTCTGTGACATTGTAACTCTCCAGAATCATATCTTATCTAGCGTGCCGTCCATTCCAATCGGGACAAGAACCCTGTGCGTTATCAGGCTTGTTTCCTGCACAGTTCCTATTATGTCGCCGCCCTTGACCTTGCTGCCCTTCTTCACAGTAGGCTACGAAATCCCATTTCTTCTTCTTGTCTATCGCGTCTACGCTGACTCCCCTTGCGATGAAGTCTCCGCTAACTTCCTTTATCTTGTCGAGAGGCCTCTGTATTCCGTCGAAGATCGAGCCAAGGAGACCGGGGCCCAGCGTTACGGAAAGCTGTGCTCCCGTGTTCTCTACAGGTTCTCCCGGCCTGAGGCCCGTAGTGTCCTCGTACACTTGAATTATCGCCTTGCCCTTGTCAAGCTTGATTATTTCTCCAATTAGGCCTTGGTTGCCTACCTTCACTACATCGTACATCCTCGCGTTCGCGAGCCCCTCCCCTGTTACGACAGGGCCTGATACTCTATTGATTGTTCCGCTCATGCTTTCAACCCCTTTATGTCTACGCCAAGCACTCTCTTCGCGAGACTTTCAACGCTCTCCCGCTCCTGTTCCTCGCCTGGCAAAGGTATGAATACAACAAGAGGCTTCAGAGATGTCTCCGCAAGCCTCAATAAATTCTTCTCCATGTACTCCTTGATTCCTTCCGATACCAGTATAAGATTGAAGTTCTTCTCGTTCATCAGCTCCGCGAAAACCTTCACTGCTTCTGTACCGGTCTTTATGAACGTGTCCTTTATCCCGACAAGCCTGAACCCTAGCGCAATCTCTCGTTCTCCTATCACTGCAATCTTTTCAAACTTCATCCTACCACGTATTTCAGCAGCCTCATACTTTCGGCCCTCTCCTTGCTTATCTTGTAGTACTTCGCGAGCCATATTGCCCTCAGCTCGTCCCTTTCGATCTCGCTCCTTAGTATGAAGGCTATTATCGACTCAAGGGACATCGGAATCGAGTCGAAGAGCTTGAGGTATTTCTTGTCCAGCTCCCTCTTGAGCGCTGACTCGAAGTATGCGAGGAACGGGTCATTCTTGTACCTGTCAAATGCATCGTCTATCTTGAACGGCATGTCGGCCTTGAGCGCGGCGATCTCCTTGCTTGCCATCTCGACAAGCTTCGCCTCCTGGATGTTGCCTCCCTTTATGAAGTACTCCTTAACGCTCTTGTAGCCGAAGTCTATGCCCTTTATTATCGTCATCGCATTCCTCATGTCGATGAGGCCCTTTATGTACTGCAGCATCGGCCCCTCATCTCCGTTGTAGAACTTGAACGACTGGAGAAGCCTGCTGTAATAATATATGTCGAGCGCGAGCACCATCTGCGATATGTCATTCGTTTTCTTCACTTCATCCATGTACTTGAGCAGCATTGTCCCGTAGCCGTATTTGGTGAGCGAGTTGCACACTCCTTCGACATCCTTCTGCTCTATCAGCTTCACGTACTCCTCCCTTGTTATTATCCCCCCGAACAGGCCGACCGGCGTGCCCCTCTGCACCGTGAGGAATGCCTCCGTGTTCTCTATTCCATAGCCGAGGACCTTTGACGAGAGTATTGTCTTTATGTTGTCTATGTCCCACTTACTTATGTATGCGAGGACGAAATCCCTTGCCAATGGAGGAACGGCGAACGCCGCATTCCTCACCATGCGCATCATGTGCGCGCTGAGTACAACTTCTATAAGATCCGGCTCCGTGTAAAGCTGCGAGAGGGCGTCTATCTCCTTCCTGTAGCCTGTGTTGCTGAGCATCTTCACGAATTCATCTGCGTCTTTCTGGTCGAGCTGTTCTGCAAAGGCAGGGCTCAGGAACTCCGCCTTCGAGACCTTGAGCCTTCCATATGCGCCCGAGTATGTTGAATCCATGTTAACCATTCTATTTTATCAGATCAAGCAGCTTTACCGCGATGCCGTCCTTGAGCGAGTCTATGATCTTCTCGATAGAGTAATCGACATACATGGTGCCGTCCTGCGAAAGTCCGCGCAAGCCGCCGAGGAACTTCTCCTTCGATTCTACTATCTTCGCGTCCTTTGGCGCCATCTTGAGCTTCGGGATGTCGGCCTTCTGCAGCATCAATGTGCACCCGCTTCCCAGTTCCTGGACCGCCAGCATGGCGAGCTTTCCGAGCAGCTTCTGGTAATCAGCGCTGTTCATGTACTCGCCGATGTTGTTGCTTAGCATCTTTACAGAATCGTTTATGTAGGAGCTGACCGCATTCTGGTACACGCCCTTCGCCTCTATGTTGGCGCGGGAGAGCTCTCTCATGAGCAGTTGCTTGGCGTCGTTGTCCGCCTTTGCATTGGCAGATTTCGTGTATTCATCAGCCTCTGCAGCCGCTGCATCCTTTATTTTCTGTGCTTCGGCGCCTGCATCATCCACTATCTGCTTTGTCTTCGATTTAGTGTCTGACTCTATATTCTTGATTATTTCTTCCAAGCCCATTTACAGCACCAGATTCGTATGCTCAGAGAATCTGCAGTAGCAGTATAAGCCCAAGCACGAAACCAATTATCCACAGAGTTTCAGGTATGACAAAGAAGAACAGTACCTGACCGAACTTTTCAGGCTTTTCCGCTATAACGCCCATACCAGCAGCGCCAATTCCCTGCTGCGCCATTCCTGTTCCTATTAAACCTCCAGCAATTGCAATCGCAGCTGCCACCGAGTATAAAGCTGGAATATCTCCCGCTGTTGCTACTACCATAGTTTCACCACAAATAGAATTCAATAATTCAATTATGATTAGTTATATAAGCTTATAAACATTCTGTTATCCTTTTGCGACGCCAAGCGGCACCAATCTTACGACGGCATCTGATATCTTCGCGCCTTCAACGGTTGCAACAACCGCATCAACATCCTTGTACGCCCATTCCGCCTCTTCGCTGACAAGTTTCTTGTCGCGTACCCTTATCTCAATCTTCTTTTTACCCATTGAACCAAGAGTTTTTGCAGATGTTATTTCGCGGAGTGCCTGATGCCTTGACATCACCCTTCCTGCACCATGGCAAGATGATCCGAATGTCTCGTTCATGCTCTCCTCCCTTCCTGAAAGGATGTAACTTGCGGTGCCCATGCTGCCAGGAATGAGAACAGGCTGGCCAATGCCGCGGTACATCTGCGGTATTTCTTTTCTTCCAGGCCCGAACGCCCTTGTCGCTCCCTTCCTGTGCACATACACCTTCATTTTCCTTCCATCAACAACGTGCTCCTCGAGCTTCACTATGTTGTGCGAGAGATGGTAGAGAAGCTCCATGCCAAGTTCCTCTGCGCGCTTGCCAAACGTCTCCTCAAAGCTCTTCCTTATGTAATGCGTCATTATCTCGTGATTGCAGAAAGCGAAATTCACAGCGCACCTCATCGCGGCGAGATAGTCTTCTGCTTCCTTGCTTCCGATTGCGGCATAAACTAGCTCTGGGTCTGGCATCGTTATGTTGTTCTTTGCCTGCCATGCGCCACATGTCCTCAGATAGTCGCTGCATATCTGGTGTCCGTATCCGCGGGAGCCGCTGTGCAGCATCACAACTACTTGTCCTTCTTCAAGTCCGTATGCCTTTGCGATGTCCTTGTTAAGTATCTTGTCAACTCTCTGCACTTCCGCGAAATGATTTCCTGCTCCCATGGTGCCGAGCTGCCCCACGCCGCGCTTCTTTGCAAGGTCGCTCACCTTTGCAGAGTCTGCTCCATCAATAGTGCCATTCTCTTCAGTCCTCTCCGTGTCTTGTGCTATGCCGTAGCCTTTTTTTATCACATAATCCATGCCGTCTGTTGCTACCTTGTCAAGATCCTTTTGCGTGAACCCAAGTTTCATCACGCTGCCAACTCCGCTTGGCACATTCTTGAACATCCTATCCATCAGCATCGACAGTTTCGGTCTCAATTCATCTTCTGTCATGTTCGTCTTTATGACTCTGACAGAGCAGTTTATGTCATAGCCAACAAATCCTGGAGAGATAATCCCGTCATTTGCATCAAACGCCGAAACTCCGCCTATTGGACTCCCATATCCTTCGTGCCCATCTGGCATTACCAGCATGTTCTTCACAATGCCAGGGAGTGTTGCCGCATTGGTCGCCTGTTTCAGCGTCCTATCCCTCTGCATGAGCTTCGCTATTTCCTCGTTTGCAAAGACGCGTACAGGCACCCTCATGCCAAGGCTATCGTCTTTCTCTATCTCCCAGACAAATTCGTTTATCCTTTTCAGCATTTGACCACAGAAACAGTCAGCATTATATGGCAAAGGACTTTTAAAATACCTACGATTTCCTAGTTACGAGCAGCTTGTCGAGCTCTGATCCCGGATCGTATTTCAGAAGCAGTAGACCGAGAATCAGCACGAAGACCCATCCAATTATGATTATGTTTATCGAGGATAGGCCGGCCATCAGCGAAAAGCGGCCAGGAGACGCCATGGATGTTATGCCGGGGATCGCAACAACCCCTGAAATGAAATATATTCCCAGATTGAATATGTTGAACCCGACCGCAGGCCAATACCATGTGCGCAGCCCGAACAGGAATATCACCGCAATGATCGTGTATGCTATGACCTCAAGGTCGAACCAGAATCCAAGCTCGTTGAAGCTGCCAAATCCTCCGGAAGGAGGATGTGTAGTAGTTGTGGTGTTTGTGGTATGTGGCGCTTGGAAAGATGCTGCGCTTAGCGGTATGGTAAATGCAAGGTGTGCAGCGGCTACGAGTATCGCAAATACCGCAACAAGAAACCTCCCCCAGTGCAAAAGATTTGCCTTCTCTATCGACTTCTGCGAATTGGCTGCCAGAGTATCACCCACTGCAGAGGTATTCCTACAAATCTATTTATAGCTTTCTTAGAACATGGCACCATGGAACTCAGCAGCATGGTCACTGGTTGGAGTAATGCTCAACCTCGTCCTCTATGGTGACAAGGTCCACACCCGCCTCTGTGAAGAACTTCCTGGTAAGATCAGCAGCATGATACTTCTTCTGGCATACCACCCTCTTTATGCCCGCATTGATTATCATCTTTGAGCACACGAAGCAGGGCTCGAACTTTATATACAGCGTTGCGCCATCGGTCGAGATGCCGTGCAGCGCTGCCTGGAGTATCGCGTTCTGCTCGGCATGGACCGTCCTTACGCAATGCTTCGACACCTTCCCGTCCGGGTCTATCATGTCGCTCATCAGGTGGCCGACTTCGTCGCAGTGCGGCATGCCGATCGGCGATCCCACATAGCCGGTCGTGAGAATCCTCTTGTTTCTCACCAGCACGGCTCCGTTTCTGCCGCGGTCGCAGGTTCCCCTTGTACCAACGACCTTAGCCAGCTCCAAAAAGTATTCGTCCCACGATGGCCTTTTGTACCCCTCTGCCATAGTATAGGTTTAGATGCCAATATTATAATAGTTTTGCACCAGTGCGACGAGCAACACAAACGCCCTTGCCGGGATTTGAACCCGGGCCTCAAGCTCCGCAAGCTCACGTTCTATCCAAGCTATACTACAAGGGCGCACAATAGCTTTTAATACTCTATATCTAAGTTATTTATTAAGCTTATAGCGGGTGCTTTAATGGCAGGTCTACATCTAACGCTCATAATTCCAGCGATAATCACCTTCATAGTGACGATACTTGCGATTCAGTTTGCGCGCTCCTACATGTTCGAAGCCGGGATCACATCTCCAGACCATAACAAGAAGGGCAATATAATACTCCCGACAAGCGGGGGCGTCGCAGTCGCGTTCGGCTTTGCATTCGGAATCCTCACATACGTGTTCGGGGGCAGCTTCAACTTCTACTATCCTATAGCGAACATAAACTATCTCCTTGCAACGGTGCTTGCAGTGATACTTATAGCATTCGTGGGCTTCCTCGACGACATCAACGTGAGCAAGAAGCTTGTGAAAACAACAGACATGATGGACTACAGGAAAGGGCTGAAGCAGTGGCAGAAGCCGCTCTTCACATTGATCGGAGCAATACCTCTCATGGCGATAAACGCCGGAGTCTCTACTGTGGTGCTCCCTTTCGTCGGCGCAGTCAATTTCGGCATCTTCTATCCGCTTATCATAATCCCGCTGGCGATAATCTTCGTTGCGAACTCCTTCAACCTGCTTGGAGGGTTTGATGCGATTGCTTCTGGCAGTGCAACGCTCGCTTCACTCGCACTTTTCATATACAGCTTCATGTGGGGCACATATAACGGGACAATCCTGTCTGCGGTACTGCTTGCCGCGACATTCGCATTCCTACTCTACGACAGGTTTCCGGCAAAGATACTTACCGGAGACAGCTTCACGTATTACTGGGGCGCAGCTTTCGCAGCCACTGCAATAATAGGCAACATGGAGGCGTTTGCTGTTGTAGTTTTCATACCCTGGATAATAGAATTCGTGCTCCATCTAAGGAGAAAGTTCAAGGTCACGGATCTCGGGAAGCTGCAGAAGGACGGGACATTTCTGGCTCCATACGGAAAGCAGATCTACAGCTGGACGCACATAATAATGAACATAAGGCCGATGAAGGAATGGGAAGTATCCGCATACTTCTGGTGCGTAGAGCTTGTGTTTGTATTGCTGGCTCTGGGATTGAAACTTGTAGGAGTGCTATAATCAGACTATGTTGCTCTTGGAGAACACAACGCCCTCAAGCTTTACTGTGTTTATCCTTCGTCTTGCTGCCTTCTTCTCCTTTATCCTAGCCACCATGGCTCTCGCCCTGCCGCCAGTGCCGTTCACAAGCTTGAGATCGGAGTTCATTATCTGCTCTGGCCTTCCTGCATAATTAGCGTAAACCTCGGCCTCATCAACGAGCTCTTTTACCGTGTCCTCGAGCTCCTTCTCAAGGCTCAGGACCGCCTTCTCATTTATCTTCTCTGCACCTGCCTCCTTGAGGAATTCCTCTATATCATATAAACTAAAAGCTCTGCTCTTATTCACAAATTCACCCCATGAAAACGTTGCGAAGAGAGATGCTGAAGCTAGCCTTTTAAAGGGTTCCGCAATAGGCAGTTTAGTGGCACTCCTACTTTTTCAGAAAGGCAATTTTCCTACGTAAGTGAGGAATATTATGTAGAGTATTATCATGACAACTGCGATCATTATGTTGTCATCTATCGGGAATTTCACGCTCTCAACAAGCGCAAGTCCGACGCCGAAGAACAGTGCATAAATTCCGATGAACGGGTACCCCATTATGGTAACAACGACAAGGAATGCAAGCGTTCCATATACGGATTTCTTCTTGTTGTAGAAGAGCTTTGGTCCTTTGAGATTCAGCCCTATTATCGTTGCCAGCGGGTCTGCAAAAAGCAAGGCCGATATTCCTATTATCACGAAGTGCAGGTTATGTATGAACCCGACGAGCAGCGCCACTCCGACCGCAAGATACAGCGCGCCCTCTCCATAGAGCGCATTCGGCCTCTCCAACGAGCTCAGTATCCCGTATGCCTTCCTGCCCTTTCCAAGATTGCCGAGCAGGCTGTTGTAGAGGTAGCCGAGCATTATGAGCGCGGTGGTCGCATACACCGCGTAGTAGAACGGCAGCGCTAGGAACAGCGCGATGATCACTATCCCGAGCGCAATGTGGACGTAATCCCTTCTTGTCTCAATTCCTTTGTCAATCTTCCTACTGCCCCTCTTGAATATCTCGGAGCCGTTCCTGTAAATGAGACCTATGCCCGTGCCTATCGCCAGCATCTGTATGAACGGATAGAGCACCGATCCATATGCATATGTCACGTAGAAGAACTCCGCAAATATCAATATCAGGAATGCAAGCAGCTTGCCGCTGTTTCTTATGTAATAAAACGGGAGAATCGAGAAAAGCACTGCGAAGTTCAGTATGAAATACGTGGTTGTCTCGTTGAAGACCTCATTGAGCGCCACCATTATCGCGAGGCCGATCAAAAAGCTTGCGACGAGTGGGACCAATCCTCCCGTTTTCTTCATCTTCAGCGAGTCTATGATATATATGATCAGCGCAATGGTGCCGAGCACTGCAAATATAAACGTGTAGATGTCCATTTGCTCACACGAGCGATATTATCCACGATGCGACTATGAATCCCGCTACTACTATCGTTGGCACAAGCACCTTCGCCAGGCCTACCACAGACGTTATCACAGCTACGGCCTTTTCTCTCATGTCCGGCCCCCACATGCGGAACTTCTTGATCACGTCCTTCTTGTAATAAATGTCAACGTATTCCGCATTTGCCATGGCCTCGCCGATCGCCTTGTCTACGAGCGGAAGCAGCTTGCCAACCCTTGTCGCCCTTCCGAGCACGTTGCTCGCGTTCCTCTCAAGCGAGTTGACGAAATGCGTGTCTGTGGTATACACCTCTGCGCTTATGCCGTAGCTCTTCTTCACGTGCTCTATTATCTCCTTCCTGAGCGACGGCATGGCGTTGTTCGCGTTGAACTGTATCATGGAGTACTTGAACCCGTTGAAATAGAAGATTATGACATTGAGCTTTCCCGGCGCGAGGTCTGTCGGACTTCCAAGCTCGTTGTATATTTCGATGCTCGACACTCCCACCTTCATCTTCTGCGTAGTGTGCTCTGGCTTGCCCAGCTTCTTTATTGCATGCACATATTCATCAAGATACTTTGAGTTTGGCTTTACTCCCTGGAGCTCCTCGTTCGTTGCGCTTTCGTACCTGGAATTGTGTGCGTCTATGAGCACCACGTTGTTGCCCCTTGCTTCAAACAGCTCCCTGAACAATCTCGCTGCCTCTGGCGAGATATCCTCTGTCACATACGGCGCGCGTGTGAGCGTGGCTATGCCTACATTGTTGACGGAAAGCAGCGAAACAGATGCTGCATCGTGCTTGCTGGTTGTGAATGATATAACAGGCTTCTCAGAGATCTTCTTTGCGCCTTTCACGCCGCTGTCCAACGCCCCTTTTACTTGGTTTATCTGCGAATTCGAGATCGGGTTGCAGGATTCATTAACAGTGCAGTGCATCACAAAGATCGGGGCCTTGTACTTCAGTTGCGAATACCTTTCAAGCTGATATGGGAAATCGCTTCCACCCAGGACCCCGACAGGGCCATAATGGATGAACGGAGCGAACATTATCGCCTTGATCGACTTGTTGCTGCTCCTCTTGTATACTATGGTGCTCACATCCACATCGGTACGCACCCCGAAGTTTTCCCCTCCAAGCGGCATCGCCACTACAGTGTCTATGTCAAAGAGCCAGCTCTGCACCACCTGGGAAAATGCATTTATGCCATCGAAACCCAGATTCCTCTTGACCGGACTGTCGAATATGTAGAGTATCATGTAACTTATGGCAAGGAATACCAGTATGCCCGCCCCGAGCTTGACCAGCAGCACAGTGAGCGGGTCCGAGAAGGTGAATATGAAGCTGCTTGCGAAGAGGTACACCAATACGTTGAGCACTGGCTGTATCCCGGAGAAGACGACAGCCTGCTTCTTCTGGCCCAGCAATACTTTGTTTATGAAGAACCACCAGCCGTATATGCTGGCGTCGCCGACAATCACTATCGCAGTTGAGAGGGAGTAGCTGCCCACTATCTGGTATATCGCGCTTGCAAGTATGAGGAAGAGCGAGTACACGATTGCGCCTATCAGCGCAATGAACAGCAGGTATTTGACTCGCACAAATCGTTTTGTGAACTTTATCGTAGCAACCGTAAGAAGGGTAGGAAGCAGTATGATCAGTATGCCGCTCAGTATTCCATCAGTCAATATGGAGAACACAAGCATCCCTATCTCGTGGTAGTTGCTGAGCGCAACCGATATCATGCCCGTGCCTATGCTGAGTAGGAAAATCGCGCTGAACAATACGGATGAGTCCGGAAGATGCCGTGTAAATAAATGTAGTTTACTTATCAGGCTATCGTTGCTTTTTATGCTCATACGAACACGCTATCTCTGGAAAGCCTTTAATCACTTTCCGAACCTCCTCTTGCGCCTTGAGAACGCTTCGATTGCCTTCTTGAAGTCGTTCTTCGTGAAGTCCGGCCAGTACTTATCCGCGAAATAGAGCTCGGAATAGCTTCCCTGCCATGGCAGAAGCCCAGATAGCCTCATTTCGCCGGATGTCCTTACAATAAGATCAACATCAGGAAGCTGCGATGTTCGAAGGTGATCGCGCACAGTCTTCTCGTCTATCTTCATGCCCTTCTTGCCCTTCATCTCGCTGGAGATCTTTTGCATAGAATAAATCAGATCCTCCTTGCCTCCGTAGTTTATGAGCAGGTTTATAGTGTAATCCTTGTACATCCTTGTCTGCCTTTCCAAATCGGCGAGCGCATCGCGCAGCTTCTTCGGCAGCGAACCAAGGTCTCCTATTATGTTTAATCTTGTCTTGTTGGTCCTTCAGATCATTTAGCATCGCCTTGTCCTTTGCCATCCTGGTGTAAAGCCCGTACAGTATCTTGAGCTCTGTGCCTGTCCTGCTCGCAAGGTTCTCCGTAGACAGAGCCCAGACCGTTACCGTCTCGACCCCGAACTCCTTCGACCAGTTTGCGAACTCGACAAAGCGCTTTATGCCCAGATTGTAGCCATTCCAAAGCTGTAGCTTGTGTATCCTAGCCCACCGCCGGTTACCGTCGGGTATAAGCGCAATGTGCTTTGGGGTTATCAGTTCTTTTTTCATGAGAATTTACCTCTCCTGTAAATTAATCGTTAGAAGCTTATTATAACCTATATATAAACTTTATTATTGTAGCCTTTTAATCATTTCGTTCGGAAGGTTCGCATATCAGGAAACGAATGCCTCATTTAATAAGTTTTACGCCGAATACCATTCACAGGTGGGAGGATCTCCGTTTTATACGTTGAAAGTTCGATAGATGACATATTGGGCAATGAGGATGCGATCCGCGAGCTCAAGAAATATGCAAACGATATAGACAGCGGAGCAAGAAGGAAGCCCATACTAATATCTGGGCCTCCTGGAACTGGCAAATCCGCATGTGCAAGGCTCATCGCTGAGCAGCATAACTGGAATATTGTTGAACTAAATGCGAGCGACTACCGCAACAAGGAGGCGGTAGACAGGCTGCTTCTTGCAGCATCGCAGGCAAGGACAATATTCGGCAAGAAAAACCTCATACTCCTTGATGAAATAGACGAACTGGCTGCGAAGTATGACAAGGGAGCGGCCCCTAGCATATCCGCTATGCTCAAAACCACAAAGAGCCCAGTCATATTCATTGCAAATGACAGGTGGAGCCAGAGTATCTCATTCCTGAGGGCAATAGTAGATAACATAGAGTTCAAGAAGCTCTCAAACATCACGGTCGCAAAGATACTTGAGAGATATGTGAAGGCGAGCAAGCTGAAAGTAGAAAGGGAATCGATAGACGCGATAGCGAGCAGGTCGAACGGCGACGCAAGGAGCGCAATAAACGACATAAGCGTGCTTGACAACGCTGAAAAAGAGGCGGTAGACGTAATAGGGATGAGGGACAGGAAGGTTGATGTATTTGCAACACTGGACAGAATATTCCTTTCAAACACATACGCTGCGCCGCTAGGTGCATCGATGGGCTCCGATGTCGATAATGACATGCTGATAAAGTGGATAGACGAAAACCTGCCAAAGCGTTACAGGGACAAGAAGGACCTTGCAACAGGATTCGAGATGCTCTCAAACGCGTCGATATTCGCGAGCAGGGCATCGCGCACGCAGTATTACACATATTGGAGGTACATGAACGTATACATGACAAGCGGGATAGCGCTGTCAAAGAGCACCTATCCTGACAAGATGCAGAGGTATACATTTCCGAAGACGATAAGCGACCTAAGCAAGTCGAAGGAGAGCAGGGGAACAAGGGCCATAATCGCAAGGAAGCTAAAGAAGAGGATACATCTTAACATGTCGAGAATCGCTAAGTCCGAGATGCCGATGATGGCGCAGATGGCGCGCAATGCACTCAAGGACAAAAGTGATAAAGAGAAAGACGATGTCTACGACTTTTTCACCGCGAAGTTCGGCCTAGAGCCAAAGGAAGTGGACTGGATGGTCGAGAATATGGTCAGTTAACTTTTCCTTCTGCGTCTCTTCTTATCTTTTTTATCCTCTCCCTCATCTCCTCAGTCTCGCTCTTCTGCGATGTCAGTGTTGCTAGTCTCTCCTCTCTGGATTTTATGCTTGTTCCTAATCTGGCCCACTCTCCCTTTTCGGCTCCCAGCGCTGCCCTTTCTGACTCTATCCTTTTATCAAGCTTGTGAATGAGCTCGTCAACAGAGTCCGACTTTGCCTCCACCGGCGCCGGAGCGCTTTTCCTTGCGACTGGCCGCCCACCGCGCCTGCCGCCTTCAAGCCTTTTTATCACTCCCTTTTCCTCCAGCACCGTTTTGGTATGCGAAATATCTGACGGCTTTCTGCCCAGCTTTCTCGCTATTTCCGCTGTTCCTTCCACTCCCTCTATAATAAGTGCTAGCACCTTGGCCTGCCACGTTCCCTCCGTGACCAGGCCTTCCTTGACGGCATACGGTTTCAATACTAATACACTATGGCTTTGAGCCGTCGGCATTTCATGATTCTGTGCCGCTTGCGTCACCCTTCCAGGTACTCCATTCAAGTGTTGCACAACAGCATCATCGAAGACCACCAATTCAAGCGGCTTGTTAGGGTCGCTAACCACGGCATCCAAGTTTAAATTCCTCAAAGTGTCCTCCTTCAAATTTATTAGCTCTATGGCATCCACATGCGGGGCTTCACCACCATTACCATTGCTGTAGGTGTCGACGGTCCGCGCCACCATCTTCTTGTTTGCCAAGGAATTAAGCGCATTTACAACTTCCTCATTTGTGATAAGCCCTGTACCTGACATCTCCCTTACAAACCAAGCTTCTGTCACCAATTTTTTTACTGCCCTGTACTTCAGCAACTGGAATACTACGGCTACCTCTTGCGGCGTTGTGCACCCCTTTATCGTTATGTCCGTCTCCAAGGCCTGTCTGATGCCTGCATATTCTACCAGATAGGTTTTTGAAGCGCGCGCAGGAGCTGACATATTATCACAAAATCACTTATTTCATCCAGATATTTATACCTGGTGGAGACTGAGAAAGGGGCATCAACCTACAGCGCCGAGCGCAGTTAGGAAGAGCGACACCACATGGTTCACGTGCTCCTTGTCTGTCCTTATCGCGAACGCAGGGCCGTGCCCGCCCGCCGAATACACGTATTCAGAAGAGAGCTTCAGCCCCTCCGCCATGCTTATCAGGTTCATGCTCTCGGCTATCTCCTTTCCCGCCCTGACGGATATGTAATTGCCATAGTGCACCATCGTTATCACCTTCGCGTGGTGCTCCATCACCTCGAACTTCCTCTGCAGCCACGAGCTGAACCTTCCGGGCAGCGGGTAATCCTCTCCCTCCCTTGTTATGTTGCTGAATTCCAGGACATAGACCCTGAGCCCGTCCTTTGAGGTGTAGCGCTTCGCCTTTCTCACTCCTGTCTCAAGCGATTCCGTAAGCAGCGTGTTCGCCCTGTAAAATACTTCGTTCAGCTTCTGCTCATCTTTTATTATCGAATTTATATGATGTGGCGTTAATCTAACAGAATCGTCCTTTCTGCTTGTAAGATAGTCAAGGGTTATCGCCAATTTGTATGCGTTCTTGTCCATCCTGTTCCCGTGCCTGCTGAAATCGCCTATAAGCGAGGCCTTGCCCAGCTCGCTCGCATCAATGTTAGATACAGACTCAGCAAACCTGCACGCGAGAAAGCCCGCGGTGTAGTCGGAGTCGCCGCCGAAGTCCCATGGGTTTATGTAATTCATTATTTTCTCCTTAGGGAAACCCTTGTAAGGAGGATGATGATCAAGCCAGATGAAGTCCGACTTCCCTTTGCTAATCTCTATTGCCTCCTCGCTTTCATTAGTTGTGCCGAAATCTGTTATGATCACAAGCGGCTTTTCTATAGAGGCGAACGAATTAAAGAAGGCATGGTCCATATGGAATGAATCTGTTCCGTACATTATGCTCTTGTTCATCCTCCAGCTCACGTTAAAGCCGTCCACGCCAAGCCGCTTGCTCAGGACTTCCAGCGCATCGTATATCGCTACGGCACCGCTCGCGCCGTCGCAGTCGTTGTGGAACCTGACTATTATCGGTGCGCCCGTCACACACCTCCTCACGAGCTCTATCGCCGCCTTCTTCATCTTCGGTAGCATCCTCTTTGTCGTGGATTCCAGCTCCTTCACTGTTGTCTTGCCTGCGGATTCCCTTTTCCCAATGCCAAGCGGGGCCATGATCCTCTTGAGGACTCTTTTGTATTCCGCCGCCTTCGCCTTGTTCCCCACAACCAAGCTGTTATCATCGCCGATTTCCACCGTGTCGAGAATATCGAGAACGAGGGGGCTTTTCATGACGAGCACACTCTCGCCGATTATAGTGTAAAGATTTTCGGAAGGATTAGGCGAAAGCCTGATTCCTGTTACGATTCCATGCATCATGATCAATACGACTCTGCCTGGTCAACGGCGAATATCCTGAAGCCTTTCGAAGTAATCTCGTAAGGGGCAAAGGAAAGGCTGTGGTTTGTCCTCCTCATCTTCACTATTTCCAGATTCAGGCTTCTTCTTTCATTGGCCTCGCTCTGGTATAGCACGAATATGCCGTCGAATATGAAGAATTCCTGCGAGAACTTTATCTCCTTCCTCTCCGCCGTGCCCAGCTCTATGCTAAGGAAAGCTGTGACATTCAGCCTCCTGAGCGATGACATAAGCCCCATTATCGCCCTCCTGTATGTGAGCGTGTCAGATTCAGATGAAACAAGCCTCAGAACCGACAATGAGTCTATCGCAACGCACTTTGCAGAAGCACTCTTGACTATGTCCTCTATCGTTGAGATCATCTTAGCGAAGGCTCCCATCTCCCCGCCGCCGAGCGCACCTGGCGGCACCTCGCAGCTCACAACTTTAAGCATGTTCTTTGCGATAAGCTCGTCTATGTCGTTGAAATCTATGAACGCGCTCTTCGCGTTCTTCAAGACGTCATCAGGGCTTTCTTCAAGTGTTATGAACACGGACGGAGTGCCTGCCTTTGCATTGTTGTACAATATCTCGAAGCACAGCAGCGTCTTTCCCGCTCCGGGACCGCCCGCGATAAGGACCTGGTTGGTGATCGGCACGCCGCCATAGAGCATGTTGTCTAGGCCGGCTATGCCTGTTTGTACCCTCTCAACCTTCTCCGCTACCATACTTAATATTGTAAGCTAAGCAGCTTTAAATACTTATTTTACGAGTATAGCTTGATTTGATGGACAAGAAGATAGTATACATAGGGTTAGGTCTGATTGTCATTGCTATAGTCCTGTTTTTGATAAATATTTACCTAGGCTCCAGCGTTTCATCAGGGTTCCAGAACGTGCTGTTAACGCAAAACCTAACAATCAACGGAGGGGCATTTTCTTCAGTTTCTATAAACGCAACAAACAACTCGTACTTCTTCGTCGCGGCGCAACTCAGCAAGGAGGCGAACATATACCTGTTCAATAGCTCCGCTTACAAATCGTGGAAGTCTGCGGTCAGCTCTAACAGCCCTGTACATGGAATAACAGCGGCAATAGGCCTCGAGGGCAAGGGCGCATTCTACATATTCAAGAACACTATAAATGCGAGCATACCGCAGGGCCTCGGCATTTCCGCACAAAATGCAACGTATGCTACCAACAGCACCGCCCTTTATCCGGCTGGCACCTACTATGTTGTCATTGACAACACAAACGGAAGCGCGTCTTATCAGAGCCAGGTTTTGGCGCATGTACTGTACCTGCCTCCAATAACAAACAGCAGCATAACATCAGGGCCTCTCGCAGGACTAGGTGGCCAGATAACGCAGGAAATATGGCTAGGGCTTGCATTCTTCATAATTCTTGTGGCTGGTTTGGTGGTGACAGTATACGGCTACTTCAAGAAGCCCAAGTTCGCAACGACTGCAGCAACGCCTTTCGGGAAGCCTGCGACTCCGGGTTCGGAGGTCGATACGCAGTACGTCGACAAACTCTACAAGAACGTGGACCAAAGGAAAAAAGCAAAGAAGAAAAGCACTTAAATAGCATGACGTATAAGCATATATAGATTGACGTATATAAAATATTGATCAAATGGACGAGTTAAAGGAGAAAATTGCGGGCGAGATAACATTATCGGACAGCCCGGGCTCCGCAATGAAGAAATGGAGGGAGCTTTTCGGCGTAACTCAAGTAGAGCTCGCAAAGCAGATCAAGATATCAACATCAACCATAAGCGATTACGAAAGCAACAGGAGGCTTAGCCCAGGAGTAGGCGTCATAAGGAGGTTTGTGGAGGCGCTGTTCTCCATAGATGATTCGAAAGGCAGCACAGTGAGGCAAGGATTGGAGAAATTCTCACAGAGCGCAGAGGAAAAGGTTCCATTCTATCAGATACATGACTTCGCAGCGCCGATAAGCGGCACAGACTTCTCAAGGATAATAGAAGGAAAGGTGCTTTCAAATCCAGGCTATCTCGATTCACTGAAGCTTTTCGGATACACAAGGGTGGACAGCCTCAGGATAATATTGGAGATGTCCCCATCGGAATACCCGAAGCTGTTCGGATCAACAACTGAGAGGGCATTCATATTCGAGCATGTTTCTACGGGAAGGTCGCCGCTGGTGGTGATAAGGGTGGCGCCGATAAAGCCGAAGGTAGTAGTGCTCCACAATGTTACAAACGTCGACAAACTTGCGATAAAGCTTGCTCAGGTTGAAAAGATTCCGCTCCTTGCGACAAAGCTTGACATAAAGGAAATAGACAGCAGACTTAGCAAGATCTAATTAGCCCCACACATCAGCGCTTATTCTTTCCGGAGGAACATTCAACGCAGCGAGCGCATCCTTCGCAGCCTTCACAAAAGGAAGAGGCCCGCAGATATAACACATACGTTCAGAGAAATCAGGGGCATATTTCTGTATCATCGCAGAATCAACATGCCCTGTCTGGCCATTCCAGCCGTCTCCCGGCGCAGGCCTGGTTACAGTTACAGTAAGTTTGAGTTTCAGCTGCTGCGTGTATCCATTCAACTCATCTTTCTTAATTACTTCAGTCGGAAACTTCACACTATAGAGCATTATTGCATCTGTCGTCGCCTTTATCGTCCTCATGTATCTGAGCATGGACATGAATGGAGCAAGACCTGTGCCTCCCGCAATGAACAAAACCTTGCTGTCCTTGTTAGGGTCGAACTTGAATTGGCCGTTCGGGCCCTTGAGCATGAAAACATCCCCAGTCTGAATATCGTTGAAGTGCGATCTTCCTATATGCTCTCCGTGGGTAGGATTCTTGATCACGAAGAACTCGATATCCGGCTTCAACGGCTCGGATGCAATTGAAAGTGCCCTTCCAACATATCTGGTGCCAGCCGCGTCGATACCCGACACCATCATGAACATTCCCGGATCAAAAGCATTGGGCTGCCCATCTACGGGCTTCATGCCAATTACAAGTACTTCTGGAGTCTCATCTGTCTTTTCAGAAACTAGGTACTTCCTTTCCACTAACGGGTAATTCGCCATGCTAAAACGCCATCCAACGAATCAATATTTCGAAGAAAGTATTTATATGCTAATCGCATTATAGATTTGGTTTCATGTGGGTATCCAGCGTATACAAAGCGGAGAAAGGTCTGATAAAAGTAAGGGCAGACATAGAGGATAATACGATCAATGACATAGAGATAACCGGAGACTTCTTCATGATACCGGAAAGCGCAATCGAGAGCCTAGAAGTGAGGCTGATGGGCAAAAAACTGGAGGAAAACGAGCTCGATGACGTGCTCGATGAGTTCTATCTGACAGGGGTAGACACTCCGCTGCTGACAAAGAAGGATTTTGTAAGCGCGATACTCGGTGTAAAAAATGCAGGCAAGACTACTTAACGTGGAATATCCTGAGAATCCGCACCTGAGCCTAGCTACGGAAGAGGCGATACTTCGCAGAGATAATGAGAGGGAACTCTCCGCCGACTTTCAGGTTCTACAGGCACACCAATGCGGTAATCTTAGGATGCTTCCAGATTGCAGAGCAGGAGGTCGACATGGACTATGTCAAGGCCAATAACATAAAGATAGTGAAGAGGGCAACTGGCGGAGGTGCGGTTTATCATGATTTGGGAAATCTAAACTACTCTTTCATGACAAAAGATGTCTATGACATAGGCCTCAATGTGAAGAAACTCTATTCCACGATGATAGAAGGCGCGATAAATGCGTTCAAAGGGCTAGGGCTTGATGCGGAAAGCGGAAAACTCAACGATGTTACTGTTGGAAACAAAAAAATTCTCGGCGCAGCAGCCACAATACGATCAAACACGTTGCTTTTCCATGCCGCTGTTCTTGTAGACACGAATCTCAACACTCTTGCATCCGTGTTAAAGGTTCCGGGCGAAAAACTGAAGGACAAGGGCGTAAAGACGATACTTGAGAGGGTGACAAACATAAATGCGATAACAGGCAGCAATGTTGATGATGTAAAGGAAGCATTGCGCAACAGTTATGCCGCGTCTCTTGACCTAGAATTCGAGGAAGGAGAGCTCACAAAAGCGGAGGAGGAATTGGCACAGCATCTTCTCAAGAACAAGTACACAAAGCAGGAATGGCTCCTTGGCAGGGAGATGATAGACCTTATCTGATTATTGCTTCGGCTTGCCGACGAAGAAATGGATTCCGCGCCCGAGCGCAAGTTCGGCTGCTTCTTGTATACCCTCGCTGTATGTCGGATGCGGGTGTATGGTGTCTGCTATATCCTCAATCGTTGCACCCATCTCGATCGCGAGTGCCGCTTCGGCTATCATCGAGTTTGCATCTGGAGAAACTATCTCCACGCCGCTGACAAGTCCGTCCTCCTCATAAGCTATCTTCACAAAACCGTTAGTAGAATCAAGCGCAATCGCCCTTCCGAGCGCGCTGAGCGGGAATTTTGTAACTTTTACCTCATCGCTTTCCTCAACCGTGCCGGCTATCGCAATTTCCGGGTCAGAGAATATGACAGCGGGAACAACAATGTTGTCATATGAGGAATTCTGACCGGCTGCGACCTCGCCAGCCACTACTCCCTGCCTTATCGCCTTGTGCGCCAGCATCGGTTCCCCGATAACGTCCCCAACGGCAAGAATGTCAGGATCGCTTGTCTGCATCTTGTTGTCAACAGTGATAAATCCTCTTTCATCTAGTGAAACCTTTGTGTTCTCAAGACCTAGGCCCTGTGTATACGGCGTAAGTCCGGTCGCAACAATGATTATCTCTGCATCGACCTTCTGACCGTCGCTCAGCGTGACAGAATTTCCATTTATTGATTCTGGAGTGACGCCTGTCAGGATTTTCACGCCCAGATCAAGCATCCTCTTCTTGACAAGCGCAACGGCATCGCGGTCAAAGTGGCTTAGCACATCGATCTTGCAAGGATTGTCACATTTGTTCCGAGCTTCGCATATAGCGTGCCTATCTCCACGCTCACGTATCCGGCGCCTATTATCAGCATCGTCTTCGGTATGTGGTCGAGCATGAGCGCCTGCTTGTAGTCTATTATATTGCCACCAAACTCGAATCCCTTCATCACTGTCGGCTCCGAACCAGTCGCAATTATCGCTTTCTTGAATTGGAGGGTCACGCCATCTGTAAGCTGCAAGCTTTTCGAGTCAAGGAATGTTGCGGCGCCCTTGAACATGTCAATCTGGTTCGACTTGCAGAGGAAAGCGACGCCATCCTCAAGCTTCTTTGCAACGCTCATCCTCCAGTCAAGCATCTTTTTCGCATCGATCGAAGCGGCGGTAACCTCGATCCCGAACTTTTGCGAGTGCTTCATCTGGTAGTATATGTCCGATATGTGTATGAGCGTCTTCGATGGTATGCAGGCATAGTTCAGGCAGTGCCCTCCCAGTTTGTTCTTCTCTACTATGGCAACGCTCTTGCCGAGCTGCGCGGCCCTTATCGCAGATACATAGCCCCCGACTCCTCCACCTATGACTGCAACGTCAACTTGTTCAGGTATGGAGCCCATTACCATATTATCATTCCATTAGTGAAACTTTCTGCCTTGTATCCTCACCTGGGATACATGTCCTATCATACTTATACACATTAACTGGCACTACTTTTATTACACGCTTTTTTGCCAATCCCAGAAATTCCCTAAACGTTCCAGGTTTCTTTCCTTGATACTTAGATATCAATTTAATTGCAGGCAGCAGCCCCGACCCGATTACTATCTGTGCTCTTGCTTCTGCTTGAACGCCGTCAATATCATCACCTCTAGCCCTAGAGTCATAGATTGCAAATGCGACATTTGGATTCTCTAAAATGTTTCTAATATGCAAGGAGTTCTTGGAAGATATAAAATAGAAATTATAATTCGAGTCGGTAACATAATTTACTGTCGACGCCCACGGTTTACTACGCAAGCTGCATGTAGAAAGCGTCATGAAGATATTTTCCTTTATTATTCTCTTGGCTGCTTTGTTTGCTACTTTTTTGTCCTCCAAAGCTTCACCCAAGCATCTCTAGAAAGTCCGGGTCTTCAAGATATTTTATCAGCGCGTTGCCGAGCTTCACTGCTTCGGCACCGTCTACAACCCTGTGGTCGAATGTTATCGTGAATGGCATCACCTTCCCTATCACCGGCTTCCCATCCTCAACAAATGCCCAGTCCCTTATCGACAGTATTCCGATTATTGCAACATCAGGCGGGTTTATCATCGGCACAGCGAGGAATCCGCCGCCAAGGCTGCCTATGTTTGTTATCGTTATTGTCGTGTCCTTCATCTCATCTAGCGTTATTGTCTTGTCCTTTAGCTTCTTTCGAGAGCGTCTTGGATGTCCTTTGCTATCTGCATTATGCTCTTCTTGTCTGCGTCCTTTACCACGATCACCTTGAGCCCGTCTTCAGTTTCAGCAGCAAGCCCTATGTTGTAGTATTTCTTGACTATTATTTCCTGCTTGTCCTTGTCGTAGCTTGCATTGAAGTGCGGGTTCTCCTTCAGCGCCTCTACCAGCGCTTTTATTATGAACGGCAGGAACGTCAGGTGCACATCCATCTCCTTGCATCTTCTGCTTCTCCTTACTCACAAGGTTCCAGAGCTCTGTCGCATTTATAAGGTCCATGTGAGTTGCCCTTGGTATCTTCCACGATTCCTCCATGTTCCTTGCTATCGCCTTCCTTGTCATCGACATGGGCTCTCTTTCTACGTCGTCCTCGTGCTTTTCCTCAAGAACTGTGGCGCTACTCCTGCTGCGGTGCTGCATGCTGCTTAGGCTGCTTTCCAGACGGCGGATCTTACATCGTTTTCGACTATTCTGTCCTGCAGGACCTGTGCCTATAACGGTACTTAGATCTACGTTCAGGTCACGCGCAAGCTTTCTGACCGATGGAGTCGCGATTATCTCCTTCTGCTTTGGTTGCTTTTGGGGTAGCAGTTTGCTGGCTGGACTAGCTGCTTTCTGCTGCAGGTGCGCAGGCTGCTGCGTGATTGCTTTGCGTCCCTTTCAGCTCATCTGCAGTGCCTATGAAAGCTATAGTATCACCAATGTGAACTATTGCTCCTTCCTTAGCGATTATTTTTACTATGCCGCTTATCGGCGACGGAACATTTACGACTGCCTTGTCTGTTTCCACCTGGACGATCGATTGATCCTCCTTTACCGTGTCGCCGTCATTGACAAGCCACTTCTGTATCTGGCCCTCTGTTATTCCTTCACCAACATCAACAATCTTAAGCTCTTTCATGAAATCACTCCGACATTATCTTGTCTATGGCTTGCGACACTTTTGCTCGTTCGGTATGTAGATACTGCTCGTACCCCGGGAACGGATATGGCAAGCTATGCAGATGCGACCCTTATTACTGGTGCATCAAGCTCGAATATCGCCTTCTCTGCTATCCTTGCTGCAATTTCCGCTACCGGCTCCGAATGATAGCTGCGCCTCGTGCACTATCATAGCCCTACCTGTCTTCTTCACGCTTTCGATTATCGTGCTCTCATCAAATGGATTTATTGTCCTTAGGTCTATTATCTCAGCATTTGTGCCCTTCTTCTCAACAGCATTCCTTGACAACCGGCACCATCGTACCCCATGTTATTATTGTGAGGTCGTCGCCAGGCCTGTACACGTTCGCCTTTCCTATCGGAACTTCATAGATCCCTTCTGGTATTTCCTGCTTGAAAAGCCTGTAGAGCTTCGTCGGTTCCAGGAATATGACAGGGTCATCCATGTGCGCACGCTTTTATCAGCAGTCCCTTTGCATCGTATGGCGTTGATGGTTCAACAACTATCAGTCCGCCAACGTGCGAGTAGTATACTTCCGGGCTGTCGGAATGATGCTCGAGCGTCCTGACTCCGCCGCTTACCGGAGTCCTTACAATCATCGGGACGCTTTTTGTCGATCGTGTCCTGGTCCTGTACCTTGCGGCGTGGTTTATCAGCTGGTCGAAGCCCAGGTACATGAATCCTGCGAACTGTATCTCCGGTATCGGATGCATGCCACCGAGCGCCATCCCTATTGCCGTTCCAAGTATGCCAGACTCTGCAAGCGGGGTATCAATGACTCGTTCTCCGTACTTTGTCATAGAGGCCATCTGTCACCCTGAATACTCCACCGTCCTTTCCTATGTCCTCCCCGAGTAGCACCACAGTCCTTGTTCTCCTGCAGTATCAGGTCAAGCGCGTTGTTCAGTGCGGTTACCATGTTTGCCATCATAATATCACCTGCCGTCTGCTGCCAGAAGTTTGCCGCTACCGCAGCGTCCATCTCCTCCTTCAGTGTATCGGGCATGTAGCTGTAGACGTTCTCGAACATGCTCCTTGGGTCCGCCTTGAATGCCTCCGCCTTCTCGATCGCGTCGTCTATCTGCTTTAGCTGTGTCATCTGCCATCGCCTTCTCCTTTCCATCATCCCAGAGTTCTTTCTTGATGAGGTAGTTCCTTACTCTAAGCAGCGGATCCTTGGCCCTTCCACGCTTCTACATCTGCATCGCTCCTGTACTTTGTGGGATCGTCTGCGGTTGTGTGCATGCTCATCCTGTAGGTCAGGCATTCTATTACGGTAGGGCCATTCGCCGAGCGTTCGCATTGCATCCTTTGTCGCCTTGTACACCGCAATGACATCATTACCATCAACCTGAATCGACGGGATACCTGCAGCTATGGCCTTCTGCGCAAGCGTCTGGGCTACGGTCTGCTTGCTTCTCGGCACGGATATGGCCCATCCGTTGTTCTCTATTATCATTACAACCGGGACTTTCATTACTCCGGCGAAGTTTATCGCTTCGTAGAAGTTTCCCTCTGACGTTCCGCCATCTCCGACATAGGTTACAACAGTCGCCTCCTGTCTTCTTGTACTTCTGCGCATATGCTATTCCTACGGCGTGCGGCAGCTGCGTCGCAACCGGAACAATGTATGGAACTGCATTTACCCCCTTGCCGCACGCTGCTCCCTCTTCGTAGCCCTTCCAGTAGATGAAAAAGGCGTCGAGCGGCAGTCCCCTTACAAGGAATACGCCGTGCTGCCTGAAGTTTGGCACAAAGAAGTCGTTTTCGCCGCATCGCCATCGCGCTTCCTATCTGGGTTGCTTCCTGGCCTAATGAGCGGCGCGTATGTGACTGCACTGCCCCTGCCTCTGCAGGCTCAGCGTCTTTGCATCGAGCGCCCTGGCAAAGGACATCCACTTGTACATTTCGATTATCTTGTCGTCTGTGATGTCGTTCGGGAACAGCGACATGTCAAGGGTCCCGAACTCGTCCATAACTTGTAGATAATCTACGGAACCATCATAAACTTTCTTGAGCAGCCAATCACCCTGTCATAGTAGTTAGATGCGAATTAATATATTGATTGTCGTTTTGTATATAAGTGTGGTTTCATGGAGCCGAAGGTCATACTCGTAGATGAGCACGACCACCAGATAGGAATAACGGGGAAGCTCGACGCCCACCAGAACGGCGGCAAGCTTCATAGGTCGATATCGATTTTTGTCTTCAACTCAAAGGGCCAGACAATGCTGCAGCAGAGGGCGAGCACCAAGTACCACGCCAGCGATCAATGGTCGAATACCACATGCAGCCATCCCGGCCCGGGCGAAAGCGTCCTCGACGCCGCGCACAGAAGGCTCAAGGAGGAGATGGGCTTCGATTGCAATCTTAAGGAGGTCTTTACCTTCATATACGATACGCCGGTTGGAAGCGGACTTACGGAGCACGAGTTCGATCATGTGTTCTTCGGCACATACGATGGCATGCCAAAGCTGAATCCAGAAGAGGTAAGGGATTGGAAATGGGTAGGTCTTGATGACCTAAAGAAGGATATGGCGAAGAATCCCAATTTATACACTCCATGGTCAAAGATTGCAATCGATCTTGTGATTAAGCAGCTGAAGAAAAAAGCTTAGGGATGCAGCTTGTATGTATCCTGCGCCTTTTTGACCAGATATGTATCAACCGTCCCGACAAGCAATCCTTCCTTACTGTTGTCCAAGACCTTTTTTTTCAATGTGTATGGCACAGATATTTGCGATCGTCCGATCAGCTCACCCCCCGGCCCTCTGCCGGCTGCGTTGCAGTATGCGATTATAACCCCGTTCTCGAACGTCCTCGTTGTTATCAACGCCTTCATGAAGTCTCCGGCCACGCCGCGTACTATTGCGTGCCACCAATAACTCGGGCATATTATTATCTGTGCTCCCCTGTTGCTTAATTCTTTCATCAGCTCTGGTCTTGAAAGGTCCCAGCAGATGAGCAGGCCAATTTTTCCATACTTTGTATTTGCGATGACAGCCTCAGAACCCGGCGTGATGTCCCCTCTTTCGCTTAGCCAGAGGTTTCTCTTTGCGTATCTGGCAAGCACGCGCCCCTTAGCATCTATGTAATATGCAGTGTTGTACACTTTTCCGTTCTTGGCCTCCAATATGGAACCGGATACAATATCGATATGGCTCTTTTTCGCCAACTCCAAGAAAAAGTCCTTGTATCCGCCGTCCCTCCTTTTGTCGAAGTCCATCTCCCCTGTAATGCAGACTTCGGGAAATACGACGATATCTGCGCCTGCCTTTGCAGCCTTGGCCGTGAATCTGGAAATCTTGTCAAGGTTCTTGTTTATGCTACGGGTAACCTCCATCTGCGCAAGCGCGATCTTTACTTTCACGTGGTAGAATTAGCAAGGAAGATTTTTAAGACTAAGCCGCGGCCAACGGCATCTTCGCTTTCCCGTTCAGTTTTATGATAGACATATTAACGTCTTTCATGAACGGGCTTGATTCGAGGACCGACTTTGTCCTATCCGCCCACCCCGCGTCGTCCTTCCCGAAGATGAAAACCTTGTGCTCGCCGAGCTTGAGCGGTCCAACGGCAACTTCAGAAGCGGGGAGCAAATTCTTCGCATCGCCCCTCAATTGGTACATCTGCAACGGCGCTATGCCGCTTATGCCCGCATTCTCCAACGCATCGATAAGCTCCTGCGTCTTGGTGTCAGAAGGCGCAACAAAGACCAGATAGTGATCATGCTCCTGCCCCCTCTCCTTGTCATAGATCCTAGCATCCGGCCTCCTGATCTCTTTCCTGACCTCCTTGCCGACTATATCTTCAAGCCTCCTGCCGAGATAATCAGCGTTACGGACTTCCATCTTTGCGTGCAGCCTAAGAAGGTCTGCCTTGTCCTGCTCGGTAACCTCAAGACCTTCAAAGACGCGCGCCATTTCGGCACGCACGTCTCCGCTTGCCTCTGCGCCGAAGTAAAGCACCTGCGCTGACCTCTTCACCCATGCGCAGTCGATATGTGCTGCGGCTTCCACGACTTCAAGCCTGGGCCCGCTTCTTGCGGCGAGCTCCCGGAGCTCGTTCTCAATGGGATCTATGTTCCCTCCCGCCGTCCTGAAAACTATGACCTGATAGCCCATGCTCTTGTAGTAGTCTATCCTGTCGTCTATCATCTCGTTGAACCTCCTGTCCATGCACGTGATGAGCACTGCTATTGGTTTATTATCATCTTCAGAATCCATCGAATCGCCAAAATTGTTTTATTTAAAAGCGTTTAAATCTTTAGCATATATGCTTAATATACTTTTATATCCCATTCTGTTTCATGGACGGGGAGGATACAAGGCTGAAGGGCCTCATACCTATAATGGGCCTGAACACGGGCTCGCTCATGGTTCTAGCAGGCGCGGTCTACGTGCTGAAGACGCTTGCGATATCATATGGGGTTGGCCTCGGTGGCGCTTATCAGAGCATAACAAGCAATACGACCATCGCGCCGGCCATTTCCCAGTTCGCCGCCAACCTGCCTGCGCTACATGCGAGCATACTAGAGGCATACGGCCTTTTCCTGGTCGGGCTCATACTGGTCGGAGCAGCTTTCATACTGTTCATAAGAAGGTACGACAAAAGCATGGGGTCAAGGAGCCGCTATACACTGCTGCACTCTGCGTTCATGCTGATGTACATCTTCTTCCTCTACCTGATACTTTCCAGTTTCTACTCGTACTTCGAAGTCTTGTACATGTACGTACTCTATTTCGGAATCATACTGTCGCTTGCATGCGATGCATACTTTGAATACGAGATAAGGCAGCCTGCCGCAGCAAAAGGGGCGAGGACAAGGCGCACGATCTCGATAGATCCGTCAAAGCCGTTCTCGAATGTTGTAGAGATGCAGGACAATTTCTTCCCGCAGATGTCCGGCCATCTGAGAATAGTAGACAAGCATTTCAATTCGGTTGCGCTTGGCAACCTGCACAGGATTGCGGACAAGAGCCTTACAAACTTCACAAAGATAACGATACTGACATCAAAGGAGATGATGGACTCATCGTTCGGCAACGATATGACAGATTTCAAGAACGAGCTTAACGAGATGGGCGTAGGCATAGAAGTAAGGCTGATGGACGACAAGGACACCATAGAGCAGCACGAGCGCTTCATAATGGACGACAAGATCGCGTACAAGATACCCCCGTTCAACATAATCAACAAGAGGAGCGAGCACATAACGCGGATAAACCATGAGGAGGCAAACAGGAGATTCTCACAGCTCTACGGCAGGGCGATAAAGATGGAGAACTATGCGGTCAAGAGGGCAAGAGACAACAATCCACAGGAGCCAAAGCAGTAACCGATTTATGATGTGAGCAAATGCGCGAGTTTCTACTACATTCACGTACTGGTTTTACCGACGGCAAATTCGACAGCCTGGTCGATGCGGGAAGGCTTGACATAGTCTACCAGTGCGCGCTGATGTCGCTGTTCAAGGCGGCGGCACACAGGCATGACGTGGTCTTCCATGCAATACTCAACGGCCCGCCAAGGCCGCCGCTGCACATGGAAATCAGCGGCAACGATCTTCAGGATGCAAGGATAGACGAGAGGAGCTGGCAGGGCATACTGCGGAAGGTGCTTGGAGGAAAGCAGCATCCAGGCATAAAAATCGACAGGACGCCTTTCCAGAAATTGATCAAGCAGAAAGATGAGGCAGGCTACAAAATATTTGTATTAAATAACAGGGGAACGAGCCTGGGCGAGCAAGAGTTTACCGAGAATGTGCTTTTTGTGCTCGGCGACCATATAGGACTTCCCAAGAACGACGAGCTGTTCGCATTGAGATACGGCGAAAAGCTCTCGCTGGGGCGTGAGAAATATCTTGCAGCGAGCTGCATCGACATTCTGAATTATTATCTTGACCAGAGATGAGCGCGTGCAAACAAAAATAATAAAGATAGATCCAGTTAATCCAGAGCAGGAGACGATAAAAGAGGCAGCATCTTTCATCAAGAAAGGCAGAATCGTCGTTTTTCCTACAGAAACCGTCTATGGGATAGGTGCAGATGCGTACAACGATGCTGCATGTGCGAGGATATTCGACATAAAGGAAAGACCAGGCGACAACCCGCTCATAGTGCACGTATCATCGCTGAAGATGGCGCAGGAAATCGGTGAGATTCCTAAAAAATACATAGCAACGATAGAGAGAATATGGCCGTCACCAATAACATTCATAGTAAAGGCAAGGAAAAAGTTGCCAATGTCCGTGAACGCGGGGCTTGAGACCATCGCAATAAGGATGCCCGCCCATCCAGTTGCATTGGAGCTTATAAAAGCGAGCGGCGTGCCGATCGCCGCACCAAGTGCGAATCCATCAAAGAAGCCCACAGCCACAAATGCAAGCCAAGTGATAACGTATTTCGACGGCAAAGTGGAATGCATAATAGATTCAGGAAGGGCATTCTTCGGAGTCGAGTCGACCATAATAAACCTGGAAAGATTCGAGATACTCAGGCCGGGGCCGTTCACCCCGGAAGAGATAGAGAAGGCGTTTGGGAAGAAACCGAAGATAAGCGAGGTAACAAAGGGCAAGCAGGAGGCGGAGCAAGCGATTAGCCCAGGGACGAAGTATGCGCACTATGCACCGGATACACCGCTGTTGCTTTTTGAAGGAGATGCAGATGGACTGATAGAGGAGCTGTACAACATTGATGATATGCCAGATTTCGTCTTCATCGGCTCAACTGAATCATGCGAGAAGCTGGCTCTGTCAACGGCCTGCAGTACCATAGAGCTGGGGAGCAGGAGCAACATGTATGATATTGCAAAGAACCTCTACGATGGGATAATACTCCTGGATTCGATGAAGGTAAAGCTTGGGATAATAGAGTCATTTGACGAGATAGGGATAGGGCTGGCAATAATGAACAGGATAAGGAAGGCATCTTCCGGAAAGGTGTTCAACAGTAATTTATTTATAGGAGAAATGTAGAATACGGGCTGAATAAAATGACGAAGATATACAAGACAGAAGAGGGTCTGCGAAAAACAGTGACGATGATAAATGGAATGCTGTCTTCCGGAGTTACACCGGTCATAGTACTTATAGCAGGTGGCACCGCTTCCGGGAAAACGACATTTGCGCGGAGGGTTAAGGAGGCATTCGACGGCGAGGCGATGATAATACCGCTTGACGATTATTTCAAGGGCGAGGCATATGTTGCAGCGCAGAATGCAAAGGGCAAGCGGATAAACTTCGACCATCCAGATTATGTGGATTTCGATACGGCGAAGAGCCACCTGAAAGAGATCTCATCTGGAAATCATGTGGTAAAGCCGGTGTTCAACTTCAAGAAGGGAGAACCTGACGGGTTCGAGGAGATAACCCCGCAAAAAGTTGTCATACTAGAAGGGATATTGTCGCTTAAGACCGAGCTCAGGGAGCACGGTCACATAACCATATTTGTAGAGGCGAGCGCAGGGCTCAGGTTCAAGAGGAGGCTAGAGCGGGATCTTGTGAGAACCAGGATGACAAAGGAACAGATAGAGAAATACTTCACTGAGGTAACCGAGCCGATGTACCAGGAGCACGCGCTTCCGACAAAGGACCACGCATCAATCCTGATATCTACTGATGAATAAAGGAAGTGGACTTGGCGCCATGTCAGTGCATCATGAATTTCAATACCACTTCAGACTCGAGGAAGGTACCGTATCTATGGGCAGACTCCTTTACGCCTGCTATCTGTTCCTCCGTGAGCTTTTTAAAGGGAGTTACTGTCACCATAATCTTGTTTTTGTTATCGGACTTCTTCCACGTGCCAACTACCCTTCCATCTGATATTACCACTGGTAAGAAAAGCAAAGTTGAACCATTGATTATTTTCTTTGCATCTTTTGGCTCAAGTGCTGCGCTACGATCATTATACGAGATTATGTATTCATCGAACGATGGGAGTAAGTATACCGATGGCGCATTTCGACTAGGCGAGTTGGTCCTTTTGGGCATCCAGTAAGTCTTACCAGACAGTGTTACTTCTCTTAGATTAGATTTTATTGCATAGATACCTACTCTAGCATCTGACATCTTGAGCCCTGACCACCACGCAAAATCTTTAAGTGTTGCTGGACCGTGGCTCTCGAAGTATACCCTAGCGAACTTAGCCAGCGAACTTTCACGGTTATATGAATTGGCTTTTGGCACCATCCTTTCTAGTAATCTAAATGCCGGTTGGTTGCCAACGTACCCGCTAAAACATATTATGCCTCTTCTTCCTGCCCTTCTAGTTATGTGCCTCTGTACTTCAGTCTTCTTTAGCTCTGTAATGCCAGATTTTGCAAGAATGCCGCCAATCTCCTTATAGGTGAGCTGCTTATCGTCTTTAAATGCATTTTGTATGATGTCAAGTCCCTTTTCGAGTACCTGGTCTGTTAGACCATTCCTGCGCTGGTAGCTTGGAATCGGTTCATCGGGATAGAGGCTTAGCATCCATCTCACCTCCAGCGGTGGAACAAAGTGCCATGTGCCTCGCATAGACCAAGTCCTTATTATTCTCTTCTTTGCGATTGCATCTTCTACCTCTGATTGTGTTGTGTCTTTACAGCGCAGACCTACGGCCCAGAGTGCGTCTTTGTATGCCTGCGCCTGCAATGCACCCAGCGATCTGACAACCTCGATAGGACCAGACGGAACTACAGATGAAATGCGTTGGTTGGCTAGCCTAGCATAAGGAATATCTTGAAACTCCATAGCACATCATTCTATCTCTAAAGCTTAAAAATGGACTCGGCGGGAATCGCACCCGCGACTCCCCGTTGCGAACGGGGTATTTTACTACTATACTACAGAGCCCTTGAGGATATCAAGTATTTAAGATTTATTATTCTATCCTTATTGATGGTTAGAATGTCAAACGGGAAAATCGCGCCTATTTCTCCTCTGCAAAGAAAGAAGCTAGAGGAGCTGCTCGACACGCGTACTGAAGGAGATAAAGCCCACCGAAGACGAGATGAAGCGCATAACAGCCTATGCCAATGACATAGTCGCAAGGCTGAAGAAGGCGGTTCCCAAAGATGTCGAGATAATGTCTGTGGGTTCTGTTGCGCGCGGCACGCAGATACGCGGCACATCAGACATAGACATATTCCTGCTGTTTCCAAAGACTGTTAGCGAGAAAGAGCTAAAGAAAAAAGGGCTCGAGATAGGAAAGAAGATAGTTGCAAAGCACAAGAACGAGTCCTACGTGATAAAGTACGCGCAGCATCCGTACGTGAAACTGATCCTCAACGATGTAGGCATAACGGCAGACATAGTCCCCGCATATAAGATAAGCGACTCGACGGAAAGGCTGTCGTCGGTTGACAGGACGCCGCTGCACAACAAGTTCGTGAACAAGCACATAAGCGATAAGCAGAAAGACGATGTAAGACTATTGAAAGGTTTCATGAATGCGCACGGCATACACGGCGCGGACGCAGAGACAGAAGGATTCTCCGGCTACCTGTGCGAGCTTTTGACATACCAGTTCGGTTCGTTCATCGAGACGATAAGATACTTCTCCAGCGTAAGGCCGCCTGTCCTGATATTTCCAGAGCGACGCGAGATCCACACAGGCTCTTCTCCTGAGCTTGCAAAGGCGGTAAAGCAATTCAACAAGAAGTTCATAGTCATAGACCCAACAGACCCGAACAGGAATGTTGCTGCTGCGGTTTCCGAGGAATCGCTCGCAAGATTTATACTCGCATCTAGGCATCTGCTGAAAGCGCCCTCGGTCGACACGTTCTACGGCCCAAGATACTCTGACCTTCACGCCGAGCGCAAGCTCATGCGCATGAGGAAGGAGCTCGGCCTCGACATCTATCTGCTCCACTTCAAGGTGCCGGACATATCCGAGGACATAATATGGCAGCAGGCAAGGAGGCTGCGCGACAGGCTGAAGCACATAATAAGGGAGAACGGCTTCAAGCCAGCCATAACCTTCGAGCAGTTCTCCGGCAGCGACGTGATAATCGCATTCTTCATAAACAGCACCACGATCGGCTATTCCCTGGCATGGGGCCCGAGCGTGTATCTTAGGGAAGCGAGCGAGAAGTTCATGAGCTCGCACACAAAGTCGCTCGGCATGCTGTTTTACGGCAGCAGGGTATTGTCGCTTGAGGCATCGCGGCACAAGACGCCGAAGGATGTCATAATGCACTCGATAAAGGGCATGCAGGGACTTCCATCATATGTGAAAAAGAAAGATGTGAAACTCTACATCAACGACATCCCAGAAAATCTGGCCAAGCTGATGTACGCCGCATACATCCGGGAGACCGCCGTATAGTCACAGTCTGTACTTATTTCCTGATTTTACCAGTTTCAGCAGGTCATTTATCTTGCTTATCTGCCTGCTGCTTGGCTTTTTAGGTTTCTTTCCTGAAGAAAGAGCAGTTATGTAGTCAATCATCCTATTTTTCTCTGAATCCGTCTCGACTTCGAATGTGTTCTTGCATTTCCCAAGCATCTTCAGGCCGCAATAATCTACTGCCTCCGCCACAATATTCTCGGTTGCCTTCTCATTATGATATTTTCTCGTGTCAAGTCTTTTCGACAGCTCAACAAGCCCGCATCTGGTGACAACTGCGATGTCGCACCTGAAAGTCAGCTCTGGAGCCAGATGGCCCACAACTAAAACATTAGAATTCTTTGCCGCTTTCAACTCCAACAGCAATCTTTTGTTAAGTTTTCCCAGATCAACTATGCGTGTGCCGAACTTGTCAAGCTTTGAGTAGAGCTTATACTTGCCAACAAGGTCGTTGATCTCTATGAGCTTCGCCCCACGCATCCTGCCTGCCAGCCTTTTTGCAAAGAGCGTCTTGCCAGTGCCCGGCGTCCCTGTCACAGCAACTACTAATCCGTTCATGTCAGGAATATTATTAAATGTGAAATTAATAACACATAGGGTTGACTTTTTATGGGGGAAAATTCTGAAGCCACAAAGGAGAGGATAGAGAAGGACATACGCATGTTCTACGATAATGTGGCCAAGATATCGTCGCTTAACGAGAGGGAGATGCTGAAGGTCGTCGACCTTTCGAAGATGTACGCCAGCGATGCAAAGAGCTACCTTGACAAAGGGGATCTGTATACGGCGTTTTCCTGCATATCATACGCGCACGGGCTCCTTGACGCGATCCTGCAGCTGAACGGCAAGAAATAGTGTTCCAATGTACGAAGAGGGCAAGGCAAAAATAAATGCTGGCAGCGCGTTTCTCAACCCAGAGGCTAGGTTTTCAAGGGACATGAGCATGGCACTTGTCGGCCAGTTCGCAAAGAGAAGCACAAGGATATTGGACCCGACCGCGGCCACGGGGATTAGGGCGATACGCTATTATCTAGAAACAAGATCAAAGGAGCTTACGCTGCTTGAAATAAACAAGAAGGTATCGCAGGTAGCGAAAAAGAACATAAAGTCGAACAAGGTCAAGGCGAGGCTGCTCAACAAAAGCATACAGGCGTTCGCCAATACCGCAAACGAGACCTTCGACGTCATAGATCTCGACCCTTTCGGAAGCATCGCGCCAAATCTTTATGACATAATGAAGCTTGCCAAGGGAGGAGCATACCTTTTCCTCACTGCTACAGACACGGCTGTGCTCTGCGGCGCGCATGAGAAGGCCTGCATCAGGATATACGACGCGAAGCCGATGCACAATGAGCTGTGCCACGAGATTGGTGTAAGAATACTTCTTGGCTATGCAGCAAGGGTGGCCGCGCAGTTCAACTACGGGATAGAGGTATTGCTTTCTGTTTCATACGCGCATTATATGCGCCTTTTCCTAAAACTGAACGCCGGAGCGGACAGCTCCCATGCCTCGATAAAGCAGCTGGGCTATGCGTATTATTGCAGCAAGTGCGGCTTCAGGACTACCGAAAAAGGATTCTTCCCGAGGCGCTCGGCCTGCGAGTGCGGCTCCCTCCTCCAGGTCTCTGGGAAGATGTGGCTCGGTCCACTGCATGACAAGGAACGCGTAGCTGGAATAATCCAACAGTTCAAGTCAAAGGCCTACGACAAAAAAGGCCTCAAGATGCTGCAGACAATCTACCAGGAAGCGGACATTCCCCTCTACTATTCGATACCAAAAATGACAAAAAGGCTGGGGATACAGTCGAAGAGCCCAGTATTTGTCGTCGAAAGGCTCAGGGCGCTGGGCCATGCGGCCACAAGGACACATTTCGATGAATCTAGCATAAAGACGGATGCCGGCACAAGTGTTATAAATAGGATACTTGCACAAAAAAGATGACGTTTACTTCCGCTTTTCATCTATTTTTCGGCGCATTCGGCAAGGTATATATATCACAATCTACGCGAATACTAATGTAAAAGCCTCGGGTGGGGAAGTTAGGGAAGTGTTGGTAGTTGGGTGAAACTACTAGGGTATGAGTGGGTAAAATGGACGAATATACAGCCAAAGAGTATTGCAGAAAGTGCGGAATGGAGGTCTATCCATTCTCTAAGAAGTACTCTGTGAGCACAGGCGAGTCCTTCTGCGTAAAGTGCGCAGAGCGAGTAGACAGGGAGTATCTGGTAAAGAACAGCTGCTCCGTGTGCAGAAAGCTACTCAAGGCCAATGAGGTGAAGCTGGTCATGGCATCAAAGATTTACGGGACCACAACTTTGCCTCTTGTGGACAGGCTGATATGCACAGAGTGCTACAAGAGGATAGGCACAAGGAGCATGGACAGAGTGTCTTTCCGGAACGCACTAAGCCAAGTCAGGGCCAACATAAGGCATAGCCTGATGAAGAGGGCTGTAAGGCAGTACTCCAGATAAAGGCAACTTGTTCTCGCTGCGAAGCTATTCCCACGCATTTTTAAGAGAAAAAAGAGAAAAAGAAGAAGGAATTATCTCTTTTTGAATGATCTTGCGCTTACGCTGATCATGTGATGTTCTGAATCGTAGCCTAGCGCGGTCTTGAATGTGTCTGGATCCATAGCCAGCGTGCTGTCAGAATAAGGATCGTTTATGTAGAAAGTGTCCTTGTCATAGCCCTTCACTACAACCCAGTGCGGCGAAGCTTCCAGATACGGATTCAACGCATTCGCATTCACAAGCACTATCGGGATCCTTCCAGAGTTTATCTGCTTCTTGATCGTGTTTATCGTAGTGACTCCATACTGCTCCTTGATATTGAGATCCTGCGCCTTCTTCCTTATCTCGTTAAAGGAAGAACTTAGAGTATCAAGGTTTATGCCCTCATAAACTGCAAGCTTCTTTTCGTAGCCCTCGTCCTTCACATTGCTTATTATCTGCGGAGATGCTCCCCTCTTTGCGAGGGAATATGCAACGCCATACCTAGAGCCATGCCAGACGCTCCCGGATATCGCATCCTGCCATATGTTGAACTCTTCATTCTTCTTCATCTTGAAGTCCTTGTCAAGATATTTAAGTATCATCATCGCGCATGCCGCAGAGCTGGTGAACTCATAAGTCTGCGCATAGTTCGGTATTTCAAAGATCTTCGATTCCCTAGGTCTCGATTTCGGGGCCCTCGCCTTACTTCTTGCCGCCTTTCTCTTTATTCTCTTAATTTTTTTAGCCATAAACATCAAGCGTAATATGCAGGGAGGGAGATTTGTTCATTGCTTTTGAACTCCCGTAGGCCTAAGCCAACAGATCTTGAGTCTGCCGCGTTTGACCAAGCTCCGCCATCCCTGCACTGTATATTTTTGAACATATCACTTAAATAGGTGCTTGTAATCATGAAAATCAATTATCCATTCTAAATGTCAAATTCTGCAACGCCATAATCTTTCCCATCGCCCGCTAATTATACTGTCTTAGGAGATATATATACCTTTCCCAGATGGATTTCTTATAATATTTATATCTTTACCGACGTTGCGGCTTTTTTCAGGATCAGGGCTATTTCACGTCCTTGAAGACCTCCAGGTCCTTGCTTGTGAATTTTGACCTTATCGGATCTACCATTTTTGACACAGACCTTGCCACTCCTTGCTTCAAATCCATAGGATGGAGCTTTCCGCTCCTGAAATCAGATTCAAGTTCACTGTAACTCATGTATTCTGCATCGCCTCCGTATTCCTTCTTGCGCTCTATCTTCAGCTTCTTGCTCACCGGGAAGATTATGTACCTGCAGAGCTCGAGCACCGGGTTGTTTTCAATAACTTTTTCTGGGCACCACGCTGATTTGAGCAGGCTTTCTATCTCCTCATCGCTTGCCGTTACAGGAATAGCAGATCCGGGCTTCGATTTGCTCATCTTCATCGCTGCAACTATCTCCTCCTTTTCCTCCTGTCCAGTCATTTTCGGCGGCTGGTGCAGCGACGGAACAAGATGATGGTGCAGTGGCACTACTGTCCCTAGCTTCATGTCCTTGAACACCTCCTTTGCAAGGACGTGCGCTTTCCTCTGGTCGATTCCTGCATGGGGAATGTCCACCTTCAGCGCCCATATGTCAGCTACCTGCATTATAGGATATATGTACTGCGAGACATGAAGCGTGTCCTTCTCACTCCTTCCTTGTATTATAAGCGTCCTTGTAGCCCTCGCCATCGTGGTCTTCGCCGCGATCTTCATTACCATTTTCCAGTACTCGTCATTGCCCTTGTAGACGTCAGAGCCAAGAAGCACCTTTGTCTTCGGGCAGAATGCGTCGAACATCTTTTCGTAGAGCTTCGCTGCCTTTATTATTTTCTCCCAATCCCCGCCGAGCTTGTTGTTTGCCATTGTGTGCCAGTCGGCGAGCAGCACTTGCGTTTCTACTCCTATGCTTGCGAGATCGTTTATCTTCTTGCCTCCTGCAAAAAGGTGCCCGAGATGCGGGAGCCCGCTTATCTCCAAGCCGAGATAGTGCCTCGGCTTGCTGTTCGTTTCAAGAAGCGTTTTCATTTCTGCTTCTGTGATTATTTCCTCAGTAGGCTCGGACTTGACTATGTCGAGCTTCGTCTCAATATCCATTGCAACCTGTTATTGCATAGCTAACAATCAATTTAAGCCTTGTCTTTGAAGCGGACGGCGTAATGCATAAATATCTGGAAAAGAGTGAGGTATTGGTAACATGATGGCAAGCAAGCTCAGCAATTCCACCCTTTTCTTAATTGCAAACGAAGCGTTAGTGCGCACTGCTACGACCCATCGCAAGCTTGGCGCCAGCGGTCTCGAATACAAATCACAGAACAGGTTCAGCGAGAGCAGCTTGGTTGGAGATTGGCAGGCAGAGGAGGACGTGATTGCAACCCTGAAAAAGTACAATGTACCTGTCAGGCTAGTAACGGAGGAGCATGGCGACGCATATGGCGCAGTGAAAATCGGGCAAGCAAGGATGACAGGAATGGTAGATGGGCTTGACGGCTCAGGGAATTTTGTTGATTACCAAAACTGGAAACTAGGAAGGGAAGGCGGGAGAAGGGATGCGGAATATGGAACAATGTTTGCACTGTACAACGGGCTGACTCCAATATACGATGAGGGCGTCACTGCAGGGATAATGATGCATCCCCTGTCATCGCTTCTTGTTTGGGGGAGGGAAAGCGGATGCTGGGTTAAGAACCCACATACAAACACAAACGAGAGGGTCAAAGCCGCCACTTCGGGCCGCACGGTCTTTGACGAAAATACCAGGGTGATAATAAACAGCTACCCTAACAACAGGGAGAGCTATGGGCTGATGCTGGAAAGGCTGTTCGCCAGAAATCTGCCTTCCGGGATGGCATGGAAGTCCATGGGATCTACAGCCGCGCATTACTACCATCTTGCAACGGGGAGCGTTGACATAGTGATCGAAGCGACAAGGAAGCAAAACCTTGAGCTTGCAGTTGGCTATCCAATAATAAACGCGCTCGGCGGCACAATTGTGACAGAAGACGGAAGAAGTATAGGCTGGCACAGCTATGAGAAATGGGGCCAGGATCCAACCATGCCCATACCAACCATAGCAGCGGCGACGCCGGAGCTAGCCAAAAGCTTCCTTGACTATCTGTCATCGCGCCACATTCGACCTGTCTAATCTCTTCCTAATTTCATGCCGTTGCGCATGCGAATATTTTTAAGCCTTGTCAGTTTGTAATAATCCGTGTCTCTATGGTAAAGGATGTAGATCTCAAACTCAAGTGGGCGTACATTCAGTTCAAGAGGAAGGTGGAAGTGGCTTATACTGTCTATTTTCTTGCCATACTTCTCGGCGTCAGCCTGCTTATCTCATCTTATTTCGTGTACAACAACGCGGCGCTAAAGATATGGTCAATACTACTGATAATACTGCTTTTCGCGAAGCTGTCCTACGACGCTGCCCGCAACATGAAGAGGGAATACGAGGAATACCGCCTGATGCAGGCAGAAAACAAGCGCCAGTAGACTTAGAAGCTTCCTTCTGTATATATAAAGGCAGAGAACCCTATGATAGCAGGTGAAAGATATGAGTATACGCACATGGAGAAAGAATCTGGACTATGCGACGCTCCTACTATTGCTCGTACTATTCGAGCTTATCGTTAGCGTGATAATGCTTTTAGTAGCATATCTCACAGGAAATGCATACTTCAGGGGAGTCGGAGTCGGACTTGTGATCGCCTGGGTAACAAGCGGCTTGGCCTACCTTATTATAAGGAATGCAAAGCAAAAGTGAAAGCGGAAGGAGGGAAACGCAAGAAACATCAGCCTCAGGAGGGAGTTGAACCCTCGGCCTTCTGCTTACCATGCAGACGCTCTGCCACTGAGCTACTGAGGCTTAGATGTAATCAATTGCTCTATAAACTATATAAGAATTTGTTTTCAGGTGGCCTTGAATACGCTGCCGTATGAAGCGCTCGGCATCACTCCGTTGGGCGGATAGTTGCGCGCACGAACCCACTGGTATGTCACATAGCTGCTGGTCGAGCCGCCCCAATTGGTTCCAAGGACAAGGTAGGAGCTTGGCAACGCCGGGACATATGTGGTGCTCGTCGCCTGCGTTATGCTTCCGTAGTTGAAATTGCCCGTAAATGAGGACGTGCCCTGATCTGAAGCCGATGCAACAAAGGGATATGTGAAGGCTCCTCCATTGACACTTCCGCCGCTAGCGCCTCCAGATTGGGTAAGGACCTCTGTAGTTGTATGCATCCCCCAGAATACGACGCTACTGCCCCAGGCCCCAGTCCATGTCTGCGCGCTTGTGATTGTAGATGGCGTCAGGAACAATCCGCTATCATGGTTATCGCTGCCAGCGGTTCCGGCTACGATGTCTGCATCAAACACCAGCGTCTGAAGGGAAGAAAAGGTAGTCTTGCTTGCTATGCCGCTTGTATATCCCGCTGCAGTTTCCGTGATCTCAAGAGCATTGTTTACCACAGGTGCGTTCCCTACCTGCGTCCCCCAATTATTTGCATTCAGTGTTGTTCCCGCAAAGTTATCATAGAAATCAAACACTTGCGCGCCGTCATCATACAGTGCATAGTTGCCAGTTCCTGAAAGCTGCGGCGCCTCTCCGGTTGGCCCGTTCGCAGACATTATGTTGGCCGGCAGGAAGTTGGCATATATCGTAATCGCCGAATTCGCAGGTATCCCCTGCGGCAAGTCCACCCACACGATCGTGTTTCCGACCGCATTCGAGGGCGCATTTTCTACCCAGGCCTCGAGCGACGCGCCGCCTGCCGCAGGCAGCGTGCTGAATTCAACGTTGTTCCACTGCGGATGTATGTAGTTTCCATACGCATTAGATGGGAAGGTCAGCATCACCTGCAGTGGAGCCCCAGAAGCGACCGGCTGGCTGTTCAATATGGTTACGGGAGCGTAGTAGAATGTAAATGGAGCGCCAGATATGAGCGAGTTGATGGTGTTCGTGATAGGCGTTGACGCCTGTGCCTGCAGCCTTACCGATCCGCCGAAGACGAAGTTGCTGGAAGTAGCGCATGCCGCGGTGCTCAGGTTACCCGCCATAGGCGCGCAGTAGTTCGCTGATATGTTGAATGTACCGTAGTAGATGCTCGACAGCTTTGGCGTGAACGTGAAGTTCGCAACGCAGTATATGTACTGTCCGGCAGTCACCCGCGAAGGCAGGCAGAAGCCCACGATGCTATTGGCGTAGTTTATGTACGCGCTGAACTTGCTCGCATTGACTATCCCGGGCTGGTTGTCGATGCCTACTATTATCAGCGATGCCCCGGGACCGCCCGCTGCATTGCCCACAAGCGCGGCATCCGTGCAAGTGAAATCGCTGAAGAAGTTGCACTCCAGCGGCAGTATCGTCTTCGGAAGCGAGAAATACAGTATGAGCACAGCAAGCGCTATGGCTATTATCAAAAGCGCATAGCTGTAAGTAGCCAGGAATTCCATCGCGCTCTGCGCTTTGGGACGCTGCATGATAATTACTAAATATCGAACATATAAATAGCATATTGTAGCATTTCTACATCGCAGGATCGCATGACAACAAACTACAAGGAGCTGATAAGGACACTGCACCCATCGAAAAGATTCGGCCAGAACTTCCTCGTCAACGCGAAAATAGCAAAGACAGAGGCGAACTTCGCGACCGGAAGGAGGGTTATTGAGCTTGGGCCAGGCTTTGGCATGCTGACAAAGGAGCTTTGCAAGAAGGCCGATCATGTAGTCGCGGTTGAGAGGGACAACAGGCTCCACGAATTCCTTGTAGATAACATGAAGAGCAAGAAGCTTGAGCTGATAAATTCTGACTTCTTCAAGGTCGGCAAGGAAAAGCTCAAGGCGGACATAATGATATCGAACATTCCGTACAATCTGTCGAGCAAGGTGATCGGCTGGCTCGGCTCTATGCAGATGCCAGCTGTTCTCTGCCTCCAAAAGGAGTTCGTGCAGCACATGCTCGCCAAGCCAAACACAAAGCACTACTCAAGGCTGAGCGTCTATTGCGGTTTGCAATTCAATCTCACTTATATAATGGACGTGCCCCCAAACGACTTCTACCCGGCACCGAAAGTCGGCTCGGCCCTGGTCTACCTGAAGCCGAAGGTGCTCGACGTGCCGAAGAAAAGCAACGAGATACTTTCGATGCTCATGATGCACAAAAAGAAGAAACTAAGAAATGCGCTTCTCGATTCGGTGAAGCTACTGGGTATAGAGAAGGAGCGTGCCATGAAGATTGCCGACAAGATGCCGAACAGCGCAAAGCGCCCATTCCAGCTCACGCCGGAGGAGATTCTCGAAACATCAGACTACATAGCAAAGGAGTTGAAGGAATAATCTACTGGACCTCTTTCATTATCATCGCATTACCCAGTTTTCTCCACTTTTCCTCGGCAGCTGCGGTGCCGTCCTTCCCCAGGAGCATCTTGTAGTGCATAGGTATCGCATATTGCGCGCCTATGGCCTTCGCGGCCATCATCGCCTCGTCAACGTCCATCACATAGTGGCCGCCCATCGGGAGCAGCGATGCACCGATGTTCTTCAGCTCTTTCATCTCTGTTATAAAATCAGTGTCTCCTGCATGGTAAATGCTGAAGCCGTTCACGTTCACTATCCAGCCCACCCAGTTATTCTCCTTCGGATGGAACATCAGCCTTTCCTTCTTGGTGTTATACGCTGGTATGGTGCGCAGTTCAACTCCCCTAAACTTGTCGCCGAAGCCAGGGGCTATTATCCTGAAGTTCTTGTAATTGTCCTCGTTCATGCAGCCCTGCGGGCACATTATCTCGGCATCGGGTTTCATTACCTTCTTTAGGTCATCTTTGCTCCAGTGGTCAGAGTGTGCGTGCGTTATCAGCACCAAGTCCGCCTTCTCCTTTATCGAAGGACCAACCTGGAACGGGTCGATGAATATGTTGTAGCCGTCGAGCTTTATGTAGAAGCTTGCATGCCCTATCCAGAAAAGAGTCTTGTTGATGTCCACTTCACCACCAGATTTATTGGGAAATTGCCCTTTTTATTATTTCTTCCCCGATTTCTATACCTGTCGAAACTTCCGGCATTATCATTCGGTATGCTCCCGCCGTCCTGAGCCTCGGCACGTTGTCGAAGTCGTTAGCCCTTGATATTATCTTAGCCCTCGAGTTAGCGGTCTTCGCCGTTATTATTATGAGCGCGTTCTGTATGTCTTCATCGGAGCATGCGACCACGTACCTTGCCCTTTCTATCCCCGCCGCCTTGAAGCTCTCTATGTCTTTGGGGTCAGCCACAATCGCCAGCTCCCCCCTCTTGTAAAGCTTGCGCGCCTCCGCCTCGCTGTCAGTTATTATCACTATCTTCTGCCCGTTCGCTTCGAGCTCCTTGCTGAGGCTCTGCGCGAAACTGTTGTACGGTACCATGATTATGTGCTGCTTTATCCTTCTAACCCTCGAAAGCACGACCCTCTTTGTGAGGTTGAGCTGCTTTATGCCGTCGAAGAACATCGTGGCCAGCGCCACAGCCACCACCGCGAACGTGAACGCATCGAGCAGGCTGGCCAGCAGCACCAGGGGCTGCGACGCTGCGGTAGCCGGCAGGAAGTTGAAGTTTATGTCAAGGCTGGAAAGTACGTTCCATACGAATGCAAGCCTCGGGTCTATGCCAGAAACTATCAGCAGCGCGAACGATATGATGAAGAGCGATGACGCTGCACAAAGGAGTATAAACAGTGTTCTGTTGTAAGCTCTCATGTTGTTCCACTATGCGCAAATATCGCTTCGCCGAGCTCTATTCCGGCAAGGACCTCCGGAACCACGCACAGTTCCGCGCCAGCCCTGTGTATCTTTGTAACCGAGTTGCTGTCATCAGCCCTTGTTATTATTTTTATTTTGCTGTTTAGATGCCTTGCAGTTATCACGCCCAGCAGGTTGTTGTAATCATTGACAGTGAGGAACATTATCGCGCTCGCCTTCTCTATCGCCGCATTCTTCAGGGCGATGTCTGTTGTGAAGTCCTCATGCAGCGCAGTGAATCCCGCTTCCCTTATTTCATCGGTCTTCGCCGGGCTGGAGTCTATCACAAGAAACGGTATCTTCTTCTGTGCAAGCTCGATTGCTACCCTTTCAGCGAGAAGGGAATATCCGCATATTATTATGTGGTCTTTCCAGTTCCTCTTCGACATCGAGGCGAGCCTCGATCCCAGATCTATCGACGTTATCACGTTTATCAGTGCTGCCACAAAGAAGCCTATTATCATTATCTTTATCAGCCCGTCTATTATCGACAGGCCTACTATGATATCAAACTGGGTGCTGTACAACGGCACCGCGGCCGTAAACAACGAGCTCTGGCCTATTCCTACGGCATCGAAAAGCGCGGATATTGTGTAGCTTCCAGCGGCATAGAAGTTGCCCACTATACCTGTTATTACAATGATTGAAAATACAGTGAAGAAGATCGTGGTAAGCACCAACGCCGCCAAGAGTTTCGCGGTTACGTCCTTTGTTTCGCGCTGCGATACATCTACCATCTCTTCGCCCTAATCAACTTCCCTTGAACAGCTCCTTTACGATCTCCTTGCTCGCCGCCTTCTGCGGCATCACGATGTAATCGGCACCCGCTTCAACCAGCTTTTCCCTCACAAAATCGTCGTTCGCCCTTGTCGCTATGAAAAGGCCCTTGTTCATGTCCCGCGCAGTCAGCACGCAGAAAAGGTTCTTTGCGTCGTTGTCCATCACTATTGCTACCGCCTTCGCGGTCTCTATGCCCGCATCGCGCAGGCTTTTTGAGAGCGTAGCATCAGCATTCAGAACATTGTACCCGAGTTCACGTATCCTTTCGGTGTTCACAGGGTCTATCTCTATGACTATGAAAGGCGCGCCCCTCTGCGCAAGGATGTCTACGACTTTCTGCCCGACAGTTCCAAACCCGCAGACTATCACGTGGTTCTTCATCCCCTGGAATTTGCTCGCCATACTCTATATTAGAAACCGATATTCTTTAATAATGATTGATGGTGCTCAACTCACTGCCTTCTTTACGAGCGCTGCAATCTTCGCCTCTTCAGCGGCTGTCAACTTCTTCAGTGCATAGGTGACCGGCCACATTGAGCCCTCATCGAGTTTTGCCTCATCACTAAAACCCAGAGTCGAGTATCTAACCTTGAACTTACTCGCCGGTTGGAAGAAGCAGACCACATCCTCTCCCTTAGAATACGCCGGCATTCCGTACCAGGTTCTTGGTATGAGGTTCGGTGCGCTCTTTTTGATTATGGCATGAACGCGCTTGGCCATAGTGCGATCCGGTTCAGGCATAGTGGCGATCTTCGCGAGCACGACGCTTTCACCGTCTGACTTGTTCCTTTGCTCTTTGAGGCGCTCCTTCATCGCGTCTATTTCCTCTTTTGATAATCCATTCTTTTGTGCGTTTGCCATAATATCACAAATAATTACATAGAAAGAGTTATAATTCTAGTGAGTTTCTTCGGATTACGATGGCTCCAGCATATATCAACTTCATGTTCGAGTTAGCTCCCATCATTCTTTCTTATCTCCTTTGAACTTCCACGGAACGCCATACTTGTCGGTGAATTGACCATAGGTTCCGAATGGCATATTTTGTAGCTCTACGGAAAGTGCCCTGGCCTTATCAGCCCTTTCTGCAAGTCTATCAAAGACTGCTTTTATCTCGTCGTATGTTCCACCTATAACAAATATGCCAAGATTGTTACCCTGCTTTGGCTCCCAAGTTGGGGATGCCATCCAGTCTGAAGCAGTGATTTCTATGGCACCGCTTTTTAGATGAGCGTTTATAATCCTGTCATGCTTCTCTTTTGGATACTGATCTTTCATTGGAGTATCGGCAAGCTTTGTAAGAGTCAGTTCTCCTCCAAGACATTTTTGGTAAAAGCTCATCGCTTCGGCGCAGTTACCGTCAAATAAAAGAAATGGTGTTGTGTACAGCATATATTTCACCTCTCTATAGAATTAAGTTGATAAAGCCTTAAAGCCTTAGCTCAAGCCCACCTTGGGCTCCTGAGAGGGAGAGGGCCTGGAGGACGATTGGTTTAGTAGTAGACAGTGAGAATTAGAGATAGTTAGTCTCAAAACTATTTCCTCCAATCATAGTTTCTCATTTTCTGTTCGTGTTCGTATCTTCTTATCTTTGTTCCGCCGTCCTCTGGTATTCCAGGCGATGAGTTCCCAGAACTGGACCTGGCAGCCTGGCGTGCTTGATATTCTTCTAGTAACCTTGCATCACTTTCCCTTCGAACATCTGCCTGCTTGATTGCACTCTGAAGCCTTTCAGATTCCCAAAGTTCTTTGCCCCTTTGATCTAAGTTAACCCATGAAGCAGTCCACGCATACTCTTTTGCCTCATCTATATTTTGAACCCATCCGCTTGAACTTCCATAGTTAGTAATTCCTCTCTTCAAAGCGGTTTCCGCTTTTGAGAGTAAAGTCTCATAGCCCTGTAGCCTGAGAACCTTAATCTGCTCAGCGCTATCATCAGCCCACTTCTTGCCCTGATATTTTTGTGTTAGTTCAAGCAGCTTGACAAGATCAGAATCGAAAGATCTAGCAGCTGAAATATCTGAAAAGCCCATTTTCGCAATCCTGATTCCGTGCTGGCATATCATATTATTTGCAGCCTCTTCCCTACCTGCATCATTCTGAATATGTGCGCGTTGCGCAATAGGTTTTAAAATTACAATCGCCCTTTGCATCGACCAATCTGTGTTCTTGTTTATTAATTGCTGCGCCTTTGCCAGCCTTGCATCAATTTTTATCTGTGTTTTTGAATATTTGGCATTGCTTTGAGGCTTCATTGAACTATTTGCCTTGCCAACATTACCGAGACTAAAGTCGAAGCCATCCAATCCATACCATAGCAACGGGATTCCAATAATGAAAGACCATGCCACATCGCCTAGTGTACCTGCATTATTGCCGAAACCGCTTGAATAAAAGTCCGAGGCGGTTTTATAAACATAATAACAACCCGCCACTGTGAGTATTCCACCAACAAGCAGGGCAATAGCCTGAAGGCCCTCACCTGCCCTTGTGTCATTTAGAGGCCTCAAGAATGAACGATGATCCTCTATTACAACTGGTTTCTGCTCTTCAACGCTCTTCCTATATAAACTGAAGATAGGAACCGGTCTGTCTACGGTTGGCATTTTTTCACAAGAACTCATGATTCATTTAGATATTTATAGCTTTATTCGACGCCGTCGCACCATTCGCATCTCAAGCCCGCCTTGGGAGGCCTCCTGAGGGTGAGGGCCTGGGGAGGAGGAAGGAGAGAAAGACTAGCGGCTACTGTTTGACTAGCTCGCTCATCGGTTTTGCTTTTTTAAGTAGGAGTTCTTTCAGCTTTACATGCACAGCTATCTGCTCCTTATCAGTAATGTGCTTAAACCCCAGCCAACGGCCCTCTTTATCGTAATCTACTAAAAATAATTCCTTATCATCAATCAGCCAGAAATCCTTGGGCTCGAACGGTTTCTGCAGCTTTGAATATTCAGAGCGTGAGATAAAGTTTACATTTTCTTTAGTTTTGGCATAGCCAATAAGCTCATAGCGAATATAATCGGTTAGAGGTAATGAAACCACATGCACTCTTCTTGTTAGTACATCATTCCTTCTTAGTTTATCCAAGCCTGATATCCATTCGCTTAGGCCCGAATCTTCCTTTATCTCCTCACCGTGCATGAAGGCGTAGAAGCTTTCCTTCTCATCTTCAACAGAATATTGGTCTAAAAGCTCCAACCTGAATGTTTCCTTCCTGGCTTTCTCAAAAACTTCCATGAAGTCCATGATTTATTATAAGCTCCAAAGAATTAAAGCTCTAAACCCACAGAGCAAGAAAGATACAGACTCTATATCTCCCTGAGGAGAGGGCCTGGGGAGGAGGGATGGGTGATTAGGTGCGTTACCTCCAGTCATTAGCGCAAGTTTTGCATTCCCAATATTCAATTAGGTGCGGTTTTGCTGTCTTATCGTAATACGGATTGATAACTTTCTTTGTTTCTCCATGGAACTTGCCTTTCTTATCGAATATGCATTCATACGCGTATTTGCCAATCTTATCTGCATTAAGATTGACTTTGCCAAAGTAGAACCACTTTTTATTTTTTATCTTTTTACCTTTTGTTACTGCTATTGTTTCTTTTCTTCCACACGCCATACACTTTACCTTATGTTGCATCAATATCACTCAAATTCTTTTCTATCCTTTCCAGTTTGCCTTATGATATGCTGTATAACGAAAACAGTGACCTCTCTATGATGCGGAACCCATGTAGTCAAAACTCTGCCATCGTTTGTAGTTCTTTTGAATGTTATGTGGCTCTCTGACCTGACTTGCACAAAGCCGTTTCCTACAAGTATGGCTATCACTTTCTTTTGAAGCAGAGGCCTTAGCTTTGCTATCCAAACACCTAGACTTTTATCGAAACACTGGTGAGAGAAAGAGCAAGATGCTTCATGTCTGGCTTTCTTGTGTCAGGATCCTTGAGATATTCATTAATAAGCGCCTTCATGTTCTTCTTTACCTCCTCCTGTGTCTTGCCCTGTGTCGCAATATCTAAAGCTGGGCAAGAAGCAACATACCATTTACCCTCTTTAGCAATTACTATAGGAAATTCCACCTGCATACTTATCGCCTATGCATAATATGAATTAGAGATTATAAAAATCTTTCTGCGCCCCTCAAGCTCTATCACCTCAAGCCCACCTGGGAGGGAGAGAGGTTGTATGGAATCTGAAATAAGCACTAAGACTATCAGAAACTTTTTCAAACGTGCTTTGTGCTTACAATTTTGTGGGATATTTTAAGTCTCTTCAATTCCTGAAGTTGCTCTTCGTTTATCACTACATCATTATTTTCTTTTATGAAAAAACTATCCACCTGGCTCATTGCGATCATTCCTTTGGTGGTGTCAGTTTGGCTTCCAAACCTGACCGTGAATAACTCTGATGATGATAGAAGCTCGTGAGGGGTTCCAATCCTTAATAGCGCCACATACTGCTTCCAGCCTATGTAATTGTATCCGCGCGCATCCGAGGTGACACTGTCAATCCTGCTTAGAGCGTGCATTGCATCATCACGTCCTCTCTTAAATCGAACCACGAAGGTCATGATATAAGCTTCTTAAGAAAGAACTAAAATCAACGTGTACTAAACCATCTCACACCTTAAGCCCTTCTTGGGAGGATGCACCTGGGCTCCTGAGAGGGAGAGGGGCCTAGGGGAGGAGGCCCAGAGTCTTAGAGAACCCCTCTGCATGCTGGGAGGGGGCCTGAAGGGATTGTACCTAACAGCTTCTTAATGCCATTAATTTCCCATCGACAACTCTTGCGCTTATTGGTGACCCTATTGCAGTTGTGTTTACACCTGATTCTTTTAGCATATTTAATAAACGTAAATTGGCTTCCGTACATAGGTTTCTAAATTCCTGAATCTTTCTCTTATCTATATGAGAATCTGTATCCCTTTCTACTGCGTCTGTGAAAGGCACGAATTTTCTTTTATCGAAACTTCTAACCCTCCTGGGCTCTTGGGCACCGTCAATTAAAAACAAGTCTCTAGCGTCGACCCAATCTACCCAGGTCATAGGCTCCAGTGTAGTTACTTTGTAGCCTAATTCTTGAACTTTCTTTCCCCCATCAACTGAAGTTATTCCAGATACTATTCCTGCTATTTTTATATCCCTTTCTATTAGAAGAGGAATCACACTGGTTATGGTTTCTCCGCTGCTTATTCCTACATCTACCAAAATTACCTTCTTCTCCTCCTCTCCACCTCTTCGCAATGATAGTGTTTTCAAGTGCTCTTTGAGTTTGTCTGCTTGTACTTCTAAACTGGAGAAATTATAATGTGCAACAACACGTCCAAAGTATTCTGTTGTTGGGTCTAGATGCTGTGCTTTGGGAAGATACGATCTATCCAGACATACGATGACTTGATCTTTGCCTATTTTTGCAGCTTCTGAGAGCATTCTGGCTGATAGCTCAGCAGAATCTATTTTTCTAACCGTAACTCCTCTTTTGACCATACCCTGTAGTCTTTGGCACATTTCTTCTTCGAGTGCTTTGACTTTTGACCTGAGTTCTTGGTTTGTCTCAGCTTCGCTTATGTTAAATCTGTATCTTAGCGATTCTAGCACGTCCGCTACAACTAGGTATTCGTTCTTTGTAGAAGGTTCTCCCATTCACCCACTCTTCTACTATGTATTTTCTTTTTTCTGATATTTAAAGGTGCCTTTCTACTACGTCTTTAGGACCAGATTACTCCCATTCTATAGTGCTTGGAGGCTTGTCTGTTGTATCATATACAACATGAGTTATACCTGGAACCTCATTTGTTATTCTGGTAGATATCCTCCTTATAAGCTCCCATGGCAACTCTGCGAATCTTGCCGTCATCGCATCTCTGCTTTTTAGTGCTCTAATGGCAATAACATAACCATAAGCCCTGACGTCACCTTTAACACCTACTGCTTCTGTGTTGGTAAGTATAGCAAAATATTGCCACAAATCTTTAGCGATTCCGGCCCTTTCTCATCTCTTCAGTAACTATGTGATCTGCCCTTCTTAGAACTTCAGCTTTTTCGCTTGTGACAGACCCAACAATCCTCACTGCTAGACCGGGTCCCGGAAATGGCTGCCTGTTTACTATTGATTCCGGCAAGCCTAGTTCCGCGCCTAGCTTCTTTACTTCGTCCTTGTAGAGATCTCTTAAAGGTTCTATTATAGCTTTGAACTTAATTTTCTTCGGTAGCCCACCAACATTATGGTGTCTTTTTATTACTGCAGAATCTGCCTGTAGAACCGGATTCTACCCTATCTGGATATATTGTACCTTGAACTAGAAAATCTGCTTTGGCATCTATAGCCTGTTCTTCAAATATTCTAATGAATTCTCTGCCGATTATCTTCCTCTTGCGCTCTGGATCTCTAATTCCTTTGAGTGCATCAAAGAATCTTTCTCTTGCTTATTCAATGTAATTAGATTAACCCCAATTTCCTTAAAAACTCTTTTTATTTCATCCGTTTCCCCTTCACGCATAAGCCCTGTATCGACATATATTGCAGTAAGGTTTCCATCTATTGCTCTGCCGACTAAAGCAGCAGCAACGCTTGAATCTACACCTCCGCTTAATGCAACAATGCATCTACCATCTCCCACCACATCTTTTATTTCTTTTATAGAAGCCTGTACGAAGTCTTTCATTTTCCATTCAGGCTCTGCCTTGCAAACATCAATCACAAAATTCTTGAGCACCAATGCGCCCTGTTCTGTGTGTATTACTTCAGGATGCCATTGAAGGCCAAATATTGGCTTGGTTTTGTGCTTGAATGCAGCTACAGGGGTATTATCGCTGTGTGCAATTACCTCGTAGTCGCTTGGCACTGAATTAACCGTATCGCTATGACTCATCCATACTTTTACAGAATCTCCTAATCCTTTTAGAATGCCGATTGGCTTATCAATTACAATCGTAGTATCTCCAAATTCTTTTTTAGGAGATAGTTGTACATCTCCACGTACTAGATGAGCAATAAGCTGATGACCGTAGCACAAACCAAAACAGGTATATTCAATCAAGTATATTTGGATCAATCGATTGCGAATCAGTTCCATATACGCTTTGAGGGCCTCCAGATAGAATAACTCCTTTAACATTCATATCTTTTTGTAGATTCTTTTATCTCTTTAGCGGTTATATTAGGATTAACTATTTCAGAATAAACATTTTGCTCCCTTACTGCTCTGGCTATTAGATGGCAATATTGTCCACCAAAATCTAGAATTAGTACAGTATCCCGTCTATGCTCAGTCCTTGCCTGGCTCTTTAACCTTCATTCCTCGCTAGCTATTGTAGCCGATTTTGAAATAGCCATACTTTACTTAGGTAATTCTAAATATATAGTTTTTGCTATAGTCCCTATAACCCTCATAACCTAAGCCTCAAGCCATCCCAGAGGGGGATGCGCCGGGCCTCCTGAGAGGGAGAGGGCCCTGGGGAGGAGGGCCTGAGAGAGCCTAGGAGGCGCTTCGCGCAGTAACTTTACTTTATATTCCTTTGGTGAGAAGGGATTGTATGGCTATAAACAAAAAAATCAAAGCAAGCGCCTTAGGTTTCATCATTATAACAATTCCAACCCTAATAGCTGTTTTTGTTTTCTTTAATTCTGCCTGCGGTAGCAAAACCAGTGTCGAGGCCCTTGTGGTGGTTTTTATCATACTAATTATTCTAACTGCTGTAATTAATCCCAGATTGGGTAAAAATAGATTGCCCTTACCATATCTCTTTTTAGGTATGATAATTGCATCTGTAATAGTATTTTTACCTTCACTATCTCTTGCTGTCTGTTATCTTATATGAATGGAGAGGGAGAGGGCCTGGGGAGGAGGCGGGGAGGCAGATTGAGTAAGGCTTTTATAAGTAGATAAATAAAGCTTGAATTATGGCTAAGAAAAGCAAGACTACTGAAGCTGAATTGAAAAGTGAGATACGAAAATTTCTTATAGTAGCAAATCTCAGAGGCTACGCCGCAGACAACACTAAAGCCTGGGTAAAAGAGAAAGATCATTCTACAACCATAGTCTACGAACGAGATGATTGGAAATATCACGATAACTTCTTTGGTGGAGAGCCATATGGTGGAAGAGAGATAGTCTTTTACAAAGGCGAGCCTGTATGGATGATGATTTACTACGGAGCTATTGTCGAAACTGAATCTGATGTTAAAGGATTGTACCAATTCTTGCAAAAAGCTCTGAGAGCTGATCCTGAAAGTAACCCGTATAGAGGACCAAAAAGCTTCAAGGAAGGAGACCTTGAATACAGAAACACTTGGACTGGAGAGGTTGATAACTTCTCTGGAGAAGAGACTATTTACAGAAACGGAAAACAAATATACTGGGCAAAGTATCTAGGGGGCTTAGTAGATCGTAGAGAGGAATAAGCCTCAAGCCCACCTTAAGAGGGAGAGGGCCTGGGGAGGAGGGCGTTGTCCCTATCTTATAACAACCTATAAATAGCTATAAGTTGATATAACTATCATGGAAAACAAAGAAACCACCATTCAAGTGGATATGAAGGTGAAGAAAGAGCTCGATGTGCTAAAGCAGCACCCTAGGGAAAGCTACAATGACGTTATTCAACGCCTTATAGAAATTGAAACCGAGGACGAAGAGCTCAGCCCAAAGACGATCCAGCATATAGAGCAATCCCTAAAGGAGATAAAGGACGGGAAGTTCGTGGATTTTGAAGTTGTAAAGAAGAAAGCGGGATTGAAATGAGCTACAGAATCATTTTCTCAGAGTTAGCGGAGAAAAGGTTCTATGACCTCGATAAAACGGTCCAGGAGCAAATGGCAAAAAGACTGAGCAAGGCAGCGGATAACCCAAGGATGTTTGTAAAAGGATTAACAGGAATAAAGCATCTGAGCCTAAGAGCGGGAGACTACAGAGCAATAGTTGACATTGACGAGAGTTCAAAGCTTATTATGGTGTTGGATGTGGGACACAGGCGTGACATTTACAAGAAAAAGTGATAGTATGAGAGTAAAGCTTTCTTTTATAGCAAAGCTAAAGAAAATTAAAAAAGAGCCTTTGATCCATATTGGTACTTTAGAAGATTTTAAGAGAAAATATAGGATAAAGTAGCCCAAGCCCACCTGAGAGGGAGAGGGCCTGGGGAGGAGGGCTAGGAGGCCCTGAGGGAGGTTGAGTAAGGCTTTTATATTGAAAACTGTAGAATAGTAGCATGGGAAAAGAAATCCTAATTACAGATTCGCTTTTCATAGATAAAAACAATGAAAAGCAGCTTGAAGAGGCTGGCTTCAGCTTTACAAGGCTGGATAAGCCGGAGGCTACAGAGGAGGAGCTTGTAGAGATGATTAAAGGCAAGCATGGTTACATTCTTGGAGGTATAGAAAAAGTTACAGCTAATGTGATAAGCGCTGGGAACAGTTTAGAGGCTATTGTTTTTACAGGAGCTGGCTACAAAGAATTCATACCGGCTTGGCAAGAGGCTACAAAGAGAGGAATAGCAATTGCAAATACACCAGGAGGAAACTCGGCTTCTGTTGCGGAGTACACAACGACCCTGATGCTTGCCATGCTCAGGAATATCTTTGAGCTTGGACGGACTGGAACTAAGAAGTTTGAAACTACACCTAGTATGAGAGACACAGTAGTTGGAATAATCGGCATGGGGAATGTTGGTAAAGCAGTGGTCAAGAATGTTAAGGCTTTGGGTGCTAAGGAAATTATCTACTTTAGTAAGACAAGAAAGCCAGATTTGGAAAAAGAGTTTGGTATAAAATATATGTCAATGGAAGATGTTTTGAAAAACAGTGATATTGTAACGTTACACTTCTCAAAAGACGCTGGAGAGAAGAGAATTGGAGAGAAAGAATTGAAACTAATGAAGAATGGATCAATTCTGATAAATGTAGCTTTTACAGACGCGGTAGATTTTGCCGCTTTGAAAAAAGAAATAATGTCGAAAAGAATAAGAGCCGCCTTTGATGGAACACCTAACGAAGAATATAGCGATCTGCCAATCGGAGGATTCTTCTGCTCGAATCTTCAAACAGCATACAATACAAGAGAGGCTATAGCTACAATAAATGAGATGGCAACAAAGTCCATGATAAATTTATTGAAAACAGGAGAGGATAGGTATTTGGTAAATCCGGAATACAAATCAAATAAAAAATAAGCCTCAAGCCCACCTTGGGAGGGAGAGGGCCTGAAGGAGGAGGGCTGAGGAGGATCCCTGGAGGGGGTGGGGTAATGTTTAAAGCTTTTATTTCTTTGGTGAGAATGTAAAATATGAAAGCGAGAATTTCTCATGTAGTCATAAACGTAAGTGATATGAAGAAGTCAATGAAGTTCTATGGCAAAATATTTACGTTCTTAGGGCTTAGGAGAATACCTAACGCACCTGCTTATTGGAATAGTGAGTTCAGTTTTTGGTTGCATAAAAGATCTAAAGCAAAATATAACTTTGAGAGTATAGGATATCATCATATAGCCCTAAGCGCTAGTTCAAGAAAGCAAGTTAATGATATGCAAAAACTCCTAGACAAGAATGACTTCACAACGCTTTACAGAGCCGAAGAGCATCCAGAATACGAGAAAGGATATTATTCTGTATCTTTCAAAGATCCAGATGGGCTAGTAATAGAGCTATTACACTTACCTAAAGGAAGAGGGTATGGTTAAGCCCAAGCTGGGGCCTCCTGAGAGGGAAAGGGCCTGGGGAGGAGGGATGGGGGCTTCTGAGGGGAAGGCTCACTTGAGAATTATATCGCTATTATTGAAGTCAATTAGTATATGGCTCTTACATGCACTTCTGAGTTCAGTAGAACTACCTTGAAAGAGGTGCAAATTGACTGTCTCTATTTTAAGTTCATCTTCTATAAATCGCACAGCCGGTACAAAGTCTGCATCACCAGACAATATAATTATTCGCTCTACTTCTTTATTTAAGGCGGCTTTTATTGCATCAATTACTATTAGTATATCTATTCCTTTTTCTTTGGTAAAACGTTTCTGCTATTAGGGATTCTTCTATATTTTAGCTTTCTGGTTTTAATTTCGATTGGCCATTTAGGTGCTAAATTCTTAATGTCTTGGTGAAATTTTTGTTGCCTGGAATATTGTAGCTGTTCTATTTTGCTATCTTTTACCGCATCGTAGAGATAGATTTTTTTGAACTGAAATTTTAATTTTGAAAGCTCGCTAAATAATTTATCATAATCTGATGGTGGAAATGGTAGTCTTCGTGAGTCTTTTAACGAATGATAAAAATTAGAATTGTCAATAAAAAGAGCGGCAGTAAGCATAAAACCAGCAAATATAGCCCAGGTTTACCAGGTTTGCACCTAGTAACTCTGGGGATCCTATAGTAACTATAGTAAACGTCCAGATTTATATAACTTATGATATCGTTCTGATATCATTTAAAAAGCTTTTTATATGGCATAAAGCACTAACCCCAAACCTCTAGATAGGCTTCTTCTAAGGGGGATGCTGCCCGGGCCTCCTGAGGGAGAGGGCCTGGGGAGGAGGGCCTGGGAGAGAGGGCATGGGGATTTAATCAGATAATGAAGCTTATGCTCTTAGAGCATCAACTAATGGCTCACTCATCTCGAAATGTCCTAGATCCGTATGTTCTCCAATGTATGTGCCCACAAACCTACTCCCTTCCTTTTTACCGCTATAAACTATGTTTCCTTGTGCGGCCGCTAATGTCAATCTATCAGTATAACATTTCGTAAACGTTACAACATCTCCAATAATTTCCCCGAAAAAAGGACGCGGTTCCGTAGATGTCTTCTATTCTGCCTTCTATGCTGTTGCCATTTTTTTTCTTTATAAAAATCTCAAATGCTCCATCCTCCTTCCAAGGAGAGCTTTGTCTCCAGACCCTACAAAATCAGGCACCCCAATTGTCACTCTGCCTGTCCTCCTGGAGCGTTCCATCCTATCGATACACTCTCTATACTTCTCCCCATCTGGATCAAAAGTAGTATTTTGTTCAGAAAATAACCGAGCTTCTGATTTCCTGGTGCTTGTGCCGCCATTTTTGTCAAGATGTGTGCTAGGCATATTACCACAAAGTTATTGAGCAATTATCAGTATTTATAAGTAACGCCTAACCTAAACACTCTATATCTCCCTGAGGGAGAGGGCCCTGGGGAGGAGGGCGCGGGGGCTCTAAGAAGAGAGCGTCCAATTCACCGACAATTGTCTAAGCCTATTTAAGCACCTTGACAATGCTTAAATATTTCCTACGCTGCGTATCTTACTATGGTGGGTGTGGAGAAAGAAGGGACTAGCTCTAGGCCTTTTGGGCAGGGGAAGCACAACCTTGAATTATTTAAACCAACATTCGAAGGTCCGCATTATAAGTTCACTCTTCTAGTGCCGGTAACTGAAAAGTTTGTTGGCGAAAGGGTAGAGAAAAACGTTTTCACGGGCGCAGACCTAGAAAAACTTGGAGATCTGTTCGACCAAGATTTCGGCGGAGCTACATACTTTGAGGCTAAGGGAACGCCTAAGAAACGCGTGCCATCAGTTAGAGGAGATTGGGTTGACAACCAAAGCGGTAAGATAGTTATTAACTGGCATGCTAGGATTGAGGTGTATACAAGACAGCATCCAGATGCGATGAATTACTTCATTGAGCTAAAGGCGAGATTGCTATTGCACGCTGAAGACGTAAGGCAAATGAAGCAAGATGAGATTTTGATTGAACGTGTAGACGTCAGCTTTGTGCCCAAGACAACTTTGGAAGCACTCAGAAAAGATGCTGAGGAAAGAGTTAAATATTTTAAAAGGTGATAGTGGATGGCAACAAATGCAATAAGCGTAATAGGTCATGAAATGAGCATATCGCATCAGAAAGCTGCAGAAGCAGTATTTGAATCTGAAGTTTTTGTAGTCCAGTGCGCATTCGAAGGAGTTAGAGCCATGGCAAGAATTGAGCCTGTGCAACTAAATCCGGAGAAGACCTACGTTGTAGGAAGGCAGCAATATGACGAATTGCTTAAAAATGGAATACCGCATAAACTGTTAGATTATCCTGCGTCTTTTAAACCACCAATCGTGAAAGTGCAAAGAAAATAAGCTATTTTTAGAATTAAAGCCTTAGCCCAAGCCTTGAAGAGGGGGAATGCGCCCCGGCCTCCTGAGGGAGAGGGCCCTGGGGAGGAGGGCGTAGAGAGGGCTACTATTCTTTCTTGTCTCCTTTGAACTTCCATGGAACACCATACTTATCGGTGAATTGTCCATAGGTTCCAAATGGCATATTTTGCAGCTCCACTGAAAGTGCCCTGCCCTTATCAGCTCTTTCTGCAAGTTTATCAAAGACTACTTTTATCTCATCGTATGTTCCGCCTATGACAAATATACCAACATTGTTACCCTGTTTTGGCTCCCAAGTTGGGGATGCCATCCAGTCTGAAGCAGTGATTTCTATAGCACCGCCTTTCAGATTAGCGTTGATAATTCTGTCATGCTTCTCTTTTGGATACTGATCCTTCATGGGAGTATCGCTAAGCTTTGTAAGACTTAGTTCGCCTCCAAGACATTTTTGGTAAAATGTCATTGCTTCAGCACAATTACCGTCAAACAAGAGAAATGGCGTAGTATACAACATATGTTTTCACCTCTTTTACATACATACACCGAAAATTATAATGCTTTTGCTAATTTGAACATCAGTTTGAGTTAGCTCCAGCCAGATTCGAACTGGCGTCCGCAGGTCCAGAGCCTGCCATCCTTGACCACTAGACGATGGAGCTAGGATATGACAGAGTATATTTCATCATACGGCTTATATAAATTACCTTTTGTTGAAAATATACCATGGCGCTTAGACAGAACGTTGTACCTACTTCTGAGATAAAGCAGATAGTTCTCGCAGATGCAGTATTGATAATAGCATTCTCGCTCACGCTTTCAGGCGGGATCTTCTCATATTTCTCTAACCCGGCAAAGTTCACGAGCACCTTCCTGCTCGCGCTTCCGATTGTCGCAGTTGCGGTTACACTAAGCTTCATCCTTCACGAACTCATGCACAAGTTCGTTGCGCAGCGCTACGGTGCGATCGCGGGCTTCCAGTCTTCGCCAATCGGGCTCATCATAACCCTAGCCACTGGCGCCTTCGGATTCCTTCTCGGAATTCCAGGAGCTACAATGATATACGTGCACAGTTTCACAAGAAAGGAGAACGGAATAGTCTCGCTCGCCGGTCCGCTCACAAACTTCGCTGTTTTTATTGTGTTCTTTTCCATCTGGATCATAGCGCAGCCTGCGCAGGGCACATACCTCTACTCCGTTGTGACCTTCACAATCTTCATCAGCCTGCTGCTCGCGTTCTTCAACATGCTGCCAATATACCCGCTTGATGGGAGCAAGGTCCTTGCATGGAATGTTCCGGTCTATGTTATAACAATGGGCACCCTCCTTCTCCTGATCTACGAATTCGGGGTGCTGCCGCTCACAAGCATAGTCTACCTGATCCTAATAGCGCTCGTGCTCTCCACTTTCTACAGGCGCGCTTTTTAGCAAAATTCACCCAAAAAGCGCCGAGATAGGTATTTAAGAGTTTATTTGCATAGTTATCCTGATTGACCATGGCGGCTAAACCCAGCGATGCAACTACGACCATTGACTCGCTAGCCGAACTTCTTAAAGACAAGGGCAAGATGGAGCTCAGCAAGATAGCCGCAGCACTCGGCGTGCAGCAGAGCATAGTGGAGAACTGGGCAAAGGTTCTCGAGGGCGGAAACCTCGTCAAGATCACATATGAAGTAGGAAAGATGTATGTCGAGCCCAAGACTGTAACGAGAGAGCAGGAGCAGGCGATGGTTGCAACTGTAGAAGCAGAGAAAGTGACACTTGAAAACGATCTCGCCCTGCAAAGAAGCTCGCTTGACAAATATTCACTCAAACTGGAGTCGCTCGGCGTATCTGTCCAGAGCGCTGAGCTCGCCTTCAGGCAGAGGTTCCCGCAACTTGAGACGCAGCTTGAGGGCGTGAACAAGATCTACGCTGCGCTCGAGTCGGAGAACGAGAAGATAGACACGATAAGCAAGCGCGCCCAGGAGATTTACGCGAGCGTGAACAAGAGAATAGACACGCTTTACGGCAAGGTTGAAGGGGTCGATGCGAACACGGTGCAAAATGCAAGGGACCAGCTGCAAAAGATACAGGACGTGCTGAAGAAAGGTACAGAGCTCGAGAGCCAGCTCACAGTCCTGTCCGCTAGCAAGGACAAGGCGATAGAGACGATAAGGAAGAGCGTGGAGGACCAGCTCAAGTCCCTAGAGGCCGACCTCACAAAGGTAGACCATGACATCGATACAAGGTTCAAGTCCGACAGGGCGCAGGTGGAGCAGAGCCTCAAGGGCCTCCGCTCGCAGATGAAGAGCGTCGACGACATTTCCCGACAAGTGAACAGCTTCGGCCGTGAGCGTGAATCGATAAGGAAGACGCTGGACGACACAAAGAACGCATTCAACGACGAATACGCAAGGATCAGCAACAGGATGGACACGACAGGCACGGCGCTGCGAAGCCAGATAAAGAAGCTCATGATAGACATCGCCGCACTGAAGGAATCGTTCGGGGAAGTCGACAAGATGTACGATACCGTACAGAAGTCAAAGGTCGACATCGATGCGATAAAGGCGAGGATAGTGGACATAAAGAAGCAGACCGACGAGATAGCAGACGAGCTCAAGGCCCTGGAGACACTCAAAGGTTCTGTGGAGGCAAAGGCGAGGGCGACGACGAAGGCAGAGGAGAGGATCAAGGAGGTTTCGGATGCGGTTGACAATGTGGATTCTGACATCTCGGAGCTCTCAAAGAATCTCGGGAGCGAAGAGCTTCCAAAATAAGGTTATTATGCTTAACAAGTCAAGTGATGTGTGATGGTGCAGAAAGATCCGAAAGGGCCAGGCGGAGATAAAGCAGACGAAGTCAAGATGCTTGCGCACTACAACCTCAACGCCAACGGCATACCCGTCGAGGTAAACATAAAGCAGATTCCGAGCGAGTTCGTCCCCAGTTACGACGTCACATTCCCGGGAATAGGCGTGGCCACAAAGCTGCTCCTGATCTCGCTGAGGACCGATCTTCTCTCCATGGTGCCGATAGACACCGCAAAGATACAGAACAAGGAGTATCTCGACGAGCTTACTAAGAAAGTGCTTTCCGCAAGCGCGATACTGATAGACAAATACCTTCCGGGAACGAGCGAGCAGACGAAGGCGCTGCTGTGCTCTTACATGAGGAACCTCATGCTCGGCCTCGGCGACCTGGAGGCGCCGCTCGCCGACGAGAATCTCGAGGAACTCGCAGCCAACGGAGCTCGGGAACCGCTCTGGGTATTCCACAAGACGATCGGATGGTGCAAGACAAACATAGTGCTGCAGGGCGAGGATACAATCTACAATGCGGCGGAGAGCATAGGAAGAAGAGTCGGCAGGGGCATCAACAATCTCGCGCCAATCATGGATGCGGAACTCGCGGACGGCTCAAGAGTAAATGCTACACTATATCCGATATCGCAGATAGGCAACACGCTCACAATAAGAAAATTCGAGAAGAACCCATGGACAATGCCGGCAATGATAAAGAACGCCACGATAAGCCCTCAGATAGCCGGACTCATATGGCTCTGCATACAGAACGAGGTCAGCCTCCTGATTTCCGGAGGCACAGCAAGCGGCAAGACTAGCTTCCTGAACGCGCTGAGCATATTCTTCCCCGCAAGCAGGAGAATAGTATCTGTAGAGGAAACAAGGGAGCTTTCGCTTCCGAGATTCTACCAGTGGATACCCATGCTATCAAGGAACCCGAACCCGGAAGGGAAGGGAGAGGTCACGCTATACGACCTCATGGTCAATGCATTGAGGCAAAGGCCCGATATAGTCGTAGTCGGAGAGGTCAGAACAGGGAAGGACGCCGAGACGCTATTCGAGGCCATACACACCGGCCACGCAGTATACGGGACGCTGCACGCAGATAACGCCCAGGATACAGTTGTGAGAATGACAAACCCGCCAATCAACACGCCGAAGATAATGATAAACGCAATAGGCGGAATAATCGTAGCGTTCAGGCACAGGTCAAGAGGCATAAGAAGGATTCTTGAGTTTGCAGAGATGATGAAGACCGGAGACGCGAACACGCTCTACAGATGGAGCATGAGAAACGACACATTCAACCAGGTGGGAGACATGCTGCGTCTTCAGGAAATAATCGGGCTCTACGGCGGCCTCAACATGAGGGAGATAGACGACGAGGTCGCGGAGAAGGCGAAGATACTGATGTGGATGGTTAAGCACAACGTGACAAACGTGGACGATTCGGCATACGTGGTTTCAAATTACTACAGAAACAAGCAGAAGGTGCTCGACATCGTCAAGAATGACGTCGAGTATACGCAGAACATGTTTTGATTGATGGTTTGGATGGCAGAGGAGGCAGGCGAATACGAGCGGCTGGCGGCGCTGATAGACCAGATAGAGTCAGAGTCCGCATCGAACAAGAGTGTCACGACGTTCCTTGACATATCGGAGATGATGGCGAAAAGCGACGTAAAGAAGCACATGACATACAAGGAAGCGCTGGACGTGATAGATGAGGTGGAGAGCAAGGGCAGGAGGCCTGCCAGGGAGGTGCAGGCGGAGAGGCTCAAGGTGCAGGAGCAGCGCAGGCAGCAGGCCCAGGGATCGCACGCCGTCACATCTGGAGTATTGCAGACGCCATTCGCGCAGCCGTCACCGCCGAAGCCTGCGGCAAAGACGAAGGCACCGGAGATGCCGGCGCCAAGGGAGATAGAGGCGCAGCGCAAGGAGGGCGTGGCGAGCGAGCTGGGCGCGATAGCAAGCAGGCTCGGGGGAATGAAGCCATCGATGCCGTCGCTTAAAATGAAGAAAAGAGTAAACATAAACGATCTCGTCCTTCCGAATCTGTCTTTGGCAGATCAGATATCGGAGCTGGAACGCATAAGCGAGGGGCTCAGGGGCATGATGTTCGACCAGGATCATCTTGGGATAGTGAAGGAGGAGGTTTACGGCCTGCAGCAGGTCGTCAATCAAGAGAAGAAAAAATCAAAGGGCAAGTCGTCGCTGCCTGCTGGCTCGCTCGAGCAGTCGATGAGAGAGCTCAGGGATGAGAGGCTTGCGGATGTCGAATTGCTGCTTGACAAGGGTGGTGGTAGCTAATGGCTCTGTTCAAAAAAGATAAGCGCACGATTGTCGTCGGCGGGCAGACAATAGAGCTGGAGCCCAAGCCATCGAAGGGCCCGTTCGGGTTTCTAAATAACAAGAAGAAGGCGCCACCAAAAGCGGGGCCAACCATGCCGCTGGACCAGGGCAAAGCGGCCGCGCCGGGGCAGGCGGGGCAAAATGTTCAGTCGCAGCAGCCACCCACGCCGCAGCAGCCGCCAGCGCCGAAACCGGAACAGCAGGAGGATCTCAATAAGATAGAATTGGATTTTGGAAAGCAGAAGCAGGCGGCTGCAGAAAAAAAGAAGGAAGGACTTTTCGCAAGGCAGCAGAAGCAGGAACAGCAGAAGCAGGAGCAGCTGTCTAAGCAGCAGCAAGCGACGCCGAAGCTCGAGTTTCCTGACGTAAACGTAGAGGTCATGTCATCGAAGCCCGGCACCATCTCAGGTAAGGCGCCCGGAAAAGCCAACCCGTTCAGCAAGTACATATCGAAGACAGCTGCAAAACAGAAAGGTCTCCAGGCAGCGCTCAGGCAGCAGGGCATAGACACGGATGTGTACAGCTTTGTAAAGCGCATGACAATAGCAGCGATAGTCCTCGCTGCGGTCATAGGCATAACCACATTCATAATACTCAATGCGATAGGCTTGCAGCCAATCGAGGGCGTACTCATAGGCGCTGTAATGGGCATCGCAGTGTTCCAGGCGGGGCAGAGGGTATTCCTGCAATTCCCGTCGGCGAAGGAGCGCAGCACTTCGAAGAACGTCGAGCGCGATATTCTTTTTGCGGCACGAGACCTGATAATATCGCTGCGTTCCGGCATGCCGCTGTTCAACGCCATAGCATCGGTCAGCAAGGGCTACGGCGACGCGAGCAAGGAGTTTGCGAAGATAGTAGACAGAGTCCAGCTCGGTATGCCTCTGGAAGAGGCTATAGACGACACAATCGCCACAACAAAGAGCGGCTCGTTCAGGAGGATAATGCTCCAGGCATCTGTCAGCATAAAAGCCGGGGCAGACGTCGTGACAGCGCTGCAGAGCATCATAGACCAGCTTTCACAAGAGAGGACAATAGAGCTCAGGGCATACGGACAGAAGCTCAACGCGATAGCCATGTTCTACATGCTTTTCGGCGTCATACTCCCGAGCATGGGAATAGCAGTAATAACAATACTTACTACATTCATAGCGCTGTTCAGCGTCAACGTGACAATATTCGAGTTCGTGATAGTGGGCATACTTGCGCTCCAGATAATATTCCTGAAGCTGATAACAGGCTCGAGGCCTGCGTTTACAATGTGATATCATGGCATCAATACCAAAGCTCCCGTTCTCCCTTCCCGAGATAAACTTCGAGAGGCTGATATCAAGAGGACTTGCAAGGTATCTCTCAAGCGAGCTGGACCTCGCCGGCATACAGCTGTCGGTCAACAAGCTTCTCGAGTTCATGATAATACCGTTCTTCATAATATTCATAGTAGGCTCGGCGCTCATATACACGCTATTGGGATTAGCGCCTTTGCTGTCCGGCGCAGCCGGGCTTGGCGCAGGTGTGGTATGCGTCGGGTTCATATTCGTGTACATCGAGTATCTCATAGACCAGAAGAAGACGAAGGTGGAGACAATGCTGCCCGACTACTTCCAGATAGTTGCCGCAAACCTGAGGAGCGGCATATCGCTCGAAAGGGCCATGCTGCTTGCGGCGAGGCCGGAGTTCACTTTCCTTTCCGACAGATGTAAAGGAGATGAGCAGGAGGGTTTTCGGGGGAGAGACGCTCGAGGCGTCGCTGCAGGATTTCGCAGGCAGGTACAGGTCGTATGAGCTCAGGCACGCCGTGCAGCATGATAATAGAGTCGCTCAGATACGGCGGCGCGATGGCAGACCTCATAGGCCAGATAGCAAGGGACATAAGGCAGCAGCAGCTGATTCAAAAAGAGGTGGCAGGACAGCTGATGATGTATTCTATATTCGTGGCGTTTGCCGGCCTTATAGCCGCGCCCGTACTTTACGGGCTCACAACGCAGATGATAGTTATAACCGACAGCGTATGGAACGGCATACTGCCTCAAACCCTGGCGGACTTCCAACAACGGGAGTTTCTTTCCTGAGGCCGAGCCCTCCACAGATCACGCCAGCACAATACGAGGATTTCTCCTATGCCGCAATAATTATCATAACCGGATTCGCCAGCCTCATAATGTCGGCGATAAGCACCGGCTCACCGCTCAAGGGCATGAGATACCTCCCGGTTTTCATCGTAGTGGGGCTGATCATCTACTTCGTCGTGCAGGCCGTGATGGCGGTTTGTTCTCGAACCTCGGCAGCATATAAGCTCTCTACTCCTTCAGGTGCACGCCTTGTAGCTCCCGCTGCACGCGTAGGTTCCCTGCCCGTTCGGGTATGTTATTGTGCCGGAGAGGTTGTGCACTTGCTCGGGCACACTGTCGGTGCAGTCGGATAGCAAGTGTAGCACACCGTGTTTGTCGACGTGACGGTCAACACCGCATTGCCGGCCAGCGAAAGCACGGATACGAGCGAACCGGTAGAGCTGATTGTAGATGGAGAGTTGACAGACCACGATGAGAACTGGAAACCCGAAGGGATTGATGCAAACACGTTGTACGTGCCTGTCGTAACTACAAGACCGTTCTGCGCACCCGCATACGGTATCCCGTTCATGTATATCATCGCATTCGAGCCAATGGTCGCCCCGGTAAACCCGTTGACCTCATTTGCAATGAAGCTAACGCTGTATAGCACCACGTTCGCGGTCGAAACCGCCTGCGAAGAATATCCGGATGATTTGTAGAGCGATGCGGAGCAGCTGCTCTGCGAATTGCTCTGGCAGAGCTTGTATGTTATTGTGAAGAAGGCGTTGACCTTCGTGCCGACCGCAGGTGCATAGCTTCCCGCCAGGTTCACTTTGCAGATGACGGTGCTGCCCACAAGCGCAAACGTAGGGTAGCAGTTTCCGAAAGTGGAGGTCTGCCCGATCAGCCCTATGCCTGTTGTTGTCAGGTTGAACGAGTTGGTCGGGAAGAGCATCGGGTTCTGCAAGTCGTTTATGAAACTTATGTAGTACAGTATCCCGTAAGTGGGCGAATATGTGGTGAGCACCGTGTCCTGGCATGGAAAGAGCGGCTGTATCGAGCAGCTAGCAGGCACAGAGGGCGTGCCCGTTGGCGAGCCGACAAGGATCAGCGCAACCGCAACGAGTATTGTTATCAGGAGCACAGCCCACGAGTAAACAGTAAGCATCTCTACCGCCGATTGCGCTTTCATCTGCCGTGCAGGTTCATTCATGCAAATCAATTCTCATTGTAATAATAAATATCATGGCGGGACTATCGTCAGCCCGCACGTTCCTGTCGTCACGTTTTCGACAGTGCATATGCCGATGTTGTTGTAGAACAGTCCATAGTTGTTTACCATTCTCTCCTGTGTCTGGTTCGGCGCACTCGCATACGGAACGCTGAGCGGCATGACTTCGTTCGCTACTGCCGCCGGACCCACGTTTACTGTGTCATTCTGATAAAGCGTAAGCGCCTGCGTTGAGCTGAGCGCGCTGCTATATAGCTGATAGTCTGACATGAGCCCCGTGTACGTTGCCGCGCTTCCGCAGTTGGTCGCATCGGATTTTCCAAGCGCGTAGAATGCACCCTTGCTCGGCGCCACCCTGCCGCTTCCAGTTATGCTGAACCTCTGGACCCCGTTCACATACGCCGCGAACGCATCGCTTCCGCCGTTGAACGATACGACTATGTTTGTCCACATGTTCTGAGGTATCGAGCCGAGGGATTGGCACGCCTCTCCATTATAGCGCACCTCGCCAGTTCCGGAATCTATCTCAAGCCATGTGCCACCATCGTATCCCAGGGTTGTGTTGTACTCGTTGATGACGTCGCAGCTTGCGCATGACGGATCCACCCAGATCGAATAGCTCCACGATTGCCCCGCGCTCGCCAGCCACGCGAGCGAATTCAGCTGGTTCACGTATGCCCCGCTCCCGGTCACGAAGCTTAGCACATCTGGCATCATCGCATTTCCAAGTCCGAACGATGCGCTCTCGTTAAGCACCGTGCTTCCGCTCGATTCCAGCGGAGCGCCGCTCAGGTAGAGGTGCGGCGTAGTGGCCACAGTGCATGCATTTCTGTTCTGGCAATTCAGCGCGCCGTCAACTGCGCTCACGCTGAAGTTGCCCGCAATGTTCTTATATATCGGATCTCCGTAATAGCCGCTCAGCTGCCTGTATACAACATTGCTTGTAATGCCATTGTAACCCGACGGACCATAGTCATTCGCATTCCCGTTGAGCGGATACCATGCTATCACATTTGCAGGTACTGTCGGTAATCCGCTTATGCCGCTTCTGTATATCGCCTGTATGCTTTGCGGGCTCAGCGGCGCGTTGTAAACCTGCACGTTAGTCACCGATCCGTTGAGCGATAGGCTTCCGCCGCCTATTACAAATGCGTTCGCATTTGCGGACGGGTTTGTGAGCCCCGACGTGCTCCCGACCTTGTTGCCGTTGAGGTACCAGGTGAACGTGCCCTGCGAGAAGACCACTGCAGCCTGTGTCCACGTATTAGGCTGTATTCCGACGTTTTCTGTCAGCCCGGTTATCGCAGTGCCCGCGGAGTTCTTGTATGCTGCTGTCAGTACTGTGTTCTGCGTGCTTCCTGCCGCGCATCCGGCAGCGGTCTGCGAAGATATCTGAAAGCCGGCGCCGCTGTTTGGCATGCCAATCACAGTGTCGCAGTTGTTCTGGTATGCTCCCTTGTTGATCCAGAACGATATCGTGAAGATAGGAGGAAGTACTATGTTGCTTTGCGGTACGAATATGTTGCTGTTCAGCGTGCTCCCCGCGTCTGTGAAATAAGGCGTGACCTTGCTTACCTGGCTGAACGAGAATATCCCTGTGTTGGGCCTCTGCGGAAGCGCGCTCTGTCCCTGGTCTAGATAATTCGGCAGGTACGGAGACGTGAAATACTGCGAGCCCTGCAGCGCACTCTGCAACGCCGCTATGTTGTAGGCGCCGAGTCCGGCCCCGTCAAGGAGTATCTGCGTGCCATTGGCAAACATCGTATTGAAGCCAATCGTCGGATACACTAGATAGGGGACATTGAATGCAACAGAGCTTGGCTGCATAGTTATAACTCCTCCCATTCCGCACCCGCCAGCGCCTATGCTGCCCGCATTCGGCGTCACAAGTATGTAATTCGCATTCTCCTCGCCCAATGCTATATTCGCGCATGTAGGCGTGCCTCCTATCACGACTACTGTGCCGAACGCGAACATGAACGGGCTCATCGAACCCGATGCGGCGTACTCGTTGCCTATGAGCTGCGCTTTCGGAAGCGCGGATTGTATAGAGACAGTAGTAGGGCTGCCGCGTATAGCACCGGAAAGGTCAAGTGTCCCGTTTAGCTGCACGCTTGTCGTCACATATACCGGGTATGAGAACAGGCCGCTCGTGGTGTTGAGCACTGCAAGCGCAGAGTAGCTTGCGTTTATCGTCGATGGCGTACCCTGGAATATCGTGAGGTTGCCGCCGACAAGCTTGAGCGAAATCCCCTGCTGCTTCAGCTGCGTGGTTATCGTGTTGCTGAAGTTCCCGATCAGCGCGGAGCCCATGTAGCCGGACAAGCTTGTGCCGTAGACCATGCCGTTCGTCATCATCGACTGTATGAAATACTGCGTGTTGTTCACGAAGAGCGTGCCCCTTGCAGACGGAGTGTTCTCGAGCTTCGCCAGCCCTCCTATCGCCGCATAGAGGCTGGAGTGCAGCTGGCTCGCGGCCGCGAGCTTGACCAGCATGATAGTGGAGCCCAGCGTGCTGGACTGCGATGCGGATTGTGTGAGTACGTCATAGTTTACGTTTATTACCACGTATGTGATGACCTCGCCGAGCATGAGCACGAACAGCACCACTGTTAGGAGCGTCAGCAATATGCCCTTCCTGCTGCGAGGCAATTTTTTATTTGCACCTTTCATCGCCATACCGTGACACCTATGTTATATGTTATGTAGTTCCCGTTCACTTTTATGCTCAACGGCACCGTCGCCTTGCTTATCTGGTACGAGTTCTGCAGCCCGGGCGGAACCGATGCCAGAGTTGTGAATGTTGGCGCCCCGTATCTGAATGCATACGCATCGCCAATGTAATCATTTGTGTCTCCTTCCAGCGGCCACCACGAAACAATGTTAGCTGCAGGCACTCCTCCAGTGCCGCTGTTGTATAGTGTACCGATCTGCCCAGGGCTGAGCGTTGCATTGTAGAACTGATAATCGGCCATCTCCCCAGAGTAATACGCACCTGAGCCGCAGTTAGTTGAGTCTGAGACTCCTAATGGATAATACATGTATGAACTGCCTCCGGGGACAGACCTTGTCCCTATGCCGTTGTTCGCGAATCCGCCGTTTATGTAGCCGTTGTATGCTACTGTGGAGCCGGAGACCGCACCCGTCATGACTATGTTGGTCCATGTGTTGAGCGGTATGCTGCCGAGGCTGGTGCACGATGCGCCATCAACTCTTATATCGACATTTCCGTTCACCAGCTCGATCCATGAATCGTGCCACGCGCCTCCGGTTGACTGCTGGCCTAGCTCATCCAAGATCACGCCGTTCGAGGCGCTCGGGCGCACCCAAATTGATATGGAGAATGGCTGCACCGCATTGTTCATGAAAGCAAATCCGTTCTGCTGCTCGATGTAGTTGCCTCCCGAAAACTTTATGGAGCCCATCGACGGCGCGTATGTGTTATTTATGAACATGGCAACCTTGCCAGATCCGTATGTCCTGTTGAGGAGCAGTGTCGCGCATCCTCCCTGTCCGTTCAGGTACATGGTGGCAAGCGACTGGAGCATGCTCGCCGCCGGGTCCGCCTTGCATGTTCCGGCAGCATACAGCGTATTGCCGACAACCACATACGCGTTGCCGTATGCGATTGCAACACTCTGCGGGACTGAGTTCAATGTGCTCAGTCCGCTCTGTAGCGTGAGGTTCCAGAGCTTAGCTCCGGTCTGCTCATTGTACGCGTATAGCACATTGCCGTTCACCATCATGTATAATGTCGATGGCGTAGCTGCGAGCGTGGCCGCATACGTATCTGTGGGCAGGGGCGAGTTGAAAAGCACCGCGCCAGAAGATGTGAAGCCGTAGATCTTGCTTGTTGTCTTCACGAACACGCTGTTTGCTATTACTGCAGCGCCGCCAACTTGGTTTCCTACAAGGATCGTGTTCCATACGGAGTTGCTTCCGAGGCTGACCGCGAAGAGGGTCGTGCCTGATGGGGATGCAACTGTCCTCACCGAGAAGTACGCGTTGTTGCCGCCAGCGGCGATCGGAGACACATAGCTTGTGGTAGTCACACCTATCGAGTTGGTCCACAGCTGCTGCAGCGAGCCTCCATACAAGGAATATGCTGTTGCGAGTTGCGTAGTGGAGCCGAACGGCGCCACTGTCAGATATTCACCGTCCAGGAACGCGGAGGGATAATAGGTCGTTGCATACAGCGCGTTGCCAGTGAACGGGTTTAAGAACGTCATGTTGGTTTCGAGCAGCTGGTTCTCAAGGTCGAGCACAAGGTTGTTCGCCGTCCCTGTTATGTGCGTGGTCCAGAGCAGCACGCCATTCTCCGTATACGCATTTATGTTCGCGCCTGTGTTCGCGGTGTATATGATATGCGCGTATATGATCGGCGAGCCTATGAAACTGCTTCCGGTTGCAGCAGCAGTGTTGAAGACCAGCACACCTGTAGTTGCGTTCAGCGCATAGAGGTTCGAGTTGGCGGTGAAAACCACCATGCCATCCGCGACAGCCACGGATGGATTTATCGCCGGTATTGTCTGGTAGCTGAAGAGCACGAACGGATACTGCGGGCCGAATCCCGCAGTTGCAGAAGAGAGCGACGCGTTGTTGCCGTACTGCGGCCACGTGTACTGCCCCGAATTCCATCCCTGCACAACCGCGAGCGCGAACGGCACCTGCGTTGCCGCCTGCCCCATCGTCATCTGCAGGAAGTTCTGCGCGATGCTGAACGACTCCGCATTCGGGCCTTGCAGCTGCGTTGCCGGCGTATACAGAGCGAGCAGCAGCAGCGATGTAGCTGCAGAGGCTACCACCAACGCAAATACCGCGTCGAGCGTGAATACAAAGCCCTTCATGTTTCTCATGGCATCAACTTATTGCAAGAGAGGTGTTCGTCCATAATAGTACCTGCATAGTTACCGGAGTCCCGCCTACGAATGCGCTCCTCTTCTCCACGTATACCGTGAGCGCGTTATTCGTGTACGGGCTGCTGCCGAAGGCAAGGTTTATCGACCCGCCTGTTATCGTCACATAATAATCGTAGCTGATCCCAAGCTCCAGCTTTGTGGCCTGATAGTTGTTGCTCGTCATCGCCATCAATGTATAGATCTTCTTGATCGAGAGGTTGCTTCCTGAAGGGCTGAGACCCAGGCCCACGCTGACGTTACTCCATGTCAATGAATTTGTGGTGTTGACAACGCTCTGCCAGTTGGCCGGAGACCCTGTTGAAAGCAGGTTCTGCGCAAGCGAGTGCGTCTGCAGCTGCGCTATAGTGGCGCCTCCGCCATAGCTCAACGACAGCTGGTTGTTCACGTTATACCAGGTGAAGCCGAGGACCGAGAGCGCGAGCACGAATATTACCATTGCAAATATGACGTCAAAGCTCCAGAACTGGGCCTTGAGCGACCTTCCAAACACATTTGTTTTCAAGTCCATGTCAACTCACCGAAAGGTTCATCCTCAGCGCGGGCGGCAGGCCCTGCACGTACGTCTGCGTTATCTGCTGGGGCGAAAGCGCGATGCTGTAAACCTGGAGATCTGTTATCGAGCCGTTGAACAGCCCGCTGGTAGCCGTGAGCCCGCCTACCACAACGGTGCCGGCCTGTAAGCCCGGAGTTGTCGGGAGAGTTCCGTTCTCCCATTTTCCGTTTATGAATATGCTGATGCTCTGGCCTGAGAGTCTCGCAGCGACGAAGTTCCACGTGTTGAAGTTCACCGCAACTCCGCTTGTCGGCTTGAAGTCATCGCACCACGCGGAGAACCACGGGACCCCGGAGGACTGTACTCCCAAACGGAAACCTGATCCTGGCGTCCCGCATGACAATGGTCCATAATCAAACACTATGTTGTTGCTCGGGTCGCTTTGCTTCTGCGACGGGTTTATCCACGCCATTACAGTGGCAGAGCTTCCGCCCAGGCCTACGTTTGCTGTGCCCGAATACGCATTGGCGCTGATCGGGCTAGTTGTGAGCGCGTACCTCACCGGTCCCTGCAGAATATAATTGCCATACTGCGTGTTGGGGTAGTTTACAGTATATTGCACTGTGCCGTTGTTGCCTATGCTGCTCGAATCTATCGTGCTTCCGTCCAGCGGCCACCATCCCATCAATCCTGTCCCGGACAATGCCTCGCCGGTAGGACCCTGCGTGTAAAGCGCGTTCACCTGTGACTGGTTGAGCGCAGAAGAATACAGCTGCACGTTGGTTATCATGCCGTTGAAAGTGTCAAGCCCGCCGCTCTCCCACGCGTCGTTGCCTATGTTGAACGGCGTTATCTGCGACAGCGACAGGTATCTCCCTACGGTGTTTGTGGCATAAAGCGTGGTGTTGAGATATACGCTTCCGATTCCAGTTACTCCACTATACTCCCCGGTCACCATGAGCCATGTGTTGATCGGGAAATTGCCGGAGTTGCCGACAGGCCATTGCACCGGCTCGCCAGCCACGTCCAATACCCCGTAAACCGGGCTTGCCCCTGACAGCTGGAACCCAGGGCCCAATGTCGGGCTTGCAAGGTCGCCGAATATGCCCTGGTAGTGCGGCGTCACTCCTTTCAAATATATCCATGCAACCGCCGTGAACGCATTGCTGGTTGTGATATTGTTATAGGCGCTTACATAGCCCACTGAGACCCATCCGTTCTGCCCCGATGTCCTCTGCGCGTCGGTAGGATTGCCCGGGAAGTTTCCGACCTGGAAGTTCGTGAGATTGTTGTTCATCGCGCTCCATGCGGGGAATCCGTTGTAAGATCCTGCTGCCTTAAGCTGCGGCATGTACGGTCCGAATCCTGTCACAGTGTTTCCGAAGCCCTCATCTAGCGGGAACCATGCGACGAGCCCCTTCGGCGAGGCGGCGTTCGCAAGTATCAGAGTGTTGTTGCCGTTGAATTCCGACACGACAAAGTTCACGTTGCCCTTTGCGCCGTTGCTGGTCAGGAATGCGGACACGGTGCTGTGCGCGAAGCTGGCGTTCACCGCGCCGTTCGCGCTGAGCGACCCTGCGCTAGATGCGAACGTTGTGAGCTGCGACACCGGAAGCCCGAATCCTGCGGACGGGAAGTAAACCGCAGAGCCGTTCTGTGCCAAGGGATATGCGTTGACCTGCACGACTGTATTGTAAACTATGCTCTTGGGCAGCGCATCGTTGTTGTTTCCGCTGTAATCGTTCATGTTTCCGTTGAGCGGCCACCATCCCACCGTATTCTGCGTCAGAACAGGCGCCCCGCCAATGCCCTCATAGTAAAGCGCAACCACCTGGCTGTAGCTCAGCGAGGCGTTATACGCCTGCACATCTGCCATCATGCCGTTGAATGCATCACCCTGCGGCGAGCAGTATATGCAGTAGCCTATCGCGGCGTTGCTCACTCCGGCAGACTGCGAGAAAACAGAGCTGGCATAGGTGTTGGCTGTGCCTACGAAGATATTCTCGTTCGGGCTGTTGTATGTCGCGGCTATGAAGGACCATGTGCCCGATGGTACAATCGCGGTCGAGCAGAGGAAGGAGCCGCCCCTGACCTCAAAGCACGCGTTGCCGTTCTGTATCGTCAGATACACGTTCTCAAAATCCAAAATGTCATTTCTTGGCACAAAGCTATTGCTCGGGTCTACCCATGCTGTCAGCGTCAATGCGCCCACCGAGGTTGGGGTGGCCACCTTGCTGATCAGGCCGTAGCCGCCCGCATTATTGAAAACCGCGGCCGCTGTCTTGCCGACAACCCTTGCAGTAAGATACGTAGCGAGGTTGCTTGTTGCCGGCGGCTTCTGGTTTATGAACAAAACACCGTTGATGTTTGATACCTTGAACAAGCCGGTGTTCGGGAGCACGTAGAGCGCAATCGCATTGGAGCTTGTACTAGAATACGTTCCGTTTATTATGAGATTTCTTGCGTTGCTGAATGCATAGGCGGTGACGACCTGCGTTCCCTCCTTTGAACTGACTACTACTACTCCTGTTGTCGATATCGTGATATTGTATGCAAGGCTGCCAACGCTCCCCGCCAGCGGAATGGTCGCGTTGTATCCGCTACCTGCATATACCGCCTGGTCTATGTAGCCGGCGATGTCCTGCGCTATGAGCTGCAGCGAGGAATAGCTCTGCGCATTCAGCGATGACGATCTCTCCGATGTTATAAGGAGGAAGAGCACGACAAATACCAACAGCACAAATGAGTACACAACAAGGAACTCGAAAGCTATCTGCCCCCTGCTCTTGCCGCTAAGCCGATCAACCATCCCAATCAAGATATATTGAAAAGGAATTAATAAATAGGTTGAATAATCGAGAATCAGCCCTTTACCTTTGACGGTATGCTGGACTTCAGCTCTGTTATGGTATCATCGAGCTGCTCCAGCGCCTTCATCAGCACTGTCTTCGCCTTCTGCTTGCCAGTCTTGATGACAAGCCTCGGCTTTCCCACTTCGGGGTGGTCCTTCGCCACGCCCGCGAACTCAACATCGTCGTTCTGCTGCAGCTGGCTTGCTATAAGGTCCGGAATCGTAAGGTCTGTAGTGTCAAACTCTATGATAAGCTCGTTGCTTTCCTCTTTTATCACATTTATCTTCATGATATCACTATGTTAATCATACGCTCATATAAATAATTTCCTTATTTCGTCGTGCTTTCCGTACATCGAGCTGATCTTCCTCTCCTCTTTGTGCATGCATTTCGGGCACGAGAGCATGCCTTGCGAGTCCTTGTCCACCTCAAGATGCGAGCTGCACAGTTCGCATTCCGCGTAGACCACACCCGTTTCGTTCTCGTCTATCCCGAGCGTGAATATTTCTTGATCCTCATAAATTATCTTTGCAAGTATCACGTCTCCAACAGATGCCGTCCTTGTCTTTTTTGGCGGAGGTCCAGAGTCCCTTGAATGGAAATCCCTTCCTCCCATCGGCCTTCTTGCCGATGCGCTCACTATCTTTCCGTCCTTGAGCGCGATGTACTCCACTCCATTAACATGTATGTTGTCGAGCTTCACGAACATTACGCTTCTGAGATCATCAGAAACAGTTCCGAGCACCAGCATTCCCCTCTTGAATCTTCTAACATCGTGCTTCATGTTCACTACGCTGATCCTTCCGTCTTTGATTGTGACCGCGCCCATTATAGAAGACCTTATGCTGCCGTCATTGTCAACATATGCATTGTCTGACACGACAAACTCCTCTTCTACGCCTATCTTGTCGCCAGGCATAACCAGCGTTTGCATCTCCATGTGATCAAGCCTTGCTCTTGGCGCTTATCTCCGTGACGTTCTTCATGCTCTCTATGCTCATCAGCGCCTTGTATGTGGCCATAAGTACGTTGTACTTGGCCCTTGTTCTGCCTCTTGAAAAGCTCCATAAGTCCTTTACTCCAGCAAGCTCGAGCATCTTCCTTGTAGGCTCGCTTGCAACCACGCCAAGACCTCTCGGCGCAGGCTTCAATATGACTTCAACGCTTCCGCACTTGCCCCTCACGACAAGCGGGAGGCTGTGTGCAGTTCCGCATGTGCACTGCCATGAGCCGCAGCCCAATATGATCGGGATTATGTTTACCTTCGCGTTCTTTATCGCGCTGTCTATCGCGGCTTTTACTTCAACGTCCTTGCCTGCGCCGACTCCTACATGCCCCTTTCCGTCTCCAACTATCGCAGTCGCGCGGTACTTCTGCTTCCTGTTGTTCTTTGTCATCCTCTGCACGCTGCTGATCTCTATAACATCATTCTTCAGGTCAGGACAAAGCGCCTCTACTATTTCTACCTCTTCTATCCTCTTGCCCTCGTGGAATATCTGCTCTATGGAGGTTATCTCGCGCGCCTTGACCCTCCTGCCTACGCTGGTCTTCGGCTCCCACGCCTCGATGTTGAAAGGAGCTCTTTCCTCCCTCCTGTCCCTCCTTTTATAATTGTATGCCAATTTATCCTCCCATTATCTTTTTCTTTGTTGCCTCGAAAAGCTGCTCCATGTTTTCGACTCCGAACTTGCTTTCTTCATAAGCAGAGAATTGCTTCATGTATTTCTTGTTATCCGGCTTAATAAGCTTAGCGTAATTCGATATGTGTGCGCCCTTCAATCTCTTCTCGTCGAACTCTATGCCGTTGAGTATGTTGAGGCCGCCATCAGCAGCTCCCTTCGCCGCTGCGAATACAACCGATGCCTTTCCTGGTTTGTAAAGGCCTATGTCAACTACCAATTCCTTGAGATTCAGGCTCTTCGCCTTCTGCGCGAGCGCCAATCCTGTAAGATATGCGGTCGGAGTGTTGCTCCTTGGCTGCCATGCGAACTTTTTCAACTCATTGGAGCTTATTCCCGTAAGTATCTTGTCTCCCGCAGGCAGGAATGCGACTATCTGCATCGTTATGCTCCTGTTGCTCTTCCTTATGACTACCCTTGGCATGCCTCCCATCAGCAGCGCAGTCCTCTTTCTATAGTCGGTAAGCGCAAGCCTCCTTCTCTTTTTTATCATCCTGTATTTCATCGTCATCTCAAATCACTCATATGTGCTTCAGCTGCTTGAACCTCTCCTCGCTGACGTTCACGCCCTTGCTCTTTATGTGGCCGAGCAGCGATGCCTTGCTCTGGAACGTTCCTCCCCTTACGAGCTTGTAGAACTGCTTGAACAGGACGTTGTCTATTGTATTGTCCGCCTTGAGCGAAAGCAGCACGCGCCTCTGCGCCCTTATCTTCTTCTTGTACTCGACGCTCCTCCTCGCCTTGCTCGTTCCTCTCTTCCTTCCTGTTCCTCTCCTTCTTCCCTGCGCTCTCTTCTCCTTCATCAGCTTTCCATACAGGCTGACATTGTGCTTCTCCTTTAGCGCATACACGTTTCCATCCGTTATGAGCTTCCTTACGTCCTCTCGCGTTATCGCCTTCTCCGCTTCCTCTATGCCGAGGTCTCTTACCCTTATGCTGCTGACTCCTCTGCCAAGAATGTCTGCAGCTACCCTCTTTGTAAGCTTAATCGTCATATCGCTCTACCATTAGTAACATGTATCTTGTTCTGCTCCGCCGCCTTCACTATCTCGATCCTCTTCCTTCTTGAAAGCTGGCTTGCAAGCGTCACTTCGAATTCACCGATGTCAGGATTTTCCATCGCATCTGTAAGTTCCGTTATGTTGTGAACAAGTATCGCGCGTTTTCCGCTAGCCCTGATTCCGCGTATCTCTTCCGGATTCCTGTACCCGATCGTAGGCTCCGCTCCCGCGAATGCCCTCTTCACTCTCTTCTTGCTGTCAACGCCGCGTGCCTTTCTCCAGCGTTCGGGGACTCTCTTCCTGTTCTTTGCTCCCGCATTCGGAACGTTGAACCTTGGATGCAGTTTCTTTTTCATTGCCATAAGTATCATTCTAGTGCGAAGTATATCCCGTCCTGGAAGACCCTTCCGTCCTTCCTCCTTATCTTGCATGCCCTTCTCATGTTTGCGCACGTCTGTGACACGTCGTTTATGTTCGTGCCGTATATCCTGAGGTTTGCGCCCTTGATCTCGACCTTTGTTGTGCCTGCGATCTTCGCCTCTCTTGGCGCCCTCTCCCCGATTATGTTCTTTATCAACACTGTATCTCCCTTCACTTCAACTGTTATCGGGAAGTGCGCGAACACGACCTGCATGTTCTCTTCATAATGCTTGCCGACTCCCTCTATGTCGTTCTTCATCTGCTTTGCGAACGATATCGCTGCCATGCCTGCCTTCTTTGCGAGCTGCTTGTGCTCCACCGGCTTTATCACTATCTTGCTTCCCTCCCTTGTGACCTTAAGCAGTGCGTCATTGAACCTTCTTGTATTAGTGCCGAGGCTGCCCTTCGTGGAGATCTCGCTTCCCTTTATCTCCACCTGCACTCCGTTTGGCACTTCTATTGATATCATAGCATCACCTAGTACACATACGCGACAAGCCTGCCTCCTATATTCTTCTCCTTCGCCTCCCTGTTTGTCATGAGGCCCTGCGGAGTGGATACTATCAGTATTCCAAAGTCGCGGCTCGGTATGAACCTTGTCTCATAGTTCTGCATCTGCTTCGATGTAACAGAATATCTCGGCTTTATGACTCCTATGTTGTTGATCCTGTTGTTGAGGGTTACTTTTACCTTCTTGATTCTTCCTTCAACGAACTCTTCGTAGCTGCCTATGTAAGATTCCTTCTTCATCACGTCAAGGATGGCCCTTATGAATTTTGTAGAGGCCAGTGTGCACTCACCTCTGCCTATGCGCTCGTGCGTCTTTATCGTGTTTATTGCATCAGCAACTCTGTCAGGCATTATTCTCACTATCAACCATATTTTTTGAAGCCGATCTCCTTTGCAACTTCCCTGAAGCATCTCCTGCATATGTAAAGCTTGTGTGATCTGATCAACGCCCTAGCGTTTCCGCAGATCCTGCACTTCCTTGTGCCCTTGCCCTTGAACTTTTCCTCTAGTCTGACCTTCATGAGCTCACAAATTCCACGTTGAACTTATTCTTCATGTACTCCTTGATAGTATCCCGAGGGATTACCCTGTGCTTTTTCGCCACATCAGAGATCTTCCTCTTCCTCAGCGTGACCCTCTCGCCCTTCCTCTTGAAAGAGAGATTGACATTCATTCCGAGCATTCCTATCTTCGGGTCGTACTTGACCCCGCTTATGTCTATGTACTCCCTGATTCCGAAACTTACGCTGTTGTCCGTGACTGCGCTTTCCTTCAATTTATCATCAACTGAATCGAGAAGCCTCTTTGCAAGCGCCTCCTTCCCCGCATCCCTAAGGGTTACGAATGTGCCAATCCTTTGCCCCTTTGTTATCTTGAAAGCCGGATTCCTCTTCTTTGAAACAGAGGCGGACGGCTTCCTCTTTGTTATCAGCTCAAGCAGAGCCTTTGCATTGTTGAACACCTTGTCCTCGCCGCCCGTGCCTATGTTTATCACTAGCTTTTCCATGATTATATCCTGCATTGGGTTTCCAGGTTTTTTATCGGCCATGTTTTCAACCAGTTACCATCACGTTCTTTATTATCGTCTCGAATTCCTCCCCCTCATTCGGTGCTATCACTGCGCTTGCGTCCTTCTTTTCGGTTCCGGGCTTTATCGTCCTGATCGTGCCGTTCGTGCCAACGTGGACCCCGCTTATCACGAGGCATTTCGCACCAGTGTCCATCTTGAGCACCTTCTTTACATTCTTCTTTGAGTCGATTATTACGGAATCATTGACCTTTACTTCGTTTTCTGCCTTTGTGGAACTTCCATCGTGCAATCTAATCATTATCTGGCCCTTCCTCGCCTTGTATTTTCCTATTACACGGTATAGCTGTGAATCATAGTCTGGTTTCTTTACCTCTACAAATGCGATCTTTGCCAAGTTGTCTACAGTTATCCTGGACGCTCCGCCTGTGCTCTTTATCTCTATTGTATCATTCAGGCCGACTGGGAACTTTGGTTCCTGTATCGGCTTTCCGTTTACCAGGACATTGTTGCTCTTCAGTATCTTCCAGGCTTCCGAGGCCGTCTTTGCGAGTTCGAGCTTCTTGAGCGCTAGTCTTAGCGATATGCTCCTGTCGAGCGTGTGCCTTCCGGCATTAGGCTTGATGACATACTTGTGTTCCTTCCTCTTTATAGCAAAGAACTTAGGCGCGGCGAGACCAGCCATGTGCCTGCTTCTTCCCTTGTTTGCCATCAATATCCCTTGTCAATTCTTTGCGGTGCCGGTGCAACCTCTGCTTTTGGCTGCTCGGCCTTCTTTTCCTCCTTCGGCTTTTGCTGCACAGGAACGGGAGCCAGCTTCAGCTTTCCTGCCCTGAACTTGTCTGCAAGATTGAGGTCTGTTATGTAGACAGTGCTTGCATAAATCTGGAGCTTGACCTCCTTGCCCCTCATGCTTTTCCTTGTAAGCGTATCAATCGTTATCCTTCCTGTCCTGAGGTCCACACTCACGACCTTACCTGTCGTTCCCTTCTTCGGCCCTGCCATGAGCTTGACAGTGTCTCCCTTCGATATCTGTATTGCCCTTGTCTTTATCTTCAGCTTCGCCTTGAGCGCCTTGTCTATGTGCACGTGCAGGAAGTGCTGCCTCGCGTGCATCGGCGCATTGAACCTGAACCTTCTCTGGTATCTTGGCTTGCTGCTCTTTATCATCAGACCACTCTTGACGCTATTCCTGCTAGCTTGATGTATCTCTCTACTATCTCCCTTGCCATCGCGCCCTTCACTTCAGTGCCGACCGCAAGGTTTGCATCTGTTATAAGTATTGCAGCATTGTCCTCGAACTTCACGCGCATGCCGTTTGCTCTCCTCATCGCGGTTTTCTGCCTTATTATCACAGCTCTTACCTTTTTCTTGATGTACATCGGCGAGCCGCTCTTCACGCTGGCCATGACTATGTCGCCGATTCCGCACTCGGCCATTCTCCGGTGGTGGCCTGCCTTGCCTATCTTGTTGATTATCATCAAGGTCTTCGCGCCGCTGTTGTCCGCGCACGTGAGTATCGAGCCAGGCACAAGCCCCTTTCCTATATTTGTAGATAATCCCTTCATGAAATCACTGCTTCTTGCTCAATATTTTTGTAACCACGAAAGACTTCGTCTTGCTCAGCCTTCTTGTTCCAGATATCTCCACCATGTCGCCTACTTTTGCTGCGATGCACATCGGATTATGCGCAGGTATCCTTGAATTCTTCCTGAGCGATCTCTGGTACTTCTTAAGGAATGTAGTGTATCCGTGCTCAACTATGACAGTGTTCTTTGGCTTGTCGCTGACTACTACGCCTTCCAGTCGGTAGCCGTGGGTCTTCAGCGATCCATGTATAGGACACTTTGCATCCGTGCATTCCACAAAATCACATTATCGTTAAGAAAATCAGCGTGTAGAGAACTACAGCTTCCTTTTCTTGTAAAACTTCAGGCTCTTTTCAATTCGCTCCCAGCTCCTAAAGTTTATCTCTTTTCCATCGACGACAAAGCTTTTCTTTCCGTATCTGAATTTGAAGGTCGAGATGTCTTTTGCGACTCTCTTTGTACCCTCTTCTGTTCTTATCAACAAAGTATTCTTTGTTTCGTCGATGATAGTGCCATGAATCCCTATCTGCGACATGTCGTGGCTTTTAACCACGTCCACAGTCAAGCCGATAAGCTCGTGTAGCACTATAGTTTTATTATTGTACGTCGGCATTATTTAAACCTTTTGCTTGTGTGCTTGACTATGTCTTCTGGCTTCAAGTTCTTATTGTTTATGGTATGGAGGGCGCCGGAGGCGCGGTAATGTTTTGGGTGGCTAGGCAATAGTTGGTGATGCATGGAGAGTTGATGGTAGGTTAATTGTAAATAAGATTTTAATGCTTTGTAGAGAATATAAAACATGAAATATTGTAATAATTGTAAGCAGATGGTAGAACCCACAAAGAAGTGGAGCGTTGTTTTTCTATTGATACTGCTGGTTCTGGGAATACTGCCTGGTATACTCTATCTCATTTATGTTTTATTTAAAGCCAAGCGGTGTCCCATTTGTAATAGTACGAATTGGGGAAAGCAACCCAACACAATCTTCAAGTGATTGGACGTAAAGAATAAAACCTTAGCCTCAGAGCCGATGCCACCGGTGCGCTAATGTTTAAGCTTAGACACTAGAGCCGAAGTAACCCAAAACGCCTTTCTGTACATATGTGTAAAAAAAGCAAAGTGATTTAGTTTTTTCGGGTCAAAATTACACCAGTACCAGTTACGTCGTCGGATGGTGATTTTATAAGTGAGGGAGGAATAGGTTGGGGTGCAGCAGTTGGTGGCGGAACAGTAATAGGCATCATATTACTAGCTCTATTCGGAGTGAGTACAAATACTAATTGTGGCAGTGTGCCTGCAATAACCCAAGGTAATCTACAGCAAATATATGGGCTAGGAGGTTACAACTCAACAGAGTTTAAAAATATATCATTGATTGAACTAGAGACAAAGAACATAGGGATAAATGCACAGGTGTCGGCAGCTTGCTATGTTACCTACAAAGCAACTGGTGGAACCGCGTACTTTATTGTGGTTAATGTAACGCAAGCGCCAAACTGGATCAGTATCGGCAACGGCGAAGTTGAGAGAAATATAGGAGAATATGTTTATGTTATGGGTAGCAATGTTCTTAATGGAAAACTGTCGCAGTTTCTTCAGACAGTAAACTTGTTTTCGTGGACTCCGAATGCAAATCAATCTACTATAGTCATGTATAATTCCGAAAGGAGTACTTTGATTTTGGTCTATCTACAAGGTGGACTCTCGACCTTAGGCAGTCAAACGGTTAATACTATAACGCAACAGTAAGAACCTCCACACTCTAAATAAGAGCCCAACCCCTGTGGAGTGTCCTTTCTCCCTCGACAAGTTACAACTGGGACTCCATGGGAAAAGCTGGGGGTGTGGAGCATAATCTAGGGAAGTTTGAGTGTGATGTGATGCAGGAAGAGGGGAGATAGAGGGAAATTAGGTTGCTAGTTTAACTCATTGAAGTTAGGTTGAGAGCGAAAGTACTTTTTCATAAAGATCTATGGAATCATGTTACATTTTCTACTAGCGTGATGTTTCCTACATATGGATAATCTGGCATTCCTATTTTTACTACAATGGCGTCACCCCTGCAGCCTTTTTCTATATTTAAAGGCAATATGGGCCATACCTCAAGTATCTTAAAATTCGATTGCTGAACGCTAATGTTATTAAGAATGGTAGCATTGCTTGGACAAGGTGCAGGGTAACTATAGTTTGCGCCCAGATTAAAATATCCAATCTCAGTAGTATTTGTAAGTAAGAAACCATTTGTAGATAAACTATTGTAACTAAAAACATCTATTTTCGCAATTACAACCGTAGTGGAATAAGTATAAGCTAATTCATAACCAAGATACGCACCTATTATAACTAATATTGTGAAAAAAATCATAACAGACAGCGGAGAAAGGGTTTGAACAAAAATTTTCCTTGATAGATATGGCCTAATAGCGAAATACATGAAAACCAGTAATAAAAAGAAGAATCCACCAATTAAATGCGAAGGGGATGAACGGTTAATTTTTGAAACTAATCCATATAAGTTAAAGATTGCTAAAAATAGGAATATGGCTGAACAAACCAATATCGTTTCTACGGACTCCCTATAGGCATATTTTACCTTTAGCTGTTGCATAGGCTCCCTATTTTCTGGTCTTGATCTTTTAGCAGCGAATCGGGTCAAGAATTTGGGAATCTTAAAATCAATTTTATTAAATTTATACTTTTTTATAAAATAGTCATAATTAATCTTCAAAAATTCCGATTGTAAAATCATTTTCAAGCGCTTCTCTTTATTAGATCTAATCCAGATGTACAGGTCCGTACAACAGGCTATCAATAAAAATATGGATAAACCAAATGCGATAATCGATGTTCCAGTACCTGGGATTCCATCGATGTACCATACGTACGCAGAAAATATATAGGTAGAAAATATTGATGCGAAAACAGTAACATTGAGCGTTATTAATTTTTTTGAATATGTTTGTATAAATGCGCTATAATACGCACACAGGGCAAAGAAGGCAATAAGCCAAAAATAGTTTCCCTCAAGTCCTTGCAAAAGTGAGGGTGCAGCAAAATTTTCACAATAACTTATTGGCGAGGTCAAAAAGTAGTATATGTCAGTAGAAGCAGAACACGCAGTTAAAGCGTTTTTAAATAACAAGATAGAGCTAAAATATATTAGTCCATATACACACGCAAACAAAAAGGCATATTTCAAATAGTGTATTAATTCTTTTTTCCCAGCCTCTCCGATAGGAGGCATGTCACCAAATCCAAGTAATTTCAAATACTTATTGGTAATTTTAAGCACCTGTATTGATTACCAGTCATCCGCTCTATCTCATCCTTTGTCTTCGCCCAGAAAGAGAAACCTATCTTATTATGACCCTGTCAGAGATGTTCGTTATCCTGTCTATGTCATACTTGAGCACGTTGCCGTAGTCCGTCTTGACGAACATTATTCCTCTCTTAAGGTCTATCTCCGCTACCTTGCCTATGTATGCGCCGATGTCATTGATGACTTGCTTGTTCTTCATCTTTGTCCTTCTCACTGCCCTGCTTCTCAGGAACACGCTCAGCTTCGAGACCGCATAGCCAAGTACAAGCACCAGCACGCTGTCCACTATCAGCTGATAGAAGTATATCTGCCCTATTATCCATGCGGCTGCAACATATAGCAGCACTATTCCGCCGAATGCATAGCCCACATATGTCCCCTGCGCTATCGCCCTGTATCTCATGCGCTTGGCCTCAAGGTCTGTGACCCTTCCTACAAGGAAGAGCAATGTAGGTATTGGCAGTATGAGCAGGAATCCCTGGAGGCCGTAGCAGAACAATGTCAACGGATCGAACACCTGCTGCGCTGCGACCGCATTGCTGTATGTGCCAAAGCCCACTATCACCGCTATGACAAAGAAGACAATGGCTGACATGTAGAATACAAAGCTCATCCTGTAGATGCTGAACCCGAATCCCCTGAATGACTCGACAAGGGCCTCCTCTAGGCCGAATCCCTTGATCAGCAGATAAGCTCCTATTATTATCACAGGAGGCTGCCATCCATAGTTGAAGTAATAGCTGACTGCGAAAAGTATGAACAGAATAGCCGGTATGCCGAACACTATCCTTGCATAGTGCGGCTCCTTCAGCTTCTCTAGCACAGTGAAGTACGCATTCTCGAATTCCTCTGCCTGCTTCATTCTCACCAAGTCTACGCTGTTGATCGTGACCCTTGACTTTAGCACCGGTATGATCCTGTTGTCGCTCGCTCCGTCTGTAACAAGCACGCACGAATCCGCCTTGAACTTGTCTAGGACTATATCAAGCTGCCTTGACAATTCAGAGTCGGCGACATATCCCTCCTTCTCCGCTCCTGTTATGGTAACGACTGCAACAGTGTGTCCCGCTCTCTTCAATTCATCGTATTTCTTCACAGCCTCGAACATGGTGTTTGCGTCTGTATCTTGGGGGTCTGCGAGGGCCAGCCTGCCAGCTGCCTTTAGGTTGTCGTTCCTGCCTACGACCGGGCCCGTTATCCTGGTCTTCCTATACAAGTCGTTGTCGATATCGACTGCAAGCACCAGTATCCTGTCTCTCATCCTCTATCCACCAGAACCATAGCATTTATAATATATAGTATTATCGCCTCAAATAGCATAAAAACCTAACCATTTGGTTAGTGATTTGTATAATAGAGGAATTGTGGCATTACCGTCGGAGAAGCCCAGGCAGAAGGCACGCTGCGCTTAGCCCCCCGGCAAGAGGTCCCTCCCAGCCCGGCAGGCGGAGAAGGAAGCCCAGCCCGGTGCCAAGCGAGAGCGTGAAGCAGGCTGCCAGCGCTGCATCTATTCCTTTCTCAAGCCTCGTGGGCGCTCTCACTGGCGGTATGCTCCCAAGAAGCTCTATACGTGCGCTATTTTGAGACATAGTCTGCAATCCTCTTCTGGGTCATAATATCCTTAAGCACCCTGCTGTTGAGTATCCAGTACTTGGTCTTTATGTCGAGCTTTTTCGAGACGTAGGCGAACATCTCGCTCGTAGTGTGGAGTATCTCTGGCTTGACCTCGAGCGTCTCCCTCACGTGCTCCCTCACGTTCCATACTCCTACAGGCATTATGTAGCCCCTGTGCACTTCTCTTAGTATCAGCGCCACCCCCTGCTTCTTTATCTTCCTCATTTTTTCTGTTATTGCAAGCCTCCCCGAGTAATAACAACCGCCGATTTCAGCATATGTCTTCCTTCCCCCATATCCTTCATATGAGCCGAATATGCTCACATTCCTTCCGTCTTCGTTCCACACAGTTCCAGGATACCATGCCTCTATGGATTCGTATTGCCAGTTGCCAGGCATGAAGAATATTAACCATCTATTATCGAGGGCCACGTTGTAATATGCGTGTATCGCGTCAACGCTGTCATAGCCCTTCACTTCCTCAAGATTGTTCTTCCCGAGAGTGTCATCAACCGCAGTTATGCTCCATCTTGTGGGCACGAACTTCCTTCTTCTCTTCAATCCGAACAGGCCCGCGGAGAAGCTTCTCTGTATCCTTGACACTTCCAATCCCTTCTCGTAAAGCTCAACTATAGATGTCTTCGCAGTCGCGTCATCGTCAAGATACTTGTCCTCTATCTTCTGGTTTGCCTTGATGTTGTGCACGTTGAAATCCTTCATCGGTGCGCTCGGCCCGAATGGCTGCACCTCGTCCCTGAAATCGAGCTTTACAAACGGCCTTTTCGTGAATGACATTTCGGTTTCTGCAGGGCGCTCTGCGAGAGCCAGCTCCTTCACCCTCTCCTGCATCTTTCCCTTATCAACATCGGTGACCTTAGAAAGGTACATGCCTCTGACAAGCTTTGATCTAAAGTTCACTATGTCCTCTATGGAAAGGCTTCTCCACATCTCAGGAGTTGCAAGAAGAGAGGTGTCTCCGATCTCAGGGGGCACAAGCGGTCCTATGTTCACATACGGGTAACCGAACCTGCCCACAAAGATGTCAGTAGGAGAAGATCCCTCTATGCCCATCTTGCTCAGCGCGGATATCGTCTTTACTTTGTAGTAATAGCGCAGAAGACTAGGATCCCTCATGTGCTTGTAGACTATGTCTGACCTTTTGACAGATATTTCATGAAGCATCGAGTCCCTATCCACAGCCTCCCCTATATAATATAATGCAAATAGGACTTTTATCCCTTCTTGAAAATGCCTTTTAACGCTCTACTCACACATATGGCGGCGTATATTGCTGTCCTGTGCTGTTTATGAAGAATGTATAAGTGGATGCAAGGAAATCGTTGCAGTGCTGTATGCCACCGTTGTCTGTGTAGCAGTAGTTTTGCTGTTGCCCGGTGCTGTTTGTCAGGAATACCAGCACCGTATACTCTCCAGGACCGTACTGTTGTATCAGTTTGTTCATATTGAACGAGACATCGAAGCTGCTGCCCTGTGTCTCATATGTGGTAGCATTTATCGTCGTCAGATTCGGGAATGTGTAGACCTCCGTTCCTGTCCTGTGCCCTACCCCTGCTACCTGCTGCCCAAGGCTGTATGTAGAGGTATTGTCAAGCTGGCCCCTCGTCATGTTCGTTATAGGCGGATCGTAGCTTATCTCCACAGTTGAAAGATAGTAGCCGGAAAGCGCCGATCCTTTTAGATTAACTGCGCCGTTGCTGAAGCTTGGCGTGCCATAGACCCAGCCGATGTAGTAGTTTATGAAATCCTCGACAAGGTAGATCGTAGTCCTGTTGTATGCGACGCCTATGCTGACTTCGTTGTGCTGCGGGCTCAGTATGTTGAACTTGTGCCCGTTGTCGCAGCACTGCGCGTCGTTGTACATCATGTCATACTCCATCTTCTTCAATGCGTTGAGGACGTTCACGCCGCTGCTGTTGTAGATGTATGCGACGTTCTCGTCGACACCCTGCGTCTGGTTGAGCAGCGTGTATCTCATGTACGGCTTCAGCCCATAAGGGTCCCAGTGGCTGAAATAGTGATACATGAGCATGCTGTCCGCGTGCTGCTGCGCGGAGCTTTCATTGGAATAGCTTACATTTGGAAGCCCGAACGTGTTCCTGTCGTTGTTTATCAGCCCGAGCGTATATGATAACGTTTGATTTTGTGGTACGTTGTTGGGCGGAGGTGTTATCAGGCCTGGATAAGAGAGATTGAACGACCTGTTGTTGAAGACGCCGGTTATGCTGCTGAGATTGCTTAAATTGAAGTTGTTAAGGTTTATCCCGAACGGCGCTGTGCCCAGCCTTGTAAGGAACTCGTACAGAAGTGCGACTATAATTACGAGTAGTATCAGTTGTACTAGGCCGCGAAGCATACGTCCACCGGAGATAAATCCACAAATAAATTATTAAAGCTCGCCTTACATTATGGTTATCAGGAGGGCAAGATGAGAAGCGTTATTGGAAGGATAAAGAGGGTCTTTGAGGGCATGAAAGCGGATGCTATACTCATCATGAATACGGGAGAGAAGGACCCGAATTTCAGCTACCTGACCGACTTCACAGATGGAGTATTCGAATCCGCGCTGCTTATAGTCACGAAGAGCGGCGAGACTCTCATAACAAACCCATTGGAATACCAGATCGCGAAGTCGCAGAAGCCCAGGGAGATGAAAATAGTCAATGAAAAGAGCTTCAAGCAGATAGTCGCGCATCTCAAAAAGAATCTCGGAGGCAAAATAGTCGGTATAAATGGCAGCTTCATGCCATATAGGAGCTATAAGTCGCTAAAGAAATACTCAAAGGCCAAGAAGTTTGTCGACGTATCTTCCAATCTCGGCATCGCGCGATCCGTGAAGGACGGCGAAGAGCTCTCAAGGATGAGGATTGCAAACGTGATAGTCAAGAAAGCACTGAAAAACATACAGCAGTATTTCAAGACAGGGATAACCGAGAAGGAAATCGCAGCAAAGTTCAACCAGCTGATGCAGACATACGGCGCAAGCGGCCCATCGTTCTCCACGATAGTATGTTTCGGTGCAAATGCTGCCATGCCTCATCACATGCCCAGCAACACAAGATTGAAACCGAACAGTTTTGTGCTCTTGGATTGCGGTGCAAAGTACAAGAACTACTGCTCCGATGTCACAAGGACATTCATATTCAAGCCAGACAAGCGCTCAGAGAAGTACAAGAGGATGATTGACATGTACAACACGGTGAAAAAAGCGCAGGCGCTTGCAATGACGCAGATAAAATCAGGAGTTAAGCAGTCGGTCGCACACAATACTGCAGAGAAGGTCATAAACACTGCGAGCGGCGGCATTTACAGGGGGAAATTCATACATGCGCTAGGCCATTCGATAGGAATAGAGGTTCATGATCCCGGTGCAGGACTTTCGCCAGGATTGACCAAACCGCTAAAGGAGAACATGGTGGTGAGCGACGAGCCAGGAATCTACATCCAAGGCTTCGGCGGAGTAAGAATAGAAGATGACGTTCTCGTGACGAAAAAAGGAGGAAAGATTATCTAGTCTTTTTCTTTGAGAGCATCTCGTTGAGCTCGCTGCCGTCTACATTGAGTCTGTATTTTGACATGACGAGATTCCTCAGTTCGTTTACATTTGCCGGGTCTGATACGTCCTTTCTGCTGTTGTAAATCAGCTCTTCGAGCTCCTTTCCTTTGATCCTCTGAAGCATTTTCACTTTTATTATGTCGGAAACGCTGTCCTTCTTGAGCGACATCTCCTTGAGCAGCTCATCAACCGCCTGCTTCGTTATCATGCCCTTGCCGTATGCTGCGAAAAGGTCCGCAAGCCTGTCCTCATCTACCATCTCCATGTTGAATCCGGCTCTCTTCAGCTCCGTGAATTTCTGTATTATTATATTGGCGATGAAATCAGGATCTGCTTTCGTGGAGCTTATTATCGTCTTGTAGAGTTGCAATCTCGGCGACAGGAGCAACTGTTCTGCTATCTCATTGTTGCTAAGCTTTGAGAGCAGTGCCCTCCTCTCTTTCTCTATGTCTGGCGCGTTCTTCTCTGCAATGGCAATGCGCTCCTTAGTTATTAGAATGGGCTTTGCATCCGTCTCCGGATACATCCTCGAGCCTCCGGGCAGCGGCCTCAGGAACTTCGTGGTGCAAAGATCGTTGTTGTGCACGCCCCTTGTCTCAAGAGGCACTCCCACAAGCGCGTATTTCGCCCTGCCGATTGCAAGCTCTGCCGCCTTCTCGGCATCGTCCTTCCTCCCGGCTATTATAACGAACGCGTCTGTCTCTCCCATATCAAGGAACTTTTCAATGCCGCTTATCTCCTGTTCGGTGAAGCCATAGGAATCAAGGTTCTCGTCGCTGTGTATCAATCCATTGACCTTCGCCATCTTCGCATATTCGCTCATCTCCGTGCCCAGCCTCCTCTGCGGATTCACCTCTAGGCCGAGAACGCCCTTGAATCCAGATAATTTGAACGCTATCGCAGCCCCGTTCTTTTCCAAATGGTTTGATATTACTTTTACCTTGCTGCCCTTGAAAAGCGATGATATGTCCTTTGCAGTGCCCACGGATCCCCTTGTCTTTTTCAGGGTGTCGCGTATCTCAAGCAGTTTTTGTTGTCTTAATATTTCGTTTTCTACGAACTTGTCGATCTTGTCGACTTCCTGCAACCCCTTTATCTCTACGCGGTTGCCTCCCTTTATTGATACGTTCACGTCCTGCCTTATCGAGCCTATGCCACGCTGCACCTTTCCAGATATCCTCAACAGTGTTCCTATGTAAAGCGCGATCGTCTTCGCCGCCTTTGGCGACGGTATATACGGATCCGTGTCAATCTCAACAAGAGGGATTCCCAGCCTGTCCGTATCGTAGGTTATACTGTCTTCAGTTGCGGAGACTATCCCTGATGATTCCTCTTCAAGGAACAGCGATGGCATGTTTATCGTGTAACCATCCACCTTTATCTTCCCATCAGCAGCTACGAAAACTGTCCTTTGGAAGGCGCTCGGGTCGCTTCCATCAACTACCTCCTTTCTCATCGGCTGCAGCTCGTCTATAATCTTCATGCCCATCGCCGCAGCAAGCGCGAGCGCAACGCCAAGCGCCTCCTCGTTTAACTGGTGCGGAGGCTCCTCGTCTATTTCTACCAGGCATGTGTGGCCCTCATGAACCTTGTAAGTGAACTTCCTGTTCCTAAGCTCCTCGAACTCTGCGCTCCTGTCTATGTTGCCCAGCTCTCCCGCTACCGCTCTCTGGTATCTCGATATGGTCCCGATAATGCTGCTGTTTTCCCCGGCCAAGGTGGCAGGGCACGAGCAGAACAGCTTTTCTGCAGTGGCAAGCCTCTGGTGTATCTCGAGACCGCACATGAAGCCTATCGCTTTGTAGCGTGCGTCCTCTGGGTTATCTTGCTTTTGCTCCTTTGCTGGTTTTGCCATAAATCACACCAGGAATTCATCATACGTGATCCTTTCCTTTATCTCGCCGACGAGATTCTTGTTGAGAAGCTCCTTTGCCTTCTCGTTCGTATTGTTTCCAAGCAGCCACCCGAGTTTTACAAAAGCAGTTTCAGGAGTCATGTCTTCGCAGTGCACTGCGCCGGCCTTGTTGAGCAGCCTGAGCGGCCTGTACACGGTCGGATTTACTCTCCCGTAGATTGTCTGCGATGCGATTCCCACAACCATTCCGTTCTCCACTGCGTTTTGTATGTACGGAAGCCAGGATCTGCCCGTGTGCGTTGGCGACACCGGGGTATGCCCCAACCCAAAGCCTTCCAATATAAGCCCGCGGTAGCCCTTCTCCTCATAATACTGCACCATCTCAGGATCAGAGTTCGGGTATAACTTTATCAGCGCGGTTCTTGGCTCGAATTTTGTCTTGGTATCCACCTTTCTTCTTGCTGCCATCAATCTTTTTGTACTCGCTTGCATACGATATGCTCTCCATCCGCTTTCACGTATGCTATTGCCTTGTCGTTTATCGGCCTGAATGCGTCCCTTCTTGAGGTGTGCATCTTCCTCGCCTTTACCCCTCTTATGAAATGCATCTTGTCGTCAGAACTTGAGGCGTGCATGCAGATGCCCACTTCTGCAATATCGGATTTGGCCGCCATGTGCGTAGCCGCTATCAGATTCAGGAATGCATCGCTCGATCCCCTGTCGCTGCTTCTCTGCGAGCCGGTGAGCACAACAGGTGCATTGAGATTCTGGAGCATGAAGGCGAGCGCAGCTGCTGTGTAGTGCATCGTGTCTGTTCCATGCGCTATCACCACGCCCCTGGCGCCGTCGTTGAGCGCCTTTGCGGTCTCTTCGGCGATCTTCTGCCATTCAACATATGACATGTCCTCGCTGAGTATGCTGAAAAGATGCTTGAAGCTGATGTTCGCTATGCCGGCGAGCTCCGGCACATAATAGAACAGCTCCTCTGGCTTCACCTCCACGGCTACGCCCCCTGTCTTGTACTCTATCTTGCTTCCTATGGTGCCTCCCGTCCACAGCAGCGTGACCTTCGGCAGCCCGCTTGCGAACTTCGGCTTTGCCAGAGGGAAGTTGGAGGTTCCCTTGCCCTTCGATACCTTTGTTATCTTTGTCTTTTCGTCAAGCACTATTCCGGCGTTGTAGCCGCTGCTCAGCTTTATTATTATAGTGTCATCACTACCTGCCTCGGTCTTTGGCATCAGCTCCCCATCAAAAGATAAGCCCTCGGTCTCGACCCTTATCATGTCTCCTACTACTATCGAATTGCCTTCGAAAATCTTTGAAAGCTTCTCTGAATACATCAAACCACTAATCTGAAGGAATTAAAGCATATAAAACTATTGAACAGGTATTAGATCGGGTCTCAAGGTTAGGCAGATGCGTATAATAGTTTTTATCTACCTAACTGGGTTAGGTAGATATTATTAAATACTTTTATCTACCTAAATATAATTATGGCTCTTGTAATTAAAAAAATCAAAGGCAAAAACTATTATTATGCATTTTTAAGCTACTTTTTAATCGATAAGACAAAGAGCTTCAGCAGATATATAGGTACAAAAAAGCCCTCCGAAAGGGAACTAAGGAAAATTGAAGATAAATTTAAGGGAGAATTAATACAAAGACTTGCCAGCGAGGATTATTCTAATTCATACGTAAGCAAAGACGAAGTCATAAAAAGCCTATTGTTTAGCGCAGCATTTGATAGGAAATACCATAAACTTCCCAGCCTAAGGAGGAGAAAATATGATATAGACAGTACTGTAATTTTTACATTAACAACATTGACAACGGAAGAAGTAGCCGTTGATTTAACTGATGTTAAGAATGCTCTCAATAAAACATCGGCGCTGACACCACGAGAACTAATCAGCAAAAACATGTTGCGTGCCGTTGAATCGATAAAGCGGCACCACAAACTAGATAGTGCATATCTGCTCGGACTACATCGCACGATAATGGCGACTTTTGAAACAAAAAATCCTGGCGCGTTTAGAAAAAAACAAGTATATCTTTATAGGAAAGGATCGTTTGGTCCCTCTGGAGATAGAGAATTAGAATATCGCCCACCAGATCACAGCAAAATTATCAAACTACTCGATAAGTTTTTTGACTGGTATGACAAAAGCAATCTTAATCCAATAGAAAAGGCAGCCATTGCCCATTATGATTTATACAGGATCCATCCGTTTCTTGATGGAAACAAGCGAATTTGTAGGTTAGTGTTCAACAAAACACTACTCGATAGCCATTTCCCTTTGATTAATATTTCAGTAAATAAAGAAGCGTATTTTGATGCTTTAGTCTCATCGGTCGAAACCAACAATCCAAATCTGTTTGTTGAATTTGCATTCAAACAGTACTATCTACAGGTAAGGACTTTTCTAAGCAAATAATTACCATCAAGTCCCTCTATAATAAATAGATTTTTATATATGCTTGGCATAATATCACTACTGCGTTGATAATCATGATGGTATGTGAACGATGCAAGCATGAGACTTACAAGACCGAGAGGTGCAACTACTGCGGCAGGAATATCGACATTAGGTGCATGAAAGCCTCACAAAAGGCGAGCAAGACACAGAGACTGGTCATCTGCAAGGACGACTGGGGCAACATGCAGAAGAGGACGATGTACAAGAACAGGCAGGAGATAAGGCTACAGCAGCAGGCTGCGCCCGCAAAGAAGGCTTAACTCTTTTTCACTGATACTTTTACAGTCTCTCCTTCTATTTCAAGGTCTTTCTTTAGGGCTTCGTGATCGAGCTTTCCGCCGATCTTTGCCTTGAGATCCTTCGATATCTTCTTCTGGTTGGCCTCTATTATGTTTCTCAGCTCTCCAACAGTCTCATAATTTAGTGTTATCCTATCGGCTTTCTTCAGGCCCATCTCCTTCCTTATCATCTGTATCGCGCGCTCGAACTCCCTGAGCAGGCCCTCATCCTTCAGCTCCTTGGTTATCTCTTTGTCGACGTAGGCCTTTCCATACTTGAATAATGCGGCATCGCCGCCCTCTACCATTTCAACCGCTGTGAAATGCTCCGGCTTTATGTCAACCGTGCCCTTGTCGGTGTGCAATGAGTAATATCCATCGGTGTCTATTGCCTTCGCGAGCTCCGCATAGTCCGCGCTCTTCAGCGCATTTGCAACAGCGCCTGCCTTATCCTTGAAGTCTGGCCCCAGCTTTGCGAAGACAGGCTTTATCTCCTTCTTCATTCCAGAAACTCTCTTCAGCTCCAGCTTCTTTGCGTTGGTGTAATTCTCTATTATCCCGGAGAGATCTTCGACCGCCTTGTAAGCATCGTCATCCGTTATCTCAACCGTCGCTTTTGCTATCGGCCATCTCAATGGCACATTCGCCTTTTCCCTGCTGTTGAGTATCGCGGTTATCACGTCCTTTGCTACATCCATCTTCCTCTCCAGCTCTGCGTTTATCATCTTCTTGCTAGGCTTTGGCCACTTTTCCAGGAATATAGTATCTTTGTTTCTGGAGAACAACTTCTGGTATATGCTCTCTGTAGCAAAAGGCGTGGCAATTGACATCATTATTATCGTGTTGTACAGCAGATACGCGGTTATGTTTGCTATCCTCTTCATCTGCCCCTTGGTCGCATCCACAGCTCGCCGCTTCGCGAACTTCAGATAGAACCTGCTGAAGTCCTCGACAACGAAGCTCCTGAGCTCGTTTATCGCATCATCGACCTTGTATTCATTCATGTTCTTTGTCACGTTGGTTATCAGCGAATTCATCCTAGATAGTATGAACAGGTCTTCGCTCTCGAGCTTGCTGATTCCTGGTTTCTTCACGCTCTTGAGATCATAGCCGCACTGGTCTGCGAACTCCTTTGCTAGCTCCGAAATGTTGTAAAGCATTATCATCTCGCTGTCCGCATCCTTTATCTCGTCCTCTTTCAGCTTCAGGTCAAGCCATCTAGGCTTGCTGAGGAAGAACAGCCTCATGCCATCTGCAGAGAATGCCTTCAGCATCTCATCTGGCGATACCGCGTTGCCGTGGCTCCTGTGCATCCTGCCCCCGAACTCGTCCTTCATCATGCCCCCTATTGTCACTCTCATGTAAGAGGTTTTGCCATGGACTGCGACCGCTGTCCTAAGCATCGTAGTGAACCATCCCCTTATCTGGTCAAGGCTTTCTGTTATCCAATCAGCGGGATAAAGCTCCTTGAACTCCTCCTCATCAAGGCTTGCGGTGTGCGCGCTTCCAGATTCATACCACACGTCGAAAATGTCAGTAACTCTCTTCATTGTGCCATCACACTTCTTGCACTTGAACGTTATGGAATCTATGTGCGGCTTGTGCAGCATAAGGTCCTGTATCGGTTCCTTCAACAAGCCCCTCTTGACAAGCTCGTCTATGGATCCCAGCACTTCCATCTCATTGCACTTCTCGCATATCCATATTGGCAACGGCGTTCCCCAGTATCTTTGCCTTGATATGCACCAATCCGGAGAGCTCTCAACCGCATCGGCAAACCATTTCTGCGCATATTTCGGATACCAGGTTATCTTTTCGTTTTCCTTGAGCATTTTTTTCTTTATCTTTGATACGTTGACAAACCATTGATCTGTCGCCCTGTAAATCAGCTTGCTGTGGCATCTCCAGCAATGCGGATACGTGTGCGTCAACGATCCAGAATAAAGCAGATCGCCGCTCTCCTTCAGATCCTTCAGCACAACTCCGTTCGCTTCTGCAGGTACGTTCAGGCCTTTGTATTCTCCCGCGTCTTCGTTGTATTTCGCGTGGATGTCTATCGGAGAAAATGTGGGTATCCTGTTTTCCTTTGCAAGCGTGTAGTCCTCCGGGCCGTGGCCAGGCGCGATATGCAGTAGACCCGTTCCTTCCGTAAGAGTTACGAAGTCTTTGCCATCTATTACTCTATGGTACTTTGCAAACTTCTTTTGAATCGGTACTTTCTTCTCGAGCGGGCTCGTGTAGTGCGTTCCAACTAGATCGGATCCTGAAACATCTCCCCTTATGACCAGGCTCAATCCTGTATCGGCTGCGAACGCGTCAAATCTGTCCTTTGCAACAATATAATTTTCTTTTCCTGTAGAGGCAACTACATATGTCGCTTTCGCGTTTACGCCTATAGCCATGTTGGATGGCAGAGTCCACGGCGTCGTTGTCCAGATAACAAGATAAGTGTTTGGCTCAAGCTTAGCCCTCGACTCGCTAATCTTGTATCTAACATATAACGAATTGTCAGATTCATCCTGGTATTCAACCTCCGGTCCCTGCGCAGAGAGCACGGTTTCGCAGTGCGGGCAGTATGCAAGCGGTTTTAGGTCCTTGTATAGCAGGCCTTTCTTGTACATCACGCTGAACATGCCCCATAGCCTGTTCATGTAACTTCTTTTGTAGGGGAGATAAACAGTATCATAGTCCATGTGGACCCCAAACCTGTTCATGAGCACTATCGATGATGCGACTTCGCTATTCACATAATCGAAGCACGCCTTCACGAAGTTCGCTATTCCATACCTCTCTATGTCTCCCTTCGACTTGAAATTGAGCTGCCTCTCCAGCCTGTTCTCTATAGGCAATCCGTGCACGTCGAATCCCGGCCTGTCATGCACCTTCCTTCCCTGATAGCGCATGTACTTTAGCATCACGTCCTTTACAGAGAGAACCCATAGGTGGTGCGTTGCCAGTCCGTATGCATTCGGCGGCCCGTCAAGGAAATAGTACTTCTTGCCGCTCTTGTTCCTCTCCCTTACTTTGTCTGGCCCTCTGTTTTCCTTCCAGTACCTAAGTATTTCCTCTTCCCTTTCGTTAAGATTAACCGTGGCAACACCAAAGCAAGCAGAGTCTGCACTTTCTTTAGGTATTAAGTATTTTCATCCCTATAAATTAATAGGCTTTGTGTGTTCTTCATGTTCGACTTCCTGAAGAGAGATAAGGAGAGCTCTGTCGGGTACAGCGGCAGCGACACCTACAAGTACATAGATGAACTGATAAACGACAATGGAAGCGAGCTGAAGATAGTGACCCCCTACCTAGGTATATCATATGCGAGGAAGCTGCTCTCCATTTCGAAGAGGAAGAGGATAAGGCTCATAGTCTCCGGAGACCAAAACAAGAAGGATGAGGATGCTGTCAAGCTGCTGCTCAACAGGGGCAGGCGCATTGATTGGAAGCTTGCGTTCTTCCTGGTCATAGCCATGGTCGCATCCGCATTCATTAAGGTATATCTCGCAACGCTTGTTTTCGGGCTTCTGCTTGTCCTCTCAATCTATCTCATGTACGTGCTCAATCCCAGGGGCAGGCGCATAAGCGTGAAGATCTCCACAAGGAAATTCATACACGAGAAGATGTACATTTCAGATGGCAAAGCGATAGTAGGAAGCGCAAATTTGACCTATTCTGGGACGCATAGAAACGTCGAGCACATAGAGATTATCAAGGGTTCTCGACGCATAAAAGAGCTAAATGAACACTTCGAGGATATCTGGGTAAAAAACTGAGAATTCCGACGACAAAATGCAAATTATGTGTCGTCTTTTTCCATTTTGCTGCAATAAAACTCAACGTTTTTTAGCGAGTTTTATGGTATGCCACAAAAGGTATAAATATTAAGAATGGTGTTAAATACAATCGAGGAAAGAAGGGGGTGAGACTGACAGACTGTACGGGGTGAACACAGTTATGTTGGGGTGGGTAAAATGATAGAGATAGTGGCAAGGGACAGGACCAGGCGCATAAGGGATAGAGCGGTTGAGGCCCTTAGGGACAGCGATCTTTCTGGGGTCTTTGAAATCGCGGGCATAGAGAGCCTAGAGGCGGACGGCGGGACTGCAGGCGCTGCATTAAAGGCGGTGCTGGCGGAGAGGCTGGCCGACTATACAATAAGGGCCATGAATGTTGCGAGGAAGAGAAGGATAAAGCTCGGAGCCGCAGCGATAATATTGGCCGCGCAACAGAAGTAATCAGTAGTCACATTCAGGGACAGATACTGCTATGTCTTATATTTTTGAGGGCATAGCAGTCACAAGTCCATTCTTTTTCTCCTTGGGTTTTTGAAGCCGGGAAACATCTCTTTTTAATAATATAGAACAAAAGTAATGCTGTGCGATTGTAGTCTAGCCTGGTTAGGACTTTGGCCTTCCAAGCCAAAAACCCGGGTTCAAATCCCGGCGATCGCACTCTATTTCATAGGTGACTACAACCTTACAAAAATTTGCGTTAGGTGACTACCTCCTCTAATTTTTGTAGTCACCTAATCAAGCTTCAGAATTGTCGGGCAATACAACTGTATATTGCTTAAGCAGCTGCTCGCCTAGAAAAACGGCAAAATGCCTCTGATCGCCCCTGTCGGCGTACTCGATACACGAGTAGTATTTTTCCTTGTTTGCAACCTCTATTATCACTGCAGGAAAACGATTTCTTAATAAAATCCAGTTCATCACAAGCCTTGAAGTTCTTCCATTACCATCTGTAAAGGGATGGATGTTGACCAGCTTATTGTGCATCAGTGTCGCCATCTCTATCGGATGCAGCTCTTTCTTCTGTTTCACATATTCTTCAAACAGCTTTTGCATCAGGAAAGGAACTTCTGATGGTTTAGGTGGGATATGTTCTGATCCGCCTATCCTAACCTCGCTGTCTCTGTAATCTCCTTGAATTCTGCAGGAAGTATTTTTTGTTATCTCATATTGTACTTTGCATATAAACTTCTTGTTTAATTTTCCTTTGTACTTTTTTACAAACTCCCAGGCATCCAACGAGTTCAAAGCCTCAATCACATCATCTGTTCTAGCCCCTTCCGGAGCTATCTTGTCAGAAAGTACTAGCGCAGTCTGCCTAAGTGTGAGCCTGTTCCCCTCAATAGCATTTGTATTGTATGTATAACGCACTAGGAAGTCTTTGGGTAGAGCATCGCCAGGCGTTTTATGAAATACCACCACAGAAGCTCTCAGATCCTCTAGTCGCTCTATTAATTCTTTCGGCAACCATTTACCATTATATTCGGAGACTGCTTTTTTCTCTATCTCTAAGAAGTATTTTTGTAGTTCTTCGTGTTTTGGAACTGCTCTGCCTAGAAATATCCTTATCTTTTTGGCTTTTGCAGGAGATATTCTAACATTCTTGACTAAGTAATAATAGTAATGTTTTCCGTGTCTCTGTTTTTCTATAAACGACATATGTATGTCTACAACATTAAGATATTTAAATCTTGTGGACATAATGTCCACAACTCGCTATGATTAGCATTCCGTAGCCATATACGATATTGGCATGACCTTTATCCCAGGCACAGCGTCAGCACAGACCCCCTCAGTATGTTCTACATAAAGCTACTTAATCCTTATTGCAATAATATAACAAACATGGCGGCGGGGTAGCTCAGCCTGGTTAGAGCGCTAGACTCATATGCAAAGCATTATGAGTGACGAGCGAAATGCTATGACGAGAAATCTAGAGGTCGCGAGTTCAAATCTCGCCCCCGCCAAGCTCTTATTCCCACTCGACAGTCGCGGGCGGCTTGTTGGTTATGTCATACACTACTCTGTTCACGCTAGGTATCTCATTTGTTATCCTTGTCGAAATCCTGTCAAGTACTTCATCTGGCACTCTCGCAAAGTTCCCGGTCATGAAGTCCTCGCTCCTTATCACTCTTACGGCGACTGTATGACCGTATGCCCTGCTGTCCCCCTTTACCCCGGTTGACATCGTATCAGTGAGGACTGCAAAATATTGGGAATACAGTTGCAATAATTTCTCGCGCCCTATCTCGTCTGCGATACGTTCTATTTCTTCTGTGACAATGTGGTCTGCCTTCCTTTCTATATCAAGCTTTTCTTCTGTTACTTCTCCCATTACCCTGATTGCCAAGCCCGGTCCCGGAAACGGCTGCCTAAATGCTATCGAAGGCGGGAGCCCCAGGGAAACAGCAAGCTTTCTGGTTTCGTATTTGTACAGATCCCTAAGCGGCTCAACCACGCCCTTAAACTTTAGGTCCTTCGGCAGACCGCCTACATTATGGTGCGTCTTTATCTTTGCCGCTTTTCCTGTAGCACCGGATTCAACTCTATCTGGATAAATTGTGCCTTGGACTAGATAATCCGCATCAATCTCCCTGCCTACCTCATCGAAAATCCTGCCAAACTCGTCTCCTATTATCTTTCGTTTCTGCTCTGGGTCTGACACTTCCTTGAGCCTGGTCATGAAACGCGCTTTTGCATCTACAACCCTGAGGTCAACTCCCAATGTGCCAAATACTTGCCTAACCTCTTCGGTCTCTCCCTCACGCATAAGTCCAGTGTCGACATAGACTACTATGAGGTTGCTACCAACGGCCCTAGCCACTAGTGCCGAGGCTGTGCTCGAGTCAACTCCACCGCTTAGTGTCACAACGCACCTAGCATTTCCAACAGTCGTTTTTATTCCTTCTACAAGTTCGCCTACCAGGTTCTCAGTTTGCCAGCTGGCATCGCAACCGCATATATTATGTACGAAGTTGCCAAGCATCAGCATTCCCCTTTCTGTATGCGTTACCTCCGGGTGCCATTGTAGTCCATATATGTTATTGTTCCTAAATGCGGCTATCGGGGAATTATCACTATGCGCGAGCACTTGATAACCGGGAGGCAGTTCAAAAACAGTATCACCATGGCTCATCCAGACTTTCTCAGAAGGCTCGGTCCCTGATAAGAGGCCGTCTCTTATATTAATTGTAACTTTTGTCGTGCCATACTCTTGCTTCTCTGCATGCTCCACCCTGCCTCTTGCTAGCTTTGCAAGGAGCTGATGGCCATAGCAGAGGCCGAGCACAGGCACCTCTAGTTGCAATATTCTTTCATCAAAGGTTGGGGCGCCCTCGCTGTACACACTATCCGGTCCGCCTGACAGTATTATTCCCTTTACGTCGAATCTCTTTCCCAATTCGTTTATCGCCTCGATACTTGTGTTGCATGGGATTACTTCCGAGTAAACGCCAAGCTCTCTTACGCGCCTGGAGATCAGATGGGTATATTGACCACCAAAGTCAAGAACAAGTACAGTATCCCTTTTTCCTTCATGTACGGCCTTCTGCGCCGTTGAAGTCTGGGACATTGCCATTGTATCACAAAACTATCTTCCGTTGGTTGCTTTCGAAACGGCCTTTTGCGGCTTAGATAACACTCTGTCGATCTTTGCCTCTCTCATCCCCTCGATGTTGACCGCCCCTGCATAGCCCATTGAGGCCCTCAGTCCGGCTACAAGTTCGTCTATTACCCCATCTACCGGGCCCTTCCAAGGAACCGTTGTAACTATGCCCTCCTCTATTCCCTTTCCGCCAGAATCAGCATACCTATCTACTATTGCCCTCTTTGCTCTTGCTGCATTGCTTCCCATGCCTCTGTAAACTTTGAAGTATTCCTGTCCGATTTCCAATCTTTCTGTCGGGCATTCATCGCAGCCCGCGAATACATATCCCATCATCGCCGTTGACGCACCAAGCGCAAGCGCAACGGCAATATGCCCGGCGCCCTTTATGCCTCCATCTGCGATTATTGGAATATCCATACCGATCTCTTCAAGCGCATCGGCTGCCTGTGCAACTGCGAACGGTGTCGGTGCACCTGCACCTGTGACCTCCGTTGTCTTGCATATATAGCCACTGCCTATTCCCATCCTTAGTCCGGCCGCGCCATCAAGTTTTCTCAATACCTCTTTCACCGCTTCTGTTGTCCCGAGATTTCCCACTACAACATCCACTCCAGCTTCAGCTATTATTTGTCTGCTGGGAGCGACAAGCGTTTCATTGTCAAAGTGCGCAACATCGATAACAAGTGCGTCCGCGCCTGCCCTTACAAGTCTCTTCGCCCTCTCCAAATCAAACGGCGAAACCGCAGCGGCCACAAGCAATCTTCCTTTGGAATCCCTGGCTGCGCCGGTGTATTGTGCTCTGAGGTTTATGTCCTTTCGCGTTATCAATCCAAGCAAAATATTATGATCGTCAACTATCGGCAGTTTTTCAATACGGTGCTGCTTCATCAGTCCTATCGCTTCCTGCTCTGTGACGCGCTCCCCTGCGGTTATAACATTGACTATCATAACCTCGGCTATTTTTTGTGCGGGCTCGGTAAAGCTCACGTCCCTGCTGGTTATTATCCCTACCAATCTGCCTTCTTCAACTACAGGCAATGCAGATATGTGGTATTTGTCCATCAGGGCAGCAGCGTCTTTTACAGTTTCATCTTTTGTTATCGTTTTTACATCCCTGATTATGAAGGATTCGGCCCTCTTCACCGCTGCGACCTGGTCGACCTCCTCCTCTATCGAGCAGTTCCTGTGGATCACTCCTATCGCACCGCGTCTGGCCAGGGCTATAGCCATTTGGCTCTCTGTTACTGTATCCATAGGAGAAGCGACAAAGGGCAGACCCAAGTTTATGTGCGTTGAAAATCTTGTCCCGGTGTCTATGTTTCTCGGCTCCAAGGCAGAGTGGCCGATGCGCACCTGAATATTATCGAAGTTAAATGCAATTTGTGCGTCTTGTACCTTCGCGTTGAACTTTCCCATAATATTATCTACTCTTAGAGTTTAAAAATATTTCGTTATCCCGTTGTTTTCACGGCAACCTTGCCCTTGCTGCCTGCAGGCGTGTCTGCTCCTCCTTTTGAAAGCCAGCTGCGGATTTCCTTGGCTACTCTGGAGTCATATCTGCTCGTCAATTCAAAGACCTCGGCCATTAGCTCTGCCCTTGTCTTGAATGAGATTTTGCCTTCCCTCTGATTTAGCTCTTCGATTATGCGCTGATACTGCTCGGGGTTCGAGACAACACATACCGCATCGAAATTCTTGCCGCCTCCCCTTATCTGCGTCGGTCCTCCTATGTCTATGAATTCACGCAATTGTGCAAATGGTACATCTGGCTTATCCGCCTCCTTCTCAAATGGATAGAGCTCCACCACTACCATATCTATTCTGGGAATTCCGAGTCGCTTAAGCGTTTCCATGTGCTCGGGATTGGACCTTGCGGCCAATATGCCTCCGTGTATTTCTGGATGCAGAGTTTTTACCCTTCCATCAAGAATCTCCGGCTCTGGGAACATTACTATTGTGCCAAGTTCCTCAACAGGCACTCCTGCTGCTTTCAATGCCTTGTATGTGCCGCCGCTTGATATTAAGTTTACTCCGCGCCCTGCAAGAGCCTGTGCAAGCTCAATGAACTTTGGCGTCTTGTAAAAAACGCTAAGTATCGCTGTCTTCGGCTCGAGATCGTCTCTGATAAGTTCCTGTGTTTTAAGATCTGACATTTTATTCACCAAATATTTTATCCAATTTCTTCCGGAGGATTTCCAAGCACATTAAGCTCTTTTTCCACTTCTGCGTTCTTCTTCGCCAAGCCGTCCTGTGCCCTTTCTTGTGCACTTCTAAGTTCAAAGGTGACTATAGGGTATTTCAAGCCCAGAATCTGCACGGCAAGAATAGCAGCATTCTGCCCTGCGCCTGGTCCGCCTACTACTGCTACGGGAACCCCAGGAGGCATGTGTACCATAGAATTGACTGGTATAGATACATCATCTCCCTTTACAGGTACGCCTATCACTGGCGTTGTCCTTCTCAGTGCAGCTATCGCGCCTGGAAGCGCAGCCGCAATTCCCGCTATTCCTATGTAAACATCTGTAGGATTATCGCCCTCACTCGACTCTCTTACTAAGCGTTCCAATCCCTTAGGGTCCCTATGCGCCGATACGACATGACTATCGTTGCCTATGTTTAGAGCCATTAGGGTCTTAACAACTTCTGTAGCTACGTCTTTGTCGCTCGCCGATCCCATCACTATGCTTACTCTTCCCAATCTTTGCCTTGGTCCAGGTACCATATTATCACTTTTTACACATCATGCTTGAGCAGTTGCTGCTGCAGAATCAAAGCGCGCGAGATAGTCTGCAAATGACTCTCCCGTCAGCCTGCCAGCTATATTCTTGTAGAGCTCGCTGACTTCTGCGACAAACTCCGGTGGCAGAGCAGGTATCTTCGGCTCTTCTATCTTATTCGCAGGGTTTTTCTTGTTGTGGTCCCTTATCGCCATCAGCACTTCGTGGTATGTGTTATTACCTTTCACGCCGGGTAGTGTACCCTCATAAGCAAGACGCCTGTAATACTGCCTTACCAATTCCTTCGATAGCTCCGGCGCCTTTCCTGGATTCTGATCATAGGCGGCCCTGTCCCAGAACCTGTCCTCGTCTGCGGTGCCGAAAGTATCTACTATCATCGGGCGACCATCCAATCCAACAGCATACTCCTTCTTCCCGTCTACGTGAATGAGCCCTGCATGATCCAACTCATACTGCATCCTCGCATCAATCTGCAGTGTCATTTCTTTTATCTCGTTCCACATTGCTTTTGATATCCCGCCTATCCTTAGCGCCTCCTCACCTGTTACCGGCCTATCTGTTTTCTCGAACTTTGTTGTTGCCTCAAATATCGGCTCCGGCAGTTTCTCTCCAGATTGCGGTACGTGATCCAATCCGAAGTCCTTCGGGTCCGCCTCTCCTCTCCTAAGCCTGTCGACAAGGCTTCCGGCTGCATAATAGCGGGTTATAAGCTCAAGAGGAATGAATCTACCTCTAACATCTCTTTGCGCGCCAGCCCCCAATTCTTCTTGTATCTCTGCCTTTCTTACCACCATCACATCCGGTGCAAGCATCTTCACAAGGTGGGTGCTGTACCCGAGATCGCTCGCCATATCAAACCAGTGCGTGCTCATGTGTGCGAGCGTTGCGCCCTTCTGCGGTATCTGCGTAGGTATCCTCTGGTCGAACACGCTGATGTCGTCCCTAAACTTGAATATGAGCCTTCTTGGGTTCTGTGGATCGGCGTGAACATCCTTCACCTTGCCATGTCTGAGTAATTCGCCAAACTGCTGTTCAGCAGGCCCTGCGACTCTTCTCACTCCACCATTTCCGTCCTGCGCTGCAAATTTGTTAGCTCCTCCCATTGCATCATCCTATAATTGTTAATCATCACTCATTACGTGCCAGTTTTGGCGCGAGGCCGATGTAATTCTCTGGTGTCAGTGCTTTCATCTCCTCTTTAACGCGCTCTGGAACGTCCAAGGTGTCTACGAACGCATGCATCTCCTCTAACGTTGTTCCCACGCCCTCGCCTCTCCTTGTCAGGCCTCTCAATAATTCATAAGCGTTCTGGAAACCTTCCCTTCTCAGTATTGTCTGGTATGCCTCGGCAAGCACCTCTGGGTGTTTTGCAAGCTCGGCGCGCACTTTCGCCTCATTCACATGCACCTTTCCAAGCCCCTTAAGAAGCGCATTATATCCCTGCAGCGTATGGCTGAAAGCCACGCCGAAGTTTCTTTCAACTGTAGAATCTGAGAGGTCTCTCTGGAGCCTCGATATCGGCAGCTTTGTAGCGAAGAAACCTAACAATGCATTCGCAACTCCCAGGTTTCCTTCCGCATTCTCGAAGTCTATCGGGTTTACCTTCTGTGGCATCGTTGATGAGCCGACTTCACCCGCGACCGGCACCTGGACCAACCAGTCATCGCTTATGTACCTCCAAGCATCTTGGCTAAAGCCTATCAAAATTGTATTTATCCTCCTAAGCGTGTCAAAGAGCTCTACCTGCCTGTCATGAGGTTCTATTTGCGTAGTTGTTAGGTTGGCATCCAGCCAAATCAAATGCCCTCTTTCTCCTATAGAGTTGAAGTTCTGTATGAACCCAACGCTGAAACCCTCCCAGTCGACATTTGGAAATGCCGCCATCTGGGCGTTGTAATTCCCTGTCGCGCCGTTCAGCTTGGCCAACAGCATAAATTTATTGAGTTGCTCGCGTTGCGTCCTCAATCTCTCGGCAAAATTAGCGAGCTCCTTGCCAAAGGTAGTTGGCACTGCCACTTGTCCGTGGGTTCTTCCTGGCATAGCCACTTCTGCGTGCGCATTTGCAAGGTCGTAAAGCTTTCCAAGCACCTTACCGAGCACGGGCAGGATTACCTGCTCCATCGCATCTCTTGTCATTAGCGCGTATGCTATGTTGTCCGTATCGGTTGAGGTCAGTGCAAAATGTATCCACTGCAAAGAATTCGTAAGCGATGTTCCCTTCAGCTTATCCTGCAGATAATATTCTACTGCCTTTACATCATGGTTCGTGGCCTTGATGTCCTTGTAGCCCCTCGTTTCTATCTGCTTCACGATGTTTGCGTCTTCGAGTGTCATAGATTCATAAAGAGACCTAAGCAGTTTTTTCTCCTCAGGCGAAAACTCCCTCGGTATAATGCCGCGCTCGGACAATGCGATCAGGTATTCTACCTCGACCGTGACCCTATATCTAATAAGTGCGCCCTCACTGAAAAAACGAGCAAGCGGTTCTGTATCCTTCCTGTACCTTCCATCGATTGGGCTTATTGCATCCAGCTTAGCAATAGTTGCCACCGGTTGCTTTTCCACGCCAACGGATATGGATTTTGTGCCTCCTTCACCTCCGATAAGAACACCCCCTGACACTTTCAGGAAGCAATCAGTTCATAGTGATATTTATACGTTGTGCCGAATCAAATTCTGGAAAAATATTGCGATAGATATAAATAGTGATTGCAACTGAGTAGTCTCGGTAATTATGGCGGGTGAAGGAATCCAGATCACTAAGCCTAAAGCTCCTACTTCTACTTTTGCTGATGCTCCATCCCTTTCTAAGAGGGTACCAACTAAAATGAGAATCATTCTAGAGGATGACCTCGGTATCATCGAAGAGCGCACATTGGTGGGAACACCATTAAGATATGGTGAAAACCCGAATCAAAGGGCAGTGATATTTGCACCGCCAGAAAATGAGCAAAAAGAGTTAATGGGAAGAAAGCCGGTTTCATTTAATAACGAAGGCGACTTGTCTCATGCGTTCGCACTTGTCGAAGAACTTGACAGAAACCTGCCGCTGTTGAGAGCAACACCCGGCGAAGATATAGTTGCAATAATAAAGCACGGGTCACCGTGCGGCCTTGCAGTGGCACCAAATCAACAAGAGGCGTACCGCAGGGCGTTCGCCACTGATATGGATGCCGCATTCGGTGGGATAATAGCAACAAATAGAATTTTTCAGCATAAAACTATGGAGGCAATAGTAAGCAACAGACCTGTGATGAATGGGGAACAAAAACATGGGCACTTTGTCGAAGTAATTGTCGCTCCAGATTTTGAGCCAGGCGTTGTGGAGTTGATGCAAAGTAGAAGCAAATCGACAATTAGGCTTATACCTCTGCAAGTGGAATGGACTACAGGGAGGGACAGGCTCCACGAGCATTTCGCACTCAGGAGCCTTCCAGATGACAGAGTATTGCTACAAGATCCAGATCATCCGACATGGGGCAGTGAAGTGCCATGGGAAGTTGTCTCAAAGAGGCAGCCCACTGATAGGGAATCTGATGATATGGTAATATCATGGGTGAATGCAAAACATGTTCTATCTAATGCAGTTACCTTTGCACTTGATGGTAGGTTAGTTGCTGTGGCGGGAGGACAACCAAGGAGATCTGACGCGGCATGGATAGGCGGCGAAAGGGCAAAAGAGGACACAAAAGAATTGGAGGAATCAGGTCTGGATCTGAGCGGTATAAGAATGAGTCTTGTAGGATCTGCGATGGCAACAGATGGCTTCCACCCATTCAGCGATACACTTACAAATGGACACAAGTACGGGGCAACTGCATCTATATCTCCACGTGGAGGCAAGAAAGCCGACGAAGTTACAAAAGTAGCTGATGAGCTCGACATGGCGATGGCCGTTACAGAAAAAAGAGTCTTCAGGCACTGAAGCAGACTAATTTTATCATCTTATGCACAAGCCAGCAATGCAAATTATTAAACTTTAGCTTCGATGAGTGGCAGTATGGATGCGCTCGACGAGAGAATAATAGAATTCCTGAAGAAGGATGGCAGGATGCCCTTCGTTGACATAGCAAAGAAGCTGAACATGACAGAGGGTGCAGTCAGAGCGAGGGTAAAGAAGCTAATCAAGGAAAAGGCGATAGAAAGGTTCACCATAGAAGTCAAGAACAGCACGCGTGCTATAGTGATGGTCGCAACATCACAGGCCATACCGACGGAAAAGGTCTCGCAAGCGATAAGGGAGATGGGCGTCGACCACGTTTACGAGATATCCGGCAACTATGATATAATCTGTTTCGTGCAGGCAAAGAACGTGACGCATCTGAACGACGTGATCGAAAGGATACGTGCGATAAAGGGCGTGATGGACACATCAACAAGCATGGTACTGAAATAATGCCATTACGGAATTCGTAAATATATTACGAAAATATATATACCCCTATGTTCATACTATTTCTGCATTTCCTTAACAGGCAGCGGCAGTACTCGGTGAGCCGAAAATAGGGATGTGGTATTCGGTGTATATAATGAGAAGTCTAAACGGATGCATAACCGCGATGGTTACGCCATTTGACAGAAGCCTCAATGTGGATTATGAGGGACTAGAGCAGAACATAGAGTTCCAGATCAAGAACGGAGTATCCGGCCTGTCGCCGTTGGGCACAACCGGAGAAGCGCCCACAATCACGGATGAGGAAAGAAGGCAGATCATAGAGACTGTGGTATCAAAAGTGAACAAGCGCGTTCCTGTCATAGTGGGCACAGGCAGCAATTCCACTGAACATACGATAAGATACACAAAGGAAGCCCGCGATCTAGGTGCGGACTACGCTTTGATAGTGACTCCATATTACAACAGGCCATCGCAGGAGGGCATATACAGGCACTTCGAAGCGATTACGAAGGCCGTAGACATCCCGATAATGGTTTACAACATCGCCGGAAGGACAGGAGTGAACATAGAGACAAACACAATGGTCAGGATTGGCAAGCTCAACAATATAGTGGGTGTGAAGGAGGCATCTGGGAATGTATCACAGATAATGGACGTGATACACCAGATGCCGGGCTCAACAATACTGAGCGGCGATGACGGCCTTACTCTCTCTACCATGGCGCACGGAGGTCAGGGAGTCGTCTCTGTTGTGAGCAATCTGTTCCCAAAGAGAATTTCTGACATGGTAAGATCTGCAATGTCTGGAAGAATGGATGAAGCAAGGAGAATGCACTTCGAGTTGCTTCCAATATTCAGGGCGGCATTCGTGGAAACGAATCCCGTGCCCATAAAGACTGCAATGCGATGGGCCGGCATGCCTGCCGGAGGCACAAGGCTGCCGCTGTGCGAAATGCAGCCGAACAATTCAGAGACGCTGAAGAACGTGCTTCTCAAGTATGATGATTTGAAAATCAGGGCGTGATTATGAGAATAGCGATTGTGGGTTATGGCAAGATGGGTCACGAGATCGAGCAGCAGGCAAGGCGCTCAGGCATAGAGGTGGCGTCAATAATAGATCCAGCTGACCCAAACGCAACTCACAAGGCAATCGATGACAGTTCGCTTACAGGTGCCGACGTAGCGGTAGACTTCTCAGTACCTGATGCGACGCTGAACAACATAGAGGCGGTCGCATCAAGGGGCAAGAGTATCGTGGTCGGCACCACCGGGTGGTATGCAAAGGAAAAGGAAGCAAGGGACATAATGGCGAGAAGCAATGCGGGGCTAATTTACAGCCCCAACTTCTCCATAGGCGTCAACCTCTTCTTCAAGATGGTCGAGAACGCAGCGCAGCTTTTCGACAAGTTCGACATGTACGACCCGTTCGTATGGGAGGGTCATCACAGACAGAAGGCCGATGCTCCATCAGGCACAGCAAAGGCTCTCGGCGACATACTAATACACAACATCAAGAGGAAGAAGAGGGTCTCTTTCGGGAAACTGGAAGGAAAGATAGCAGAAGACGAGCTGCAGATCTCTAGTACAAGAGCAGGATGCATCCCGGGCACGCATACGGTTGGATTTGACAGCGAAGCCGACACTATAGAGCTCACCCACACTGCAAGGAGCAGGGCCGGCTTTGCATCTGGCGCGCTGCTTGCCGCGAAGTGGATACAGGGAAAGAAGGGATTCTACACAATCAACGACATGCTTGCACAATTGTAAGGGTATTATCATGATTGTAATGAAATTTGGCGGGACCTCAGTCGGCGATGCGGAAAGGATAAAGAGCATCGCAAAGCTAGTCGCGGCACGGAAAAGCAAATCGCCCATAGTCGTAGTATCCGCTGTTGGCGGGGTGACAGACCTGCTCATAAAAATAGCAAAGAGCGCCGCAGCTCAGAATCTTGACACCGAAATGCTCGATGAGCTTATTACCAGGCACGTCCACATAGCGCACGATCTTGGAATAGACAGGAACATACTGCAAGACGACATAAAGGAGCTGGAGAGACTGGTGAAAGGAGTGTCTATGATCGGAGAGCTGACGCCAAAGACCCTAGATGCGATCATGGCATTCGGCGAGCGCTCTTCATCGAAGCTTGTTGCTGGCTATTTGTCAAGCATCGGGCACAATGCAAATGCGTACAACGCATACGATGTCGGCCTTGTAACAGATTCGAACTACGGGAGCGCTGACGTGCTGCCAGAAGCATATCCAATCATGAACAGGAAGATTAGCAAACTGAGCGGCATACCAGTCATAACAGGATTCCTAGGCAAGGACAAGAACGGCATCATCACCACGCTAGGCAGGGGCGGCAGCGACTACACAGCATCGATAGTGGGAGCAGCGGTGAACGCAAAGGAGATACAGATATGGACAGATGTGAATGGAATAATGAGCTCTGACCCTAAGATTGTCAAAAAGGCAGAGACGCTTGATGTTGTTTCATACAGCGAGGCATCGGAACTTGCGTTCTTGGGCGCAAAGGTGCTGCATCCAAAGACAATACTCCCAGCGGTAAACAAGAATATCCCAGTGAAAATACTCAACAGCATGAATCCAAAGCACAAGGGCACCGTAGTCCTCAAGAACATAAAGAAGGAGAGGCGCGTCGCATCGATCACGTGCAAGAAGAGGATAAGCGTGGTCAATCTTCACACGCCGAGCATGTTCCTTGTCCACGGATTCCTAAAAAAAGTCTTTGACACCGTCGATAGGCTTGGATTATCCGTAGACATGATCTCGACATCTGAGGTCAGCGTGTCCATGACATTTGATAATGAACATGGATTGGACAGACTGGTAAGGGAGCTGAAGAAGCTATCGGAAGTGGAGCTGCTCAGCAACCGCGCGCAAATATCTGTTGTTGGGAACAATCTCGCATCCATCCCAGGAATATTCGGGAGGATCTTCTCTGCCCTTGACGGGATAGAGGTAGAGATGATATCATCGAGCGCATCGGAAGTCAACCAGAGCTTCGTTGTCCAGGAGAAGGATGCAAACAGCTCGATATTGAAGCTTCACAATGAATTTTTCGGTAGATGATATGGCAAAAATAAAAGTCGGAGTGCTGGGCGCAACAGGAATGGTAGGGCAGACTATAGTGCAGCTACTGGACAAGCACCCGTGGTTCGAGCTGACCGAAGTTGCAGCATCTGAGAATTCCGCCGGCAAGCGCTATGAGGACGTAATGCGCACAAGGTGGAACATAAGCTCTGAGATGCCCGAGAATGTTCGAAATATGAAGATAAAGGAGTGCAAGCCAAACCTGGATTGCGATATCGTATTATCTGGACTGGACTCGAGCGTAGCGCTGGAGATAGAGCAGAGCTTCGCAAAGGCGGGCTATGCAGTTTCTAGCAACGCGAAGAACCACAGGATGTTCCCCGACGTTCCTCTTCTGATTCCAGAGGTGAATGCGGATCACGTTGACCTGCTCAAGGCGCAGAAGAAGCGCGGCTGGAAAGGATTCATAGTCACGGACCCGAACTGCTCCGCGATTCACATGACACTTGCGCTCAAGCCGCTCTACGATGCATTTGGATTAGAGAAAGTGATAGTCACAACAATGCAGGCACTGAGCGGTGCAGGTTATCCAGGAGTGCCATCTATGGACATTGTAGACAACGTAATCCCATTCATAAACGACGAGGAGGAAAAGCTCGAGACAGAGCCGTTGAAGCTTCTCGGTTCCCTTTCAGGAAACAAGATAAAGATGGCAGACTTCGCAATCAGCGCAAGCTGCAATCGCGTTGCAGTGAGACACGGCCACACGGAATGCGTGAGCGTGAAGCTGTCAAAGAAGGCGGAGCCGAAGGAAATAATATCTGCATTCGAGAGATTCAATCCACTCAAAAAGTACGGACTGCCATCGGCCCCAGAGCATCCGATAGTTTATCTCAAGAACGAAAACAGGCCGCAGCCAAAGCTCGATGTTAATATCGAGAAGGGAATGGCATCTGTGGTTGGAAGGCTAAGGCCATGCAACATCCTGGATTACAAATTCGTTGTTCTCGGGCACAATCTCATAAGGGGCGCAGCTGGCGCAGCGCTGCTCAATGCCGAGTTGCTCAAAGTAAAAGGTTACCTACCAGTGATGTAATGCCAAAACAAGGAGCGAGGGTAAATCCGAATTTCAGTAATCTGAAGCAGAACTATGTATTCACGCAGATAGCCGAGGCGCGCAAGGAATTCGAGAAGAGAAATCCAGGCGTTGAGGTTTACCCGCTTGGCATGGGAGACACGAGCAGGCCGTTGGGGCCTGTCGTAAGCGGCGCTTTGCACAAAAGAGTCGACGATCTCACGAACCAGAGCCGTTACACAGGCTACGGGCCGGAGCACGGCGAGCCAGCGCTCAGAAGTGCGCTTTCTGATTACTACAAGGCGCAGGGCTTTGCAGTAGAGCCTTCCGAAGTCTTTGTCAGCGAGGGCGCAAAGGCTGACACCGCAAATATCCAGGCGCTATTCAGCCCAGATACAATAGTCGGAATACAGAATCCGGTTTATCCAGTATATCAGCACAGCAACATCCTTGCAGGTAGGTCAGCAGAAGCAGGAACGCTTGTGGAGCTGCCATGCAACGAGGACAACAATTTCTTCCCCAACCTGCCAAAGGGCTTAGGCCTGATATACTTCTGCAATCCAAACAATCCTACAGGCGCGGTTGCAACGCGCGAACAGCTGAAGAACCTTGTCGATTACGCAAGAGATGCGAAAGCGGTGATAGTTGCTGATGAGGCATACGACCGTTACATAAGAGACAAGAATGTACCAAGGAGCATACTCGAAATACCTGGCGCAAGGGAATGCACAATAGTGATAAACAGCTTCTCGAAGCTTGCAGGATTCACAGGCGTACGCCTTGCGTGGACAATCGTCCCCGAAACCCTCACCGCATCAGACTCGGCTCCAGGCATATTGAACAAAATGTGGGCAAGGAGAGTGCTCGCAACTTTCAACGGAGCATCGAACATAGCGCAGTCCGGGGGACTCGCTGCACTCACCAAGGATGGCATGGCGGAATCAATGCAGGCCGTTAATTACTACATGGACAATGCACAGATGATCAGGACAAGGCTGAAAAAGCTGGGCTACATAGTGCACGGCGGCGAAAATGCGCCTTACATATGGTGGAAGACGCCACGCGGCGAGAGTTCAACCGAGTTCTTTACAGAGCTTCTTGAAAAAGCGCACGTTGTTGCAACTCCCGGCAGCGGATTCGGGTCAGAAGGAGAAGGCCATGTGAGACTCAGCGCATTCGGCAGGAGGGAAATCGTGGAGAAGGCGCTCGACAGCATAGAGCAGCATCTTGGTAGATAAAATGAACAGCGACAACGATCTATTCTTCAACAAGAAGCAGATAGAGCGCATAATAAAGGATTATCCTACGCCGTTCCACATCTACGACGAGAAAGGCATACGCGAGAACGCAAAGAGGCTGTACAAAACCTTTTTGTGGGCCCCAGGCTTCAAGAATTATTTCGCGGTAAAGGCATGCCCCAATCCGTACATAATGGCGATGCTAAAGCAGGAAGGGTGCGGTGCGGACTGCAGCTCGTTGCCAGAGTTGCTGCTTGCAGAGAAGATTGGCCTGAGAGGCGAGGAGATAATGTTCACCTCAAACGACACTCCCGCAATAGAATTCAAGAAGGCGTTCAAGCTCGGCGCAATAATCAATCTGGATGATATAACACACATACAGTTCCTCGAGGCCAGCGCCGGGATACCAAAGATAATCTGCTTCAGGTACAACCCCGGCCCATTAAGAAAAACAAAGGACGAAAACGTGATCGGCAATCCTGAGGTATCGAAGTACGGGCTCACAAGGGCGCAGCTTTTCGAAGCATATAGGATAATGAAGCAGAAGGGAGTGAAGCGCTTCGGCCTCCATACAATGATATTGTCAAATGAGCTTGATTCAAGCGCATTCATACAGACTGCGAACATGCTCTTCGATCTGATAGTAGAGATATCGGAAGAGCTCGGCATAAGATTTGAGTTCGTCAACCTAGGCGGTGGCATAGGCATACCATACAAGCCAGAGCAGAAACCCGTGGACATGAAGGCAATATCCGACGGGATAAGGAAAGCGTATCAGGAGAAGATAGTAAAGAACAATCTGGCGCCGCTCAAGATCTTCATGGAGAACGGAAGGGCCATGACTGGCCCGTTCGGCTACCTGATAACAAGGGCGATACACGAGAAGCACACTTACAGGGAGTATGTGGGAGTGGATGCCTGCATGGCAAACCTTATGAGGCCTGCGATGTACGGCGCATACCATCACATAACAGTTCTTGGCAAGGAGGGAGTGCGGCATGATCACAAGTACGATGTTGTAGGCTCGCTGTGCGAGAACAACGACAAGTTCGCCGTGGAGAGGATGCTCCCGGAGATAAGACCTGGAGACATACTCGCCATACACAATGCCGGTGCTCACGGCCACTCCATGGGCTTCAATTACAACGGAAAACTGCGAAGCGCAGAACTGCTCATGCAGGCAGACGGGAAAATAAAAATGATAAGAAGGGCGGAGACGCCTAGCGATTATTTCGCTACCCTCGATTTCGCAGGCTCGCGGTACGTAATGTAGCGGCAGGCCATAGCCCTCTTTCTGTTTTATGCAGCATTAGACTGAGCGTCGAATATCGACTTGCATACTCACCATGCATTCACCGGCTCGTTTCATCCATCGCTGTGCGCTCGTCGCGTCATCGCTTATACACAGGTTTGGTATCGTTTCTGCTCCGGATAAGGCCCTAAGCCAATGCATTCTGTATGAGAGGAGCTTCCTCCTTTCGGTTGGCTGCTCACCTGCCACTGCTTAGATATCCGTTGTCATAATATATAAAAGTAGTGTTCACTCTTTTTGCATAATTCTAAATACATATGCCGTTGTTATATCTTTAGTGGTAAGAATGGCTATGAAGAGGAAAAGGACGAAGAAGCGCGCCACAAAGAAGAGGCGACGCAGATAAATGGCGATGGAGTAAGCAATAATTAATTTTTTGCTTGATTTGCAGTTGCTTACTCTAAGCAATTAAGCCTCAAGATACAGAACGATTTTTAGTCTTTAGCTTACAAGTATTTTTTATGATACCGTTACCTTTGCTCGGCATACTAAGCTCGATAGCAAGCGTAGTGGTGCTGCTCGTTCTAATAGCAGCAGTGATAGGCATAATATTCCTATTTGGGAAGAAGCTCGCCGGGTTGGCGATCAACAGCGTGCTCGGATTGATATCGATATTCGCGGTAAACTCATTGTTCGGCCTGGGGATAAGCCTTGCAGGAATAGGAGGGATTATCACCATCATAATCATTGCGATATTCGGACTGCCCGCTGTCCTTGTGATCGTTGTGCTCAAGCTGATTGGTATCTCTATATAGAATCAGTTACCGTTAGCGAGCTTGACGTCGGATGCGCCAACCGTTTTCCTGCCCGCGTGCTTTGCAAGCCTCACCGCGCGCTGCGCGATCGTGAAGGCCATCCTGTTCATGTCCTTGTGGAAGACATCGGCGGCCTCATTGCTTACCCTTTTTGCCCCCGCTTCCTTGAGAATCTTTTTTATAGTAGACCTAGGAATATACATAGCATCAGCCTTTTCTGCAAGGATAAGCTAGCAGGACAAACTATTTAAGTCATTTGAAATAGCGGAACTAACTCTTCACGCTTATAGAGACGTTGCTCTTGTAATCTTTTTTCAGGAGGCCGAAAAGCAGATTGTCCTCAAAATTATCCTTGTGGAAGACATCGTCACGCAGCAATCCTTCTCGCAGGAAACCAAACTTTTCCAGTATCTTGACCGAGTTCTCGTTGAATGCGAATGTTATGCACGTGACCTTGTTGAGCTTCAGCTTCTCGAAAGCATATTCTATCATCATCGAGACCGCGGCGCTGCCGTAGCCCTTGTGCCAGAATGCCTTTCCTATCCAGTAGCCGATCTCAGCCTTCTTGTTCTTCATGCTTATGCTCTTAAGGCCGATTACGCCGACAAGCTCGTTCGTGTCCACTAGTTTTATCCCCAGATGCAGCCCCAAGCCGTCCATGTTCAGTTTTGTAGCTGTATCAATGAAAGCAAGAGCATCAGCCCTCTGGTACGGATGCGGGAAGCTGCCCCACTCCGCTATGTTGTACGCTACCTCGTAGTCGTTGGCCTTGGCTGCAATGCTGTCTGCGTCTTCGATACCAAGGCTCTTGAGGTAAACCTTCAGCCCGCTTCCTCTGATCTCCATTCAAACAACTTGCGAAAGTATCTTGTTCGCTATCTCCTTCCCGAATAGCCTTACGACTACATCTTTATTATTCCTTACGTCCTGCACAGTCCTTATGCCGTTGACATACATCGTGCGCGCCCTGACTCTTCCCACCTGTTCCAGCCTCACAAGGTCGAGCAGCTCCTCCTTTATGCCGTAGCGCAGCCTCACTCTTATGTCTATGAGATCGTGCAACGGCCTGTGTATTATCTTCGCGAGCTCTGTAGCAGAGTAGATCATCCAGTCCGCGTTCGACAGCTTTGCGAACAGCTCTCCTGGCGTTGATTTGTACTTCTTCACTATGTCCTGCTCCTTTGTTTCTTCCATCCAGTCCTTGAGCATGAGCGCTGTGCTGAAAGCCCTTACCGGATCGTAATAGCCGTAGTCCATCCTTTCGAATTCCTTGTAGAGATTCTTGTCCTTGAACACGAACCTATATGCGGCAAACATCTCCTCTGCTTCATCCGTGCCGCGCACATACGGCTTCATCTCAAGCGTATTGCATATCATGTAGAGGTTTCCTATTATGTCGTTGTCGCGCTCCATCGTGTTCAGCATCCACCTTGCCGATAGCGGGTCAATGTAAAGCTCGCTCACGCGCTTGCCGAGCTTTGTAGCTGTGTAAGTGTCCTTCTCCGTTTCGGTTATGAACTCGAAGTCTGTCAGGTCCTTTATTATCTCGTCGATTATGTTCTTGATGTGCTTCTCGTTTCCGTACTGGAAGCCGTAGAAACTCTTCAGCAGGAATCTGGCTATTGCCTTCTTGTCGTTGAGGAAGTCCTCTGCGATGAAGGAGAGAATGTGCGTCCTCAGCACCGGTATCACGCCAAGCTTTGACTCTATAGATTCCGGTCCTGCCATTATGTATGTCTTGTAGAGCTCTGCGACCCTGTCCTTGTACGGCGCAATTAGCAGCGCCCTTCCCTCCTTGTCGTATTTCGGCCTGCCAGCCCTGCCGAAAAGCTGCAGCACGATGTTAATGCCAATCATCTCGCTGGCTCCTTCCTCGTATCGGGTAAGATCTCTTACAAGCACGGTGTGCGCCGGAAGGTTCACGCCCAATCCAAGCGTGGTTGTGCTGCATATAGCTTTTATTAGGTTGCCCTTGAATGCATCCTCGATCTTCGCGCGCTGCGCGTTTACTAATCCCGCGTGGTGAAATGCCACGCCCCTCTTCACAAGCTTTGATAATTTTATACACTGTTCTGTTGGCCTGTCTAGCACGTTCAATATGGAATCGCCAAGCACGTCGAGCTTTTTCTTCTCCTCAATTGTCAGGACCTTTTCTGTATGATCCGCAAGTTTTGTAGCGCCAGCCTCAGCATTCCTCTTCGTCGCGTAGAAAAACAATACCTGCTTCTTCTTCTCCAGCGTGTCCTCCAATATTCTTATCTCTGGTATCTTGCTGCTTCCATCCAGCTGCTCCTCTACCGGATTCATCTCATTGTCGTCTGCAAAATACGCGATGCCATCGTGCTCGACTCCCTTCTTGAGCCTGACAGGCCTGTAGTCGCTTTGCACAAGCTTCGCCTTCAGCCATTTCGCGAGCTCGTTCGCGTTTCCTATCGTCGCGCTGAGCGCTATTATCTGCGCCTTGCACGTGTTCGCGAGCTTTGTTATCAGTATCTCGAGCGTCGGCCCCCTAGATGACTCGTCTATCATGTGAATTTCATCAAACACAACGCAGCCTATCCTGTCAAGCCAGCTTATCCCGTGCCTTAGCAGGCTGTCAAACTTCTCTGTGCTTACGAAAACCATCTCGTATCCCTGCAGAGACTTGTCGTTCGCGTCAAGGTCCCCTATCGACACTGCGGATCTTATGTATGGATATGTCTCCCTGAACTCGTTGAACTTCTCAAGGACAAGCGCGCGCATCGGCGCGATGTAAACCGCTTTCATGCCCTTTGATATTATGGAGTTGACGCAGGCGATCTCCGCCACAAGGGTCTTCCCGCTGGCTGTCGGCGCAGCAACCACCATGTTCTCTCCTGAGAGAAGCCCCTTCTCCAGCGCCTCCTTCTGCGGTGGGGTGAAGTTCTCATAGCCCCGGCTAAGTATTGATTCAATTATCTCGTTAGGAAGCTTCCCCGCGAGCGACCTTACTTCCATAGCATTATTTTGTATTAAAAAGGCTAAATGGGTTTACCCTCCATGTAGCTGGCACGCTCTGCTTGGCAGCGCCGCTCCTCATCCTCCTTATCTTGAATATCTTCATGTCATTGTCCGGATCGAACTTCCTCTTCATGACTTCCTTCTGCTTGTACAGCTGCTTGAAGTTCGGCGAGCGCATAACGACTGTCTCGTCTGAGAAGTCAACCAGAGCGCGCTCAGGTGCGAGCACCTTGCCGTCGGCAAAGTAGCCCACCTCCACCTTTCCCGGGTGCATTCTGCCAGCGCCTCTGAAGTGGTTGTAGAGTTTCTGTGTAACTGCTAAAATGTTGCTTACCCCGCTTATGTGCGGCACCTGCGATCCCGCAGGCTTTGCAATGAACGTGTCCTGCTGCTCTATCATCGGTCTCGGCAGCTCTATCTGCAGCGGTGCCGTCTGCTCAGGCTCGATGCGCTTCCTTGCTCCCTCCTCAAAGCGCGCAAGCTTCGACAGATGCGTCACCTCCGCCGCCTTCGGCGGTGCGAACGCCACGCCTGTGTTTAGCACTGCGTATCTCGCGTCGAGCGACTCCGCCATCAGCCTGTCCCTGTGGTTCGAATCCTTCTGCGCGCTTATCTGGTTGCTGATCACGCTGAACATCGAAAGCAGTTCACCATGCTTGTAGAACACGAAGCCCCTCGGTTTCGCATCGCTCCCTGTCCGCACAGTCAGCTCGGACCCGAGAAGGCCCTTCTTCACGTCAATTCCATCCATCTTTTCGTAGTAGAGCGTGTTGTATCTTGAGAATACCTTCAAATGACTTATCGCGAACAGCCTCTTGTTCGTTGCTATTATAGTCCTGCTAGGCAGGAATCGTGCAAAGGATAGCCTACCCGCCCTCGCCTTGCAGACGACTTCTTCGTCAGGCATCAGGCTCAGCATTATCCCCTTTTCTGTGCTTGCCATTCGTTTCACTGAGTTTGTAAAAAAGCTCGTCCCCCGAACTTTTTAATCTATCTCACTAGAAAATATATAAGCTTTTCCTATAGGCGGGTGCGCAGTTTTGCACGAGATGCATGCCTGCGGCTGTGTCAAAAATAAAAGGATGTGGGGGCATGGAAAACCATGCCCTGGGTGGGTGTTAGGGTGGTAGTAAAAATTAGATTTATAATACCACGATCCACATCTGAATAATATACTGTTTGTAGCCTATTTATATGCTGTGAAAAATGACAAAATTAGAGTAAAAGTTTGTGATTTTGTGAACTTCTTCCTTGAAGTATTCCCCCTCATGCGCAGTCCCCACCCTGCCAAAACCCCCAATAATGCCCAGCGAACGTTATATAAACATTCCGTAGCTCATAGAGAGCAAGGCCACCGAAAGATTTATATATCTAATTGTTCACTATAATAGTGTCTATTTTTGAAGTGCTTTTAAAAAATCATAATCTATCTCGGGGAAATCAATTACATGCTAAAAATGGTGAATTAGATGGCGAAGTCTAAAATTAAGAAAACAATGAACGCAAAGGCCAGGGCCAGCAGGGCTCAGGCTGCGAGGAACAGGAGCGCAAAGAGCGCACAATCTCCCACTGTAAGGAAGATAATTGTCAAGGACAATAAGCTCAGCATAGAGTCCCCGATGAAAAGAGGCAGAGGAAGACCGAGAAGCATGCTTCCGTCAGCAGATTCTATGGTACAGCCTGGCATGGATCTTCCGGCCCCGGTTGGCGCACTGCATGAATGCGCAGCAGGGCGGAGAGCCAATGAGCAAGACGCATGAAAGGGTAAGCAAATGCCCGAGCTGCGGCTCAACAGATCTTATGTTCGATAACGAAAGAGGAGAGCTTGTCTGCAACAACTGCGGACTTGTCATAGAAGAGAATGTAACAGACACAGGTCCGGAATGGAGGGCTTTCGACGCAGACCAGAGGAACAGCAGGGCAAGAACAGGGGCTCCTATAAAGTACACAAAGCCAAACAGAGGCCTTGTCACTGAGATTGACCTTTACAACAAGGACATAAGAGGAGTAAGGATTCCTTCAAAGAGGCAGGCACAGCTTTACAGAATGAGAAAGTGGCACAAGAGTGCCAGCATAGCCAGCTCAAGCGAGAGGAACTACCTGATTGCACTTCCAGAGCTCAACAGAGTTGCAAGCTATCTTGGACTTCCGGACAACATAAGGGAGAATGCAGCGCTTCTTTACAGAAAGTGCGTGCAGAACAACCTCATTAGAGGAAGGCCAATAGAGACAGTTGTGCAGGCTGTAATATACGCAGCATGCAGAGCTGCAGGAATGCCAAGAACACTTGACGAGATTTCAAGCATATCAGGACTTCCAAAGAAGGAGATCGGAAGGGCTTACCGTGTGATATCACACGAGCTCGGCCTTAAGATCCCTCTTACGGACCCGATAAGCTACGTGCCGAGATACATCAACGCACTGAAGCTTAGCGGCGAGGCACAGGAGAAGTCCATAGAGCTTCTGAAGGACGCCATGAAGAAGGGCCTTGTATCCGGAAGGAGCCCGACTGGAGTAAGCGCAGCTGCAGTATACATTGCCGGCGCACTTGCAGGCGAACGCAGGACCCAGAAGGAGGTCGCGGATGTTGCCGGCGTTACAGAGGTAACGATAAGGAACAGGTACAGGGAGCTAAAGGAGCAGCTGAACATTGACGTCAATCTGTAAAAGGCAGATTGGCTGCAGCTATTATCAATGCAGCGCCAGCTATCTCCATTGCAACAGAACAGCACGCATGAACTCTGCAGAAACGGTCCGGCATGCTGTTTTATCGCATTTTGGCCGAGTTTGTCGCCGATGGCTGCAACTTTTTCGGTAGGGTTCGGCATTTGTGGAACAATTCGAATCCCGCATGGCATACTTATAAACGTTTTGTGAGAATTACTGTTAGCTTACAGAAAGAGGAGCGGGTGGATAAACATGGATGAAGCAAAAGAAGTGGTAGAGCTGGGCTCAGTACACGACGTCCGGGTGGACGCGAAGGGGGCGAGGGATGAAGGCATAGGCAAGGTCGGTGACTTTGTCATCTTCATAAAGAACGCGAAGACGAGAATAGGAAACGTCTACAAGGTGAAGGTAACAAAAATGTACCGCACTTTCGCATATGGAGAGCCCGTAGACAAGACGCGCAAGTTCATAGGCAATGGCAGCATGATAGACTTCGCGTAATTTTATTTTTTAGTTTTTTCTTCACAATAAAGAAAGCCTTATATAACTATTGATGAGTAATTATATTGTTACGACCGTTTTATTTCTGTTTTGATTTTTTTACAGAAATGCTTGATTTTAATAAATAATAGTGCTTGAAGTGGGTGAAATAATGGATGACCAGCAAGGTCGAGTAGATTACAAGAAGATAATGAAAGGCACAACCACAGTTGGCATAATATGCAGCGACGGCGTTGTGCTTGGCGCAGATGCAAGAGCCACTATGGACACATTCATAGCGAGCGGAGAGGCGAGGAAGGTATTCAAGATTGACACAAACCTTGCGCTTACAATTGCAGGCGGAGTCGGTGACGCACAGGAGCTCATAAGGATACTCAAAGCGCAGAATGAGGTCTACAAGATGAACGAGGAAAGGTCGCTATCGCCAAAATCGGCGACATCGCTTCTGTCAATAATACTCCAGGAGAGCAAGATGGTTCCTTATTACGTAATGCTAACGGTGGCAGGCATGGACGGCGAAGAGCCCCAGCTTTACACCATAGACCCATTGGGAGGCTACAGCTCAGAGTCAAAGTTCTCTGCAACCGGCAGCGGCTCATACACTGCACTTGGTTATCTTGAGGACACATACAAGAAGGGCATAAGCACAAAAGATGCTCTTAAGGTAGCCGCAAGGGCTATCGCGATAGCGATGAGGAGGGATTCGGCCACTGGCGACAACATAATAGTCGCATCTGTGACAAAGTCCGGCTACACGGAATACATGGGAAAGGATCTTGAGAAGATCACCGGCACAACGAAGTAATTCGGCGAACGACAAAACAAACAGAAACGCATAGTTTCTTTATATTTTTTATTGATTTTTTGCCTTTTTGAGTGGATAGAGGGCAAAAGAGGAATATTTTTGACTGGCGAACGACAATAAAACAACGCAAACATTTAGGTTAGTGATAGATTGGAAGAGAAAGTTGAGAAAAAGGAAAACGGCAACGGGAAGCCAAGTTCTGAAGAACTTTTCAAAAGGATAAAGGACATGCTGCCCGTGGATGTCGGCTACAAAGAGGCAGAGTTCGAAGGGCCCGACATAGTGGTCTATGTAACGAATCCGAAGAAGGTCTACGAAGACGACTCCGTAGTCAGGAACATAGCCGCATCGATAAAGAAGAAGCTGATAATAAGGAGCGATGTCAACCAGCCTGATGGATGTAAAGCAGGCGGAGGAGATAATAAAGCAGCTCATTCCAGTCGAGGCAGTGATAAGCTCCATAAAGTTCCTACCAGAGTTCTCAGAGGTCTACATAGACGCGCTCAAGCCCGGTCTTGTAATAGGAAAGGGCGGAGGCACACTGAAGGCGATAGCGAGTCCAGACAAACTGGACACCTAAGGTGTTAAGGACACCGACAATGCACAGCGACACGATAAACGGAGTAAGGCAGTTGACTGTACAACGAGAGGGATTTCAGAAAGAAGTTCCTCACACAAGTTGGCAAGAACATAAACAAGCCGATATTCAAGAGCGAGTGGCTAAAGGCAACGGCGCTCGGAGGCTTCAGAGAAGTGGGAAGAAGCAGCCTGCTGCTTGAAACGCCACACTCAAAGATAATAATAGACTGCGGTCTTAGCCCAGAGCCATCGATAAAGGGAATGGACGCAAACACGGACAACGGGGAGAACAAGGCATTTCCATATCTTGACAGCGCAAACTTCTCGATAAACGAGCTCGATGCAGTGGTGCATAACGCACGCGCACATGGACCACATAGGCTTCGTGCCATACCTTTTCAAGTTCGGATACAATGGACCGGTCTACATGACGCCGCCGACAAGGGACCTGGCAGCGCTGCTGCTCAACGATTACATAAAGCTTGTGCAAAGAAGCGGAGGCACGCCGCTGTACGATGAGAAGGACGTCAGGAAGATGCTCATGCACACGATAACAAGGGATTACAGGAAGTTACAAACATAACAGATGAATTGAAGCTCACATACCACAATGCAGGTCACGTTCTCGGCAGCGCGACAGTGCACCTACATGCAGGAGAGGGAATGTACAACATAGTTCATACCGGAGACCTGAAGTATGGATTCACAAGGCTTTTCGATTCTGCAGTGGCAAAGTATCCGAGGATAGATGCGCTGTTCACAGAAAGCACCTACGGCGGGCAGAATGACATAACTCCAAACAGGAGGGACTCCGAAGCCGAGCTGATCGAAACAATAAAGAGAACCATATCAAATGGAGGCAAGGTTCTGATACCGCTCTTCGCGGTAGGAAGAAGCCAGGAGATAATGCTTGCGCTTGAGGCATTCTTGGGAGGTGAAAAGAAGGAGTTCGATGTTCCAGTTTATCTTGACGGAATGATACTTGAAGCAAGCGCCATACACACTGCTTATCCGGAATACCTAAAGGAAGGAGTGAGACTCAGGATACTTAACAACAGATCGCCATTTGAAAGCGAGATATTCGAAGTCGTAAAGGGAGAGAGGGAACAGGTGTTTGAGAAGGGACCGTGCGTCATACTCGCAAGCGGCGGAATGATGAACGGCGGCGCAAGCGTAGAATATTTCAAGAGATTGGCAGATGATGAGAAGAACACGCTCATCTTTGTGGGTTACAACAGCGTCAACTCTCTGGGCAGAAGGCTGCAGAACGGCATAAAGGACGTGGCGCTTCCTGATTCAGACGGACACCTTGTCGCCAATACACGTAAAGATGCAGGTGAAGACGATAGAGGGCTTCTCCGGCCACTCTGACAGAAGGCAGCTGCTCAACTTCGTCGACAATCTGAAGCCAAAGCCGCACATCAGTCTTCACGATGCACGGAGAAGAGCAGAAGTGCGAGGACCTCGCGAGGATACTCGGAAGGATACTGCACTGCGAATCCAGGGCACCGATGAACCTTGACTCAATAAGGCTGAAGTGAGCCTATCTTATTCCTGCCTGAGGCATCGTCGTCTTTATCTCTGGCGCTTTCGGAAACTCCTTGCTTGCAATCTCCTTATCGAAGTTTATCAGAGTCTGGTTTAATCCAGTGATAAAATCCAAGACAGTGAGCCTGTTTATCACCACGCTTGAGACTACCTTCTGCCTCACGCTGTCTATGAAGAGAAGTTCTACCACTCCCTCCTTCTCCGCCTCTCCTTTCTTGTTCTTTACTAGCCTTTATCCTCAACGCAGTGCCAAATCCATCGGCAAAAATCGCCGGTTCGGTGAGCGCGAAAGTTCATGTTGCTGCTGCGGTTGTTGTTCATTTGCCATAATTTCACCTAATCTATAATATTCCAAAGAATCTTTTTCCAATTGTCGTCTTTTGTCTCCCTTTACTATTATGTCGACGTAAAGATCTCCTATCTTGTCTACTCCATAGTCTCCCAAGTCCTGCAAGCCTGAGCCTGCTTCCGGAGGTTATGCCCCTCGGCACCTTCATCATCACGTTATCTACTGGCGTTTATCCTTCCCCTGCCTCTGCACGTCCTGCATGTTTTTTCCACGGTCTTCCCCATGCCCCCGCATTTCGCGCATGTTGTTACAGTCTCCATGATCCCGAACGGAATCTTTACTGTCTTGCGTACCTGGCCTTGGCCCCTGCACTCATCGCAGGTTATTGTCTTGCTTCCCTTCTCTGCGCCGCTTCCTTTGCACTCGTTGCACAGCTTCGTGTGCGCCACTCTTTATTTTCTTATCGGCGCCCTCATGCGCCTCTTTCTCTGTCACTTCCATCCTTTCTAATATGTCTGTGCCGACATCCATGCGTCTTGTCGATTGGAAACCACCGAAGCCCGCAACGTTGAAAAGATCCTGGAAATTGCCTTCATTGAACTGCCTGAATATCTCATTGATGTCAAATCCTCTGAATATGTCCTCCTGAGAGAACGTCCTTCCGAACTGATCTGGACCATAAGCATCGTACTGCTGCCTCTTCTGCGGGTTGCTGAGGACTGCATATGCTTCATTCACCTTTTTGAATTCCTCTTCTGAGGTCTTGCTCTTGTTAATGTCTGGGTGGAGCTTGAGTGCAAGGTTTCTGAATGCCTTCTTTATGTCGTCTTCACTAGCATCCTTCGGGACCCCCAGAACCTTGTAGTAGTCTTCTGACATTTTTCATTCACTTCTCGACCTTGAAGTCTGCATCCTGCGCGTTCGCATCGCCTCCTGGGCCCGGAGGCTCTGGTCCTGTCGATCCGCCAACATTCTCGCCGCCCTTGTAGACATTCGAGCCTATCTCCTCTAGCGCCTTTTTCAGCTGCTCCATGTTGGTCTTTATCGCATCGTAGTCCTCCTTGTTCACCGAGTCCTGAAGCGCGCCCTTTGCCTCGCCTATCTTGTCGACCACGTTCTTCGGAACCTTGTCCTTGTAGTCCTCCAGCGATCTGTCTGTTGCGTAGATCAGAGACTCTGCCGTGTTCTTGAGCTCGACCTGCTCCCTTATCTCCTTGTCCTGGCCTCGAACTGCTCCGCCTCCTTCATCTTCTTCTCTATGTCCTCCTTTGCCATCTTGTGCGGTGCAACTATGTCCATGCTCTGCGACTTTCCCGTCTTTGTGTCCTTTGCGGTCACGTGCAGTATTCCGTTGGAGTCTATGTCGAATGTGACCTCTATCTGTGGTATTCCCCTCCTTGCAGGCGGTATTCCTGTAAGGGTGAACTTTCCGAGGTCGACGTTGTCCTTGGCCAGCGCACGCTCTCCCTGCACTACGTGTATGTCAACGCTTGGCTGCATGTCCTCCGCAGTCGTGAATATCTGCGATTTCTTTATCGGTATCGTCGTGTTCCTGTCTATCAGCCTTGTTGCATACGCCTCCCAAGCGTCTCTATGCTCGAGCGACAGCGGCGTAACGTCAAGAAGCACTATGTCCTTCACCTCTCCTGTAAGCACGCCTGCCTGTATTGCAGCTCCGAGCGCAACTGCTTCCATAGGGTCTACTCCTCTCTCTATCTTCTTGCCAAGCAGCTGCTCCACATATCTCTGCACTATCGGCATTCTCGTAGGCCCTCCTATCAGTATTACCTTGTCAAGATCGGTTGGCTCCATCTTCGCGTCCTTGAGCGCCTGCATCACGGGCTTCGCTGACTCTCTCGACTATCGGCACGACCAGAGCTCCTCAAGCTTCGCCCTTGTGAAGGTGTATGTGAAGTTTATCGGGTTGCCCTTGCCATCCTTTGCCAGGAACGGCAGGTTTATCTCGTTGCAAGCACTGTAGAGAGCTCTATCTTCGCCTTCTCTCCTGCCTCCCTCAGCCTCTGCATCGCCTGGTGGTCCTTCGTCATGTCAACGCTTGACCTCCTTCACCAAGCAAGTCGACTATTGCGTTGTCCATGTCGGTTCCGCCGAGCTGCGTGTCTCCGCTTGTTGATCTTGACTTCGAACACTCCCTTCCCGAATTCCATTATTGTTACGTCAAGGGTTCCGCCTCCAAGGTCGTACACCATTATTTTCATGTCGCGGTTCGCTTTGTCGAGACCGTATGCAAGCGCTGCAGCTGTCGGCTCGTTCACCAGCCTCACCACTTCAAGGCCTGCAATCTCTCCCGCGTCCTTGGTCGCCTGCCTCTGGTTGTCGTTGAAGTAAGCCGGCACAGTTATCACCGCCTTCGTTACCTCTTCCCCAAGGAATGCCTCAGCATCCTTCTTTATCTTCTGAAGCAGTATTGCAGAAAGCTCCTGCGGCGTGTATTCCTTGCCAAATATCTTGTACTTGTAGTCTGTGCCCATCTTTCTCTTGAATGCAGTTACTGTCCCATCTGAATTTGCAACAGCCTGCCTCCTTGCAGGCTCGCCTACCAGCCTCTGCCCGTCCTTTGTGAATGCTACGTAGCTCGGGAATGCCTTTCCATAAAGCGAAGTTCCTTCGCCGCTCTGGTATGAGCACTGGCCTTCCTCCCTCTAGTACTGCTGCCGCAGAGTTGCTGGTCCCCAAATCTATTCCAATTATCTTCATTTTATCACCTGTTTAGTATCATTTTTCATTTTCTTGCTCAGTTTTTTCCTTTGCGATTATCACGGAAGCCGGCCTCAGTATGATGTCACCGAGCATGTAGCCCTTCTTCGTGACCTCAAGTATCGTGCCTGGCTTTTTCTTTCCGTCCTCCCTTGTAAGTATTATCTCGTGCTTGTACGGATCGAACACGCCGTTTGTCTTCATCTCAGACAATCCCTCCTTCTTCAACGCGTCTACGAGGTTCGAGTATACCATCTCAATGCCTTTGATGAGGCTCTTGTCTCCGCTTTCCGTTGAGTGGATTAGCGCCAATTCAAATTCATCAAGCACTGGCAGCAATCTCTTGATCATCTCCGCCTTTCCGATTATCTTTGCGTTGTCGACGTCATTTCTGACTCTTTTCTTGTAGTTGTCAAACTCGGCCGCGATCCTGAGCATCCTCTCCTTGTAATCCTCATCTTCCTTTTTGGATTCGGCCTCTTCCTCCTTTACATCATTATCTTTTTCATCGTCTGCCATAGCATCACTCCAGTTGCTGCCTGAACCTCTTTTGCATCATCTTGTCGAACTCTCTTGCCATGTCAATCATCCTTTGCATCTCCCTTTCAAGGTCGTATTCTATTTCCTCCATGGTTTTTGCCATTTCCGTTGCCCTGAGATAGTATTTCCTGCCCCTCTTCACGATTATTCCAAGCTCCAGCAGCCTGTTCAGATGGTATATCACTGTGCTTCTTGCGACTTCCGGGTTCAGCTTGAGTTCAGAGCTCGAAATTCCCTCTCCATTGTAGCTCGCCTTCACCAATGCTCCGAGTATCTGCGCCTCTATGCCATTGGCCTCGTTGCCATCGCCAAGGTCAAAGACAGCAAGGAACCATCTTATCATCGCGTCCGGCTTCTTCGAGTCCGGCCTCTCTACATCGCGGATTACTATCTTCCCCATGGAGTATATTATGATGCGATATATTTAAATAATCTTCGTTTTTTTGCGTTTATTGTTGATATGTCAATAAAAAGTTGACACTCTGGAAGCTTTAAATAATTTAGATGCGTTGTTCAATTATGATGAGCTTGGATGAAAAGAACATGGACAGGGCAGTGCAAGACAGGGTCATAGTGCTGTTCAGGGCCGACTGGTGCCCGTTCTGCAGGCGATTCAAGCCGATCTTCGATTCCTTTGAGGGAAAGACCAAGATAAAGCTCGCCGAAGCGGTGATAAACGAGGACGAAAATCCGCTGTGGGACAAGTACGACATAAAGGTCGTGCCCACCATTATCGCATTCAGCTACGGAAAGATAAAGGCGAGACGCGACGGAAAGCCAGGCGTGGGTTTAATCGCGGAGGATATCGAGTCGTTGCTGAAAGAGATGCGGTAGATTATCACAGACTTATTATAAGCATAACAATTGGATTGCATGCCAGGTTTTGAGAAAAAGCAAAAAGCGCTCATCGACCATCTTGTCAAGCATGGAATCCTAAGGACCAAATCCATAATCGATGCGTTCACAAAGGTGCCACGGCATCTTTTCATCCCGGAAGAAAATCTGGCGTACGCGTATGACGACATAGCGCTCCCGACAGTCAACCAGTCGACGATATCACAGCCATCAACTGTTGCATTGATGCTAGAGCTGCTGCAGCCCAAGGCAGGAGACAAGATCCTTGAGATAGGGACCGGGAGCGCATGGGAGGCATGCCTGCTCTCGAGGTGCGCCTCGAAAGTGGTGACAATAGAGATAGACCCTGAAGTTGAGGCATTTGCAAGATCGAACATAGCAATGATGGGATTCACAAACATCGATCCCGTATCTGGAGACGGCTCCGCGGGCTACATGAAGGATGCGCCGTATGACAAGATAACATATACCGCGGCAACGCCGGCAGTCTCCGAGCAGGTTCTGAAGCAGCTTAAGGTCAAGGGAAGAGTTGTTGCGCCTGTCGGCTCGATGCTGCTGCAGACCATGAAAGTGATGATAAAGGAATCGGAGAGCAAGATCGAGGAGAAAAGCTACGGCACCTACCAGTTCATACCTCTGGGAGGGAAGCTAGGCTTTCGATAATGCCGAGGCGGAAACCATTAAATATCACAATAAGCTGAGGCTTAGGGTGAGAAAATGGTCGTTGCTTTGGCCAGCGGGCCAAGAAAGTCGGCTGCACCAGAGAATGTCGCTGTCACCGCAGCGCCAAAGCCGGAGTTGGTCCCGGTCAGAGTGGACAACGCGCCTTCTTCAGAAAGCCTTATTGCCGACCAGAGGGCGGAGTCCCAACTGTATGCAAAGGTACAGGGCACACCATCCCTCAAAATAGGCAGATCCAACATCGAGGTGACCAACGGAGGAGGAATCAGCATACTGATAGTGGTGCATTACAGGCCGCTTTCCAATCTTCTACGCATTGCCCCGAAGATACACATAAGCATCGAGGTTTTTACTAATGGCAAGATGACAGTGCAGAACACAAGCACGCCAGGCTCTGGAATAGAGCAGATGCAGATAGAAAAGCGCACCGAGCTAAAACGGGTCATGGACCAGACAGAGCCTGCAGTCGTGTACATGGAGGTGCTCAACCTGGTGCTCGCGGGGTTCAAGAAAAACTTGCCAGAAAATCTGGAGGTCAGCGACACAGAGCTAATCCCAAAGCTGGCAAGCGCCGTAAGGAAATATGTCACAAGATTGGGGCCTGATCCTGAGGAGAAGCGCAAAGAGGAAGCACCCAAAAGCCCGCCAAAGCAGGAACAGGCACAACAAAGCGTCGATAATGGAAATCCTTAAATATCAGGACGAACACCAGTGTTTTGTGGTATTATGAAAGTAGAACGAAAAGCACTAGATCTTCCAAATTCGAGAGATGCTACGGTTACGAGCCATGAACTTACAGCGCTAAGAATTATTAAAAGAATAAACCCGAGCGATACTGATGCAAAGCTGATGAATGCAGGACTCTTTCCGGAGTGGTTTTCAAGAGGTCTAGATGGCCTGGCGGCATCACAGCTTTTCCAGCATGCGGACACGGGAAATGATGCAGAGATCGCCGGCATTCCCACATCGGCAGGGTTGCAATTGCTGGAAGCATGGCCCAACGGATTTACAGGCATGCCTGCAATGGTAAAAATAGGGGGATGTGACGTCGCAGTCCGTTTTACAGATCTTGGGGAGCCGTCCAATGCGGAAGAGCTGCTAAGGGCTCTTCAGAGCAGCTGATCATTTCTCCTTTCAGAGATCTCCTTCTTTAGCTGGCCAATGAACTCCTCGATGCCAATTCCAAGTTTCTGCTTTCCAGATCTGCTCCTTACGGAAATCTTTTTGCCTTCCATTTCCTTTTTGCCAAGAATAAGCATGTATGGTATCTTCTGGTTCTGTCCCTCTCGTATCTTGTAATCGAGCGTCCTGTCCGAGATGTCGAGCTCGGCCCTAATGCCTCCCTTCTTCAGATCCCCGTATACGGTTTCAGCATACTTGTTTGCCTGCTCTGATATCGACATCACGCGCACCTGCACCGGTGCCATCCATGTCGGGAACTTTCCTTGCAAATGCTCTATTAATATGCCCACGAACCTTTCCAGCGTACCGTATCCCGCCCTGTGGATTATTGTCGGCATGTGTTCCTTTCCATCCTCGCCCACATAACTAAGGTCGAACCTCTTTGGCATCTGCATATCCACCTGTATTGTGCCGCATTGCCAGTTCCTGCCCATGGAATCCTTAATATCAAAATCTATTTTTGGTCCGTAGAATGCGCCCTCCTTCTCCTTCACTTCGTATTTTACCTTGTTTTTTTCCAGGGCCTTTTTCAGGAAGCTTGTCGCTTTTTCCCATTCTTCCTCCGATCCAGCATGGCTATCCGGTATAGTGGACAGTTTCACAGTGTATTTCAGGTCGAATTTACCATAATAGTCATCAATGAGCCTCAGGGTTCGTTCTACTTCTGAAACTATCTGATCTTCAGTTACAAAATTGTGACCGTCGTCCTGCGTCATCTGCCTTACTCTGAATAATCCGCTAAGCGCCCCGCTTATCTCATTCCTATAATACGTGCCGAACTCCGCAAGTCTCATTGGAAGGTCCTTGTAGCTGTGCTTCGTGGACTTGTAAACAAGTATTGCAAACGGGCAACCCATCGGTCTGAGCCCCATTTCCTGATTGTTTGTATCGACTATGAACATGTTTTCTCTATAGTGCTCGATGTGCCCGCTGGCGTGCCAAAGCGCCGTGTTTGCCATGGCAGGGGTCGAAATTTCCTGATATCCGTATTCTCCAAGTTTTTCCCTTATGTATCTCATGAGCTCCTTTACGACTATGTAACCGTTATTGTGCCAATAAACCATCCCCGGGCTTACTTCCTGGAAGCTGAAAAGATCAAGCCTCTCGCCTATTATTCTGTGATCCGTTTCCGGCAGGCCTGCAAAATCGCTCTTTCTCACAATCGACGTATCGACTTTCCTTGCGCCCTTCTGTACTTTCTCCACCCTCGCATTCTTGCTGTAATTTCTCGACAGTTCTGCGAGCGGATGCCCCTTGATATCTATGACAAGGCTCTTCGTCCAGCCGAATGGCGCATTTATTATCTTAAGTTTTGACTTCTGCGCCTCCTTCACCATGTACTGGAACAGGTTCATGGACCTTTGCGGTTCTTCGAGGTTGCTGCTGAGGTGCGCAAACGGATAAAGCACAATTGTCCCTATCTTGTTCTTGCCTGCAAAATCTACTGCATCCTTAATGGCTTGGCTACCAAGCGCCTCAGTATCCTCTTTTTCTATAGAAGTGAACAGAACAAGCGCATTCTTCACGCTAACCTTTTTCTTTTCAGCTGGTTCGTGCGCCATTATCTCTGGCTCTATTGGCTCGAACTCAATGCTGTTGACGTCGAGCTGCATGATTCTCATTATAACACTGAATAATCGTAGACATTAGGATTTGAAACGTAGATATTAATAAGGCTACGTGGTGCTAAATTCCACACTCACGCTCTCTGTTACCGAGCTCGTGCCGCTATAGAACAGCGAGCTGCCACTTGATATCTGTCCCGCTGCGATTCCTGGAGTCACGGGCAATCCACCACCAAAGCTGTACGGTAACGGGTAGACATAATAGCTGTTGACCGTTATATTCAGGACCGTGACTTTGCCGGTCGGCGACACGGCTGTAGCTTGTGCGGTCGCGTTCGCCATCGCCATGGACAGCGCCTGGCTCCTAAGCGTGCTTATCTGCTGGTCGGACAGCTTCGGTGCTATATTACTCACATAAACATTAGGGATTGCTGACAGGCTGATGAGCGCACCGGTTGCATTTTGTGCATTCGGCAGTGTCACAAGCAGATTCTCGTACGCCACATAAACAGATTTGTTGTAGGCTTTGTTGACGCTGAAGTACTGGGTAGTTATAAGGCTAAGGTTTTTGTTGAGATAATTCAGGAGAGTGGAGTTTACGCTCGTTAGCGTATTCGAGAGGTTTGCTATCGCGAGCTGCGTACTGCTGCCAGAGCCATTTACATAGAGATTAAGCACAGCCTGTCCTCCTGTTGTTGATGCGGAGCCAGTTGCGGTTACTGTTATGCCACTGCCTCCCGGTCCAGTTCCCTTCGCCGATGAGTAATATACACCAAAAGCCACGAGGGCCCCTGCTATTATTATTGCGGCAGCGATCATTACCATTGAGTTATTTTTCATGAAATCCCAGGCTTGCTAATAAATGAATAAGAATCTATTTATAGATTAACAAAACATACTGTTTTGATTGGAATGCTGTTCCTTTACAACACGTTAACAAGGAAGAGGCAGAGGTTCAAGCCAATAAGCGATATGAAGGTTGGCTTGTACACCTGCGGGATTACCGCATATTACTCCACGCACATCGGCAACATAAAGGCGTATGTAGAATGGGACGTGCTGAAGAGGCTGCTCACCTATGACGGTTATGATGTAACCCACGTGGAAAACATAACAGACGTAGGGCACCTTGTGAGCAATGCGGATACGGGAGAGGACAAGCTCAGGCTTGAGGCGGAGAAGGAACGCAAGAGCATGAAGGAAATTGCCTCATTCTACACTGACATATTCATTGAGGATTGCAGACGGCTCAACATAATGCCGCCAAGCATGATGCCAAGGGCGACCGATCACATACAGGACATGCTCGAGCTTCTCAACAAGCTGGATGCAAAGGGCTTCCTGTACAAGGCGCAGGATGGCATTTATTTTGACACATCAAAGTTCAAGAACTACGGCAAACTGACTGGGATGTCGTTCAAGCGACTTAATGCTGAGCTGAAGAGCGGCGCACGCGTCGAGAAAGTCGAAGGCAAGAGGAACATAACGGACTTTGTCGTGTGGCGATTCGCGCACGGAGATGAAAAGGAAATGATCTGGGATTCGAAGTGGGGAAGGGGATTCCCGGGATGGCATCTCGAGTGCAGCGCGATGAGCATGAAGTATCTCGGCAACCACTTTGACATACATTGCGGAGGAATAGACCATCTCCAAATACACCATCCGAACGAAATCGCGCAGTCGGAGGGCGCTACCGGAGAAAAGTTCGTGAACTACTGGTTGCACTGCAACTTTCTTGTAGTAGACGGGCAGAAGATGTCCAAGTCGGTCAGGAACATATACACAGTGCAGGACATCCTTGCAAAGGGGCATTCCCCTATGGCATTGCGCCTCTTCCTAATATCGGGACACTACAGGCAGCAGCAGAACTTCACATTCGAGGCGCTGTCGAACGCGGAGAATACGCTCAGGGGCATATATTCGTTCCTGCAGAGGGTAGCAGACACCAAGAACAAGGAGAACAATGCGGATACAAAGGAATTCAAGAAGAAGATAACTGACTCTAGAAAGAAATTCTTCAAGGAGCTGAACGACGACATCAACATGCCGCAAGCCCTGACCCACCTGCACTCGATAATAGATGATGCCAACGCGAGGATAGAATCTGGAAAGCTGAACAAGAAAGAGGCAAGGGTAGTGATAAAGGCGATGTTGGATATGGATTGGGTCCTCGGCCTCAAGTTCGACAGGCACGTCCAGATGAAAAAGCAAAAACTAGGCAAGGAAATACAGGAGCTGATAGACGAAAGAGAGAAGGCAAGAGCGGGCAAGGACTTCAAGAGATCAGACGAGATAAGGATTATGCTGAAGGAGAAGTTCCACGTCGTGCTCGAAGACACAAAGGACGGGGTCAAGTGGCACAAGGAGTGATTACTTCTTCTCATTCCTCTTATTCTTCTGGCGCTGGACCGAAGCCATGAGCTCCGCCTTGATCTGCGCATAGCAGTTCGTGCAAAGCGTGTACTCTGTATACGCCTTCGGGTCGCTGTTCACGCCTTGCTGCAGCCTTCCTGCTGAAATATAATAATAATTCTCCACATTCAGCTCCTCTCCGCAGATTTCGCATCTTGTATCATTTATGCTCATAACAACCAACAGCAAACGTGATTCGAAATTTAGTATATTTAAACATTCTTGCCGGAACTAGGTGCTATAAGGGCTGTAACCTCCTCTCCTCCTTCTGTTACCTCCGCCGCTATGCGGCCTAAAACGTCTTTCTCCACCGCTCCTGTCTCCTCTGCCTCTGTCGCCTCCGCTTCTTTCCCCCCCGCGGAATCCACCGCCTCTGCCTCCTCTAAACCCTCCGCCGCCTCCGCCCCTGAAGCCACCTCCGCCATGCGGCCTTCTTTCCATCATGCCTCCTTCCATTCTGGTAAATGACTCGCCTTCGCGTAGATGGTTAAGTACCTCCAGGTTCAGATAAGGACCAAGTTCAAGTTTTATCTCCTGCATCTGGACATTTGCTTCATATTGGATTGCCCTTATGAGTCCCTTCTCCTCAAATCCTACTAAAGTGAAAGCCCTTCCCTCCTTGCCCATCCTCGCGCTCCTTCCGACTCTGTGCACATAATCGGTGGGGCTGTCAGGCGCATCGAAATTTATCACGTCTGTAACATTGTCTATGTCAAGGCCCCTTGCTGCAACATTTGTTGCTATCAGGAACGTCGAGCCTGTCCTGAAATGGTTCAGCGACTTCTCCCTCCTCGCCTGTGTCAAGCCCCCGTGAAGCAGTATCGCATCGTGCCCCTGCTTAACAAGCACCATGTGTATTACGTTAGCCTCGTGCTTTGTCCTAGAGAATATTATCGCTTTTTTCGGCGAATACTGCTTTATGTAAGCCAGCATTGCTGCATACTTCATCTTGCCCTTTGCAAAGAAGTAGAGGTGCGTTATTGTATTTACTGTCAGATCCTCCTCCTTTCCAACAGTCAATGTTTCATAATCATTCATGTGTCGTCTCGCAATGTCGATTATCGCCTTTGGCATTGTAGCAGAGAACAGCATAGTCTGCTTCTCGGTTGGGGTCTTTGACATTATGTACTCTATGTCTTCTATGAATCCCATGTCTAGCATCGTGTCCCCTTCATCGAGCACCAGGTAGCTTATCTTATCGATTCTGAGCATTCCGCGGTCCATGAGGTCTATCAATCTTCCAGGTGTGCCAACTACTATGTTCGCGCCCCTTTTCAGCATTCCGATCTGCACGTTCATAGACGCGCCGCCGTACACCGTTGCGACCCTGAGGCCCATCGGCGCGCAGAGCTTCTCGGCAACAGATGAAACCTGCAGCGCAAGCTCCCTTGTCGGCGCTATTATCAATGCGCCGGTGTTCCCGCCCCGCTGTATTGTCTGTAGTATCGGCACCAGAAACGCTGCTGTCTTTCCTGTACCTGTCTTTGCTCTGACTATCACATCCTTTCCTGTAAGTATGACAGGTATGGCGCGCTCCTGCACCTCCGTTGCTGTTACAAATCCCATACGTTTTAGCGATTCCGTTAACTCTGGTTTCAATTGCATTTCTCTAAATTCCTTCAAACTAGCACCTTCGGCTATTGTTTTTTATCATAAAATAAGAAAAAGACAGTCCTAGTAAGCTTTCCCTTGTTTTACTGATAGTATGATGGAAGGTCAGATATATAGATGTTGCTAAATGCCTGACTGCCGCTATTGGGGGTATTATACAGAAAACATAAATACCATTATCGTAGCATTCCTTTCATGGCGACACCATCAAGAACAGCTGAAGCACCAATATCAAAGGTAAGCGAAGTACAATCACCACGGCCAATCCAAAACTCTTTCGGGCTCGACCTGCGCGGTTCTGAGCGTAGGGCTCTAGTTGCTGTGGCTCCCGGAGCAAGGATGACGCTCGGGAAGATAACCTATGTCGGGTTTGATGAACATACTCAGCTGCCTACAGGCATAACTGCGACAGACGGCCACTACTACACGGGAGACGAGGTTGCCTTTGCAGGCGGCGATGAAAAAGCGATCTATGTCCGCTTTTTAAGAGAGCCACTAAAGCAAATCAGGCGGCAAGAAGATTAACCGAAAGTGAACGTGTATATCCTGAAGCCAGGCTTCGCATCTATCTCTAGCAAGTGGGCGTTGTAGGACTGTGTTGACACTATATTGTAGAGCCTAGATTCGCTTATATTGACCACGGCCGATCCGTTCACTAAATGTGCATCCGCCCCTGTCTCATTCGCTGTCAGGTTATTGCCGTCGAGTTTAACCGTTATGCTTGTGCTTCCGTTGAACCCAGCAGCAACCACGTTGACCTTGTCCGCTTTGTAGTAGAGGAAGATTTTCGAGTTGTTCACTGCTATCATGCTGTCCGGCGCATTGTACCATTCGCCCGACAGGTATACGACATTGACTTGTGAGATGTTCGAGAACGAATAATTGACAGTCTTATTCGGTACAAACCCGCCCTGCCCCTGCGTGTTCCCCAGCGCCTGTCTGGCCTTTGCCCAGCCGAGGTATATTTCTGGACTTTCTATGCCAGAAAAGTTCACGCCAAGAGGCACGCTTGTGAGGTTTGGTTGTATGGTATAGCCAGCGCTTATCAGCAGCGCCCTGATCACGTTCTCTGTTGTGTTGTAGTTGCCCTCGCCGAATGCCTCGTATCTTATAATGCCATTAGCATCTATCACATATTCTGCAGGCCAGTACTCATTCCCGAAAGCATCCCATGTGGAGTAGTTGTTGTCGAGCGCGACAGGATATTTTATTCCGAGGGTCTGCACCGCGTTCTCTACATTGCTTAGGTTGTGCTCGAATTGGAATTCGGGAGTGCTGACTCCTATCACCTCCAGGCCGTTATTGCCATAGGCGCTGTACCACGCATTGACATGCGGTATCTCCCTCAAGCAGTTTATGCAGGAGTATGTCCAGAAATCGACAAGCACCACCTTTCCTCTTAGCCCAGATGTCGTCAACGGCGGCGAATTGATCCATGCGCTTATGCCCTGTATGTTTGGCGCGGAGCCAAGATTGGGCAGATTGGCAGCCATGACGCTCGATGACGCCAGGCTTTTATTGAACACAAAAGTAGAGAGTGCCGCTGCTATTATCAACAAAGCGATAATCCCGAACACAATTATATAGACATTCATCTTCATGCTTTCACCGTCTCAGCAGTAGTGCCTGCCATGTAGGATAGGAATGCAGGCAGTAAAGGCAATATGCAAGGAGAGAGGAAGGTAAGCACTCCTGCTACCAGCGCAAAGAGGAAATTGAGCTGGTCGCTCAGCGACATCGGCCCCGCGGCGCCGATCAGGAAGATCGATATCTCGCCAATGTACCCTGTCACGACTAGGATACCCATTGCCAGGAGGAAGATGCCTCCTACAATGTTGAAGTATTTCAGAAATCCGTGTATGTGCTCCATGAAGCCCGAAAACCTTGATATGAAGGCGCCGCACAGCAGGAATGGTATACCAAGCCCAAGGGAAAATGCAAGCAGCAGGAGGAAGCCGATGCCAGGCGATGTTGCGGCAAATGTGTATATCGCTCCGAGTATCGCTCCCACGCATGGTGTCCAGCCGAGCGCGAAGGCGAGCCCGAACACGAACGACGACAAAAAGCTATTGCTGAATCTCCTTACTTGTATCTTGTGCTCCGTTGAGAAGAATGGTATTATGTATTTTGCGGATGCGATCAGCAGGATGCCGAAGAATATTATCAGCAGTCCGCCGATTATCCGGAGTATGCCCATCGCGGAATAGGAAATGTGCGCCAGAACGGTCTGTAGAAGTATACCTATTATCGAGAACACTAGCGTAAAGCCAAGGACAAAGAACACCGAGTTCAGGAATATTATATCTTCTTTCCTCATCTGCACACGTCATGTCATTTTAATAAATTAGCATACATCTTCTTTATCTTCTGGACCTTCGGCCTTGTCACAAACATGCAGTATGGCTGTATCGGGTTCTTGTTGTAGTAATCCTTGTGGTATTCCTCAGCAGGATAGAATTTGTCGAGCTTTTTTACCTCTGTGACTATGGGTTTGTCAAAATCTGCCTGCGCCTTCTTGATGGACTTCGTTATGATCTCCTTCTGCTCCGGTGTATTGTAAAGTATTACAGACCTGTACTGTGTGCCAACGTCTGCTTCCTGCCTGTTGAGCGATGTCGGGTCGTGCATGTTGAAGAAAACATCAAGCAAGACGTCGAGCGCTATTATTTTCGGATCGTATTCTACGATGAGTACTTCTGCATGGCCGGTCTCGCCTGTGCACACCTGCTCGTAGGTGGGGTTTGAGACATTTCCTCCAGCGTAACCAGGAGCCGTCTTGATCACGCCATTGAACATCTGGAATACTGCCTCTGTGCACCAGAAGCATCCCCCTCCCAGAACTATGGTCTCTGTTTTACTTGCCATTTTTCTTCTCCACCTTTGGTATAAACCTCATTGATATGGAGTTGACGCAGTGCCTGACGTTCTTCGGAGTGAGGCCTTCGCCCTCAAAGACATGTCCCAGATGTGCGCCGCACCTTGCGCACTGTATCTCTGTCCTCTGGCCGTCAGCGTCCTTCACTCTTTTTACTGCGCCCTTTATCTCATCGTCGAAGCTCGGCCAACCGCACCTTGCGTCGAATTTATCTTCAGATCTGTATAACGGTGCGTTGCACCTTCTGCATACATACGTACCTGGCCTGAAGTTGCTCTCATACTCCCCGCTAAATGGCATTTCTGTCCCTTTGCCGACTATCACAGCCTGTTCTTGCGGAGTCAGCTTGTTCAGCTTAGGCTTAGCCACCTAATCACAGGTTAAGTAGTGGGTACTTCTCTATATAAAACTATCCCGCGATTCCGTTGTAACGGAATTCCAATATGGCAAACTCCATAGAAAAATTATCCGAAAACGATATATTTATATACTACTTCGAATAGAATGCAAGTGATTAATGGTGTGATGGTCTAATGAATAACGCATACATATTGCTCGGCTTGGTTCTGTTCTTGGTAATAGGACTGATATCTATTTCTGTACCGATGAGCTTTGCGTTTAATCCTATAATGATTTTTCAACAGCCTCCTCCGGCTCCAGCTCCGCCCACACCGCCAGTAACCCCTCCAGTACCTCCACCAACTCCGCCCATACCTGTGGTTACTACCGATGTAACACCACCACCTCCGCCAGCGCCCATAATAACCCCTCCGGTTCCACCTGCACCGATAGTCACACCACCCTCGCCTCCAACAGTTCCACCAGTCCCGATTATTACACCTCCTTCTGAAGTGACGTCCCCGGTTCCACCAACGCCCACGGTCGTGACTCCACCTATAGTAGTGACACCTCCAAATCCTGTCATAACACCTCCAAATCCCAATCCGACCATCGGAGGCTCTATCAGCACCACTACAATCCAGACCGTATGCATTGCTTGTGCTGTGTCGAACATCCCTGTAAAGACAGGCACTACGAGTGTCACAAGTGCTATCAATGTTATAAAGACTACGAGTAGCATACCACCGATGCCTGCTAATGCTCCTACAAACGTTATAACCACGTTCACAGAAACTGGGATTCCGCAATACGGAACATTTACTGTGACTTATGGTGGCGTAACAAAGAGCACAACCTCGTTGCCATCGTTCCGAATAGTGCCTATCGCGCAGATTCAGTTCAACAATCCACCGGGAAACTATATCTTCTCAATCCCGAATTCGACCAACACCGGGTACTACCCGAGTGTGACAAACGGAATCCTTGCTGCGGGGTCAATCAACTCTATCGTATTCTCTGCGTCGCAGCAACAGCAGGGCGGATGCAATGTAGTGGTAAGGGTCTACCAAGGATCTGGCGACCAATGTGGTTCATTTAGTGTAATAAACACGGGTTTGATATTCCCACCCAGCCGTCCGAACGCCGACTTTGATGTATACAGCGGCGGAACATACGTGGATTCCTTGCAGATCGCTCCCGGTGGAACCGGAAGTGTCCTGGTTGAAAATGAGACGTTGAACATATATGTAAACACGACATACCACTCTCCATACTATCCATCTACATACGTGTCATCCGCAATGGTCGAGCTTACTACAAAAACCACGCCGCAGGGCAAGTTCGCGTTCTCAGTGCCTATAGGCTCTGTGCTCAACCAGGGCATAATTCTAGGCTCCTATTCATCTGCAAAGACGCTGCAGGCGAATGACTCATATTCGTTCGCCGAGGGCGGCAGCCCACCTAGCCCATATTCCTACGCCGGTTCCGTTCCGGTAGGTGTTACACCAGTGGCCTCGGTAAACGGAGGAGGTGTGACCTTCCCTTCCTTCTCTGACTTTATCGGAGCCCAGAGCTACGACAACATAATGCGATTGTCGGGGAACCAGCTTGCCCTTCTGTCAATAAATGTGGGGCCGAACCTGGAGTCTGAATACTTATGGTTAACCGGGTTCCCTGTGTATAACCAGCAGAAAGGGGTCAAGAACTTTGAGACACTTTCTATGGGAGGCGCATACCAGGCAGTATTCGCAAATCCTATATCATCATCAACGCAAAACGCCGTTATAAGCTACTTCCTGGGCCAGCCCTCCTGGACCATATCGAGCTTCACTCCTCCTGTCCACATGAATCCGGGCATACTGACGAACGGCGGCAGCATCACAATAACAACCGGCACTACACAGGCAACCCTCACCGATGGACAGACGTTTCCGGGGTACGACGGCTGGAATGTGAATCTTCTATGGGTAAGTGCTAATAGTATTCCCGCACTAGAAAGCATAATAGTCTATAATTCAACGCCTGTAACATTGTCGAAGGGCCAGAGCTTCAGTGTACCGACACTTACCAAATCGGCGAAGGCGCTGAACATACAATTCTCAGGGGACACTATCCCGGCAAACTCTTTCGATACCGTCAACGTGATGATCGGGCAGAACCAGCAGGTCATTTCATATCAAAACATCGGTTCATCTAGCACGGTGAGTACGCTGATCGAGTCCGCAGAGCTGATGAGTGTAAACAGCACGATCCCCGACGCATTTACGTACGGCGGGGTTTCTAGCTCCTCTGTTACGTACCTATTGACGCCGTATGAGCTATCTGGGACAAACGCGCACGCGAGCGGCACGCCGCATAACTCCTACGTGACTATATCGTATGACAATGTGAACGCCGCGAAATGGATTTCATCAAGCCACTGGGCTAACATATACATACTTGGATATACCTCCGCCAAAGCGGGGGGTGCCTCTCTACAAGGGATAAACTTCACAAGCAACTCGCAGTCTATATCACTCCCTATGCCTCTATACAACGTTACAGGCATAGAAATACCATTCGGAAGGGTGCTGCCCGGATCTCTGAGCATAACCGTCAATACTATAAGCGGCACCCAATCCGTGACCATAGCAACGTTCACAAACGCGCCTCCACAAGTGTTGACTGGCAGTGGCTCTTATAATCTGGTGCCTGCAAACGTGATATACAACCAGAATAACGGGCAGCCGGCAACCGCATTAACGTTGACGCCCACATCTCCGTATTCAGGAAATGGCATCGATGAATACTATATATTCAGCATGAACGAGATCGCGGTGCCTGGCAACCCGCCGCAGCAAGACTCCCTCTCAATAGGCATATTCAACTCTACAGGAGGCGTGAACACGGATCTGGCACAGTCGTTCCAGATTAACTATTCGGCAACAGGCGTGAGGAACAATTTGACATATACATCGGTGCAGGGCAACGCCATTGCTGTCAGGCCTGGCTTCGTCACCGAGCATGGCAGCAGCGTAGTCATGGTAAACCCAGACATTGACAGAATCTCGATGGGAACCAGGATCGATACCCTCAAGTTCCAGGTGACATGAGCAAAGGGGCGTGGCCTCTCTTTATCTTGTCAGTCTGCGCTTGAGGCGTGCTCTTCTTGCCCTGACCATTCTGCCCTTTGATAAGTGTGACATACTTGTATTTACCACGTTCAGATATTTATAACCAGCGCCAGGTTCCATATTTCTACAGGCTCACAAACTCAGCGATGAAGCTCTACACAAGCTCAATGGGTTGAAAACCAGACAGAACAAGAAAAATAAGCATTACTTGGGCTGCGTTATTGCGGCAAGCCTGTCGATATCCTCATTTGTCAAACTGTTCAGGGTCGCAATCATTTCCTTAGTCGACAGAAGTGTCTTCATCGTAGCCGTCACATCGAAGTCGTTGTGCGCGAAAATCGCCAGCGCAATCACCTCGCCAAATGTGTGCTGCGTAACCTCCTTTACGGACTCCACCTTCTTGAAGCGCTCCACCGCCCCCATCAGCTTCGGGATTACGCTTCCCTGCTCGCCCCCGATGCAATCTCTCAGCACTCTGCAATCGTTCTCAAAAAAATGCGCAAAGAATTTGGTTTCACTCTCCCCTGCACCTTCCTCATAGTGGTGTTGGTTGAAGGTCTTCATCTTTTCGTATATCCCGCTCGCGGCCTTCGTCTTCGAAGCTTCATCTTGCACAAGATAAGAAAGGTGGAAGAACATCGCGCCTCCCTCGCCCATGCCACCGAATAGGAACATAAGGTCCTCTCCCTTCTCCAGCTTCTTACTGATGCCGAAATGCTCCCACGGCTCAGGATAGCTGCCGCTTTTCTGCGTCATCAGCAAAATAGCGGGTTGCGCCGCGAGCCATGTGACATCACTGTCGCATTCTTTTTGCGCATGATGGAAGATTTCGTGGTGTATTGTGTCGTGTATTGTAGCACCGTCGCTCTCCCCATATGTCTCTTTAATAAGTCCCAAGCTTCCTGCCATGGTCATTCTATCGGTTACAAAGTTGAGTTCAGCCTTGAAATCCCTGCTCATCCCGTACCTGAGGAAGAAGTCCAATCCGGCCGGCTCTCCGACAGTTATGCCCAACCTGCCCAGATAGTTCAATGCATCTACGACGTCCCTCCTTAGCATCTCCACCTTGCGGTCACTCTCCTCTATAACAGCAGGGTATTCCTTGATCGCTTCCGCACGTCTGTCGGCATCTTTAAGCTCTGTGTAAATTCTGCCGAAGACCGGGTGCTCGACGTTAGGGTTAGCCGCCTGTTCCTGTATCGCATTCATTACCGCATCGTATGCCGCCGGTATGTCCACCTCTTTCCAAGCAGGATATGACGCAGGCGCGGATTCATTTGATAACATCGAAGTATTCACGAATCTCTTAGCACGGAAGGCTACCGCCTTGTCACCATGGACATATACCACATCTCCATCTCCATCGACGCTGATCTTCGCCCTGTCGGTGTTGAATGGTGCATCCAACTCGCTGTTTCCGGTCCTTACAAAGAACTCCCTAATTTCCTTTCCGTGCCCGTCCATCTCAAAAGTACAAAGCACCCTTACATATGGGCGCTGCAAGGTAGTCACCACATTTCCTTCGGTCGTTGGTGCAGCCTTACTGACAGATGGCACGCTAGCTTCCGGCATCCCAATTGATTTTACACCGGTTGCAGAAGGTGCTGCAATCATCTTTGTAGCTGCCCCTAACTTCAAAACCTCTTCTTCTGTCCCTCTTCCAGATTGCGGAAAGGTCATTCTTTCACTATAATATTGCGCCGTTTCAGATATTTATATATAACATCTGCCCTGTGTAGCGACGTTAGATCGCTTCAAGAGGGTTCTTCTTCCCTCTAAAGAACGGGGTCCTGACAAGCGTATAGAAGGCGTATGCGCAAAGTGCAAAAGGCAGATATCCGAGATACCCGAATAAGGGCATGGCGAATATCTTCACGTTGCTCAGGGGGAGCCAGGGCATGCTGTAAGCCCATTTCGGGTATGCAAGGGAGTTCCACAGCTCCCAGAAGAAGCCCATTACGATCCCGGCCAGGAACAGCCTGGGTATCCTTCTGTAGTCGCGTTTCATGAAGTATCCGAATAGACTATCGTTGCCGAGCATCAGGTTTATCGGATCAAGCATCAGGAACAGTCCTACCCATGCCAAAGGGAACGCCGCGTAGCCGAACGTAAACGGCGATATCAGGAAGAAGATGCCGAGCAGCATGAACGGTACGCTGAGAACTTTCACATGTCTTATATCTTTGCTTATTTTCATTTTGAAGCTTTCGAACGAGCCAAGTGCGGTCACCAGTGCAAATGTCTCTGCAACGGCCGGCAGTATTGTCATGAAGTCTATCACGTGCACGTACCAGACATAGTTGCCGTATATCCACGTAGGGAAATAGAAATTGTAGAATTCGGATATTCCCCAGAACGGCACGGAAACGATCAGCATCAGCAGGAACTCCTTCGGATAGCTTGCGATGAAGGACCTCTTTTTCAGCTTGAAGACGATCGCGTCCAGAAGGAATATGTAGCCGAACCAGATTATCGGTATATAGAGAAGCGCGAAAGGCTGCAGCACAAAATAGAAATTAACTATGGCAAAGGCAATGAGAAATATCCCCAAATAGCCATACCATTTCATCTATACACCAAACCGATTTTACAAGCAATACACAATTAATATATAGCGGCTTTTTTATAGATAATGGTCTCAGTGTTAGTATGGATGCTTCTACGTTATCGGAAGAGGAGGAGGGCGTTGGCATGCTTGCCACAAAGCGTCTCGCTCCTCTGATAATAGGGCAGGTACTCGCCACGATAATTACCCTAGCTGTGCTTGTAGTAGTTGCAAGAATGCTAGGAACCGCACTCTACGGCCTCTATGCATTCGCATTCGGATACCAGGCGTTTATCGACGGCGTCGTGGCCTGGGGAATCGGCGTATACTATGGCAGGGAGCTTGCCAAGAACACCCACGACAGAGATGTCAAAGGCATAGTGGAGACGCTCACATCCGGATTTGTGATCGCATTGCCGATAGCAATCATACTCACCTTGATCGGCATAGGGTTCAGCGGTGTGGTCGCTAACTCATGGTTCAGCAGCCTGGGCATAAGCCAATCATCATTGATACTGGTATCTCCGATATCTTTCTTCATAGTCATCCAGAGCTCGATATACATGGCGCTGATCGCGCTTAGGAGAAGCGGCCTCGGCGCCATAGTAGTTGTGACCACAGACGTGTTACAGCTTGTCTCCATAGTATTGCTTATAATGGCGGGCTACGGAGTGAACGGCGCAATCGGCGGAATGCTGTTCGGATATGCTGTTGGCACAGTTCTCGCTGCCTACTTCCTCTACGTTGCAGCTTCAAAGTACGGAAAACTAGCGCTCAGATGGCCGAAGATGGAGAGCGTGCGCCTTGCGTGGAGATTCTCGTTGCCTGTAGCGGTCAACAATTTCCTCAATACAGGGATGCAGAACTTCGGGATAGTCTTCCTCGGGCTTTTTGTAGCCGCGGCAGCGCTCGGAAACTACGGTGTAGCGCTGAAAGGCGCGGCGATGCTTGCTGTAGTGTACGGGACAATAAACAACGTGCTTGTGCCCACGTTCAGTGATGCGTACATTCAGAAAAAGAAGGCGCAGCTGCAAAAGGTATACAACAAGATTATAATCTATGCGATGATACCTGCGGTGGCGATACTCGTCTACATTGCTGCGTTATCCGCACCAAGCCTTTTCGTTCTGGTTTCTGGCTCTTACTCCACGGCGCCGATCTTCCTTGCGTTGTTAAGCATAGGTATGCTGTTGAATTTATTCGGGGCATATCTCGGCAACCTTCTTATAGCGCGCGGCTATACCAAAGAGCTTTTGCTCTATAACTTCTATGCGACTATCATAGAACTGATTTCGCTTATTGTGCTTGTGGTGATACTCCCAACAAGCCTTGACAAGATAATAGGTGCAATAGTGGCGAGCTTCTTCATAGGCAACATCGCGGCAACGCTATTCTTCGTAAACGGGGCGAAGAAGGTGATGGGCATAGTCTTCGATTATAAAAAGATGGCCAAACTTGCCCTTGCTTCAATAGTCCTAGGATTGGTGCTGTGGCTATTCTATCTTGGCAGCGTAGCACTTGTTCCAGCATTTGCAACAAGCCTGATTGCAAACATCGCGGTATTAGTCGTGGGTTTTGTTATAATGATGATAGTGTTCCCTGTGCTTATTGCGGTATTCGATGTCATGGACAGCGAAGATGTCCAGAGCGTAAAGAAGGCTGTGGCAAAACACGCCATGCTAAGGAAGCTAACCAACGCAATCTTCTCATATGTCACGCCTTTCCTTAGATAGCCCGGAGAGGTAGAGAGTCCTTAGAGCCGAAGCATTTTCAATATTATTAAATATCAATCAAATGCAACGCTATAATTTACCGCTACAACACTTATGTTTGCATCTGCATCCCTTGATAACTTTGTCTCCTTTGCCGCAAACATAGCACATACAATCGCAGGCCTTTCTCATGACAATAAATCTGCACCAAACTTATTAATATTCACCCTAAACTCCATCCAAAACTCCACTCACTACTCCACTCAACCGATGTAGAGTATTGTCGAGTGGAGTGAAGAAGCCCCTAGACGACAGGATACTCCAGATGCATTGCGTTTCGATACTACCAGGCCAGGGAAAGGCGCCCCTCTGCAAATCTATTTATTCCTTCTTCATCTTCTCTAATTCTTCCACTACCTCGCGCAATTCTGCCTGCTCCCTTGTGGCGTTTGCAAGCTCCTCCTTTGCCCTCTTTATCTCCTTGTCCAATAGAACAGGATCCAGGACCGCAGTCATGGTTGTTCCGGGGTTGAGCGCCCGCTCTATCCATATTGGCCTATCCCTTTCGTCTTCGTACGCCTCCTCAAGCGCCGGGGTCTTGGAGTCTATCTCCTTCTGCTGCTCCGGTGTTGGATTATGATGTATCATGCCAATTGGAACATAGTGGCGCATATGCGCCATTCCCAGCCGCCTTAACAGCTGGGGCAGGTCTACGCCGTCCCTCCTTGCCAGCTTTGTCAGCCCCTGCCACTCCCTCTCCCCGAAGTTCACGCTTACCTGTCTTTTGAATTCCATTGCAGCACCCGAATAAGCATGGACTTTGATCCTTTTATTTGTTTTTATGGTCAATCAGGCCAAGGCCTAAGCCAGGGTGCTCAAGCTGCGCTGCTCCAAGCACGCCTCAAGCTGCACCGCTCTCAAGCGCTGAGGGCATCCCGAAGGCTGCGGAGCAGCCGATCGATGCCCGAAGCCGCAGCCTGAAGCTTGGCTGAGCTGTAAGCCTTCGCCGCAGCTCGACGCCTTCGGCGTCTCGTGCCTGCGGCTCGGCCCTGGAAAAGAATAAGAAAACATGCTGCACAGTAGAAGCATGGCGCGAATCGCTGTGATAGGCTGGGGCTCGCTTGTGTGGGATCCGTGCGAGCTTAAGCTTGCAGATGGGAGGTGGCACAAGGACGGGCCAAAGCTGCCTGTGGAGTTTGCGCGCGTGTCGCAGGGAGATAGGCTGACGCTTGTGATAACGCCAGGAGCTGGGCTCCAGACCACGCTTTGGGCTTACAGCGCTTGTGAGACTCTGGCTGAGGCTAAGGCGGATTTGGTGGAAAGGGAGAAGACGCGCGAGCAATATGTAGGGGCTTTAAGGGACGGGTGGGAAGGAGCCAATGTGACAGAACAGGGCATAGCTAGATGGCTCAAAGGGGAAGGGCTTGACGGAGTGGTGTGGACAGCGCTGCCACCGCAAGCTCAGAATGGAGCAAAAAGAGCCCTTACGACAGAAGAGGCGGTGGATTACGTAAGATCGCTTGAAGGCGACACATTTAAGCTAGCGAAAGAATACGTGGAAAATGCCCCGCCGCAGATTGACACACCAATAAGAAGAGCATTGACGGAAATGTTTGCAAGTAGATAGCTCGGCGCTGACCAGCTCACTCCGTTCGCTCGGTAGCGCCTCGCTTTCGCATTAAGCGCTAGATGCCTTTTCTAAGAAATCCTTGACATCTGCAGTCAGCTCATCTATCTTGTCTATGTCATCTATCTGTTCTACTAATTTTGGTAAAGTTAGACTACGCGAATCCAGATATCCTAATAGCATATGAGATGAGAGCAACCTAGTGTACTTGGATCCCTTCAGTAGGCCTTGGACAATTTTCCAGTACCAAACTGCAACGCCTGTATCTCTAACTGTTGCTGTTTTCACCGTTGGAAGTATTTCTTTTTTATGAAATTCCTGCATCTTCAAAACATATCCCCAGTCCATCGGTAACCCGGGTATCTGTTGCTGTTTTCTCTGTAAATAAGTCAGATGTCTTACATCATAGTCTACAAAATCTTGCACCTGCCTACTCGGGGGACAGAATGAATCTGCCATACCATAATATTGCAGCCATAATATCAATTTTGTAAGACCTACGCCATATAGCTTATTGGGGTTACCTGACTGGGGCTGGTACGTGAGTTCTGCTATAAAATCTTTGGTAGATTTCTCATCTTTGGTTTTCGCTTTCAAATAGCTAAGGTTTACGCTCTCTTTGTCCAACCAATCAGCAAATCCTCGTAATGTAAATATGGGATCATCTAGATCCTTGAGCAATCCTTCTAACGTTCCTTTTTTTCTACCGCTACGAAGTGCATTTAATTCATCATTTATGTACCTGGCCGTATCTGTTTTCCACTCGCTTCTCGTGTGCGCTTGAACCCATTGCTTTTCTAAAACAGGTCTTCCTTCTAAGGTATTGACAATATAGGTGACATCTGCATTAATCCTATTATTAGACAAGAAGGCATACCACACGAAGCTTTTCCATGGATTTTTGTTTTCCTTACCTTTTTTGGATTGGGGGATACTAGAGGCGTCTTCTTTTATAACACGCTTTATTAATTCGATTAGTCCCTCTGGAAGCACATCATCGCCTTACCAATATGGATATTATGGATAGAAAATATATAGACCTTCGGTGTCTCATGCCTTCGGGACCTCGGTGCCGCCCTCGCTCCTCTTTAATTAAGCACAAAGTTGGGCATGCAAGTGTGGAGGCACGCCCAACCCTAGTCCCATCCATCCTTGGTATTATAACGACGCTTCTGATATATATAAGGCTTTCAGCCAACAGCTTAAGTAATTTAAGCCTTAGAGTAGAAAGAGTCCTATGCAGTACCCTGAAACGCGCAGAGACGATATAGTAGAGACCTTGCACGGCGTGAAGGTGCCTGACCCATACCGGTGGCTGGAGGACGCAAAGGACCCGAAGGTGAGTGCTTGGACAGACGAGCAGAATGCGTTCGCAAGAGAATACATCGATAAGATACAAGTGAGGGCGCATCTTAAAGAGCGGATCCAGGAGCTCGCCGATGCAGAGGCGTTCACCAACTACGCCATCAGGCTAAAGGATCCAAAGAAGAGGGAATGGAGGTACTTCCAGTTTAGAAGGCTGAAGGGGAAGAACTTCTCGATTCTTTACTATCGCGACGGGATTTCAGGGCCCAGAAAGCTTGCGATAGACCCGAACATGTTCAGCAAAGACGCCACGAAAGCGCTGATGTGGGCGAGGCTGTCCAACGATGGGAGGCTGGTCGCTTATGGCGTCACGGAAAGGGGCGGAGATAGGATACCGATATATGTGCTCGACCTTGAGAGCGGCCAGAACCTCAAGGATATGATACCTCCTATATGGTTCAGCCAGCTGCAATGGCTGAAGGATGGCTCCGGCTTCTATTACAGCAAGTGGCCTGAGCCCGGAGCGAGGGAGGACGAGGTCAATAACTACCATGTATACTTCCACAGGCTAGGCACCGACTACAAATCAGACAGGGGCATATTCGGAAAAGGGCTCCCGGCCACGCAGATAGTGGCCGCACTGCGCTCGCGCGACGACAGGTACCTTTTCATACTCGTAAACGACGGGTGGAAAAGGTATGATATCTACTGCAAGAAGGCGAAGGAATCGGATTTCACGCTGCTTACGAAGGGGATGGATGCAAAGATTGACATCATAGATGTTATCGACGACTATCTCTACATCATAACAAACCACAATGCGCGCAATTCGAGGATAGTCCGGATGAATCTTGCGGATTCGAGGAAGGAGCTCGGGGAGTTGATACCGGAGAGCGGGGACGTAATCCAGGAGGCGGCCATAATCGGGAGGTACATCGTAGTACGCTATATCCATGACGCTTCCACCGCACTAAAAGTTTATTCTATAGATGGAAAGTTCATAAAAGACATAGAGCTCCCAAGAAGGGGAGCGTTCTCAGCATAGTCGGCAACGTTGAGGGAAACGAGATGCTGTTCGATTTTGAGTCGTACACCATGCCGCGCACAGCCTACAGGTACGACATGGACAAGGGCGAGCTGGAATTCCTAGAGCAGATAAGATACAAACAGGATATCAACAGCCTGGATGCGAAGCTTGTTTGGTATCCTTCGAAAGACGGCACCAAGATATCGATGTTCATAGTCCACAAAAAGGGGATCAAGCTTGACAGAGAGAATCCTGTGTTGCTCTACGGGTATGGGGGTTTCGGCACAAGCGTGGTTCCTGACTTTGATTTCAGCATTGTGCCGTTCCTGATGGACGGCGGTGTATACGCGGTCGCGCACCTGCGCGGCGGCGGTGAATATGGCGAGGTCTGGCATGACGCCGGAAGGATGACCAACAAGCAGAACACGTTCTACGATTTCGTATCAGCGGCGGAGTACCTTATAGCAAAGAATATACACAAATACAAGAAAACTCGCGATAACTTGGTGGAGACGGTGGCCTTCTTGTCGCGACGTGCACTGCACAGAGACCTGACCTCTTCAGGGCGGTCATCTGCAGTCTGCGTACCTAGCCACCAGACGACAAGATGAGAACCTTGGAGGCGCCGCAGTCTGGATTCTAATGAATACGCGGTTTCCAGCAGCAAGAAGGAGGAGTTCGGATACTTCTGCTAGAGGTCTCCATATCACAACATAAGGAAAGGCACAGATATTCGTTTTTTCTTGCTGACTTCTTCAATTGTGATGATAAGAGTAGACGGAATGTATGCGCGAGGAAAATGGCGGCGGGGCTCCAGTACTCTTACGGCGTCTGCTAATCCGGTGCTGTTGCTTACAATGAGAAACATTGGCCACTGTTTGGAATGCCAATGAACGAGGCGACAGACTCCTATGCCGACCAGTGGGCGTTCATCTACAACGAGCTCGGGATGAGTCCCGAGAGGCATCTAATAATAGCAAGGGCCATCACGACAGTCAGTATATATGCTGCCGTTAATAAGTAAAGGTATTCATTTGTACCATAAAAGATTGATTAGTGATTGAAATGAAGGGAGGAGCAGGAGGTGCAGTATACAAGCCAGACTATCAGGAGAAGTAATTTGTTAGCCTAATCTGTTGGTAGTTCAGTTTAGTATTATTTATAAATCAGCTACTGCATTTCTTAAACTTCTGGTTCTATTTCACCCCTAAGGCCGCTTCGGAATCTGATGTTTCTTCCAGTTTCTCCATAGTCCACTATTTTCGTTCACTGCTGGTGAGCTTGTTCTTTGACAAGAACATCATATTCGGTTGTGTATGTTTCATCAGCTTCTGTAACAGAACATGCCAAATACTCATTTTTGGCAGCAAGTATGCTGAGCTTTATGCTCTTTTATTTTGGATTAGATATTGCCGTGTTATTTGAATCTCCTCATCGAAACACAGGCAAGGAACAGTATAACACTGTGTGGGATTTCCATATCCCCCATGAGGGCATATTTGCCCGTGGATTTGGATGTGCCATCAACATCTTTCAGCAAAGGTGGCCTAGTTTGGTGAGCAATTTTATGCCATCCATTATCTCAATTTATTATTATTGCATTGAATTTTTATCGGCAATTGTGTCAAGTGATGGTGGTCCTTGCTATAATACCATCCTTCTTTAATTTTATGGTAAGAATATCGGCTCGCCTCTACCAAATTTGTTTTCTTCATCTATCTCGGCAAAGTTCTTGTTTGCGTGGGTGTTTTGTTCTTTCATTATTATAGCACTCTCTCTGTGCAATGTTTCTGTAGGTCTTTTCTTTGGATTTGTCTCTACCTGTTCCCTTTCGTGTCTAAAAATTTATTGCGTAGTGGCTATACCCAAACTCATTGTAATATGGCGCCACGAACGATTTTCCTGTACCTCTAAAATGGATCGACGTCTTAGCATTGTTCACAAAGAGTTCGACATCGGAATTGTTTTTTGCATAAAAAGAACTTACATGATATTTCCTGATGTCAGGAGCACCAGCTCTACTCTTCCGTCGCCTTCAAATGCACTACGCAACTCCTCTGCGCTCTGTACTTCATCGAAGAATTTTATAAACCCGATGAACTTAAGATAGCCTAGCTTCTCAACATTTATCTCCGTTATATATCGTATGCCATACCTCTGCTCCAAAGCCCGTACGCGCCTGACGTCTCAGGCGGGCCAGGTCCAGCAGGTTGGAGCATCGAAGTGCGCCAGGTCTGCATTGGCGTTCATGCTCAGTATCGTCAACAGCGCCATGTCCGTGCCACTCCTCGCACCTTTTTTTAATGGATAAGACCGTGGCCCGGAGTGTTTTTTACTTTCTTCTTTATGTAAGTACCATCCTCCTCTATCTCACCGAGATATTCGGAAATGTTTTTTATCTTTCTGGACTCCTGCCCAGCGGCTACTCCGCCTTACACGTAGTAACTGCCCTTGATGGGGTAATCGCGACGTAGAATGGATACTCCTTTTTAATTTCGTAGCTGGCTCTATCTTGGCAGGAATAACCGACATATGTATACTTATACATTATAATATTTAGATGTATGTTTATTATAGCATAAGAATAAAACATAATATTCGTCTTTATACAGGGAATTCAGTAATTAGAGTTCTAGAATAATACATAGTTATACACTGCGAGCTTAGCCGTTCTTATAGTACTCCAAACTTCATAAAGCTTAATTGGGTGTAGGTTTCGGGAGTACAGGCGGCAGCAACAAATTTTTTGGTGTAGTGAAACCCTGGTCTCATATGCCATCCACACCAACGCTTCCCGCGCCTCCGGCTTCACCCACCTCACCCTATCACGATCGCCAAGGTGGAATCATGAAGATAATAACAAATGACGGCTTCATATACGGCCACAAAGGGGAAGTTCGTACAGGTGCTGGATGTGCGATGCGGGCGCGCAACAATCCCGGCTGGGTTGCTGGCGCGTCAAACCGCACCCGGCTTGAGATGACAGGCAGACCGATGATCCTGCTGCGGGAGAAGAAGTTACGCAAACGGCGCAGATGTTTGTGAGATGATGATAACTGGCGATCACCCCGCTGCGGAAGATATCTACCGGGTGGAGCTGGACGGTCAGACGGCGAAGTTCGTGTGCATGTATGACAATTACGAAACGGTCAGGCGTAAAAAAGGTGGGTGAATGGGTAGTGACGAAGATGAAGCGGGTCACGCCAGCGAGAAAGAAAAATTGCACAGGATCTTCTTCGTGAAACAACGTAGTAATGGACGAACTGGCCGAGAGGCTCATAGCGCATCAATTTCATCCCAGGAGGTGTTCCTTGAGGATAACCGCAACGGATACGAGGCGAAAATCATGGTCTTCCTGACAGGGAGCCAGAAAGGTCCGATACTTCCCGTCAATGCTCCATGAGCAGGACTTCGGTACTATTGCAAAGGGCTAGGCTTATGATAAAGAAGAGCATATGCCAGAAATGCAAAAAAGGCTCTTATGCATTTGAAGAAACACAATGCGCAACAAGCGTTAACATCGGTCATGCGACAAGTCGGGCAATGTTTATCTCGGTAGTGGGGTAGGTGCCACAGCTCTTAAGCGGATTGAAGAGCTCATTAACCGCGATGTGAAAATGACGCTGCTCCCGTGCAAGGTCCCGAATGGCACCACGATAAAAGTCTCAGAAGGATTTATGCGACTGGTGCGTCAACTACTACAGCAAGGTTTTCCCAACAGACTGGAAGGAGAAGGTTAGGGTGATGCTCTGTTTAGCGCCTGGTGCCTCTGCCCTTCGCTATTTTCACTATATGTATCTTCGTCCTCGGCGTGTTCCTTTATGGCGATCTGCATCTCGGGCAGGTTACGATTTTATTGCTTTGGGTTTCTGGAAATCCATTCATTCTGCGTGCGCGAGCAATGAAATACACGGTTTTGACCAGCTTGTTGGGCATTGTGAATCACTGATAATATCTATTTTTCATTACGATAGGCTTAAAAGACCTCTGTCCGTAATCTCCTATACATATGAACAATAACACGAATATCTTTATGTGTAATATAACTATGGGATTCGGCGTGATGGGCACCATAGGCCACAAGCCTAAAATCAAAGTGATATCCACGGGAAGGATTATCCTTCAGCAGACTCTGAAACCGGCAAAGAACCTACGCACGGCGTTGCGAGCTGTTAAGGCATGTGCCAGTGGGCTCCGGAGCACTACTGCATCGAAGGAACACGGTTTTCACAAGGGCAAGGACAGCACGCTCATCCGTCCGGCGACTGGAAGGCGATAGCAAAGGAGGCTTTCGACCAATTGATGCGCGGCAACCCGGTATTGATACTACATGGGACCGATACGATGGCTTACACTGGTCGGCTTTTTTTTTCCTGTTGGGAATCGCTTCATCGTATAACCGGTCTATGAGAACCTTGGATGATCCGGATAGCGATGTCGCTTCCAGCATATCGACGAAGACGCGGCCAGATTTCGCGGGCATCCATTTGCCAGAGTTGTGCCTTTTTCAACGGCAAGGTAATGAATACAGCGAGGATAACGAAAATGCCTTGTTCGGCATTAACTCATATCGACAGGGTAACTTGCGGATTTATTCCAGCCTCCGGGCAGGGCTGTGGGATATGTTGAACCAAAGCGACCAACCGGGCAAAGTCATGCTGGAACACCTCCCTGCCGACAAAAAGGTTTTCACGCTAAAGGTGACGCCCGGGTTGCCGCCGACTGTGCTTGTGATGAATACGCCGGAGGCAGATTCACTGGAATCTTGATGATCAAGGCTTTGGCTTGGGCAGTTCTTTTTGTGCTAAGTTCGCCAGAGAGCACAATGCGGGTGATCAGCGAGCTTGTGTTGCAGGGCTATGGAAATTCCGTCGAGATGCCGATGGGTCGGCGGACAGCAGAGAAGAGCTCAACCTGAGCAGTATGAAGTGGGCAGAAGATCGAGGATTTGGATTAACAATGACGAAGCAGGAGCCGCAGGCTGTAAAGGTTCCTGTGGTGCCTTGGCAAAAGAATGACGCTTGACCAGATATCCGAAGCATTTTCAAAAGAAGTTATGTGGCCGACGTCGCTTTCAGGCCCACGGGAAACAGACTAAATTGCTGAGGGTTGGGGCATGCGAGGGAGGATAAAGAAAATAGGATAGGCAAGAGGTGAAGGCAATAGTCGAAAGAGAGTGCAAGCTGTTGCAAAACAAAATTTATGATAGATAAGTGATTGATATGCCAGAAGGACAAAATTACAAAACAAGCGAGGAAAAAGAGGCATGAATGGCTCCGACAGCCAAACAACGCGTACCCGAGTGCTGGCCAAAGCTGATGAGAGATCCTATCAGGGTGCCGGAGAAAGCCGGGTAACGCAAACGCGGAATCTCCGGCATGTCGGCGAGGATGCCGTAGTGCGGGGCTGGGGTGGCGGGGAATCAGTTGAAAGGCCACCGCTTTTGTTGTATTGAGAGACGGCTCCGGACTGGTGCCATATGCATCTTAAGTCAGATGCCTTTGCCCGAACAGATGCAACAGCAACACCCTGTTACCGGAGCACGTTGTGCCATGCTTAGAGGACCATTGCCGAGGACTATCAGTCAAAGGGCGGCATCGAGGTAAAGGTAAAGGACTGTTCGTCAACTACCGGCCCTCTTTTCCCGGTCAAAGAACAGGACTCCACTGAGTTCCTTTTGGACAACAGGCACCTGGCGGTCAGGCTGCAGCCGGTTGTCGATTCAATAAAAATCAAGGCATTCCTCATAGACACGGCGAGGAGGTATCTTGACGATATGGGCTTTGTCCAGATGACCACCGATGATCAGCATCGTCATGCGAAGGCGGATCAACGCTGTTTGAGGTCAACTACTTCGGAAAACCCGCATACCTCTCGCAAAGCGGCCAGCTCTACAGCGAGGCGCTCATACCTGCGCACGGGCTTGTCTACGTGTATGCACCGTCGTTCAGGGCTGAGCCGAGCAGGACGCCAAGGCACCTTACCGAGTTCTGGCAGCTGGAACCGGAGATGGCGTTCTATGACCGGAAATGAACATGAGATTGCAGGGAAGACTGGTAGAGCACCTCGCCCACAAGGTTGCCAAAAAGTATCCAGACCTGTTGAGAAAACACGGGCGCGACCCAGAAGACATGCTGGCAATCAAGGCGCCGTTCAAAAAATGGCATATGTCCCAAGCCTTGGATATATTGAGGGATAAGGAATGGCCAGGCAAATGGACATGGCCCGAATGCCGAGGATCCATCCAGATCCCGACAGATCCCGAGGATAGGGCTTGACGAAGAGAAGGTCCTTGTAGAGGGCAGGACGCAGCCTATATTCCTGACAAATCTCCCGAAAGAGATAAGGGCTTTCTACATGAAGATAGACCCTAAGGACACGAGGACTGTGCTTGACGCCGACCTGTTGGCGCCGGAGGGAATAGGGGAGATAATAGGGGGAAGCGAGCGCGTCTCCGATTACAAGGAGCTGGAAACCAGGATGCAGGATGCTGGCCTGAATCCGGAAGAGTACCAGTGGTTCCTTGACCTGAGAAGGTATGGAACAGTGCCGCACTCCGGCTTTGGTTTGGGTTCTGAGAGACTGACCAGATGGATAATGAAGCTCGATTCCATAAGGGATGCAATACCATTCCCGAGGAATATAACGAGGGTTAGGCCATAGTCCATGAGGCTTATACGGAAGCCTTTTTAAGTTTGGGCTATATAGTTGGTTCCATGGATGAATTTGACCTGGATAGGCTTCTGAAGATCTGCAGGCTAAGGCTTGATGAAAAGGAAAGGAAGGCCATAGAGAAGAGCCTGCGGTCTATTCTGCACTATTTTGATAGCATATCCAGCGTGGAGTGCGAAGAGCTTCAGCCCGCCTATCAGCCCATAAAGGTAGAGCAGAAGCTAAGGGGAGACAAGGTCCAGCGGTTCCCAAATTCCGATCTGCTTCTCAAAGGCGCGAGACGTACACGTTTACTCCGTGGTCGGCTTGACATTCGATCTGGGTGCCGGATGGACAGCGTACGCGAACTGCGCAAACAAGGACAAGCCGGAAAGCTACCACAAAGACCTTGTCGGTGATTTGAAGAAGCTTGACAATAAACTCCACGCGTTTAACCTGATAAACGAAAACATCGTCGGGGGATTCTCCAGGTAGCGTGAAAGACAACATATGCGTAAAAGGGTTCGAAGCGACAGCAGGATTAAGATCCTGCGGGGTTACATACCGCCTTTCAATGCTACCTGCGTGGAAAAAATACTTGGAAAGGACTACGGGTTTCTTGGAAAAACCAGCATGGAGGAATTCGGATTCGGAAGCTTTGGGATAAACACGGAGGTTCCGCCCAGGAACCCTTTTGACGAGAACCGTGTTGCGGGGGGGTCGAGCGCAGGCGCTGCAGTTGCAACTTCGGTACTGAAATACCACGCGGCGATATGCGAATCTACAGGCGGATCGATCTCCAACCCGGCATCATTTTGCGGCGTTGTTGGTTTCACCCCCACTTATGGGGTAATCTCAAGGTATGGATTGATAGATTACGCAAATTCCTTGGACAAAATAGGCATCATGGCAAGAAGTTCACAAGATATCAAAAAGGTTTTTGACATCATAAAAGGCCAGATCGATACGACACAACCTGCGTCAATGAAAAAATAACTGATGTAAAAAGGAAAAAGCTTGTGGTAATAAACCAGCTTATGAAAGGAATTGACGAAGAGATAAGGTCAAGCTTCGATTCGCTGCTTGGAAAACTCCAGAACCAGGGCTACAAAGTCGAATACGTTGATTTGGACTTTATAGAAAAGGCAATACCTGCTTACTATATAATCTCCATGGCCGAAGCATCAACAAACCTGGCTAAATACACGGGGTTCAAGTACGGCTACATGGAAAAGGATTTCACAAAGCCGTATAACGAGTTTTACTCACAGAGGCGAGAGCTAATTTCGGAACTGAAGCAAGAAGGAGGATAGTGGCTGGTACATTTGTAAGGAGCGCAAGCGTGAAAAACAAGTATTATTACAAGGCGCTCAAGGTCAGAAGGGCGATTATGGACAGATTATCAAAGATATTGGGCGAAGCCTTCATGATAAGCCCGACAATGCCGATAAAAGCGCCCACATTTGAAGGGGCAAGAAACTCAGACCAGTCCAGACATACGCGATTGATATATTGACAGTACTTCAAATCTTTCCGGGTTGCCCCACATATCGTTTCCGATGGATTACATAAAAGGAATGCCAATCGGGGCACGAGAATCACAACAAACTATTTCAATGATTACGCCCCCTGCTCGATTTTGTCGACGATTGGGAGAGGTCGTTCAAGTATAAGTTCAAGTATAACCTGGGAGATATATGAAAATTGGTTTGGAAGTCCATGTTGCATTGCCCACCAAGACAAAGCTTTTCTGCAGCTGCAGCGCGGACGCATCTGAGCCAAACAGTTCGATATGCCCGATATGCATGGGCTTTCCCGGCTCCAAGCCGATGTTGAACAAGGAGGCGCTCAGGGTCGCGATAAATATAGCAAGTGCGCTTGGTTGCAAAATTGCCAAGGAGACCTCTTTTGTCAGAAAAGTGTATTTCTATCCGGATTTGCCAAAATCCTATCAGATAACACAGCTAAACAGTGCGGTTGGCGCGGAAGGGGTTGTAGAGCTGAGCAAAAAGACGGTGGGCATAAGAAGAATCCGGCTGAGAAGAGGATTCCGGCAAAGGTGATAAGAGAGGATGAATACACGCTTCTGGACTTCAACAGAGCAGGGATTCCGCTCGTAGAGATTGTAACCGAACCGGATATAGCCAACGAAGAGGAGCTCAGGGAATTCCTGAATGAGTTGAAAAGCATCCTGTATTATTTAGACGTGGATATCGACAGGGAATTGAAGGTCGATCTCAACATATCACTTGATGAGGACAGGGTCGAGATAAAGAATGTTACGGGGCTGAAGAATCTTGTTGATGCCGCAAGATTTGAGATAAAAAGGCAGCAAAAGGTAATAGACAGTGGTAAAAAGGTTGTACAAGAAACAAGGTCTTACAATGAAAAGAAGATGCAAACAGAAAGCTCGAGAGAAAGAGAGCGACGAGGAATACGGCTTCATATACGAGCCTGACCTTACTTCTTATGAGACTAGCAAGTTTACGATCGCAAAACCAATAATAGCAAGCAGAATAGCATCGGAACTTGCAAAGAAGTACAGGGTAAATGGAAAGACATTGCTTGAATTGGTGCAGTTTGATAAAAAATCATTGGATATAATAGAGAGATCAAAGGAAAGGTGGCCAATGGAGTCGATAATAAACGTTGTCGAGGTGTTGAAGCGGGCAGATGCTCTTGACATCGGTGCCAAAGCGCTCGAAAGCGTGCTTGCGCTTGCAAAGTCAGGCACCCCGATAAGCGAAGAGGTAGTAAAGAGAGTAATGGCTGGCAAGGATATCGGGGAAGCTGCCGTAAATGCCGATCAAATCGATGCGGAAATAGAGAAGATGATAAGAGAGAAGAGCGAACTGCTTAAGGAATATGAAAAGAATCCGAAAGTTTTCAACTTCATCGTCGGAACTGTGGCAAACAAGTTCAAAACAAACCCGAAGTTCGTTTCACAAAGGTTGAGCAAAGTTTTGGAGAAAAGCCTTAAGAATACAGAGAGCAATGCCAAATGAGCAGAGTGACCCTAATGGAAATAAACTGTGGCAGCATAAATGAAGAGTACATAGGCAAGAGCGTCAGGAGCTTTACGGCTGGTGCAGGTACGTAGGGACCATGGAGGCAAACTGTTCATAGACATAGCCGATAGGCACGGGACCACCCAACTGGTTTTTGAAGGCGAAATAAAGACCGAAGCTGACAAGCTCGGAAAGGAATACGTTGTAAAAGTAGGCGGGAAGGTAGAGAAGAGAGACCTGGATACAATCGATAAAGAAAACCCGACAGGAAAAGTAGAAATCTATGCGACATCGCTCGAATTGATAAGCAAAGCAAAAGTCCCGCCGTTCGAGCTTATTGAGGAAAAGAAAAAGTTCCTTGCAAACGAGGAGCTCAGGTTTGAATACAGGTACATAGATTTGAGAAGGCCGGAGATGGCCAGAAATGTGGTATTCAGGGATAAGGTAACGAAAAGCGTGAGGAAGTACCTTTCTGGGACAATGACTTTCTGGAGCTCGAGACGCCGACATTGATAAGGGATACATATGAAACAGGTTCAAAGACCTTCCTGGTTCCCTCAAGAACCAAAAAGGGTGAATTTTATTCGCTTCCGCAATCTCCACAGCTTTACAAGCAGATGTGCATGATCGCGGGTCTTGAAAAATACTTCCAGATTGCAAGATGCTATAGGGACGAAGACCCGAGAGAGGACAGGCAGCCAGAGTTCACACAGGTTGATATCGAGGTTTCATTCAAAGACGAGGCCTACATACAGGGGCTTATGGAGGGGATGTTCAAGAGAGTTTTCAAGGAAGTTCTGAACAAGAATCTGAAACTGCCCTTCAAGCACATGTCATTCAAGGACGCCATACAAACGTATGGGAGCGACAAGCCGGACTTGAGGTATGATAGCAAAATCTTTGACGTAACAGAAGACGTGAAGGATACCAGTTACAATATATTAAAAAGGGTCATAGAAAACGAAGGAAGGGTAAAGGCGATAGCCTTTGATGCGCACTATGGCGACAAAAAGAGCAAGATAAACAAAAACTACATGCTCAAGATGATAGAGTTTGCCAAGGGCCTGGGATTAAGGGGCCTTACGTGGCTCTATGTAGAGCATAATGTTATAACGTCAGAGCCAGAAAGCATCGCGGATTCCTTGAAAGACTGCGAAAAGAGGATACGCGACAGGCTTGGAGCCAGAAATGGCGACCTGATAATAGTGGGTGCGGATCTTTCAGAGAAGCTTTTGCTAGAGTCGCTCGGAAAAGTCAGAAAGATAATCTGTGATGACATAGGAAACCCAAAAGCCGACTTTGCATTTCTGTGGATTGACGGATTCCCGATGTTTGAGAAGGACGAGATTACTGGAAAGTACAAACCATCGCACAATCCCTTCACTTCCCCGATAAAAGAGCATTATCCGCTCCTGGATAAGGACCCAGAAAAGGTCATGAGCAGGCAGTACGACCTTGTTCTTAACGGGGTTGAGCTGGGAAGCGGCTCAATAAGAATAACAGACCCAGAGATTCAAAGGAAAATATTCAAAGTGATGGGAACCCCGGATAAAAATATAGATAAGACATTCGGCTTCATAATAAATGCGCTGTCATACGGAACGCCGATACACGGAGGCATAGCCTTGGGGCTTGACAGGATGATTGCCTTGCTTGCAGGCATGAACAATATCAAAGATTTCCTGCTATTTCCAAAGAATAAGAAGTTTGAATTGCCTGTTGATGGCGCGCCGACCCAGATAGAGGACAAAAGGCTAAAAGATGATTTTGGGATTCATGTGGATAAAGATTGATTTGCGCTCTTCTTTTAGCACGGCAACGGGTGCACCCCGAAGAGCACACCCGTTGCTTTACCTGGAACCGGAAAGTCCTAGGTGCTTATACGAGCGATGTTAAAATATATAAGATTATTCGATTTTCATGTACCCATAGCCATCGCCCGCCATCTTTCTTATTTCATCCAATACTTCTGCGCTGTCTGAAACCCATACCATAGGGATTCCCCACTCCTTTGCCTTCTCCTTGTTCATGCTTATCGAATCCTCCCTGGCAGAGGTCTGTACCTCGTATCCCCTGAGCCTCCTCCCTGTCCCAGAGGTATCTCTTCTTCCTGTAGACTGGCCACGCGGTGAGGTCGAAGGAGTGCTTTGCGCTGCTTGTGATGACGAGCATGTTCATGTCATGCAGCTTCTCTATGGTCTTCACCAACAGCCTGACATGCGCCTCGCTGCCAAGCTTGTCGGATTGATTGACTAGGATCTTCTCAGGATCAACCCACTTAAGCCCTTTGTCAACCAATGTGTATTTTTCTCCGCTCTGGGTTGCAAAGCCCGCGCTCACTATCGCATCGAACACGCTCGGCTTCCCTATGTAGCCGTAGAGGGTGCTTGGGCTGAGTATCCAGTCCCTTTTCCTTATGTACTTTATTACTTCGGCAACGTCCTTGCCCTTGTTCCTGTATATCGATAGCATTGCAGCGTGCTCGGTCGGGCTTGGGGCTCCGCGAGGTATGGGGATTCTGGCATCTCTCTGCATCGTGCGTTGCTCGCCCTCGCTCCTCCTTAATTAAGCAGAAAGTTGGGCATGCAAGTGTGGAGGCACGCCCAACCCCTCTCATCCATCCACCCTTGGTATTATAGCGGCGTAGAAGATATTTCTATGTTTCGGTTACCTGTTTTTCAACCCTATCGTCTTGTTATACCTTTTTCAATCACCTTTTTATCTTTTCCCTTCCAAATAAAAACACATTTCTATCAACAGTCGATGCTGTATTTTGACTTTCGTTGTGCCGGAGAGGTGTCGGTAAATTTATAGAAACAATGGATTTCCATTGTAATATCCAATAACCGTATCACCTCCCGGCCCCATACGGATTGAAAGGTTTATCCCGTATGAGCATAAAGTAAATGACTCTCGCGAGTCTTTTTGCAGATGCGACTGCTGCCTTCTTTGGTCCCATCCTTTTTGATAGTCTGTAATATGTTTCTGTTATTATCGAATCGCAGTGCGCGACATGCATCCATGTGCATTCGATAAGAGTACTGCGTAAAGTTACATTTCCGGATTTTAAATGACCTTTCCATTCAACAGATCCTGACTGATGTGTTGATGGACAGAGACCCAAATAAGAGAAGAAATGAAATTCTGTTGGGAATCTGTGTATGTCGCCTATCTGACTCGCAATTGACAACGCGGAAGTCGGGCCGATACCAGGAATCGTATCTATCAAAGTCGCATAATGGTTCTGCAACGCCTTTTCTTCCACTGTTTCATCGAAGTCCGATATCCTTTCCCCCTGTTCTTTGTATAATTTTGCAAGTTCCCTCAATGAAAGATGTTTAGATTTTTCAAGTCCTTCGACCGTTTTCTTTGTCAGGGAAACCAATTCAATGCCGTATTTGTGCGCCTCATATCGCATCCTGTTTTTTACCGCTGCCCTCTGTTTTACAAAGAACCCCCTTGCGCTGCAAAGGTTCCTGTCCTCCCTGATTTCCTTCGGCGGCAAATATGACGTCGGAAGGTAATCCGCATTGTACGCATCCAACAGTCTGTGTGCGTCGTTCCTGTCGGTCTTATTCGGTGCCTTTGCAATCATTTTCATTGCGGCAGGATGCGCGACTACTATTTTGCCCTTGCGTTGTTCCAATAAGTCTGCGACAGGGTACAGATTGTTTCCCGCTTCCATGATAAAGGTATTGTCGTCTGAAATCGGCATTATCGAGTCAAATCCTTCCTGTGTCGTATCAACATATCCTTCGTTCTTCACTATTCCATCGTCCTGAACAACGACGTAACTTCTCCTTTTCCCGACATCTATTGCGATTTTCATTTTATACACCTTATCGTTATTGGCCACCGCAACATTTTGACTTGTTGCGGTGCCTGCGATACGGTAGGATTAGGTAAACGAAAACATAGATGTCAAATTTATAGGCAGCGCTCTGTTATTTTCATTGCGGCTTTTCCACTTTTGGCCTTACACCAGGGATCCATCTTATCATGTTGAACTCCTTCTTGACATCGAGGTTCCTGGCCGGGAAGTCGCCGACCAAAACCTTGTCTATCGAACCGTACATTACCTTGACCTTGTGCCTCTTGAACCTGTTTTTGTAGTATTTTATCAGGCGATTGTAGCCGATGCTCTTGTTGTCGTACGCCCCGACAAAGAAGAAGTCATATCCGCCGATCAGCTGCGCAGAGAAAAGGCACCTGCTTATTAGGGGTATCTTATCGTCGACGAATGTTATCTCCCTTCTCATGCTCATGGAGTCGTCCTCGAAGCCTTTCGCGATTATGTACTTGCCGAAGAGGGACATCATCGAAATGTTTTCCTGCCTTTCTATAACGATGGTGAAACGCTTTACGTAGCCGCTCCCCAGAAGCTTCTTGAAATTATACGCCAGCGTGTTGGACTTCATGCCAAGCTTTGTGGCCATTTCCTTGAAAGACATCCTGGAGTTTTCGTTCAGCAGAAGCAGAATGTCTTTGTATACTTCTGGTATCTTCAGCCTTTCGATCAGCACCGATCTTATAGGAACGAATCCGAGATGCCTGAACGCCAGGTCAGAAGGCTGCCATTGCGCTTTGTAATCCGATAGCAGCACCTGCGTTGTCTTGTCCCAGTAAACGTATTCGTTCGGGTCTTCGGCGTTCGCGTACACGAACATGTCATAGGTCCCGTCTATCATGACCGCAAGCTGCGGTATATGCGACCTTTCCAATATCTCCTTTATTTTGCCATAGTCTGGCTTTTCCATGAATTTTATAAGTATCAGATGGGGGTTGTCAAGGCCAAGCGCGGCCTCATCGAGCTCCAACGTGTATTTTATGCCCAGCTCCTTCTCCGCCTCCCTAATCCTGTTTTCGACCGTCTTTCTTGAAACTCCGAGCTGCTTTGCCATTTCGGTCACAGAAAGCCTGGAATTCTCCGAGAGCAGCCTGGTTATCCTCTTTACGATGGCGCTCCACTTCTCGTTGAACCCACTCCTGAATTCGTAATCCTCCATGATTATTAATAGAAACAAAGGCATTTATTACTATCTAGGGCTGGTAGCAAAACAGCAAATAATTGTATTTAAATTGCTCTTTTGAGGCATATATTTAAACCATAAGGTTACAGTTTGAAACATGGAAATAAAGTTGAAGGCCTACATCTACTTGGTTGCGTCCCTACTGATAGGTTCGCTTACTCCGGTGCTGCTGGTATTGACAGTAGGCACAAATGCATTCGAGTTTTTCCTCCTTGCATCTCTTGTCAGCATACCCTTTGGTCTTATACTGGTTGTCAAAAACAGGAAGATTGACGCGCTAATAGGCGTGTTCAAAAACAAGAATAGGCTCTTCTACATCATTCTCGCAGCGCTTCTGACCTTTGTGCCGTATGAGTATGGCATTGTGTACGCGGAGCATTTTATAAGCGCCTCCCTTGCCTCTGTGATATTCAGGTTGAACCCGCTGCTTCTGCTGCTTTTCCTCCCGCTTCTCCTGAGGGAGAGGCTTACCAAGAGGCAGTTCCTCGCCCTCTTCGTCACCTTTCTCGGCATACTAATAGGCGTCAATGGGGGAAACATATTAAGTGTGGTGAGCAACTCGAACGCACCGATAGTCCTGTTCATGCTCTTGATGACCTTGGGGTACGCCTTTGCAGTCGCAGTGATAAAGTGGCAGATGGTGGACAACGACCTGTTTCTCGCCGCATCCACTTTCATACTGACGGCGTTCTTTGCCATACTCTTCATAGGCACTGGCATGCACTTTGCGCCGCTGGCTGCCGTAGACTACGCGCTGATATTGTACCTGGCTGTCACAAACATCTTCAGCTTCTACATGTACTTCCACGCCCTAAAGGTGCTTAAGACCACAGTAGTGGCGAATACTTGGATGCTGGCCCCGTTCCTGACGTTCTCCTATGCAGCGCTTCTTTTCGGCGAAGCCATCCAAATATACTACATTGCGATAGCTGTGCTGGTCTGTATGGGCATAGTCATACAGAGGGGCGACGTGAAGGGCGGATCCTACGCATCGAGAAAGGCGGGCTATGCGGATTACAAGTTCACCATGCACGACGTAACCGGCGCGTTCATAGGCACGCAGGAAACTAGGATTAAAAACATCGTTGGATCAGGCGGGAGGGTTTTGGCGGCAAAACTTGACAATGCAAACCTGCATCGCATAGAATCTATGATTCACGAGTCGAAGTTCGCGAATGTCTATACCGGTTACGAAGCATTCATGGCCAGCGAAGCCGCGTTTATCAGGGAAGTCGTAGGCGCAGACAAGGAGGACATCATGGTAATAAAAGCTGGATCGAATTCTGAAAACGAGGAATTCTTTGATGAACTGAACAACAGGTTATCGACGTAGAGATAGCAAAACAGCAAACAATCATATTAAAATTGCTATTTTGAGATACCTATATAAATCATAAAACCCGCTAATATACTCAAGGTGAATTGGGTGGGGAACAGCAACGCATATTTTTCTATGTCGAGCTTCGGCTCTGTCGCCATAGTCATCCATCCCGCGTTGCGCCCCGCCTTTTTCTTTTATGATTAATGTGGTGGACCCATGAACGTAATAGAAAAGATATTTGGATCAGATAGGAGGGTTGTGGTGTACGCGAAGAGCGATACGGTAATGAGCAAGACCATATGCAAGAAGAGAGATGTAGCGAGATGCATATCCGATGTCATGCAGATATCGAACGGGCGCCTGAACGTGACCATAGAGCCGTATAATACAAATTAAGTGCTGGAATGAGATGTCCGCGATGCGGAAGATACCTGCGTGTGAAGTGGGAGGACAAGACAGCAAAGTTCGTATGCATGAATGATGATTACGAAACAGTGAAGGAATAGGTAAATAGGTGGGTTATGTGGGTAAGAAGACAATGAAGCGAGCTAGCGCGAGCAAGAAGGGAAAACTGCACAGGATCTTCTTCGTGGGACCAAAGCCCGATGCACCCATGGAGGAGCTGGCCGAGAGACTCATAGAGTTGCGCTTTGTCCAGGAGGTATTCGTAGATGAGCACAACAGCGGCTACGTCGCGAAGATACGCTTTTTCGCAGACACTGAACCTGAGAGGCCTGAAGTGTATATATCAAAACTCATCAGCAGGGACTTCGGTGCTGTTATAAAAGGTTAAGACCATGAGCGGGAGCCATAAGGAAGCAAAGCCGGTGCAAACGGATAGATACACAAATTTGCTTAGGGAAGAGTCCGCGTCGATAGGGATAATTAGGGGCGGAGTACGGGCCGAAGTCAAGGTCACAATGAAAGGGCTGGGATTGGTCCAGACCACACACGGCAATTTCTATGTGTATCATTTTAATCTGGACGATAGGTGGAGGGAGTATACTGTGATAGTAAGGGCGAGGTTAGATGAACTTATGAAGCCGGTATTCGGCGATAACAGGCTCCTGCTGAGAATAGACTCGGCGTGCTCGACAGGTCAGATATTCGGCGATCTCACCTGTGATTGCAGCGACCAGCTCAAGTCGGCGTTGGTGGCATTGGAGAAAAGGGGCAGTGGAATGGTGATCAGGGCAGACGCGCAGGATGGCAGGGGTCTGGGAACAGGATTCAAGCTCGTTACTCTTCTTATGCAAAAGGAGCTCAGGTGCAGCACTGTCAAGGCATTCGATGAGCTTGCAGGAAGGCTCGATGACAGGGATTACTACGGCATTGTGGCCATACTGAAGCATCTGCACGCCCCAAAAACGATAGACCTCATGACAAACAATCCGTTAAAATTCAAGGAATTGGAGGAGAACGGATATTCTGTAACAAGAGCAAGGATGCATACCCGCATTACGGATAAAAACAGGATGAACCTTGCGGCAAAACGCAAGTACCTGGGGCATCTGATAGAGATGTGAAACATGAAAAGAGCATTGTTATTTGCGGGGCCTTCTGGCGCGGGCAAGACAAGCCTAATAGAGAAAATTGCGGGGATAAATCCCGAGTTTGAGCACATATTCATGTACATGACAAGAACGCTGCGCACGGGCGAGAAAGAAAGGGAGACTAAAACCAGGGAGGAACTCGAGCAAATGCACAAAAAAGGAGAAGTGCTGTACCTTCTTGAGAAACACGGGGTCCTTTTCGGGCCCAGTACAGCAAGTTTTCACGGGATATTAGATATAAACAGAACTCCAATGATTGAGATGTCAATCTATGACATAGGCATCTTTAGGAGCGTGTACAAAGATGTGTTGGTCGTATATGTGGCGCCCCCATCAAAAGAGCTTCTCGAGAAAAGGTTGCTTAGAGATGGCCGCGGCAAGATTGGCGGAAGATACCCAGATAGTCTTGTTGAAATGGACAGCTATCTTGCCGGAAGGTTCAACCGCCTCATCGATCTTCACATCGTAAATGACGAGGGAAGGCTTGAGGAATCAGCAAACAAGGTAGTCAACTGTTTCAAAAAATCAGGACAAAACTATGTGTTTAAATATCACAAAGAGTGAAATATACATGGAAAACGTGTTCGATATGCAAGCACAAAAAGATCCAAAACAGACAAGCGCACCAAGCAAGGAGATGCCAGCGGAGCTTCAGTTCAGGCTGAAGGCCGGAGACTCTGCAGAAATAAAGAGGGATAAATTCTTCAGGGACAGGGAGAAGGTGGCCGAGATGTGGGACATAAAATGCACCAGATGCAACGAGAAGGTGCTTCTCTACCAAAAGGACGGCAGGGGCAGGCTCCATCGGTGCTATCTTAATAGGATATTCGACCCGCCGTTCTACGCGAAGCTGCAGCAGGAACAGGGATTGACAAAGAAGGAGATGCCGCCGTTGAGGTGCCCGCACTGCGATACACTAATAGGTATGCCGATGCTGCACTGGGAGGGAAGGCTTGCGTATTTCCTAATACACGGCAGATGGTCAAAGAAGGTAAGCGAGGTCATAGGAAGATAAATAGGCATAGGGTCCTTTCGGGCCAGCTATCATGTTATAAACGACGGGCGCACCTTTTCGGATGCGCCCGCGGACCCTGGAAAAAACCTAGGTAAGCTATACAAACAACGCTAAAATATATAAAATTAATCGATTTTGACATATTCATCGCTATCTCCAGTCGCCTTTCTTATCTCACCCAATACCTCCTCATTGTCGGATACCCACACCATCGGAATTCCCCATTCCTTTGCCTTCTCCTTGTTCGTGCTTATCGAATCATCCCTGGCAGAGGTCTGGATCTCGTAGCCTCTGACCTCCTCTCTGTCCCATAGGTACCTCTTCTTCCTGTAAACAGGCCATGCAATAAGATCGAAGGAGTGCTTTGCGCTGCTCGTGATCACCAGCATGTTCAGGTCGTGCAGCTTCTCTATGGTCTTCACCAACAGTCTCACGTGTGCCTCGCTTCCCAGCTTGTCAGACTGGTTCACGAGAATCTTCTCGGGCTCTATCCACTTCAGCCCCTTGTCAGTCAATGCGTAGTTTCCTCCGCTTTCGACCGCAAAGCCCGCTCTCACTATTGTATCGAACACGCTCGGCTTCCCTACGTATCCGTAGAGTGTACTTGAGCTCAGTATCCAATCCCTGTCTTTTATGTATTTTATTATCTCGGTTGTGTCTTTACTCTTGTTCCTGTATATAGCGAGCATAGCTGCATGCTCTGTAGGGCTAGGAGCTCCGTGCGGTATTGGGATTCTGGTGTCGCTTTGCGGCAGATGTTTTTCTCCATCCTCAACAGGCAAAATCTCCTGTTTCTGCTCCGCTTCTTTTATCACAGGGACTTCGAACTGCTTAGCCCTGCCCTTTAATTCGGCGTACTCCTTGTCTGATAATGGGTCGACCTTCACGTAATCTGGAAGCACCTGCCCCTGCTGCGCCCTGAGCCTGTCGAAGACAAGGCATTCCCCCTGCGCAGCCGTCGCCATGTACGCGCTGTCGAAGTTGCTCAAAGGTATCATCCTCTTGCTGAACTCCGGCTCCTTGTAGTTGTGCAGGAATATCAGTGCGCTGGAATTGATGAACACCTGCGGCACGTCCTCGAGCTGCTGCGTGCTTGTTAGGACTCCGAAGCCATACCTCCTCCCAACTCTCACTACCTTTTCAGCCAGCCTTTCGTGCACTGCAAGGTGTTCGGAGCTCCTGAGCAGCTGCCATGCTTCGTCTGCAACTACCATAAGCTTCCTCTCAGTTGTCTGGCTCTTCTCGAACACCTCGCATATCCTCTGGAATATGCAGTATGCTACTACCGCCTTCTCGCCTTCGTTGAGACCTGCCAGGCTTATAACATTATTGTTCTCGAATATCTGGGACCAGGAACTGCTGCGGCTCTTCTCCGATTACCCTCCTGACCGCGCTCAGCCTGTAGAGCATCAGGCTGTTCTTCTTTCCCTCCTTCCTGAGCTCCTGCATCGTGTCTTGGAGGGATGGCTCGTTGTTATTGGAATAATGCGCGAGCGCTATGTTCTTTACCTTCGTGGCCTGGAGCGCGGTCAGCCTCCCGGCTACCATGAAGACCTCCTCAACGAAGCTGCCCCTCGCCTCCGGAAGCATCCCGTTGAGCTTGAACGGATTTATCTTGAAGTTCCCAGGGACCTTCCAGAGTGTCGCTCCGGTTTTCTGCGCCCATTCCTCGTTCTCTCCGTTCCAGTCTATCACAAGGAACCGCATTCCATACTCCAATGAAGTGCGCGCTATGAACGACCTCATCGTGGTAGTCTTGCCTGACGACGTGCTCCCTATGACAAGCACGTGGGGGTTCGGCTCCCCCGCGTAGTCCACCGTGTAAACCCCAGATTTTCCTGCCTTTACCAGGGCGTCCGCGCCGTGGGGAGCGGCGCTGCTTGTATTCGTGTACTGTTCCGTAGTCCTCCTGTACGACCTGCCGATTAGTATGCCCCTTTCCTTTTTCAGCTTTCTAAATACAAACCTGAAGCCAGGTAGCGCCAGATAAATATCAAAAGAGATCGCTGCTATCGCGAACATCACAGGATGGCCGCTGAAGAACCAAGCGATAATATAATCAGCTATAATAACCTTGACAAAGAACCAGAATATTTTAAATAAAGAAAGGAGGAGCCGCCTCGCCCTCCATATTATGCCGGCGGCTACCTCCTCCTTCAGCTGCCCCACTGCATGACCAACGGAAACCTGCGAAGATATCGCCATGCCCCCGCTTTGCATCTTGATCCTCATCTACAACACCAACTGCATTCCCAACTTCTCCTGCTCCTCCATTATGCACTTGAGCTTCTGGACGAAGGCCTTGATCAGCTCGTCCTTGATGAGCTCCTCGTTCTCCAATGCCCAGAGCAGGGCCTCGGCGTAGCCCGTTATCCTTGCCTCCCTGTCTACTTCGGGTTCAGGATCCTGCATATCTCCTCACCCGTTATGATGAAGCCCTCCTCCTGAGGCAGCTTTGCGATGAATTGCTCGAGAAGCGTCGAATATTGCGCTTCTGCGGTTTCCTTGTTGAAAAGCTCCCTGACGAGAGAATAGGAGAGCGCTACAGGACCCTCGCCCCAGTACCCCCAGGTGAAGTCCGGATAATCCGGAAATCCGCGGTCTATCCTCCACCAGTTCTTGAGCGCCCTTTCCCTGGGCTTGCTGCCCTTTCCCCTTTCCACTATGACGACACCGTCGTTCCATTTCTTGGATCTAAATTCTATTTTGTTCATTTTTCCACCATTTTCCTTGCTTTCATGCTTCCTGCCCATCTTTACCACCCTGGATTTCCGCCCTGCCTATTATGATCAGGACTGCCCCTACCAGCGACTCTATGACGTCGCCGTTCAGCGCCTGCGAGTGCGCTATGTAGAATGCCAGTGCCGAGGCGCATGCCATGAGTTCCGCCCTCCTTGTCTCGATTGAATCAGGCATGAGGCTCAGCCTTCTTGTATTTCTCCAGTATGTACCGTATCAGCGCCGTCTTCTTGTAGCCCTCCAAGGCCTTCCCCTCCAGCCAGTCAGCCAGCTCGTCGTTGAGGTAGACGAGCATTGTCCTTCCAAATCTCCTCATTTTCCCACCAACTACAATAATCTGTAATAATATACAATAATTAACATATTTAAGCCTTTCTTGTATATTATTATACTTTATTACAATCTATCATATTTAAATATTTAACCTTTCATAATATCCTGTAGCGTTGTGGTATCATGGTTGAGAAAGAGGAGAGGGGTGCGTCGATAGATGCGCTTAAGGTTTACAGGGAGAATCCGAACAAGCTCATACACACAATGACCGCAAGGGAGAGCAACATCATCAGCATACTCGCGCTCTACGGCAAGCCGATGACAATAGAGCAGATAAGGGACGCCTACGTAGCCAGAGTATTCAGGAACATGATGCTGAACATAAGGCTGCAGCACATCGAGATGATGCTGCAGACTGCAGAAGCGGCACGCTACAGCCGGAGGGCGAATAGTAATCTCCTGAACGGGATGGAACTGGCGATGAAAACTCCAGGTATAATGGGGCTCGAGGACATGAGGCAGATGCAAATCACTTTAGGAGTGATGTACAGGATAGCATATCCTAACAAGAAGAGAGTCACTTTGCTTATAGGGAGGGAAACAATCGCTGCGGTGATAACCAGCATCGAGGCGTTTTACAAGAACCTGTTGAGCTCAAGGCCGATGGGGGACGCCAGGGCCGGAAAGGGCTATTATATAGATGTAGATCTGTATTCAGCATGGCAGGAAAACAGGGAGAGGATAAGGAAGGTGGTACTGGATGACCCTTTTGAGGAAAAGTACGCGGATAAGCTCCTTTTCTATGGACTGGAGAACGAAGCGACAGAAGCGATGCTGAATCATCTCATGAAAGGGCTAGGGACCCATGTCTGACGCGCTCAAAAGCGGCGTGAAGAGCGTAAAACTGGAGATGAACGTCACTGCCCCGTTGAGGGCCACGGAGGAAGAGGAGGCGCAGGTGCTCGAGAAGCTGAAGCATATGAGCTCGGATGAGATAATTGGTTCGATAACTGGCGCAAAGGGGAGGCATAAATAAAGCTACCTTGATGCAGTCTCCAATTACTTTGTTATAACATTATTAATCTTCTCAAACGTCACAAACTCGATATCATTAGTTTTGTATTTGAGCATCAATTGTAATAAAGATTCTTGCGGCAAAACGAAGTATGCTTTAACCTCCCAACCATCATCCTTGCTAATCTTGTAGAATCCCAATACTTTAACTAGATTGTTTTTTATAAAATTAATTTTCTTGTTTACTTTAACTATATAATCTTTTTCAAATTCATCTAAATCCGATAGATTTTCCCGCATGCCAAAATTCTCGAGAAGATATTTTACCTCCCACAAAATTATTAGCCTTTTTGAGGTGTGAATTGATAAAATGTCTATTTCACCCGGAGCAAACGTTCCTATCGTACTCAAAAATTCCTCATTTGAGTTTTTATGACGGAATAGATTTCTTTTGCAGATGTCTGCCATTGAGCGAATAACATCGTATACACTAATCTCAAATTCAGTAGCCGTATCCTTTTCTATATGTTCAAGCGCCTCTCTTAGTTTGTCCGGTAATAATTCTCTATTATACATCCATTTCCCAGTAGAAATACGAATATTGAAGATCTTTAATGCCGCTATAAGTGTATTTATACCAAATAGCAAGCGTCCGTCTGATAACCGTATAATTGGCTTTATAGCTAACCTATTTATCTTAGTTCCAGTTTTCCAAAGCTCTGTGTGATTAGCAGTACTTTGAGATCTTTTAATATTCAGCGTAGAAAACTCTATCACATTTTTTATTATATTTTGTTCAAATCCAACTAATTTCTCAGAATATTTAACTAAACCATCCAAATCAGAGAAGCAAATTTCAGGAGATTTATCAGGATCTTCCATGGTTGCCTTCGTGGCAAACATAAGTTCTTCTTCGTTATCAATATTTTTTACCGGTACATTCTTTATCACATTTTCTTTATGATCAAGACTAAATTCGATAAACGTTCGCATAATTAAGATGTATTGTTCCATAGTGAACCCAAATGCTGTCATAAGCGCAATGTCAAATTTCTCATAGAAAGGATATTCGCTATAAGTATGCTTGATGCCTTCCTTTATTGTTTTAAGCAAATTCTCTGTGTTATCATATTGTCCAGCTTTTTCATTAACCAGTTTCTCAATCATTGCTATTCTCTGGCTTCTAATTTGTGCACTAAAGTCTGGGCTAAATTGTTGCTTGCGAAACTCTATCTCTTCAGCTCTTATAAACATTCTATAAACGACATCAAATAAAGTTGAATAAGAATCATCATTAATCGCTATTGTGCTAGTTGTTGGCCCTCATTCACAAGCTCTTTCTATTATAAGCTTTGATATAACAGTTTGTGGGGTATATCTAGAAAGACGCATCTCATGTGTGGCTTTATCCTCAAATGCCATACCTAGTCTATCCGTTAGGTCACTAAGCTCTTGTACGGATTCAATCCTATTATATACATACTTAACTACGCTATCGAAAGATGTTTCTTTCAGGATTTCATCTAATTTTTCATTCAATGTGACATACTCATTTATCAGCGTTTCTCTGCTCTTACCACTCAAATTCTCTAATTTGATATTGTCAATTACTCTTCTACCTACATCATCGACAATTGGCTTTTTGCTTTGGTTTAAAACGATAACTTGCAGTTCGTTTAATGCCTCATTTTTCCTTCCCAATAGAATTAGTGCTTTATATTTGTTACTATGATACTCGGTATTATTTGGATCTAATTGTATTGCAATATCAAATTCTTTTAATGCCTCTTCATGGTGCCCAGTGTTCCAACGTATCTTACCTTTGATGTTATGATACTTAGCGTCATCATTCATTTCTGTTCACTTTTCTGCAAAACATATTCATAAGTTTTTATAATTATGATTTTAGAAACTTTTAGGAGTCTGACATAGTCATTAATCGGAGTTGTTCTATTTCCATGCCGATATTGTGCTCCCACTTCTGTTAACGCATCAAGTTCCTCTATTTCTTCATCATCAAGTTTGATTAGCTTCTTGAATTCTGACCATTCGGCGTTCTCGAGTTTTCCGTCTTTTCCAATAACGAATTGGCTCAGCGTGTCGATAACCCTATAAAAATGTGCTGGAGAATTTGATGTATCTAATAAGCCGACATGAAAATCGTTTACTCCGTCCCTAAATTTTGGGTATCGACCCAAAATTTCCATGAATTTTATTTCGTGTATTCGAGTACTATCTATACCATCTATAATATTCCAAATGAGGGCAAGCTTGGTTCCATCTGTTTTTTCGAAATATTCCGGCATAAAAATTAAACATTTATTAGATTCGATTTCTTGTGAAAATAGGAAATTATTAACATAATCTTTTGATATATAGTAAACAAAGGGAATGGCATTTTCTTTTTTCTTTTCTACTCTCTTGCTCAAAAATTGAGTCATATTCGATAACAACCTCTCCATTTTTAATTGTAAGGGCACTTTTACTTCCGGTTAATGCAGAAAGATTGGTCCCTTTAAAACCTCCACTAAGTCTATCTGCAATTTGCCCTGTCGTTAAATAGATCTCTGCCAAATACTCTTAATGACAATATATCACCTTTCTATTCATTCGGTTCACTTCCAAATCTCTTCTCTCCAATCTCGGTCTACTGCAATTCCATGAGCAGTTGCATTATGTTCGTCAAAATAAATGAAGTAACTCTTGTGTTTGAAGAACCCAAGAACTGCCAAGACGCTGAAATGCCCACACTATCTGATTTATTGCATTATAACGAACAACATCATATAAGCCATGTGGGTCTCCGCTCTCTAAGGTTTTTGATATTTCCAGTGCCTTTTGCAATTTTTTAAAGTCTTTATCATGGGGACTACCAATGCCAAACAGGTTGTACCGTCTGTATGTGAAGGACTGGTATTCTTCTATCTGTTTTTTGATAAAAGCATCAGTAACTTGATTTACTTTTACGTTCGAAAAATCCTTGAGTTTAGAGAAGGCAGTTTTCCTAGCACCATATTCTCTATCGATGTATTGAACGAACCTTTTGTTGTACTTTAGCCACCACTCTCTATCTCTTGCTTCCATATCGTGCAAAATGTTATACATATATAATTCATGTTCCGAGAAGAATAAAGATTTTTTAATAGGCTTTGGGGATGTACATATGCATTTCTCAGATGCTCAATCTTTCTTGCGTTTTCTTCCTGCTCATCTGTTTTAAGCAATCCGGCTTTCCTTGCTGCTTTTATGAGCTTATGAAACTTGTTCGATATTGCTATGTTCTTTTGATTTAATTTGAATATCAGCCCTAGTTCAACTGCCATGCCTCCATAAAAAATGGATGCAAAATCTAAACCTTTGCAATAGCTTTCTATGCTTTTCAAATAAGCATCAATAACGTAATCTAGAGGGTTAGATATGTCTTTTGACAAGAGTTTAAGCAATTCCTTTGTTTCTTCCCGTCTATCTTTAAGCGCTTTCTTTAGATTACGTTCTCGAAATATTCTTTCAATACTTTTTAGCATTTGATTCACTATTAGAAGCTATCTTTGTTTACCTGCTTTCAAGTCCAATGATTCGATGAACTTAATGCGGTCTTCGTTCCTACCGTGGGTAAGCTGATGAAGAATTCCATCGCTAAGCAGGCCTTTGCTCGTAAGCTCCCTCGTTGCTCTAGCAAACTCTGAAGCGCCAACAATTGCAGCTGCATACACATCTGCTGCGCGTTCCTTGTTAGGATGATATATACAAAGGATAATGAACATGAATAAGAGGAAAACGAAAAACAGCCATTATAAAATTATAGTGCCCTACTAAAAAACAGATAATTACTAAAGCTATTACGGAAAGTGCTAACGGAACGAAACTATCGGCGTAGTCAAGCTTGTGGTATTTCTCATGTAGAATTACCTCTTTAACATGTGCTATCGCTTACATTGTCCTTAAAACCCTTACTTGTAGTTATTGTATCATACGAAGTGAATGGTACAATTATTTTGTCAGTTTGACATACCTTAACCAACAGTTCCAACTACTCTTTCATCCTTCTTTGGAGTAATGAGCGCCCAAAATATTCTTGCTTTTTTAAGTCTTATCAAACCACCTGTAGTTTAAGAATTGTTTATAGGCATTAAAGTTTGGAAAACTCCTGCATTACTTGCTCCTTTATTCCATCCTCTACTATAGGGAATTGCTGGAGTATATACCTAAGCTCTGTTTCGCTTATGCCATATAGCTTGGCCACCAATGCGTCTATCTTGGCTTTCGTTAGTCTCCTGCCTATCCTTTTCATCAACAACTGGAGAGATTATCCCTATCTCCTTCTTCAACTCTCTAAATTCGTCTGTGGTAGCTACCAACTGTACGACCTTTTTAACTATTGACTCGTATCTTGGTTATCTTTTATGCGAGGGACAGGAAGCTCAAGGAAATAAAACATGTTGACGTTCGCACTTACCTTCTGACGAACTAGATAGTCTGAACACGAAGTTGTTGGAGATACCGTACAAGAAGCACATCGCTTTCAAGTCTGATACTTTGACTATTGCTATCTAATTTCCACAAACATAGCCTGGCGGGACTACAGTAACTTATTAATGTTCTTTCATTTTGCGAGTGCGAAATCAGACGTGTAGGTCAACCAATAATCGTTATGATATATCTTCTCTGGGGCAAGATTAGCAACCACATCGCTCTCTAGAACGGAATACTTTGGTGTTGGAGCTTCTTTCCACTGATGTGTATATTGATGGATGTTTTTGCCTCCAACATAGGCACCCCCTTACGATGGGCCTGAATAGATGATGATCATTGGTCATGTGAGTCGCTGTAGTTTTGATATTCCACTCGAAGAATCTACTCTATATTTAGATGCTGGGTATTTCACCATCTTTCTTATTATTTCTTGGTCTTCTTTCGTTTAATCTTGGTACATTCCATGATAGCGGATTTGTGGCCTTTATGAAACTAACAGTCAAAATTGTTCAATTTGCAAGAGTCTTAGTAATATTCTCTTTTGTGTGCAGATAAAAACCACAAGGAAAACTTATTGTTTTACTGCCTTTCCTACACGTTATTAGTATTGGCTTATAGCTGCTGTGCACATCTGGGAATAGTCCAGGTCTTCTATTCTTAAAGCAATATAGACTTTCTATTTTGCATTTATCATAAAGCAGACCACGTATACCTTTTGCCCCCAAATGAGTATATATCCCACTAGGTATTACCATACCAGCTACGCCGTCTTCTTCAGTAATTGATATGATTTTTCCACAAAAAGCTTATAGAAATCTAAATTGCCTGAGACTTTCTTCCCGAGGTACATCTGCCTGACTGGAATTTGAAATTGTTTTCATCCCCTGAATACATAGCTCAATGCTTCATAATGAGAATTATACTCCACCCATTTCTTTTTAACTAGGGGCTTGTGCGCCAAAATCTGCTGAATCACTTTCTTGGCTTCTTTGTGCAGGCAGTGATTTAAACCCAGGATGGTAAAGGCTCAAAAAATTCTTTAGAATTTGGCTTCCATTTCTCCCATGGTGGATTAGTGACAATTACGTCAAAACCACTATCTTCATAAACTATTGGAAGCTGCTTTTCCAATATAAAGGGCCTATCTGGTTTTTCGAAGTTGGATTTGTAGAAATAAGGCTATTTGCAGCAATAATACGTAGCTTCGGTAACATCTTAGGATTGTGTATTGCACGTATAAACAGATTCAATCTAGCTAGCTCCCGCGGCTGAGGATTTATGTTACCCCATACAAACAATTTTCCATTACCTGAATCTAGGAATGTCTCCATTCCGTTTTCAGAGTCTCCGTTGAAGGATGCCTGCCTCGCAGAGGGGTGCTTTTCATACCATTTCTTGAATTCGTCATATGCTCGGATTAAGGAATGTCCCGGAACCGCAAGCTGGATCAAGGACTTTTATACTCAAAGCGCCTGTGCGGTAGTCTTGCACTGCGCAAGCTTCTTGCCAAGCGTGTTTTCTCAAAAGATAGTCCACAAGGAATTCTGGGGTGAAGTATATCCCCCCTCTCTTCCTCTCAAACATCTCCTCTTCTGTCGCAAGCTTGCCGCCCTTCATACGAACCTTGTAGGAGAGATAGTTCTCATAAACGTGACCGAGTACATCAGTAGGGATAATATCAAAGTGATAGCTCAGCCCGTCATCACTTTTATAAAAAGACTCAATTCCCGCTACAAAGTCTTCATTCTTTATCTTCAGGCTGTCTAACCCGTTCCTCTTGAATATGTTGCTGTCATAAGTTTCGCTCATCTTTCCAAAGAATGGAATCAGATACTCGCTGTAGAACTGTTTTCTCTTGTCTGTTTCCCACTTTTCATATTCATTTCTCAGCTTTCTATCCTCATCAACGCCGTTGTCCTCAAGGATCCTGCAGAAGATTATCCTGTCAAAAAGCAACTGCACGTCAGAGTCGATTGCCTCCGCAACGAACTTTTCCTCATCATACAGACGCCAATTCTGCTCGTAGATCGCCTGTACCCACTTTTTGCGTATCTTTAGCAGCGTGCCAGTAAGAAGTTCTTCTATGTCCGCAGACTCCTTCCATTTTTTATTGTCTTTTGCATACTCATCTAGTTTGTTTTCTCTACATGACTCTCTAGATAAAAGCATCAATCTCTCAAGTACTTTAGGTTTTTCTATGTCAGCAGCAAGGTCTATCGGGCTAAACAGCTCCGCGTTATCTACATCAGAATAAAAGTTTGAGTTAAATACCCTTATCTGGTGGAAATTCGTTAGTACGACCCACCTTGCGCCTCCGTTCTTCCCATACTCGATCGCTTGCTTAACCCATTCCGGATTGTCTAGGTCTCTTGCAAATTTCTTTACCTCAACATACATGCTTGACTTCATAGAGCCAGCGAGTTTAAAGCTGTAATCTACACGATCCGAAGATGTTGCTCTTCTTATCTTCTTTTGCGGTATTACTTCCTCGCCCCTTCTATTCCATCCCAATATAGCAAAAAGTTCCAGTGTGTAGTCTTCTGCCTTTGGCTCCGCTGCCGTTTTCTTGTATTTAGCGCTCAAGCTGTCATACTCTGAAAGCAGTGCCTTTATCTTGGCAACGGCTGTTGATTCATCTGGCATGAAAATAATCTCCCACAATAAGTTATTATCTTAATATGCAATCGCTAATTTATATCTGTTGCGTAATTAACCATAAAAGGTGCCACGGCGGGCACCCCGCCATGACCCGGCACTTCTATAGCGCTTCCGGTGCGCGTTTTCCGCATAAAGTCATTGGGCTAATTTCAATTGTGCAGAGGGTGCGCTCTGCTGGAAGTCGGCGCCGCACCAGCAATTCCCCCATATGCCCTTGGCGATGTCGAATCTCCTGTGCTCCGCAGCCCTTTTGCGCTCCGCTATGCTCCATGCAGCCTTTACCGCTTCTGGGATATTGGATTCCCAGACGTTCAGCTCGTCCTTTCCTACATCGAACTTGCTTATGATCGCGTGCGTGTCCTTCTGCCTGCATATGAGTCCAGCACCTATTATCTTGCAGATGCCGCCCATGTCATCAGAGTTTTCCACAGCAACGGAATACGCAGCCAGCTGCACCTTGTAGTAGTTCGGAATATACTCGTATGGCCTGACAGGATACTTGTCGTCTATCACTATCCCTGCGCTCTTGCCGCCTATGCGCTCTCCGGTGATGTTGAGCTGGTCTATCCTGCCTACTAGCTTCAGCTTAGGGTCCCCTACGGCAGCTCCCTTACGCCTCCCTTGGTGCCTGCCCTTATCTGCTTCAGTATATCGTCCCTGCTTATCTTCGGCAGCCCCTCTGTCAGCTTCTCATGCATCTTCTTGCCAACCTGCATCGGCTTCGTGGTCTTTGTCCTGCCGTGTATCGCATCGTCGAACTTCGTCTCGCAGCTGCCCATGAAGCTAAGCTGGCTTATGGCGAGCATCTGCGGAATCCATTGTTGCAGTGTTTCATTTCCCATGGTCTCCCCCTCTTTCTTTTTTCATCTTTCTTGCCTTCCTGGCTATATCCGACTTGAGCTTCTCGTCCTTGAGCGATTCGATTACCGCTTCCTTTAATTTTGCGACTTCCCGCTGCATACGCATTGCGGTATCGATGTCCAAGGGAGATCCGCACCTGACGCAGTATGTTGCATCGACAGTATTGTCCATCCTGCACTTAGGGCATGATTTCACGTTAAGCTTCGGTGTTGGCGGCCCCTCTTTCGGCGCGCGTCCATGCGCCTGCATTATGGCGTTATCAATGTCCCTCCCCGAGAGGTGTACGTATGTTGCCGCCATCTTGCTGTCCCCGGTCGCATCCGAAAAACACCTTCAGCTGCTGCTCCGTGAGCTTGTTTGCGTAGTAGCTGGCCCTCGAGTGCCTGAAAAGGTGGGGATAGATGCGCTTCTTGATGCCGGCCTTTTTCCCGGCAAGCTGCAATACCTTCCTTATCGCGCTGTACTGCGGCGCCAGGTTCAGGTTGCTCCATGTGCCTATGTCCTTGAGCAGGATGTCATTGGGCTTCATGTCCTTTACCGTATTGAGGTATGCCGCCACGTACGGCGCGCTGAACAGTATCGGGATCTGCCTCATGCCTGTCTTTCCATTCACCATTATGTGCGCGGGCTCGCCTTCCAGGTCCACGTCCTTCTTCCTCAACGGGACTAGCTCCCCTATCCTGATTCCGGAGTCGAACATCAGCGCAATGACCATCCTGTCCCTCACGTTCCTCGTGGCGTCGATCATCGCAAGTACGTCGTCCTCGCTCAGGATGTCTTCCGGCAGCATGCGCTTGCTTCTCTTGTCGCTTGTCTTGATCCATGCGATCTGCGGAGGGTAGTATATGTCGTCGCCAAGGAGGTGCTTGTAGAAGTATTTTATCGTGGTCTTGAAGTGGTGCTTGGTCTGGTCCGCATAGCGGCCTCCCTTCCCTGTCTTGGAGCTTTCCATCCTTGCCATCGCCTCTTCCATGTCCAGCTTTGTAAGCTTCCTCAGGCTCTTTTTCCCGCCCGTTAGCTTCAGGAGCATCCTGAGTCCGTAGAGATGCTTCAGCATCGTGCGCGGCTCCTTGCCCTGCGCCCTCAGGTAGAAGATGTGCCTCTTCACCAATTCCGCATTCTCCCTGCTGATGCTCTTATCCTTGTCGAGCTCCGCTAGTCTCCTCTCTACGTCAGCGTCGAATTTGCCCCTCAGCGTCTCGTCCATGCTTTTATTATAAAAGCAAAAGTATTTATATAAGTATGGTGATACTTTGAACCCATGTTCCTCGTAAACGTTAAAGCCCGGAGAGGGAATTGAACCCTCAACCTCTTGTTTACAAGACAAGCGCTCTGCCGTTGAGCTACCCGGGCATAAATTGTATTTTATTCCACTTGTTTTATATGTATTCCTCACAGCGCGCAGGAATTAGTCTTTCGCCATGAACTGGTCCATCTTTGGCTTTGTCTGTTCCCTTCTTTTCTTGTGTATCTCAAGGAATCCGTTGATCCTCTTTGCGAGATCCGCCTTGTGCTCTCCCGCAAGTATGGTCCCCTTCCTCTCCGCATTGAATATTTTCTCCAGCTTCTTGTCATCAGGCTCGAAAAGGAACCTGTAGTATTGGCATATCATGCACTTGTCAGGATCGCCGCCATGCTTCCTCTGCAGCTCCGCGGTTGACTGCTGGCCTGTTAGTGCCCTGTTTACTTTCTTGACAACTACATCCGGAGCATCATTCAGGTATATCGTGTTCAGGCTCTCGCTTGCAGACATCTTCGCCTCTCCGCTAAGCGACGGAAGGAACATGTTGTGCATTATCGCTGGCTTGTAGTAACCAAGCTTGCCGATGACATCTCTTGCTACCCTGAAGTGAACATCCTGGTCTACTCCAAGCGGAATAAGGCACGGGACATTGCGTCCCTCCTCTACTGATTTCAGAAATGCTGGCACAGCCTGCATGCTGGTGTAGAATATCCATCCTATGTTAGTGTCATTCCCCACACCAAATGCATCCTTTACCATCGAATATGTTATTTTTCCCGCGACTCGCACCGCCTGTCTGTAAAGCGTCCTTGCATAGTCCGTATCTAGGAATATCCTCGTCTTCTTCGGATTGAAGCCCATCGAAGCAATGTTCAATGCCGTGTCCTGTGCAAGAGTATGATAGTCATCAAGGCTCATGTTAAGATTCTGCCTGGCCCAGAACTTCTCCTCGTCAGGTATCTGTATTAATACTTCGCAATCGAACTTCTCCTGGAGCCACTGCGTGAACATGAACGGAAGCAGGTGACCAAGGTGCATGGGTCCAGATGGAGCAAGCCCGGTATAAAGATAAAACTTGTTCCCTTTTTCATACTCATCGAGCAGCCACTGGAGCTCCCTCTGCGCGAACACTATCTTTCTCCTGAGGAACCAGTGCGTCTCTCTAGTATGCTTCTCCAGCCTTTTGAGCATCTCGTCGCTGATCGGATGTATTCCGAACTGCTTCTCAAGCATATCATAGTCTATCTTGCCCTCCACCTTCCATGGAGTGACCTTGAACTCTGCCATAACATCGAACTATCTTCAGAATATAGGCTTTTATTGGTTTTGTGCTCCGAATTTACTAAATCTTGGCCGTAAATTCCTCTCTATCCACCTTTGCCAATTCTAAAATACCTGTGAGAGTTCCCAGTTTTACTTCTCTATGCAAGGGAACTATCGTAACAATCTTTTTACCATCTACAAACTTTCTGAGCACCACATGGCTGCCCCGTTGCCTCACCACAAAGAATCCGAAATCTTTAACAAGTATTTTTATAATCTTTTCGCCCGATAGCCTAGGCAAGCTTGACATCAACTACACCTATGCTCCTCACGTTTTTGAGTTCTTTCTTTGTCTCAGGCATTTCTTCCAAATACAAAGAGACAGCTTCCTTTATGTTCTTTACAGCCTCTTTTATTGTCCTGCCTTGTGTAGTCACTCCTGTTACTGCCTCCTTAATGATGTAGGTTCTTCCTTCCTTCCATACAAAAGTCTTCAAGTCCATAGCAATGTTATGGGGATATAGGCTTTTATTGGTTTTGTGTCCCGCCAGGCGAACCACATGGAAAGTTATAAATTAAGCAAGTGACCCAGCTAAAAGCACGAGCGCATGACACTGCCAAACATCTGCCCGAAATGCAACGTCGGCATGAGGGTAAAGGAGGAAAACGATGACGTATTCCTAGTGTGTGGGGTCTGTGGCTACCAGAGGAAGATGGAAAACATAACTGAGCGCACATGCGCAGCATGCGGCTGCAACAAGGCTATTATGACTTACATCGGAGTAGTTATAGGAGATGAGCAGCCCGTGACCCTATACAGATGCGTAAGGTGCGGGAAAGTTGAGAGGGAAGGAGTATCATAATCGCATAGTTTAGCGTGATGACATGGAACACAACAGTGGGCAACCATACAAGGGCAGGGACTATAGCTCTGCGACTGACACCGGCTGGAAGCCAGTGACCTCTGTAGCCGAGGTGAGGGAGAAATTGGCTCATGGCGACAAGGACTTCCCCCATGCAGAGCTGGAGGGCGCGGACATCAGCGGACTGAATCTAAAAGGAGCAATATTTGATCACGCCAACCTTAGGGGCGCAAACTTCAGGGGTACAACCATGCATTCCACGAGATTCCAGCATGCGGATCTCAGGTATGCGGTAAACCTTGACAATGCCATCTATCTAGAAGACGCCATCTTCTTTCAAACCATAGTAACGGAGCGGGAACTATTGGCGATAAGGCATGCAAGAAGGAGGGATCCAAAGGAAAACGAATTCATAGTCCAAGAGTAAATGCAGCGAAGCAAAAACAGCAACCTTTAATAAGCTTGATTATTAAATAGAATCAAGGCTTTTTACAGAGGGGAAAATAGAGAGTTTAATCAATATTCTGATTTGGTGTTTTAGTGGGAAAGTTTCCAATAGCTGACGCGGAGATTGCAAAGATCTGGATCTGCAAGAGGTGCAAGGCCAGGAATGCAGCGGGAGCTAAGAAGTGCAGAAAGTGCGGTTATGGTTTCCTAAGGCCAAAGAACAAGGAGACGAAGGCAAAGAAGTAACGATTAACAATGCGGTGAAAGCATGGTAGACTTAAATCCAATCGAGCAGGCAGTAATAAATGCGATGAAGGACCTCGGCGCAACAAAGGACACTCAGATAAAAACGGCGGATGACATAATGAAGAAGTGCAACCGGCCTAAAGGGATGGTAAACAATGCGCTTGTAGCGCTCGTTCAGAAGGGAGTAGTAAAGAGGGTAGCAAGGGAAAAGTCTTCCGGATATTATATAATAGTAGCGGTGTGAACTTGGACGAACCAGATCAATACATAGACTTCATGGCGAAGTACAGGGACTGGGTATCGATAAGGAGGATGGGCATACGCGCCAATACAACCCCACAGGAAGTCGTATACCATCTTGCGGGAATAAGGACTACTATAGACTCTAAGGCGTTCGGCCTGCTCGGCATAAAGACGAGCGTACTAGATGCATTTGTATCGAGTGCCACGTCCGGGCTGAAGAAAAAGGTTACAGATCTCTCAACAGCAGTACAAAAGCTCGATTCCACAGAGGCGAAGAAGGCGCTTGACGATTCATGCGAGAACAAGACGCTCCTGCCGCTTGCAAAGGCATATGCGCTCAACAAGCTTGTAGGGAGCCTCGGCTTCGAGACAGGCATAGACCAGCTCTCGATGTCAAAGATATTCCCAGAACTCAAGCCTCCAAAGATGCCAGGCATGGGAAGGAAGAAGAAGGCGGCGCCGGAGGCCTAACTATTTCCTGAGCGTTTCTATGATTTCATAGGGCATATCCCTCAGCAATGCCCAAAAAGATTTCTCCTTTGTAATTTTATCTGTGCTCTTTGCGTGCTCTATCGCAAACGTCTGAGTCTCTGGTCCGAGATTCCTTACAAGGTGGATATTTTTATTTATGAGCGAAACCAATCTTGAGCCGAGCCCGTTGTAGTTCGTGAGCAATAATATCACAGGTATGCCGCGCCTCGCCACCATCAGTGCATCGATGGGGTCATCCTCTATGAATACCCTAAATGAGACACCATTGCCCTCCCTGCCTTTCTCATTCCTGCTCACAGTTTCTACATCATGGACCTTCGCGCCGATTCCTTTGAACCACGCCTTGACGCTTTTCCTGTCAGCCAGCGGGTTTGCAGTCTGTACCACGGTAAGCACACCCTCTCCCAGAGCCGTCCTTGTTAGGTCGACAAAGTCGGTATTCGGCCTCACACTTCGAACGTAGCTGGCCGCAGGCCTCCTTATCAAAAATGCAGATGATGCGTACATAACTTCTTGGTAGGCACGGCTCATCCTACTATCTCCGCGTATGCCACGTTCCCTGAATGCATCAGCGATCTTATGGTTCGCTATTCCGTCCTTGTCTGCTCCTATACAGGGCATGGTCGTGCCGGTGCGCATATTATACCCTGGAAAAGCGGTGTTTAAATATGTCGTTCCTCACTACGCCGAATAACGAGTTTTTAGAGGGAAAAAGATAACAGAAACCTAGCCCCTTTTCAAGCTTGCCGTGCGTTGAAACTTGGCGTTGCAATTACTGCAGATAACCAGCGCGGTATCTCCGGTGCTCTTCGCGCATACAATGCAGTCCCTTGGCCTCTTGGGTGTTTTGAACACGGATTCCCACATATCGATACCTGCAAAGTCACTTCTTTTTAGCTGCCTCTACTCTTCTGAGCGCTCTTTGTTCGTATACGCTTTGGTAGTATCTAGCAGGGGCGCCTGGGAAAGTTAGGACTGACATCTCTTTTCCCGCCGCCTGTCTCAGAGAAGGTAGCGTCTTTTTCGCGTCTGCTGTTACTTCCCTCCCTGACCCAAAGCCATCCTCCGAAAGTACGTCGGTCTGCCTGCCCTCAGATAGCACAGGCATTCCTGCCTCTACTGCATTTGCTACTTGTAGGTTCGGAATCAAGTCAGATAATCCTGTCAAATCTTTTCCTGTAGTGTGCTCCATTCAATCGCTCAAACTGGGTGATTAAGCCTAAGAAAGAGGTGTTTATATACGTCGTTCCTCACTACGCCGAATGACGAGTTTTATTAACGGAACAATTCCACAATGTTTAGCAGCGAAACTGTCAATATGAGACAGCTTTAAATATCATAAAATTTAACGGATTTATACATGGCAACAGGACCCAGATATCATCCTCGGGCGGATCCATATAACGATAGGCACAACACACCCGTACGCCCAGAGCCGCCGGCACCGATGACAAGGAGTGAAGCCGCGACGAAATATGCGGAGCTGATGCAGCACTACCTGGACAGGGTCGCACGCGAGAACATAACCGGCTACAAGGAGGGAGGGGTGGAGCTCCGCGAGGCGCAGGAAGTGAGGGAATCGCATGCACTTACAAATCAGGAGATAGCCAAGGCGTTGGCAGAGGTGACAGGCGCGAGCGAAGAGAATGCGCTCGAGTTCATAGGCACGTTCCTTGACAAGATGTCAAGGCAGCAGGCAAAGTTTTACAGGACACTTAGAGGTCATAGCTCTTGGGTGTATGACGAAAAGAGGGGAGGCGGCAGGCCGCTGAAGACAAACCCGGATCCCGAAGCCGCTGCAAAACTTGCTGTGAGCGTACAGCTTCCCAGGGTTCTTGAAGTAGAGGCGGCAATCAAGGCCGTCGATATCAATGACAATAAATACGACAGGCCGAGGGCAGCCGAAATAATAAGAAGGCACCATCTCATAGACGAAACTGGCTTTCCCGTAATGCTACCGCCTGAGCAAAGGGAGCGTTACAAGCAAATAGTGGAAAGTTGTCCTGAAGTCAGGAACGAAAGTTAAAATAAAATTAAAATCAGCTTAGGCTTATTTTAATTTTACTTTAACTTTTCGTTCCTGACTTCAGGACAACTTTCCACTATTTGCTTGTAACGCTCCCTTTGCTCAGGCGGTAGCATTACGGGAAAGCCAGTCTATGAGATGGTGCCTTCTTATTATTTGCGGTACCCTCGGCCTGTCGTATTTATTGTCATTGATATCGACGGCCTTAAAGGGATTCCACCCTCTACTTCAAGAACCCTGGGAAGCTGTACACCTACAGCAGGCAGACTTTGCAGCAGGCTCAGAAATGCATTGCTCTTCAGCGGCCTCCCGCCTCCCCTCTTTTCTCATAAATACGCCAAGAGCTATGACCTCTAAGTGTCCTGTAAAACTCTGCCTGCTGCCTTGACATCTTGTCAAGGAACGTGCCTATGAACTCGAGCACATTACCCTCGCTCGCGCTTGTCCACCTCTGCCAAAGGCCTTCCACGCTCCTGATTTGTAAGTGCATGCGATTCCCTCACTTCCTGCGCCTCGCGGAGCTCCACCCCTCCCTCCTTGTAGCCGGTTATGCTCTCGCGTGCGACCCTGTCCAGGTAGTTTGCGTCGGCTCCGCCGTATTTCATCAGGGCTTCACTCCTTGTCATCAGGGTCCCAGCAGCTGTGGGGCGTACAGGGTGTGTTGTGCCTATCGTTATATGGATCCGCCCCGAGGATAATATGTCCGGTTCTGTTGCCATGTATAAATCCGTTAAATTTTATGATATTTAAAGCTGTCTAGTATTGACAGTTTCAGATTTAAAACATTGTGGAATTGTTCCGTTAATAAAACTCGTCATTCGGCGTAGTGAGGAACGACGTATATAAACACCTCTTTCTTAGGCTTAATCCCCGGTTTAGAGCGATTGAATGGAGCACACTACAGGAAAAGATTTGACAGGATTATCTAACTTGATTCCGAACCTACAAGTAGCAAAAGGACAGTGGATGAAGGCGGGATGGTTGTGTTAGGGGCAGGGACCAACGTAGTTTTCCGGAGGATGGCTTTTGTTCAGCGAGGAAGTAACAGCAGACGCGAAAAAACGCTCCCTTCTCTGAGCCAGGCGGCGGGAAAAGGGGGAGTTGTCGGCCTAACTTTCCCAGGCGCCCATGCTCTAGATACTACCAAAGCGTATACGAACAAAGAGCGCTCGGACAAAGTAGAGGCGGCTGAAAAGAATGACTTTGCAGGGTGTCGATATGTGGGAAGGTGCAATACGCAAGAGGCCAAGGGACTGCATTGTTATACACGAAGAACAGCGGAATGCGCGTGTTATCTGCAGTAATTGCAACGCCAAGTTTCAACGCACGGCAAGCTTGAAAAGGGGCTAGGTTTCTGTTATCTTTTTCCTCTAAAAACTCGTTATTCGGCGTAGTGAGGAACGACATATTTAAACACCGCTTTTCCAGGGTATAATATGCGCCCGGCACGAGCATGCCCTGTATAGGAGCAGACAAGGACGGAATAGGAACATAAATCGCTGATGCATTCAGGGAACGTGGCATACGCGGAGATAGTAGGATGAGCCGTGCCTACCAAGAAGTTATGTACGCATCATCTGCATTTAATCGCAAGTAATTGCGGCCAGCTACGTTCGAAGTGTGAGGCCGAATACCGACTTTGTCGATTTAAGACAAGGACGGCTCTGGGAGAGGTACAGACTGCCAACCCACTGGCCGCGGAAAAGCGTCAAGGCGTGGTTCAAAGGAACAGCGAAGTGCTCTATGTAGAAACTGTGAGCAGCCATGAGAAAGGCAGGGAGGGCAATGAGTGTTTCATTTAGGGTATTCATAGAGGATGACCCGATCGATGCACTGATGGTGGCAAAAAGACGCAGCATACCTGTGATATTATTGCTCACGAACTACAACGGGCTCGGCTCAAGATTGGTTTCGCTCATAAATAAAAATATCCACCTTGAGGAATCTCGGACATCCAGAACTCAGACGTTTGCGATAGAGCACCAAGCCCTCGACGCGCACCTTGGAGCGCTTCGCCGCGGCAACCGGAATGCGGCTGCGCATCTCGTTCGAGCCTGGGACGGCACCTCCGAGGTCAACCCCCACGATCCCATTGTAATCGCCAATGACGCAGCGCGGGGCCAGGCTGCAACTGGAATGTTTCAAAATGTCAGGCTCGGCTGACACCGACTCAGATCGCCAGGCACAATTCAGAGCGCGGAGGTGGGGCTATCCCACCTGTGGCACGAAGCGATAGTATGTTTCGAGCAAGCAGAACTATTCGCCCGCCTATCGGCTAGTTGGCGCAACGTGCGTCGAAGGTGGTACGTAGTTTGATCCACGAG
>CAVXKI010000002.1:0-83227 GCA_963762345.1 uncultured Microcaldota archaeon
AATGCAGATTCAACAGAAGCAATCGCTTGTTCAAGTGTTTTATTGGATTCTACCGTATAATGAAACACAACGTTCAGCTCCTTGATTATTTCTTATTTTTATGAGGTGATCAGTTTATCCACTTCATTAAGTAATTTTGTATTCTATTTTTTAAAATCCCCCCTTCATTAATAGATATCCATACTATTAGTAAATTCTCCTTTACAGCTTTTCTTCAATTTTCGAATCTCCACTGTTTCATTTAGTTCAATTGCACTCTTTACTGACTGAGCCATCCCACATTTTTTCAGAGCCCGCTTCAAGTGATTTTTGAAGCTGTTTGAAGATTTAAATTTTCTCCTTCAACTATATAATTGAGAGGAATCCTTGTAATTTTATTTGCTTCTTGTTCATTACGTTCGACAGAAGCTGCAATTTCAATACCAGTATAGGCTATCCGTTTCTTTTCCAATTTTTAATCCTCCTCCCCCTGTTAAGAACTCTAAAACGACTTTTTCTCTATATTCACTTGAAAACTTGACCAAACTAAAAACCCCCTTAGCGGGTCTTTAGTCCAACTAAGAGGGGTTCACATCATGGATAGCTTTTTTAATGGTTATCTTCTATCTATTTATTCCGACTTCATTGGAATGATAACCACCCATATTTTTAAACTCATTTTTATAGTTTCTAGAGGTTATGATCAGTGAAAGGAATGAAAACACAGCAATTATAAAATATGCTGACCTAAACGTGATTACCAAATGATCCAGGTGATTATCCCCGTAAAGTTTTAAAAAGAATTGGTATGACAACCCTCCTAGTGTAATCCCCAAACTCATTCCAAATGTTCGGGACATATTGAGAATGCCTCCCGCAATCCCCAATGAATTCTTAGGAACATTCCCCATCACATGGCTATTGTTTGGTGGGGTAAACATCCCGATTCCACCACCAACTAAAAAAAGTCCTATACAGGTTAAAATATATGTTCCTGTAAAATCAATAACGGTAAAAGGAAAGCTCCGACGGTAGCCATTGAAAGCCCAATTATCGATGGAATGGCAGGTCCGCGATCATCTGCCATCATTCCGGAAATAGGAGTAGAAACGGTCATCCCAATGGGTATAGCTGCAATAATTAACCCCGCTTGAAAAACAGGGAGATGCTTTACCTGATCAAGATAATACGGCGTTAGGAGAATGACGCATACATGATAATGAATGACATAATGCCAGTTATATTTCCCATTGTAAAAGGTATATTTTTAAATAGAGATAAGTTCACCAATGGTTCCGTCGTTTTCTTTCGAATTGAATAAACAAAACAGAAGTAGTAATACCAATTACGTAGCATCCGGCCATCAGTTCAGATCCCCATCCTAATTTAATTCCAATATTTAAAATATAAATAATTGTAATAACTGGATGGGATAAGAAGCAGAGCTCCACCAAAGTCAAATTTCTTCCTTTTATTCATAACCGGATCTTTTGGTAAAAACATTATTCCTAGTAAAGTACCGATGATTCCGACAGGAAAATTAATAAAAAACATCCATTTCCAACTAATTAAGGAAAGTATCGCTCCCCCTGCTACTGGACCCAAACTTAAACCAATTCCTTGCGCACTTGCTTGGATACCAATGGCTTTTCCAAGATCATCCTTTGGAGTAGCAGAAGTGATAATAGAAACGCTGTTTGCTTGAAGCATGGCTGCCCCAATTCCTTGTATCACACGGCATACAATTAAGATAGACAGCGATGGTGCTAGTCCACAAAATAACGAACTAATGGAAAAAATCACAAATCCTAATGTGTATAGCCACTTCCGCCCAAACATATCGGCAAGCCGCCCGAAGATTAATATGGTTGATGCAAGGGATAACAAATAAGATAGGCTTACCCATTCTATCTCATTCATTCCGGTATGAAATTGTTGTTCCAAATTCGGAAGTGCTACATTAATGATACTTGCATCTAAGGCTGCCATGAAGGCACCAATACAAACAGTAGCTACAGCGAACCAGTGGTTTTTAGGTTTTAAATTATTAACGGAACCTGACGAAGAGATCAAATTAATCTTCCTCCATTTTAAATCCAAAGACCATTTTGAATTTTTGAATCAATAAAAAAAGAACCGAAAAAGATTCTTTTAAGTTTATTATACTACATTGGGTATATATGAAAATATTTATATAAAGTTTAACAATATTTTACTCATTCACATGCTTCTTCAAAAAAACTTATACAATCCCCATCCATACTTTAATGGCAGTAACTAAAATTAAAACAGCCATGACCATTTGTAATATTTTTGTATTCATCTTTTTTTCCGGCAGCAGCGCCAAGTGGGGAGGAAATTAAACTTGCAATCACCATGATAAGAGAGGGAAGAAATTGAACCTGTCCAGTTGAAATTTTACCGACTGTAGCCCCAATCGATGAAATCAGTGTAATCGCTAAGGAAGAAGCGATGGTCATTCGTGTAGGTATCTTTAATACAACCAACATTATTGGCACTAATAGGAAGGCGCCACCCGCGCCCACAATCCCAGCCCCGATTCCAACGATAAAGGCAAGGATCGCAGCAAGCCACTTATTAAATTTGACCTGCTGGATTGGTATATCATCAATCCCTTTCTTAGGAACAAACATCATAATAACGGCTATTAATGCAAGGATTCTATAAACTAAATTCACTCCACTTTCAGGCATATGCCTGAAACCGAATCCTCCAATAAAACTTCCAATTAAAATACTAATTCCCATATAAGCAATTAACGCTTTATTTAAAAATCCACCTTTTCGATATGCCAAAACACCACCAATAGTAGCAAAGAACACTTGGATTGCTGTAATTCCTGAAACTGAATGCGCTGTAAAATGCCCCACACCCAATGCAACAGGAATATACAACAACATAGGATAATTAATAATTGATCCACCAATCCCTAACATTCCGGAAATGAATGAGCCTACGAAACCAATCAAGAAAATCGTAATAATCAAACTGGTTGTCATTGTATCCTCCTTGCTGAAAATAGGGAACCTAGCCCGGTTCCCTATTTTCATTTTTTAACCCAAGATTTTATCGAACTGCACAACGGTTTGGTCCTATTTCCATCTCACGTTGTTTATCGATATCAGGATTTACTTTCCCCATATTTGCTTCACGAATCTCTTGATAAGCGTTTGGCTGTGGTGGTAAGTTTTCTGTTACCACTTTTCTGAATTCATATTCATCCTCAATATTGAGACCGTGATTTTTTGCGAACAACATACCTAATTTTTCTGACACACTACCATCATCATTTAATTCGTCAATGATCATAAAATGTGCGGGAAGAACAATCAGATCTTCTGATAATTTTCTGTACCGCTTATACAGAGTTTCTCTTAAATCTCCCACCCAGTCTTCTGCCTTACCGGCAAGGTCTGGTCTTCCAATTGAATCAATGAATAAGATATCACCTGAGAGCAGGTACTTTTTATCCACTACAAATGAAGTGGAGCCAATCGTGTGACCGGGAGAATATAATGCATGAATATCAATAATCGTATTTCCGATTGTTACATCATTACCGTCTTCTAATGGCTGGTATTCAAAAGTTACCTCGGTAGCATCTTTTGGCGGCAGCCAATAAGTTGCGCCTGTTTTTTCAGCGATCATACGTCCTCCGGAAATATGGTCCGCATGAAGGTGCGTATCAAATACATGAGTAATTTTTACATTTATGTTTTTAGCAAAATCAACATAAATATTTGTCATACGTGTCGCATCAATAAGGGCTGCCTCACCATTTGAAACAACCATGTAGGATAAACACCCTTTGCCAATTCGAACAAACTGATAAATTTCTCCACCATCATTCAAATTGCCAACCTTAACAGCTTCCAAGTGCTCACTCCAAGCTTTCATACCACCTTTTAGGTAAGAAACGGATAAACCAGCTTCTGAAAGCATCTCTGACACCATGACAGATGATCCTTCTTTGGCACAAACGACCAATACTTCTTTATTAGTAGGAATTTTATCGATAATTCCTTCGACACCATCTAATAATTCAAAATAAGGAATGTTTAAATATTCGAAGTTTTTTCCTTCAATCTTCCAATCTCGAAAATCACTTTCATTACGAACGTCTAGTATAAATAGTTCTTCCTTATTAAAAATCTTTTTCGTTACCTCTTTTGAAGTCATAACTTTTACAGTCATTTTTCACTTACCCCCAAAGGTATTATTTCATTTAAAAAAATATGCCTCATTAAAAAGTTAAAGTGACATCTGCATCTTTTGCAAAATCTAAAAAGGTTACAGCTCCACCAACTTCGATTCCATCAACAAAGTCTTCTTTTTCTAACCCCATTACATCCATTGTCATTTGAAATCCGATCATTTTAACGCCCATTTCTTGAGCCATTTCGACCATTTCTGGAATAGAAGGCACATTTGCTTTAGCAAAGCCTTCTGCAAAATGTTCTTTTCCTTCCGGCATTGGAAGTTGTTTGTTTGCTTCTTTATGGATTAAATTTAAACCTTCAAACGTGAAGAAAATGGCTACTTCCTGGTCCGTTGCAGCCGCTGCCGTTGCGATATTAAACACTTTATATGCATCGAATAATCCACCATTACTTGCAATAATTGCTACTTTTTTATTCATTGTTTATTCCTCCTAATTTTTTAATGATTGATTCCTGTTGTTTTGCCAGTCCATTGACTCATACCTGGTGTAACATTGATTACATTAATAAATCCCTTATCCGCTAAAATTTGTGCCGCAAGATCACTGCGGTTACCTGTACGGCAAACGACGTAAATTTCACTTTCTTTATTTAATTCACCCATTCGCGCTTCCAATTCACCTAAAGGAATGGAGATGGCGTTCGGGATATGATTAAAGGCATATTCCGCCGCTTCTCTTACGTCAAGGACGACAATATCTTCATTTCCCTCAAGTTTCATTTCAAGATCCTTATTATTTGTTACATTTGGATGTTTTCTTTCTGAGGTTTCATCAATTGATGCCTTTCTTAAGTAATGCTTTAATACTTCTCCTTCTTCAATTGTTCCTAAAAATTGATGACCCGTACTTTCAGCCCAAGCTTTCATATCCGCTTTTGACCCTTTATCGGTTGCTTGAACTTCTAAGACTTGTACCTGCCTCTAAATTATTCATTGCCTTTTTGGTTTTCACAATTGGCATTGGGCAAGCTAATCCTTTAGCATCTAATATTTCGTTTGTTTTTATGTTTTCCACTATAATTCCTCCTGACAAAATACGCATATGGGTATAATTTGTATTTAAAAAAATTACTCCACTTTACCTTCCCATGAAAGCATTCCGCTAGTCATGTTAATTACATTAAATCCATAGCTTTCAAGGAATTGTGAAGCCCGACCGCTTCTTCCTCCTGAGCGGCAAACCATGATATACTCTTTTGATTTATCCAATTAGTGCATGCGAAACTCAATTAACCCTAAAGGAATGTTCATAGCACCCGGGATTTTACCAGCTGCTACTTCATAGACTTCGCGAACATCAATGATATTTAATTGCTTTCCTTCATTTAATAATTCCTCTACTTGTTTTGCTGTGATTTGTTTCATTGGATACTCCCTCCTTCCATTTCATTATACCCAAGCGCTCATACCGCCTTTTACATTTGTTACTTTCGTAAATCCTAAGCTTTTTAACATTTTACTAGCCTTTTGGCTTCTCATTCCACTTTGACAAATGACAACTACTTCTTTTTCCTTCGAAAGTTCTTTCTCTGCTTTTTGAGCAAGTTGTTGGAGAGGAATATTTTTAAACCCTCTGATGTGGTTCCCTTTAAACTCTTCAGGTGTACGGACATCAACAAATTGCCTATTCTTGTCATTTAACACTGTTTTTAAATCTGCTGTTGAAATATTACTAACACCTTTTGTTGGTAAGAATCGCTTGATCATAAAGAAAAGAAGTAAAGCAATAACAAGATAATCCACATATTGCATTTGTAAACCTCCTTTTATTGTTATATAAAGAGATTAACATTCCCCTCTTGTGCATCTGCTAAGTAAGCAGCCACCCCGGCATATTCAATGTTGTCTAATAATTCTTCTTTCTGGAGACCTAATAAATCCATTGTCATGGTGCAGGCTACTAGTTTTACATCCTGCTCTTGAGCCATTTCGATTAATTGCGGTAACGGTAATGCGTTGTGCTTTTTTATAATCCCTTTGATCATTTTAGGACCAAATCCAGCAAAGTTCATTTTTGAAAGTCCCATTCTATCTGCGCCTTTTGGCATCATTTTTCCAAACATTCTTTCCATAAACCCTTTTTTCACCGGGATATTTTCATCTTTTCGAAGTGCATTTAATCCCCAAAACGTATGAAAAATGGTTACTTCATGGTCATAGGCAGCTGCACCATTTGCAATGATATATGCCGCCATCGCTTTATCGTAATCTCCACTAAATAAGACGATCGTTGTCTTTTCTTTTCTGCCATGCAGTTGCCCCCTGTTTTGTTTTAACTCATACCCGTAAAGGTATAGTGTGGGTTTAAAAAAATTTATCCTTTTTTAATCCGAAAATTTTAAAACCCCATTCTCTTCTTCATGTTTCAAAAGCTCATGTCCACCCGATTTAGCCCAGGCTGTTAGGTCATTTTTTGCCTTTATCTGTTGTATGAATTTCTAAAACTTGACCAGATTCGAGTTCATTCAGGGCTTTTTTTGTTTTTACGATCGGCATTGGACAAGCCAATCCTTTTGCATCTAATACTTTCGCTACATTCATCGTTTTAATTCCTCCTGTTTTTTGAGATAAATTACTATTACCCCTATAGGTATAATGTTAATCAAAATAAAAGAGGGTGTCAACCCTTTTTTATCGGCTTTTTACTAACAGATTAACCGCTTGTTGGACCAACTCTTCCATGCTTTCCGCTTCTTGATTTGCTTTTTGAACACATTCGACTAAATTGGAACTTACGATCACCCCAATGGTACGATCAATGGCAGATCTAGCGGCAGATAACTGGGTAATCACATCTTTACAGTCCTTATTATCCTCCATCATTTTTAAAATTCCCCTTTACCTGTCCTTCAATACGTTTTACCCGATTTTTCATTTGATCATTATAATCCATCTATTTACCTCCTTTCCTTTATCCATTGGTTTTAAAATGTTTACGCTGATTTTTTTTGATTGGTAATTGTATATCCGATGACCCGAAAAACTTTTTTTCTTAAATAGCGTATACCAACATTTTTATCAATTAAGTTTGATCCAACTACGTGTAAATCACAATTTGGAATTTCATTTAGATTTCTTTTAAGATAGGCGGTCGGAATATTAATAGCAAATTTGATGGGTTCCGCATAAGATTCGTTATAATCTCTTACATCTATTACCTTTATTTTATCCAGTTCAAGGTCTTTCAAATGAATAAAACGTGCACCAAGAACCGGGAAATATCTTTTATACAAAATAAACGATACAAGGAATGTTATAACAATCAGAAATGTCATTTAAAACCTCCTTCAATTAAAGGAATAATACCGGCAAGCTAGTCATTATATTGTTTTCCTCTTTCTCTTTCATAACATCACAACATCAATCATTCGAAATCCACAGTCGCATTGAAGAGCCTTCCTGTCTCCGCTATTATCTTCTGCTCGTCTATGCTCAGTATATTCCTTATCGTAAGGTCGTCAACGCCAAGTCTCCTCAGGACATTGCTTATCTTGTCCCTGTCGAGGTCCGCCTTTTCAAGAAGGCCTGCAAACGTTATCACGTTTACGTGCCTGTGCGCCTTCTCCATGTTGTAAGAAGGGTCCATGTTTTTCTCGCTCACTCCGAATGCTAGCGAGTATCCTCTTCAGCTCCTGCCTGCTTATCACAAATGTGTCGAGTTTTGGCATTTCCGATGTCATCATGTCTTCGATATTATTCTCGTTATCAGCAGATCGTCGAGGCTTATGCTCTTTAGGAACGATACGATATTCGTGTTCGGCACTCCGCTTGCCTTCAGCTCCTGCACGAAGTCTATCATCTTTATGTTCCTGCCGCCTGTGTCCATTCTTGCGAAGAGCGCCTCTATGTTCTCAGTGCTATATGTTGAACTCTATGAACTTGTTCTTCAGTTCTTCCTTCTCGAACTGGTAGTCCTTCTGTATTATTCCAGCGGAAAGCTCGCCTGCGTGAGTATGTCAGACAAGGTCTATCGTGTACACGTAGAGCGGCTCCTCTCCGTGTATCCTTTCGAGCACAAAGGTCTGCGGGAACCTGATGCGCTGTCTGGAAGGCCATCTCCACCGCTGCCTGGCCAACTCCGAAGTTGCTTATCTCTGTCCTTATGAAGTTGGAGAAGTTGAGCGACCCCTGCAGGTAGTTGAGGAACTTCTCGAATTTTATTCTCAGTATGAAGCTGGTGCCGACGTTCGAGAAGATCGCCTCGTTTATGTCGGTCGGGTTCTGCGATGCGACTATCAGGCCGAACTGGTACTTCCTTCCCTCCCTCACTATTGTTATGGCGTCGCTTTTCTCATCGCTCGCCACCTTCCACGCCTCGTCAAGCACTACCAGCGCCTTGAGCCCCTTCGTCTCGCTGAATCCTTCTGCCCTCATCTTTTCCTTCAGCGTCTGCAATATGAAAAGCGCCGCAAGGGTCCTGAACTTCTCATCGGGAAGCGACGAAAGGTCTATGTCAACCAGACCGGAGTCTATCAGTTTTCCGAGGTCGAGCGTGCTCTTCCTTGCGAAATAGTCCTCGCCCTCTCTCGCAAATTGCCTAAGCCTGTATATCGCGTTCTCGAGCTCCGCTGGATATTCGTATGTGCCCTCCTGCAGCTTCTCCTCCAGCAGCGCTATGACGTTCTTGAGGGTCGGCGCGTCCTTGCCCATCGGCGGCTTCTCCGCGACATAGAACCCTGCGTTGGTGTACGACTGCTCTATCGCCTCTTCCGTGAGCCTCTTTTGTTCTGGATATGTGCCTATGTCAGTGAGTATGTCCAGCGAGCTCATGATCTGCTTGACCCTGTCGAGCGGCTTCATCCCCGCAAGGTCCATTATGTTCAGATAGTCGCCCTTCGAAAATGCGACGACAACGCCTCCTGTCTGCTTTGTCCATGCCTTGTACTCCCCGGCCCAGTCTATTATTATCGCATTCGTGTTCCAGATGTAGCTCGCCCTTATCAGCAGCGTCTTCACGAAGTAGCTTTTACCGGCTCCGGTTATTCCAACAACTGAAATGTGCGGGTTTGTAAGGTTGGAGAAAGTCCAGCTGAACGGTATCTTGAATATTTTTGTAGTGCCTATGTAGATGGACTGCAACGGGTCGTTTATCAGTATCTCTGCCGGCGGCTCCGGAGGCCTCGAGAGGAACGACCTCCTTGCTATCTGGCTGCTCATTATGTGCTGCAGTTTCAACATTGACATTGTTTTCACTTTATTTGTTTTCTGTACTTTATATATTCTCATCTCTGCGTATCGAAATTCCGGCATATCCTGATACTCGTAGGCAGCGCGAAGCTGTACTTGAACAAAATGTAAAGCTCCCTTCCGACGACCCTGAGAAGCTGCAGGTCGAGCGAGCTGGCAGCTATCTGCAGCTGCTTTATCTGCGCTGACAGTGCGTCGAGCGCCGCCTTCTCGCTCACTCCAACTGCCGTTGTCTCCAGGTACATGAGGGATGCTATCGGCTTTTCGCCCTGCGATATGCTGTCTATCTGCGTCTGTATGACGTTCATCTTCCTTTGCATGTCGGCCACTATAACATCAGTGGTATTCTTGCTGCTCAGCGCCTTTGACATCTGAAATTCCTGGTATGACCTCTGGCCTTCGAGTTCGTCCCTGACCGTCTGTATGTCCCTGCCCTACCGTAATTGCATGGAACTTGAACGAGAATGGGACGCTCATCACTACTCTCTCCCATATGTCAACAGATTGCACCTGCTTCATCTCCTGTCCCTCCTCTTCGCGCTCCGCCTTGAACACGAACGAGAACAGGTTCCCGGTTATGTATCCAGTTGCATAGTAGAGCCCGTTCACGTTTTTCACTATTGCCTCCTGGCTCTTTGTTATCTTGTAGTCCTTGTACGGCCTGAATGTTATGCCGAGTGTGCTCGTTATCAGCGGGAAGAGGAGATAATCGGCGAAGTTCATGACGAGTATGTATGCAAGCAGCAGCGCGACGAGTATGACCACAAGATATGTGTAGATGCCGCCGCCGAACGAGCCCAGGTTTGCTATGACGAGTACTGGGACAACGGCGCTGAATACCAGATAGACTATCTCTTCCTCGTCCATTATATGACCTCTTCTCTTATCGACTTCGTTATCTGCTCCGTTGCAGTGGAATATGGTATCAGGTATTCGGGCTCGACAAACCTGAGTATCGCGTTTCCTGTTATGATGCTCGGTGTCACGCCGAATGTCGCCGCTATTCCGGACATTGCCTCCCGAGATCTTTGCTGCACTCCTGTTATCGCCTGGAATTCCGTCGAGCCAGTTGCAGAGAGCGATGCGTAGCTCACCAATTCAAGCGACACGACCTTGCTGACGTTGTCAAGCGTGTGGTGCCACATGCTGGACTTGCCCCTTGTCCTGCTGATTTCCTGGTCTGTTGCATTCTTCTGCAACAGGCCTGCTTCCTCGAGCTCTGCGGCGCTTGCCGTGCTTCTCAGCGTGTTTATGTAGTCGTCCTTGTTCATTATGTGGAGCTGGGTTGTGAGCCTCATCGGCGCTTCGCTCGAGCTCACAATGCGCGAGAGCTGGTTCGTGAATGTAAGCTTCTCTTCATCGGTCATCTCTGTGCCAGACCTGTATACGGGAATCTTTATGAAGACGGTTGCGATGAAGTCCTCTCCTTCCTTGTGTATTATCGAATCTGCTGTAGATGATAGCCAGTATGCGTCCTCTGTGTTCAGCACCAGGTCGCGCTTCCTTTGCTTGAGTATGGGCCCGAGCAGGTAGGAATAGAATCTTGTTGAAAAGGCGCACGCGTCGAAGAATAGCACTGCCAGGAGTATCAGTATCTTGTAGACCGGCGCCAGGAAATTCGGCGATATCGAGATTATCGTGATTAGCAGCACTATCGATATGCCGAGGAATCCAAGAAATATGAATATGCGATTATCCATTAAGCTCAGCTTTTATTGGAGATAAATATGGGATAAAACCTTTTAAGCTGTTTGCACAGCTTGATTGACCTGTTTGCTTTGCACTTGTCTGCGACGCTATATGAAACCAGCCCTTAGTCTCCCTCCCATCTGCGCGGATGCGCCCACGAAGTTCGCTACCTGCGTCACGAAGGTGTAGGTCAGCGCTGTAATTAGTATGGGATAGAATATCGCCTGCAGCCAGAGCGGTGACAGCACGCTCGCTATGGGGCCGAATGTTGAACATATGAATGATGGGAAGACGTTGACGCCGCCGCACGCATTGTAACTGAGCGTTGTCGGATACGGATTCACGCTTGGAGAGTAGAGTAGCGCAAAAAGTACAGGCGCGACTACAAAGAAGCCTATTCCTGTTGAGATCAGTATGCCGCCCAAAGCCCTGGTCGGGAGGAATGCCCTGAATATTATTCCTAGGGTCACGAACACCGGGCCTACGAACGAGAAGAACAGTATTAGATAATACAGGGCCCATAGCACAAAGAGCCCATCGTTCAGGAATGCCAAGACCACGGTCTCGGGAAGCTGCAGGTCAGCGTATATGAAGGTCCTATAGATGGGCAGCACGTTGCCCAACGCAAACTGGACGATAGCGGTAAATATGTTGCTGGATATGTAACCGCTCCCTGCCGAAATTTGCACTGCCCATGTGGTGTACGCGCTGAGGAACACGAAGTTCGTGCTTCCCGTGACCGCGCCGCCGACAGGATTGATTAATGCGGGCGTGGAGCCCGAGACGTATGGGCACGGAGGCCCGGATGGCTGGCTGCCTGTGCCGAGCGGAGGTGGGGGCGGAGGCGCCTGTCCTATTGAAGAACCGCCATTCCCGTAAAGCACGCAGTCGTATTCTATTTGTATGGTGTTGATGGTGTAAAGTATCGCGCTTGTCGAGAGCACATACGGATCCGTAGTTGCTGGAACAGAGCTGCCTGGCGAGAACAGGCCCAACAAAGTCACGGGTATGGTCTGGACAAGGAGGCCTGCGATCAGCAGCGCAGAGCCCACGATTATGGCTGTGGCTAGCGCCTCGTAGAGCTCACCTACGCCGAAGCTTCTTATCCTTTCGTTCTTCGATGCGGTGCCGACCATGAATATTATCGCGGCTATGGTAAATGACAGAAGAACAGCAATGACAGCTATAGGCAGCATGCCGTTCCACGTGTTGCATATCTCGTTCTGTATCGGCTGGCCTGTCGGTGCAGCGCAGCTGCTGGGTCCTGCTGCACCCGCCGTGAGAGAAATATATGAAAGCATAATTATTGCAATCACTGATAGACGCAACGCTAGGGAAGAGATGAATTTTTTATTGATATGCCTTGAGTTCATTTCCATCATATTACATTTATAAGCAATGACATGAAGTCTACTCTCTCTCCTATCGACTTCGAGAAGTCGACTATGAAAGCATCTACTATTGTGAAATTGAGGAATGGTATGAACGTCAATCCAGCTATGGCCATCGCCAGCGGGAAGATCCAGCTTCCTGCCGGAGGCGCCTGGTAGAATATCGCCTCTACTGTAGAGGTGATCAGGCTCGTTATTATCGCGGAGCCCGTTATGCTGCTCGACCCGTTGACATTCGCCATGCTAAGCTGCGTGTTCACGAATCCGTATGTCATAATTGTCATCAGTGGATATATGATGCCCAAGCCTATGCCCATGGCTATCATCGCGCCGCCGAAGGTCCTTGAGAAGCCGAACGACCTCGCTATCACGCCAAGAGAAACGAAAAACGCAAGCCAGAGCAGCGAGCCCGAGATAAGCAGCACCTGCACCTGGAGCAGCACGAACAATATCAGTATGCTTGAGAAGACAGTAGCGAACATGACCTCGGCGGGGATGGGTATGAAGCTGCCCAAGCTGCCGCTAGCGGAAGCTACGGTACTTCCATCCTTTAGGGTACTGGTGATGGATACGCCGGTTGTGACACCCATGTATACCGTCACCTCATAAATCCCTTCGAAGACGCCGTACGTAAAGTGGTTGAACTCTGATATGTCGCATGTTGCAAGTGTGAATATGTCAAATGCTTGAGAACAGTCAAACTCTCCTGTATATACTGTGGCAGTGGGTAGGAGCCCTATTGCTGATAGCACTGGCTGCGGGTTGAGGAAGAAGATGAAGACGAAGAAGAGGAATATCAGTATGAAGATGATTGACAGTATCGCCTCGTATATTTGGAAGCGCGCCCATCCCCTGGCGTTCGGGCTGTCTATCAGCCCAGCAAGCATGTAGACGATAACTGCAAACGCTATCACTATCAGGATCACGAGCGCGGCAACGCCGACCCACGAACCTGGAAGTATAGGCAGCGTGTATTGCAGGATTGCGATTCCCGATTTTGGAACGAGCCCCGTACTCTGTGCGCCAGACACAGCGGCCGATGCCAGCAGCGCCATCAGCAGGAGCGCTGCGCTGCGCTTCCACGACAGGGCGCCTGCAATCTTATTCTTTATTTTTTCTATCATCTAGATCATTTCATATCAATTTTCTAAGCGTGTGCTGCGAACTGAGGCTCGGCGAGCCCAGCAGGTCCCCTACCGCCTCCATGAAATCGAATGATAATATCAGCGACAGCAGGAAAGCGACCACAATGTAAAACATCTGGCCTACGACCGTGCCTATGAGTTCCTCGATCACGTTGAGCCCGATGAGGTTTGACTGCGGCACCCAGAAGTTTGAACTTGGAGAGACTGAGCCCAGCAGCGACTGTGTAGAGTAGGAGGAGAACTGTATGGACGTGAGGCTCACCTGCCCCAGCAGCAGGTACAGCATCAGCGGGAAGAGCACGTAGAACGCGATGAAGAATCCGAGGAATGCGCCGCCTGCCGCCCTGCTGAACGGGAGAGTACGGAACACGATCCCGAGATACAGGAACAGTGGCGCTATCTTGAAGAAGATGGCGAGTATAGCTGCGCCTGCCAACGGTATGACAAACATGAAGTAAAGTATGTTCATAAGGTCGAATATAGGTATCAGCACGAAACCGTATCCACGGTACGGTTGCACTAAGAATCCGTAGTTGTTGTCTTTTGCGCTCAACTGTAAGCTCGATACAAATGACACCTCATCGCTTACAACATACATGGACAGTATGTCGTTTATCACCGTTATGCTGGCGCCTCCGAGGTTTCCGCAGTCCGTAGTGAATATGCTAGGCGACAGCGTGCCGGGGCTGATCGCAAGATAGTTGCTAGACGTCGGCAGCGAGCCTACCGCGAGGAATGTGCCGAGGAATATCAGCACGATCAGCCCGGTGAGCGCGACCTCGCCGATCTCGGTCCTTCCCAAAAGAGACGAGCCTGCCCACCTTGAACGCGGATCCTATCAGGTAACATAACGCAGCTATGTTCAGCATGACGAGCAGCGCAAGCAATGATATGAATATTACGTTGTTGGCGCCGACAACGGCCGGGCTTGTGCCGGACCCGCTCAGCGGGATGGAGCCGGAGAAAAGGCTGGAACAGAAATCGCCGGCGGTATACGCTGGCGCTGAGTACTGCGCTCCCGCGACGGTTGTGACGGCGAGAAGCGCGATAAGCCCTAGCGCTGCTAGCTTGAGCGAACGCGGCACGGTTTTTTGCTTGCTAGTTTTCATTTTCATAATCGCCACTATACAAATCTTGAAAGCCCTGCCAGCTGGACGTCACCTCCCAGAAGGCCGGACAGGCCGAGCATCGATGCTATCGTTATCAGTATGTTGAGTATCGGGAGGAAATATCCCGCCACTCCGTCTACCCCGTATATCTGTGGAACTGAAAAGTCCATGCCCTCCCCTCCTGAGAATATTCCCAGCCCTGTTGTGGGCGAGGTCTGGCCAGTATAACCGCCATAGTTGCAGAACTCTACCGTGCCCTGCGCCGCATTGGCGAAGCTCTGCTCGGTGTCGACGCTTGTGCTCACACCGTAGAAGAATCCGCCTATGGCTCCTGCCGGATTTGATGCGAATGAAGATATCAGGCCCGCTGCATTGTTGGCGAGGTCTCCCCACCAGAATGTGGTTGTGAGCGCCATATCCTCTGCGTTATTGTTCACGACTTCCCCGAGGCTGCCGCCGCCGGGGTAGCAGCCGCAGTCCTGCGCCACGCCTGCCAGGCTCGGCAGCGCGAAATAGTTCACCTGGTATGAATATGCATTACTGCCGCAGAAAGTCAGCTGCGTCGAAGGCGATGACGGGAAGAGCGCCGGGTTGTTGGATGCAAGGTACTCTATACCCAGCACTGTTGGATAGATCAGGATTGCGCTTAGCGCTACCGCAATGAGAATGCCCCCGAGTTTCCTCGTGAAGAACAGCCCCCTAAGCGCAAGGCCGGCGAACAGCAGCCAAGGCCATGAGTAAAGCAGTATGTCCTCGAAGAGCAGCTGCATGTCTGCTATGACCAGTGAGTTATAGAGCAGGCCAGATATGTTTTGTATCGGCTTGTCGAACTGATCTGCGCCGTACAGCGGCCTTGCAGCCCACTGCACATAAAGGTTCGGTGAAGGCGCAAAAGGTATTGGCGGCAGGAAATTGACGAATGGAAGCGATGAGCATACGCCGAGTCCGCCGACGCAGATTGCAATGGTCGGAGTGAAAGTGTTCAGATATTCTAGATATGCATCGATTATGAATGCATCGTTGAGGCCCTGGCCCAGCTGGTTCATGACGTTTGCGTTTATAACCATTGCGGATGCGAGCGGGAACTCTGCGAGCGTTGTGCCGTCGTCGCCTATGTTGGCGCCGCTGTCAGTTACGGTTGCAACTATGCTGCAGGGAGTGGGTGCATGTGACGCCGGTGCCGATCCGGAAGTCGGCAGCAGGAACGGTCCGCCGAGCAGAGATGATACTGTGTCGAAGGTGGCGGTGCCGAACACTGGCAATCCGTTAGGGGTTGGCGGACACCCAAGTTGCTGCGACATCGTATAGATCTGCCCCTGCTGTAGGACAGTGGGATATCCCGGAATGCCCTGCACGGAGTTATAGTATATGGTGCCGAAGGCGAGCAGGAAAGCGAGTATCAGCCCTCCTATTATTGCTGTGCCGACGACCTGGAGGGCTTCGGCCCTGGCGCCAGCCTTCAGCTGCTGGCTGGAGAGCAGCGCGCCTATCATGTACCAGATCGCGACTATCAGCGCATCTATGGTTATTGCAAGTATGACTAGGGGAAACATGTATGATTGCGCAGTTGTGAACGCGCCGGTCGGCGCAGCGGTTGCAAGCAGCGCCAGGCTCCCGCTTGCGCCGGAAAGCGCAGATACCAAGGTGCTTGTCAATATCATTCACATCACATCAAACATTTGACCAGAAGCTCGCCGCCCCCTCTATCCCACCGTTGAGCGCTTTCGCGAGGCCTGCCGCGAATCCGAGCGTTACCGTCAAGTTCATCGCGAACAGAATCGTAACTGAAAACAGGAATTCGGCAAGCTCCAGCGATATGTATTGCTACTGACTGTATGGTGTCGTTGCCGTCGAATCCCAACGTGTTCGTGATTGAGTCTGCACTCTGGCCGAACAGCGAAGTCAGCGTACCGATAACGGCGCTCGGCGACTGCGCGAATATGTTTGGCAGCTGGACGCCGAATACGGTCATGCTTCCGGCTACCGGCGGATTGAGGTTGCCGAACGTGTCGGGCGTGTACGAGACATCGAGATAATTGAAAGAGGGATTGCACGTTGCCGTGACGACCTGGGCGCCGCCAGTGGCAGGGGGGATACATGGAGTGAACATCCATGCAATCGCGTAAGAATCGAAGACTATCATGACCGGATATATTATATAGAGCGCTATCGATGCAGCGAGCACAGAATTCGCGGCGAGCCTGAGCGTACCTCCCGAAAACGCCAGTGATCTTAGCACCAGCGCGACTGGAAGCAGCACGGTGAAGGCGGCCAGCTGCGACATCGCGAGTATGAGGTACTGCACAAGCATTATGGCAATGCCAAGAGTTGTGAGCGGCGCGTATGCGTCGATAAAGGCATCTGTGAGTATGCTGTACGGCGCGCCGAGATCAGCATTTATAGGTAATTCGAAGCAAACGCCGGTGACCTGGCCCACGGAATCGGCGCATTCGGGGGGAATCTGGAAAGTGGGGATCACGTCGGATAACTGCGTGTAAACGGTATACCACATTAGGCTTATCAGGCCGAACGCATACGAATAAGCATCTACCTGTATCCCAAGCAATGGGCCTATGTTGAATGCGTACTGGCCGATGTAGCTTTCTGAATAGGAAAACGGATCGGACTGCGCAGACAGGGGGATTACGGGCTGGGCGAGCGCCGGGCATGGGATCCCGTTGTTGCAGTAGCCGAAGGTGGGCGCGGCTGTCTTGATCGTCTGGGTCATCTGCGCTATCGTGTTGCTTATCGAGGAGGTCGCGGAGCAGAGCGATGATGTCACGGCGAAAAGAAGCGCAAGTATGAAGATGCTTATGAATATCTGCGTCAGCTCTGTCTTTGTTATGCCTGTGATCTTTGCCTTCGTGTTTGATGGGAGGGTACGGCTCAGCAGGTATACGAGGGTGATGATCAGGATCGATATCAGTATCACTATCCCGTTGATTCCGAGCCAACTTGTTCCATAGTCACAGGTTAACATTCATCATCACGCTATGAAATCTTCATGCCGCCTATGCCGAGCCTCAGGCTTCCGCCGAGAGCCCTCGCCGTGTTCGTTGCGACTATAATGCCGACTATGAGATCCAGCACGAACAGTATGAATTGCAATGCGACCACATTGGCATAGGCAAAGAATGGAGTGAGCACGTCGGTAAAGTCGCCGCTGAAGAATGCATCGAGTGCACCGTCATATCCTGCATTGAAAGCCGCAACATCGTTCTCGTTGGGGGGTTCGTTTGCATACAACGACGCAAGGATGGGCAACGTGGGTACCGCTGCCAGAGTGGTAACAACAGAGCACAAGCTAGGAATCAGCGGAGGGCACGGATTTGCGGGTTGCGCTGTCGCGGCGTTAGGGAATGTCGGCGAAAAGAATGCAACAACCGGCGCATTGAACAGCGCCAGGAGCGCAGGATAAATAATCGCCATCGCAATGGCCATCGCTATGAGGGATGCGCCAAGCGGCCTTAGAAACGGGGTAGCCCTGAATATCAGGCCTAGCGGCAGCAATATGCCGAGTGCTACCTGCACAAGCGCAGTGAAAAGGTATATTTGCGCACCTGTTACAATCAGCATCGGGAATATGAGTAGATTGAGCGCATCCTTTTCCACGGTCGCCCCTTTTGCTATGTTTGTATCAAGGATTTCGCTCTGGAACGGCTGGTAGGTCAGGCCGAGGTTTATGCTCCCCCATATCTTCCCGGCATCGAGCGCCACTGGCGGAATTGTATACGTGAAATACTGGTAGAGCCATATGCCCTTGAGAAATTCGGAGCCGAAAGCTATGCCCATGAGGTTGTTGTATGCCTCGTTCACATAGTTTATGGCACCTGGTCCGCTTGGATATCCCGAAAGGAAGTAGTATGCGTTCTGGTAGAGGTTGGTTATCCCAGCAGCGGGATTGGTGAGCGTGCCAAGCGGAGCGCCAGGCACCAGCGAGGTCAGAGCGCCGAAAACTATTATTATCGAGAGTATGGCGCCTACTATTAGTATGCTCTTCACCGATTCCCATAATTCTCCCCTGTACCAGCCCTTGAACGTCTGTATGTCAAGGACTTCTCCCAAAAGGTATGCGAACGCAACCATGGTGAAAGATAGCAGCAGTGCGACGAACACGAAGGGAAGCGTCGAATTTATGCAATCGCTGAGGTTGGTCGACGACGCTGTTGATGTTGCACAGTAGAAGCTGCTGAATAAGGTCGGCTGTGCGGCAGTGACCCCCTGTAGTGCTATGAAAAAGATGATCGCGAGCAGTGCAAGTCTCATTTTTGAGAGCATACTTTCTATTGCTTTAAGAAGGTATTTATATTATTCTGAGGTTTGCCTCTCGGTATCTTCATCTCTTGAGAAGTCCGAACCTTCCCATGTACGATTGGCTCTGCAGCACGACAAGGAACGGCATTATGAACAGGGAATTGAACACAAGTATCAGGTATCTTGAGAGTATGGTGCCTCCTATTGCTATGAAAAGATAGTCGAAAACGCTGAGCAGCACCAGCGCAACCACAAACCACAATATCACGAAGTCGAATCTCTTGAAGAAGAAGGAGGCGCTCTGCCTCATTGCGCGGTATATGCCCTTCTCATCGATTACTATTGAAGCGGGAGCATAGAAGAAGAACGGAAGTATCACAAGGGAGACTATGGCGCTTATGGACTCGGTGATGCCAAGCATGTACATCGCGACATCGAATAGCACCACTATCGCTGCGTAGAGGAGAAGGACTAAGAACACGTTTGCGGTGTACTTCTCAAGCCCGTCCATGACCTCTTTCCTTATCCTTGTCTGCGTCCTGCTGTGCTTCACTATCACGTTTATGGCAACCATCGCAAAGCTCAGGAACAGCAGCGATAGGAGTATGGAGAATATTATTACCGCTGCGGTGAACGGAGTCAGGTTGATGAGGATGCTTGACAGCCTGAGGAATATCGCGCCGATATCGTTGAAAGTTGGAAAGGAAGCGAATATGGGTATGAGGAATGCGATTATGAAGGATATGGAGAATACGAGTATCATTGGAAGGTGCGTTGTGTAGATCTCCATCGAGTACTTAAGCGTGTTCTTCATAAAACCACAGATAAGATGCTTTAGATGGTAAAGAATATAAAGCGTGCACTACGCCGATGAAAGAAGAAAAAGCAGAAAATAAAAGATTAAAAGGTGCAAAGCCTAGGCTTTGCATCATGCCTCGCCGCAGAGCGTTGTGCTTTTAGCCGCACGAAGCCGCTGCGTTTGCTGTTACTCCGGAGACGCTGTTGCCTGTTATCACAGTCAGTATGAATGGCGCTATTACCGCAATTATTATGCCAATCACACCGCCGAGCACCATACCCATGCCGTAACCCTGCATAGTGCCCTTGGTCTGTCCGGGCATTATGTGCGAGCCAGCATAGAGAGCGCCGCCTAATATCATCAGCATTAAGCCGATTATGAATATGGCTGCGACCACGGAGCTGTATACGCTGTATATTGCACAGATCACATTGCTCGCCTGTGCCGAGGCTGTCGTCATAAACACGCTTGTCAGCGCTAGCAACATGAACAATACCCTAAACATATTGTTCGAGTTCAGCGCCAATAGCTTGTACATTATGTTTCCCATATTGGTACACCTTATATCTATATGATATCTCGTAGATATATTTAAATACCTATCTTTATGACGCTGCTGCACATGTTTGTCGTCTGCGAATTCACTTCTTCGAGTAGAATTCGTAGGCGATTGCGGCGCCGACTATAGCCAGCATGCCCATCTGCACCCATGTGGTTATCGCAACGCTCAGGATCAGCGCGCCGACCCCTGCGGCGGATCCTCCTCCTGACACGTATGATATGAAGCTCTGCGAGTATGCTCCGAGAGCATAGCTCAGCACGACGTTCACGAAGCCGACTATAAGCGTGAGCATAAGAGCGGCTATCATGCTGACCCAGAGGTAATCGAATGCCTTGGCAGACCTTCTTCCGACCCAGATGCCGAAGAGTATTGCGAGGAATAGCGTGTTGGTGCCCAGCATTATCTGCGTAGATATGCTGAGATATGAAGTGAACCCTGCAACGAAGGCGATCACCTCGAACACGAGCCATACTATCAGCGGATACTTTATTATGTCAAGGTAGCTTTTTTTCACCATAGAATCCAACCTTGAGTATAAAGCATTGCATGTTTAAAAGGTTTGCCCCGCTCAAACCGAGCACGCGGCGAGCAGGTTCGTGAGCTGGCCATAGACGGTAATCGATACGACTACATAAGAGAACGCAGCGAGTCCCGCGCCTACAAGTCCGCCTAGAATCATGCCCATCGCATAACCCTGTATTGTGCCCCTCGCCTGGGCAGGGAGCAGCTGCCCGAGTTCGTAGAGAACCGCGCCAAGCAGCAGCAGGGTGATTGACAGTACGGCGAGTATCGCCTCTATCTGCGCGAAGATCGTACAGAGGCTGGATGTGAGCGGCGCCGCGTTCGCTGTTCCGCCGTTCGATGATCCTATATTCGACTGCGATGGATTTATGGTAAGCGCCCCCGCGCCCACATAGCCATTGTCGTACATAAGGCAATAGAGATATGTGCCTGGAGGGAAGTCGGCGGGGCTTTGTGAGCCTATGCTGCATTCGACTCCTTGTGGCTGTTGCGACTCGCTTTGCGTGCCGCTCTGTGTGCCTGCGCAGTCAACGTAGCCCGGATGGGTCGGATCCTCGGTGCATCCTGGAGGAACGTATGGCTGGCAGTTGTCTGTCGATACTCCTGCACCGTAGCCGCACGTCGACCCTGGGAGCGCTGGTGTCTGCGACGTGCATGAGTATGGCGCTGTTGTGCTCGGCAGATAGCCCATATAACAGCCGTTCGCATCGCCCGGCGAATCCGTACACGGACCATATGCAGGGGACAGAGTGGCGGTGCATGCCTGCTGCGCGTTTATGAGATTTGTGTTAGTATATGGAATCACATACAGCCTCAGGGGCACGCTCGAGAGGCCATATGCATTTGCAGTGATGGTCGCGCTTGATCCCTGTTGTATTGTGTATGGATTGATGTTGACCGAGCCCAAAGCAGTGAGCGGTGCTCCAGTTGAGCCGATGAATGTTGTCGGCGCCTGCTCCGTGCTCTGGCCGGTGGTGCACTGGCCTGCCCCATTGCACGTTATGCCAGCGCTCGCGAAGAATATTGCAAGGCTGGCTCCATCACCAGCAGTCTGGGTGGGCGGAGGGGACGCATAGTAGCCGAGCGTCGGGTTCACGCCGTAGTCGTATCCTTGTGACGGGTTTGATGGATACTGCAGCTGCAGCGAATCGGGGCCGAAGCCGCCAGAGCCGCTTGGAGTGAAATAATCATACGCGCAGACCAGGTAACTGCCGGCATGACCCTGCGGCAGGTAGGTCTGCGGATCTATAGATGCGGTGTCGGATGGCCCGCTGCTTCCGGAGAATGTTGTTATTAGGCACGGGAGCGAGGTGCCGGCGTTAGAGCAGTAGTCATCCTGTGCCTGCAACACCAATGGAGGCACGCACCCGTTTGAATCGGTACCGCTCGCAAGCTCGAAGTAGCAGTTGTATCCGCCGTTCAGGCTCCCGCCGCACAGCGATGTTGATGACGGAGCGGACTGGCCTATGCTTGTGAAGTAGTTCACGAACGGTGATTTCGGCACTTCGTCCGGATTTAGCGTAACCTGCAGCGGCGCGGTGGTCGAAAGCGGGAATGTTGATGGACCGAATGTGAGGAACAGCCCATAGCTCGGACCCCACATCGCGTTTGCCGCAACAACGATGTTGCCGACAACAGGGTTAGCCTGGCCTTGTGGAACCAACAGCCCGCTGCCGGACGGGCTGGGCGCAAGGATCTGGTAGCTGCCGCATATATTATATGTGCCCTGGGGCGTGTATATCGTGTTCGTGAAATAGCTGAGCTGGCAGTACGGAGTCGCAATGTTGTTGTTCATGTCAAAGCTGTTGAACACCTGCGCTGCATCGGTGATGCAAGGAGGCCACGGGCGTATTGTTCCATACGCATTTATCTGCACCTGATATTGAATTCCATTGATGTTCCTGTACTGCAGCCCGGTTGTCAGGAAGGTAGTATCCTCAGAGCAGAAGACATTGATGAAGCCGTCGTTTTCCTGTGCTGGCGATGATGCTAGTGTATCCGGTACTACGCACGGCGTTCCCTGCGCAGACATCTGAACGAAGCTCTCCGTGTTGCACGATACTCCTGAATAATTGAAATCTATGTCTGAGGATGCGCCAGGAAGCAGGACTGTTGGGCCGATTGTAAGTTTCTCTGATGTGCCGGATACGAGAGAAAGCGTGGCGCCTCCGGCATATTCGGGGATAGTGGGAGGGGGCGAGGAATAGCCGGCTCCTGAACACAGGGAGGGTCCCCCGTATGTGTTGCACTGCGGCGGATTTGTGCCTGCGCAGAAAAGGCTCGACCCGTAGGTGCAGTCCGGGACACCTGTCTGGCAAGCGGGCTGAACATTATCGTATATGCAGGACTCAAGCGAGGGATCAAGGACTCCTATGAAATAGTAGTTTACATTTGGCAGGAGGCCCTGCGGCGTCTGCACCTGCAGCGTTATGGATGGATTTGGGGACCAGACGGCATTGGCGAGCACGCACGCATCGCTTATTGTTAGACCTGCGTTGCCGCACGTCGGCAATCCATAAACTGTGAGAGCGGCGATGGTCCAATAATCATTCGGATTGTTGATGACTATGGAGTTTGTAGATGGCAGGAATATCAGGAATGCGTTGTCATTATCGGCAAAAACTCCGCATCCGCTGCTCTCACCATTGCACGTAGACCCTGGTGGTGTTGTTGCAAATGTCACTGTAGCCTGCCCACCCACAGCTATCGTAGGTGGACTGAAGGTCACTCCGCCAACAGCAAGATCTGACGGGGGCGGTTGCACCGCGCCCGCGCTGTGCGCGAAAAGGAGCAGCAGCAGTAGGAACAGCGGCGCGAAGTGTTTTATTTTTTTATTCAATGTCATGGCAACCTTTTCCTTTTTTTTATTTTTATTTTCATACTTAAATATTTATTGCGCTCATGGCGTACATCCGTTCAGCGCCAATATGTTTCCTACAGTTGTGTTTGCCGCGAACGACAGCGTGTACACTGACACGCCCACTATCACCAAGCTTATTATGCCGGCAAGTACCAGCCCCATAGCGTAACCCTGTATCGTACCTCTCATCTGACCGGGTATTGAGTAGCTGACCGCGTATGTCGCGGCGCCTATCAGTATGAGGACCAGGGCCAGGATCGCGAGCAGCGCTTGAACTTGGTAGTAAGCTGAGCAGAGTATTGTCTGTATGATGGCTGCGGATGCGGATGGGCCTGGCTGGATGTAATTGATATTGCCGCATGTCAGGTCTCCGGGGAGGCACTGTACCTCGAAGTCCTGCTGCGCGAAGAAAACCGACCATGGATCTGATGATGATGAAAGGCCGGGCTGGTTGCCCTCGTAGCCGCATATGCTGTATGTGCTCGCGGCCAGATTTGCCGTCGATATCTGCACTGGCGCGATGTTCCCGTCTGTGGGTGCGGTGTTCGGCCCTCCCGAATATGCTATTACACATGGAAGATCTGCGCTGGCGGGCGCATAACTGGGACATAATGGAACCTTGTCTGTGCTTGCTACGGTGCCGGGTGCGTCCTGTGATTGCGTGGTCGGAACGCCGCCGTATTGGCAATACACGCCTGCACCTGGTTCTGCAATTTCAAGATATGTTGGGTAGGCGCCATCGCCGGACAGAGATATCTGCATCTCGTCTCCCTTTATGAAATTTGTCTGCGGGGCTGTGATACCTTGCATTACTTGATCGACTGTCAATGTCAGCGGAGCAAGCGTAGTGAGCGAGAAAGATCCAGACGCGGTGTTTGGGAGCACGGACTGGTCGATGAGGATATTCTGCGGCAGCGACTGATCAGGCTGTATCTGGAACCACTGAAAGCCGGAGCATGCTGCTGGAGGGTTGACACTCCTCCACGGGTTTGACGTGCTCTCCGGCGCTATTCCTATATAGGCGCAGAGCTGGTAGTAACCTGGTGCGAGGTCGGCGCCGTAATAGGGGTTAACTATGCAGGTGCCATCGTGATTGCCGTCCAGATAATTATACGGCGTGCTGCCACTGCATGCCCACGCCTGATCGTATGCATAACCCGAAGGTGGGCTCGACTGCAGGTCTGCCCATTGGCTTCCGACAGAAGACGCATCTGGGCACGACAGGCCGGCCGGTTGGGCAACGATGTAGACCGGGCACTGCGGCGCTGGATAATTGGATTGGTCGCATGCATCATACGTGTCGGGGACGCCCGGAATCTCTGTCGGGAAGCTATATGCCACGCCGAATCCAAGCTGCGTGTACGCACCGGGCTCGATCTGCGTCGCGCCGGTGATGCCGAATCCTGACTGTGAAACGGAAACTGTGGGACAGCCACCCGTGAAGAGGGCGGATGTCTTTGCCGAAAGCGATGACAGTAAAATGACAAGCAGCATCGTAGCGAAAAGATAATTCCTGATTTTACTCTTATTGTTCATCATATCATCTCATGAAGTGAATGCGGTGCAGTAGCTCAATACCTGTGCGATGGAAGTGTCAGCAGATATGGAAAGCGCCCATACAGACAGCGCTGCTATCACCATTGCTATTATCCCTACAAGTATAAATCCAAATGCATAGCTCTGGGCTTGCCCCCTTACCGCAGCTGGCAGTATGCTAGATCCGGCGTAGAGAGCGGCACCGAGCAGCAGTAGTATCATCGCGAATATCAACAATATTATGTCGAGCTCGCTGTATATCGTGCATACGGTCGAGCCGAATGCGCCGAGGCTTTGCGCGCCCTGGCCGTATGGCGTGACCACGCCGAGAGTGGTGCATATGCCGCATGGGCACGTGACACCTGGGGGCACCGTGCATGTCGGGGGCACATATGCCTGCGCTGACGACGACGTTGTGCACAAGCCGTTCACGCATGATACTGTTGCGGTGGCAAAGAACGGGGCAAATTCCGTGATTGTATATGGATTTGTCACCCAGTCCAATGGGGTATAATCATACATGCATAAAAGATAATCGCCGTTCGTCAGATACTGCGTGCTCAGCAGTTGCGAGTATGTGAGATTGTCTCTGTTTTGATAATTGTTTGGATATGAATCAAGGATGCACGGCGCAGAGCCCTGTGTCAATGGAAGCGTGCATGTGGAGATCGTATGCAGCACTGCTGTGATGCCGACCGCAGTGTAGTACTCCGGCGCTTCGCACGTGGCAGATGGCTCCTGACCCGCATACTCCACGTAGCAGTTGTCGCCCGTGTCGCCGGTGCCGCATATGTTTGGTGCAACAGTGCTGGATGTCCTGTAATCTGAGGTTGCCTGCGTTGATATTGTTGTGGTGTTGCCCAGCAGGAATGTCGTCGGCGTGATCAACAGCCCGTAGCCGCTCGAGAATGTATTGACGGTGATAACTGCACTGCCTATTGGCGAGCCTGCGGATTGCTCCTGGGCCTGCGCAGAATAATAAATGCAATAGTTGTACGTGCCCGAAGAAACCCTGCCTGGGAATGCTGAGTACATCGTCCATGAAGCCGACGTTGGACTTGCTGCTGTGCAGGTCGGCGGAGATTCTTCGACGTATCCTGTTTCTATGGAGCAGGAGCTGGTGATGATGTATGGGCATGGCGGCTCTGTAGGCGATGCAGTGGAGCTGTCGTAGTAGGAGGGCGGGCAGGGAGGCGGCGTGGACGAACCGGACGGCGCAGCCATTATGTTGACGAAGACTCCGTCGTAGAACATGCATTCTGTCGTCGTGCTTGACAAGCCAGTGACCGTGACAGACACGTTAGATGCTGCGCCAGGTATTATTTCCGCAGGTTGGGGTATGACAATTGCGATCGTTGATGCGTATGATACTATCAGATTTGCAGTGCCGGCCCAGATTGGGTCGATGGTGCCGACAGAGGGCGCCACCGTTTGCGGGTTTAGAAGCCCAGTATCCTCATAGTAGGCTTGGAATGTGTATGTGCCTGCAGGCAGCGTGCTGGGCAGGGGACCGCTCGCCGATACCGTACCGGTTGACTGCTCCTGCGCTGCCCCTTGTGATGTGGTTATGCTTGCGGCTATGCATGCCGCAGTGGTATACGGATTGGAGAGCGAGGAGCATTGCGGCAGACTGTTGAGGTTGCCGTTGCCGTTGTAGTTTGTTGTTGTTCCGGGCGGGACATATATCACAACTAGGGCGCACCCGGTTGGAGGTGGACCGGAGTTGGCGGTGCATTGCACGTTCAACGTGTTGACTGTGAAACCCACGCCTCCTGTTGTGCCTGTAGCAATCGGATTGCCGGGCGAGAACGAGATAGTGCCGCAGAAGTCCTCCGGATAGAAGACGCCGGCGCTATAGTCTGACACGCATGGCAGCGAGCCGATAGGCGCAGTGCAGCCTATTGTCAATGTGGCGGGATCCGTGCACGCAGGCAGCGTGGCGGCATCGGTCTTAAGCAGGAAAAGCGCACAGAATAAAATCGCAGCGAGTAATATTGCACCGCGGTTTATCGAGAACATGCAAAACCAATCCATTTTAGTTGATGAATTGTATTTGCCTAAGCCTCTTTATATATTTATTGATTTTCCAGCGTCAGACTGCGGCGCCGGAGCACACCATGCTGATTATGTTTGCGGGCGAGTTGTACGCTATCGACAATACGTAAGGAGCGACCATCGCGATTATCGCTCCTGCAACTCCGCCGAACACGAGTCCCATTGCGTAGCCCTGCACCACGCCTCTTGACTGTCCTGGGAGTATCTGCGCCCCGGCGTAGAGCGCCCCTCCGAGTATCATGAGAGTCAGCGCGAGTAGGAAGACGATCGTGTTTACAATATAGTATACGCTGCATATCGCTTGAAGTGCAGGAGTGATTGAGCCGCTGCCGCTTGTGCCGCCTGTGCTGCCGCTGCCAGGATTGAGTGTGAGCTGCGCGCTCTGCATTGCCCAGCAGCCCGTGGGCCCGACGCTTGGGTTGTTGTTGCAGGTAACGCCAGTGGGACCGGTTGCACCAACCAGCGAGTACGAGCATATTGTGTCTGTTCCGCCAGAGGTCGATGTTGTGACAGGCAATGTCACAGACTCGTATACAGAGGAGCTGGAGCCGACCTCACAGGAGATTCCAGTGGGAGTAGGTATTCCCGGGTTTGTATACGTAGATGCGCAGGAAGTCCCTGACGATGCTTCACCATAGTATGGAATGGCCTGGCATGTGCCGCCCGGCCCAATATCGTCTATCTCTGTGTAGGTGCCGCAGTCGGTCGGGTCGTTGCACTGCGCTGTGAACGTGACCTGGTTCTGGTCTGTACTCGGATTGAGGTTCTGCGTGGCTGGATTGTATGATATGTCAAGCGACTCTGGGTTGCCGCCTGTTGCGATTATTGTGAGTGCAGCCTGTGTGGTCGCCGGCGCCCATGCCTGTTGGCCTGTGTTGATGTCGCACACGCCGTAGCACGCGTATCCGCACACATTGACGGTTGTGGTTTGGCTTGCGACAACGTCCTGTGAATAGTATATTCCCTCGCTCGCACCGGAGGGATAAAGACTGGTTGACCACGAAGTCCATGATGAAGTTGGATTCAGGACGCATCCGACGCTTGAGATGGCGAATAAGTCAGTGCTTCCGCAGTATGGCTGCCAGAGGCCGTTGCCCTGCCCTCCGCCCGTTATGGCAAGGCCGCTGCCCGAGGGGCATGACGTTCCTTGGGGCTCTATCAATATCGTGCCCCAGTTGCATTGGCTGGACGATGGAGAGGTAAGAGATGTACCATAAGCTGAGCCGTGGCAGGCCACCAAGAATGATGCAGCCGAACCCGAATCTACAGTGGCAGATGAGCCCCACCCCTGAAGGGTAGGCGTGCCACCAGGAATAACACCCACGTAGACTGGCGGCGGAGACGATGAAGTAGGGGTTGATATTGTGAGAGTCCCCTGGCTTGCATCGGTCCACGTGCTCGAGCCCTGCGCCTGGAAGTATCCGCATACGTCGAGATTGGTGCCAGAGCTGGAAGTTGTGTATGCTGTGCCTGTCGCAGACATCGTATAGCATTCAGGCCCCAGGCCGCAGCTGCCGAAGCTACCGAGATTGCCTGACGAGCCGGCAAAGTTGTTCAGCTCGCAGTATCCGGATAGTTGTGACAGGTCGCTCGGGCAAGTGCTTGTCACGCTGCTTGGCGTGAAGGTGGCGCCGGTCGGACAACCGGAGCTTGAGAGCATCATGTCGCCGGTATAGCATGAGCTGTTGGGGCCAACGCAGATCATCCCCGCAGTGAACGTGTTGCTAGGTCCTGACACAACACTTTGGCTGCCCGGAGTGACCGCGGCATACACAGATATCACTGAAAAAACCGCTGAAATGATGTTCCCGTTTGTTAAATCATTCGCATAGAATATGTAGTCTCCCAAAGCCAGGTCTGATGGCGTAGCGTAGTTGCAGGTTGTGACTCCTGAGCCTGCCTGTCCTGTACAGACATGAGTTCCCGGTGACGGATAGTCGAGGGCGCAATTGTCACCCTGGACGCAAAGCGCTTGTATAGTTGCAGAAGAGCCATACGCAACTGAGTTCACTCCTGCAGGCAGAAAAACGACTGATGGGGAGATGCCTGTGAAAGACATGGTGGTTGTGCTTGTACTGGTTGGGAATGTGGAGAAGCTGGAAGTGGAAAAGCCTCCGACGGTGGTCATGGTTATGGGACCGATGGTGGATTCTGAAGAAGAGGAGGGTATTGAGGGGACTGTCGGGCCAATCTGACCGATCGGGCTGACGCCCATGAGCGTGCTAAGCGTTGATATGATCATCGCGCTTAAGAATAGGAAGAGCATGGTCTTTGCATTAGCTGCGATAACCTTCGCCAGCCCCTTTTTTCTCGCCATGAAATCTTCGCCTGATTAAGATATATCTTTGTGGTCAGGTATTTAATCTTAACTCTTAAGCGAGTGATTGCGCAAGATTGCCCACTATCGTCTGGTGCGCCTCGCAAGGAGTCCAGCAGTTGGGGCACCTCTTCGCCTTTATGTCCTTTCTGAAATCGTTGGTCTCCCTCTTGCTCCACATGTTCCTCAAGTCGTAGTCTATCTCCCTGATATTGGCGAGCTGCCTGTACCACATTGTGCACGGGTAAAGGAATCCGTACGGGTCCAGGAAAACAGATGCGTTGAGCGACTTGCAGTCCATCGGCGTCTTTCCTGTCTTATAGTATTCTATCGATTTCTTGAGATAGATGTCCTCTATGGTGCGTTCTATCCCCAGCTCGAACTCCCTTGACTTTATTATCTGGCGCACCTCGTCCGGATACACTTTGCTCGGCCCCAAGTCCTTCATCTCCTGATTATGGTAGTAGTTTGAAGAGGAGTGCGCTATGTTGACATGCATGTCGATGTGCTTGAGCTTGGGAATGTCTTTCTTCACTTCCTGATATGTCTTTTCGAACTGTCCCTCATTGTATTTCGACATCGTGTAACCGAACACGTGATAAAGATTCGGGTATTGCTTTCTTAGTTCTGATAGCGTCTTATACATCTCTATTGCGCGGTTGTAGTTTCCAGGTATGCCCCTGATTTTGTCGTGCAGCTCCCTGTAGCCATCCAAGCTCACCGTTATCGCAACTTTGGGTATCTTCATGTCAAGTATCTGCGTTATTCCACTGATCACTTTTTCCCTGTTGACAAGGGAGTTGACCGCCATGGTCATAAGATAGAGGTCTTTTGAATTGTCCTTGAATGCCCTTGCTATTTCTATTATGTCCTCGCGCAGCCACGGCTCTCCTCCAGTCAGCCTTACCCACCTGAAGAAATTGTTCTTTACCGCGAACTTCCTTATCTCGTCTAGAGTGAGCTCCTCCTTCTTCCTGTGGATCTGCCATATGTTGCATGTCTCGCACCTGGAGTTGCACTCGTACGTCATGGCGAAGTTGAGCATGTACGGCACGCTAAGTGTCGAGAAATTCGACTTGAGCGCAGATGCGCCCATCCCCAGCAGCTTCTCCATCTTCAATCCAGCACCGTTGTACTACTGTGATATGTGATATAGGTAGCGACTCTATACATATTTAGATATTTATAGAGTATCCTCTATAGATTAGGGTTTAAATAGTAACAGCCGCTTTATTTCGGCGGATGAGGAAATGAGGCCGTATATCACAATAGTAATACCGACGCTCAACGAGGCGAAGAACATAGGCAAGCTTCTGCGTAATGTGAAAAAAGCAGTAAGAAATTATTCCTATGAGATAATAGTAGTTGACGGAGGGGCTAACGGGCCCTCCGAGGACAACACCGTACAAATAGCGAAGAGCTACGGCGCCAGGATACTTTATGATAGGAGAGGAAAAGGCTCTGCGCTCATACGCGGCTTCAAAGCGTCGAGGGGCAAGATAGTGATATCTATGGATGCTGATCTGTCGCACAGGCCGAGGGAACTAGCGCTTCTCATATCTGGGATTGAATCGGGTTATGACATCTGCGTGGGCTCGAGATTCCTTGCGGGAGGGGGCTCTGCAGACATGCCTCCTTTTAGGATATTTGGCAACACTGTGTTTGTATCTCTCGTGAATCTCCTTTATGGCTCGCACTACACCGACCTGTGCTACGGCTACAGGAGCTTCTCCCCGCATGCACTGAAGAAGATGAGATTGACAGAGACCGGTTTTGGAATAGAGACAGAGATAAACATAAAGGCGAAGAAGGAGGATTTGAAAGTGCTTGAAGTACCGAGCTTCGAGAAGAAGCGCGCTGAGGGGGAGGGAAAGCTGAGGAGCTTCAGCGACGGATTCCTTATCCTCAGGACCATAATAAAAAATATGTCCTAGCTCATGTGGTATAGTTCTCCACGTAATAGAAGCTGAATGTCTTGCCCATGGGAACATATGTGGCGTTTGTTATTGTCTTGAGAGTCGAAAGCGAGTTTGCATCAGTGCAGAGGTTGTTCGGGGTATAGCACCAGTAGCCGTAATCGATTACCATGCAGCTGTACTGCTTTGACAGGTTCGCAACAAGGGACTGGTTGTAATAATAGTACATCTGCAGCGCTGTCTTGTTCACGAGATTGAATAGCGTGGGATCATATGTGAACACCAGGCAGTTGTTCGGGATCATGTAGCTCTCGTTGTACACGAAGCTCTCGTAGAACCTTGCATCCGGCGCCTGCGTTACCTGCGATGGCTGTACCGAGAGCTGAGGGATATGCATGTACAGTGAATATGCGATCAGCAGCAGCACGACTGCGCAAGATACATACAAAACCATGCGTGCGTATTTTTTGTAGGCCTTTGCCCTTTTCACAATTCCATCTGCGGTGTCCAGAAGCGCCATGCAGCCGAATCCGCCGAGTATGCTAGCCGGGGCAAGAATGCTTAGCATGAACCTCCAGTCGACTCCGTATGTCACTGAGCCCGCATAGAAAGCGGTGTACAGGATGAAGAATGCAAGGAACCATATCACTAGGAATGCGAGCTCCCTCCTGTTGTTGAAGAACGCGTATACCGCGCCTAGTATGCCCACGAGCGTGAAGAACACTGGCTGCATTATGTCCTGCGATGAATAAGCATCAAACCAGAAATAGAAGTTGGAGCATGCATTGTACTCAAAATTTTGTAAGTTGAATTTGCCGCTTGCCGTTGCACTCACTGACGGAGCGCACGTATCCTGTACGTTTGTGCCCTTATAACCATAGTCCCCGGCTACGTATTCGTTGTGTGCGTATATTATCTCCGGTGTTATTGTGAACACCAACAGCAGCAACACAATCAGCACGCCGGTGCTTGAGAGCCCTTTCTTGATGAGCGGGTAGTTTTTCCTGATGGATTTTTTTATGCTTGCGTCATCGAGCAGCATGTAGCCGGCGAATATGATGAACAGGAACAATACATTATCGACCTTCATGTAGAAGAGCAGCACAGCGCTGAACGATAGCATGGCCAGAGTGTATGCGTTCTTCCGTTTTAGGAATATCATGAGGAAGAAAAGGCTGAGCACCATGTATGCAAGAGTTGGAACGTCTGATGTGGTCGGCCTGGCCCAGACCAGCAGCATCGGAGACAACGCTATGAGAATTGCGGAGAAAGCGGCGATCCTCGTATCTTTCGACAGCATCTGTGCTACGAAGAATGTAAGGAACACCGCAATGAACGAGAGAAAAAGGTTGACATTGTATGCAACGGCCTGGCTGACTCCGAACAGTGCGAAGCCTATGGCGATGTTGAATGCTGTGCCCAGCGGCTCGTGGTATACCTCTCCTATAAAGCATGTTGTCGGAGAGCCGAAATCGCACATCCACGCCTGGCCCATGTGGATTAGGTCGAGCGCCTGGGCCTGGTATATCGCGTCATCGAAATATAGGAGCTGCGTCGCATGGACAAGACAGAGCTCCACTGCCAAAAACAGTATTGCAATGATAAGCGCGTATGCAAGATGACGGCGGTTTATGCCGTATTGTTTAAGTGCATATGATATGTGCTTTCGCCCAAGCGCGACAGCTGCAACAAGGCATACGAATGCAAGAACTATGCCAATTGTAAAGATGTATTCCTCCAATGAGATGGTAGAGAGCATCACGCACCTGCCCTGTTTGTTATGAATACGTTGTTCATGAACATGTATTTTGTCTTTGTTGCCTTCATAGTGGCGAGCGCATCCTCGGGGCTCATGACTATCGGGAATCCGTGAAGGTTGAAGCTAGTGTTAAGCACTATCCCGTGTCCGCTTGACTTCTTCACTTTCCTGAGCATCTCCATGTACGGCGTGTTCTCGCTTCCTACAGCGTGAGGCCTAGCTGTGCCATCGATGTGCATGACAGACTTTGTCATCGGCCTCATCTTCTCCTTGATGTCGTATGCCATCGTCATGAAGCTGTCACGCCCTTTCCCATCGTAATCGATTATGCTGTTGAGATCGTCCTCAAGTATCGAAGGTGCGAAAGGCTGGAACCATTCGCGCTTTTTCACATGTATGTTAAGCTTCTCCTTCACATCTTCTGAGTCGCTTCTTGAGATTATGCTGCGGTTTCCCAGAGCTCTTGGCCCGTATTCCATCCTGCCCTGGAACCACATCAGATAATCGCCCTTTTCTATCAGCTCCGCAGCGTGCGATGCCTGCTCCGACTCGCTTTCTTTTTGGCAAACGAGGCTTCTGTCGCTTTTTGCGATTTGCTCGGTATAATCCTGATCATACTCATTGCCCAGATATGCGGAGAAAGCAAAATCTGTTTTTCCTGTGCTTGCATAGTTGGAATAAAGCGCACTTCCTAGTGCGATGCCACCATCGCCCATATGCGGGAATACATACCAGTGCTTGAGCTGGTCCAGATTTCTTATTACCATGTTCGCCTTTACGTTTGCGAATATGCCGCCTGCGAGCACGACGTCATATATTCCGTACCTGTCCATGAGGTTGCTTATGTATTTCCCGAGAACATACTCGAGATGCTGCTGTGCCATGTACGCGAACTGCTCTCTTGGCAGGCTCCATAAAACATTCCTCAACATGTCGTACTGTCTCCACGGGCCGTACTTTGCAGTTACTGTTGTTCCCGTTACTTTGAAAAAGTCCTTGAGCTTGTTTTCCTCATATGTGAATGGATATGAATAGCATGCCATCGCCATGACTTTTCCCTCGTCCTCCAACGCTCTCATGCCAAGCAGGCTTGTGACCTGTTCGTAGAATATTCCTATAGAATCCCTTGCTCTTATCCTCTGTCTTCTTTCCAACTTTCCGTTTTCCAGCACTGCCACGCTTCCGCACAGCCCATCGCCAAGTCCGTCCATCGTCACTACAAGAGATCTATTCATTCCGGATGTGAACGCTGCTGTTGCAGCGTGCGCCGTGTGGTGCTCCACAACATTTAATCTAAAATCCCTGAAGCCCATGTGCTTTAACCTGCTCGAGACCATGGCCTTGCTTATAGTACCGCAGAGCGGCAATGGCCCGATCTGTGTTACAATGAATTTCCTCTTTTGCATTATATGCTCGAACCGCGGCCTCGGCCTCTTTTTCCTTCTTAAAGCATAGTACTCCTCTAAGAAGAAAGGGAAAACCCTCTCTACTGTCTTTGATATCTCGGTCGTAGTGAATGCAACATTCTCAATGTCGCTGTGCTTCAGCTTTGCGTAATTGAGCGCCGCGTTTATCGAATGAATGGGAAACTTTATCTCGAGCTTGCGCTTCGTGAACCTCTCCTCGTTTGCCGCGAAGACTACCTTGTCATCGTCTATAAGCGCAGCTCCCGAATCGTGACCATCCCATATGCCTAACGTATACATAGACCCCACAGAATGTGCACTAAGATTGTGCACTATGGTATCGTAGAAAGAGTTTATTAATTAATAAGATTTAGCTTGCGCCGCTGCCTCCCTGAGACCACAGTTCCTTCAGGTGCTTCATCCATGCCTGGTGCCTTTCCTCATCCTGCTGCATTGCGGTTTGGTGGTCACGAGCTTCTTTCTCCCTCATTTCATCAAGCTTCCCACCCAGCCTTTCGCTGTCTGCGTTTGCCTTTACTTGGGCTGCAATGGCTGCACTTGCGTTTTGCTGCTGCTGGTGCATTTGCTCCCTTTCCGCATCCCAGTGCGCACGCAATCTGTCGCCGGTTCCGTCTCGTGCTATTCCTTGTGAATTAAGCAGTTCCTTGCTTACATTTTTAGTATCTGCCTCCCTCCGTGCCTCGTCGCGAGCCATTTGGCGCCGCGCGTCCATTTCCTCAAGACCGCCCTTTTGTATTGGATAATGTTCTGATATGAACTGTGCCGCCCTGCCTTGTCCACGCTCCGCCTGTTCTTGATATCCCCAGTTCCTGATGCGTGTGTAAACGCTTGGCTTGCCCACTGCTGGTACGTACTGCCCGGTCGCTACCGTCGTCGTAAGTGCGAACGTGACTGGACGGTTTGTTGCCTGGGCTGTTGAAGAATATACAACCATCGGTGCTGTAAATTCATACGTTGCATGTGCCGCGCTTGCAGACCTGCCAATGAGGTGAGGTTTCGGTATAAACCCGCCTGCCACCGACGCCTTGTAAACCTGAACGTGGAATGCGTTCAATGCGTTGGTATACGCCTCCGCGGCCTGCGCCTGTGCAAACCCCGCTTTATTTGCCGCGCTCATGGGCTTCGGGATCGGAATCACCCTTACAAGCGGGAGCATAAACCATCCCCTTCCTTTTGAGTTGCCCGAAGCATCGAGTGCGCTTGCTCTCTGATCTGCATACGACAGGTTGACCTTTGCGGTATCAAGCTTGTGCAGTGCCCGAAGATATCGTCCCTTCCTGAAGTTGGAGATTCTTGGATTATTGATAACCATATTTGCATGACCCTGTATCCCAGTCCCGTAGCCGAGCGTTTCTGCTGCGCCAGGCTTATTCGCCATGCCACCACCTAGTGCGCCAGAAGCCACTGCGGCACCGACACCCGCAACGCCTGCGGTCCCGAGAACCGCTGCAACCTCTACTGTGGTCTTTGACGCCTTTAATGCATTGCGCGAAGCGATGAAGCTAGTTATAGATGACTTATGGCCTATCGGGGTTGCCGCTCTTATGGTCGAGCCCAGACTAGTTTTGTAGTTTGGATTCCTCAACGTCTGCGTGAACCTTGTGTGGATCTTTGCGGACTTGAGCCCCTTTCCTGCTCCCCCTCCGCCCACACTGCCCTTTAATCCTATAAGCGTGCCGATTCCGAAAAGCGAGAACATGTCAGCACCTCTTGTGAGCCCTGCCGCTGCCAGTATCAATACGAATACTAGTATCAATGGCGCTACTTCTACTAACGTAGGCGCAGTAATCTGCAGTAACCACATTATTCCGAGCTCCAACATGTGCTCATCCTAATTATATTAGCGGCGTTTTTAATATTTATAGGTATACCTTTTTTACCAAAATTATAGACAGATGTCCACGTTTTGTATCACATATATAGAGAATTGGACTAAACAGGCAGCAATTGCATCTGTCCGCTCTTCTGAGTTTAAGAGTAGCTTCTAATAAGATCATCGTGTTCGCGGGTGCGTCTCCCGATTTCATCGTTTAACTCTGCGACTCGGCTTTTTAGGTATACGACGTCTATAGTCTCCAGCTTCAAACTTCTGGCAATCTGTGCAGCTTCTGCAAGCGTACGGGCGGCAATGACGAGGTTAGAGGACAGTACCCAGAAGAGATCCGATTGTGAAGGCGTATAATCCCCTTGAGTTAGGCGCGTCATTGTCGCAGGCATTACTTTCGCGCTTTCCTCCGCTCTTTGAATCAATTCATTGCAAATCTGGACTCCAAACCTCTTGATATCGGGATGCACCTCCACTGCGCTGTTGCCGATATGGTAATAGTCTACGGCTGTGGAGAGCGGCTCTAACATATCGGGTCTTATATACTCCCGTCCCAGCAGTTGTTCCACCAGCTTTTTCCCATGCGCGTGCGCATAGTCTACAAATCCATTTCCTATGCCATGCTCTCTTGCCATTTTCTCCGCCGATCGGTAAGCTCTCGATGCCTCAAGCGTCTCCCCTATTTCAACGAGTACTCTGGCGACCATAAGCCTCGTGCTGAACGCCTGCAAGAACATTCTTGGTTCGCCACGGGTTAGACCAAGTGCCTCGGAGATATCCGCCGCTATTGCGAACTCTCCGGCTGCACCGTAGAGTGCGCTTTGATTATTCAACCTCGAAAACAGCTTGCCTATGCTCATATGAAGATCATAAAGTTCGTCGCTTGGAACAGCATAATTCCCTATTGATTTGGAAGCTTCGCGGAGCAGCGCCTCTGAACGCTCCGGTTCGCCCCTATCTTGGGCTATTCTGGCCCTCTCTGCGTAGTGGGCAGCCATTTCGGCATCCGAGCTTCTTCCGAAGACGCGTCTGAGCAGCCCAGTATGGCTGCCATTAGCAGCGCGCGATGGTACCGTCGTAGATTCCATATGTAAACAGAGTTTATTCTGATATTTATGCCTTTCATGGACTCCACTTTTTCGTCTGTAAATATAGACAGATGTCCACATTTTGTATTTAACAATACCCCCCAAGCATTACAAAATAGCAAGGTTTAACTCGTATTTTGTAATGAAAAATAGTGCTTAAATATCTGAAAAAAGGAAACAATATTATAGAAGAGATAGCACGAGGATGATATATTGGTACTATTAACAAGAGCATCACGACTTCAAAAAGCAGAAGGGTACGTTGAGCGCGCAAAAGCAGAGCACGGCAAGGGCAACGAAAAGGCGGAATTGAACTTGCTGTACCAAGCGGCGCTTATAGTGTTGGAGCCGGGATTTGATGCAGGTATAACAGGCACGCCGGAGCGCCGGAGCGAAGTCCATGGGAGGTTTGCAATCGCGTTCGGTAGTCTGGGAAACGCCGGCAGCAATTATCCGGTAATAGTGGAGCTCGAATACGCACTTAAAATCAGAAAGGAAAATGGTCTGAGTACACCGAGGGGAATTGCCGGACTGGCGCTAGTGCTGCGCGATGAGTTGCTCGAGAGCGCTGACAGGGCCGGCAACGTCGGCAGGAATGGCACGATTGGCAGGGCGCTTTATGATATAGAGAAAAATGAATGGCTAAAAAGAAACGGTGACAAGCAGCACGGCCCATTCTATCCGGATATCGGAGTAAAGTGGGAAACGTCGCTGCGAAAACTGATGGAGCCGCTGATATTCCCATACGGCTTGACAATGGCGCTGGAAAAGACAAAGGAGGCAATTGCGTTGGAGAAGGAGTATGGACCGCTTTGGCCACCGGAGACTCCGAAGAACGCTGAGCAGCTAGAGCCCAAAATCGCGCGAAGGCTTTTCGACGCGATAATGGATCTCGTGGACAACCTGGATGTATTGAGCGAGCCAGTAAAGTGGATGTATCTGGATGGTGAAGTTGTCACGAACCCTTACCCCGGATTTGAGAAGGTGCCAGGGCATAAGATAGTTCCGACCTCGAATCTGGTTGAAACGATAGAGTTGCTGAAGGCAGCCATAGCGGTGGTTTCTGCGGAGCAGCTGGACACAACCCTGCTGGAACGCCCGGAGAGGATGCTGAAGGAGGCGCAAGAGAGGCGCAAAAACGAGACTGTTGGAACCGGAAAACCCGGTGCAACTTCGCCAGTACCAGACCAAGAGTCGTAGAGGCATACTGTTTATTAAATTTGCCATAATAGTATTATATGAGATAGGTGTTCCTATGGCCGAATTGTGGAGTGATTATACAGACAACATAATAACAGAGCTTGATGCAGTGGCAGGTGCAAAGTACGGCAAGGCCAATATCAGGAGGTTTCTCTCAAATCCGGCAAAGTACGCATCGCAGGCGAACATAAACGCCACAATGCAAAAGATGAGGAATGATGCCAATGCTTATTTTGATGGCAGGCTCGGCGATCTCTCCGCTGAGAGCAAGACGCTTTCTGACAACCTTATAAAGGCGGATTCGATAACCGGGCAAATCGCGCAGAATATATCGATGCAGGCGAAGCAGAACAAGGTGCCTATCATAAAGCCGCCTCTTATCGAAAGGGATGTCACAAAGGACCAGACAATTTATGTGGATGCCGTGGACGGAAACGTAATGACGCTCATCGAAAAGTTAGTGACCAATGCCATGTACATAGCAGATAACACAGGCACTTTCGACAACAAGAAGGTCGGCGAATGGGTCTTCGGGGGCAAGAGGACATATGTGCTGCGCGTGTATGTGCCGCAGACTAACGTGGTTCTCCTTAGGGGCTCGCGCGATGAATTGAATGCGCTCTTTGACGTGGCTGCCGACTACATAAAGCAGCAGAAATAGACGTCATCCAGAGCTCGTCGCATTTTGGACATACTTGCACAATCCCTGCAGCGAAGCGTTCGATATCTGCAAGCACATTGTAGCGTTGCTCGCGTTGATGGCCACGCTCAGTATACATCTGTCTCTGTTAAGCGTGCCGTTTGTAGTGTTCAACAGGAAGCACGGCGCAGCCGTCTTTGTCCTGAGCGCGTCGCTGAGAGCGTATTCAGATGTGCACAGGTTTGCCTTGTAGCCGACATAGGCGCCGCATGCGGCGGTGTAGTTCGTCGCATTGAGGTCGAACGTTATCCTGCTTGCATTGAGTCCGGCAATGAACGCACCGCACTCCGCGCTGAGCGCACCGCCTATGGAACCGCATACGGTGGCGTTGTTCTCCTTTATCGCCAGCTGGTAGTAGCAGTAGTTCTGCGGCGTGAGGTTGTATGCACTGAGCGCAAAATAACTATTGAGCGTGGATGAGACATTCGCGTTGAACTGCCCGCTTGCGTTGTAGCTGAGGAACTGGTAGGTGGTGTAGTTGACCTGGTCTTGCACGTAGGCGCAGAGCCTTTCGTCGGACGTTCCCAATGCCTCCTTGTAGTAATAGAGATTCGTGCACGCGGAACGATATGTGACATTTGACAATTCCGAGCAGAGCGACGGATTTGAGAAGTTGAAGCCGGCAGATATGTTGTATATGCATGGCAGCGCGCTTTGCTGCTGCAGGTAGCCGCACAGGCCCAGATTCTTCAGTTTTTGGTTGATCGATAGTATGCACTGCGTGTAGTAGGGATCGTAGGGATTGATAGTGAAGCATTTGCTCGCATTCTGCGACTTCAGCGCGATGCTGTATGCGCAACTCGATTGCTCTGCATTAGGCAGATAGCCGCATACGCTCGTATTCAGCGTCGTGTTGGCAAGATTTCCTACGCATGAGTATATGGCCGAGTATGAATTCTGCTTGCCGCAGCCTCCCGGATAGTATGCAATCGCCGACGACTGGCCGATGATGCTGTCCGCTATGACTATAGATACGGCAAACGCGATCAGGATCACTGCTCCAATGATATAGAGGTTCCTCTTCTCGCCTTCGCTGAGCCTTACATCGCGCATAGATGTTATCTGCTCTTCAGGTTTTTTGTCTTCAGCCATCGCAATACCTTTATGCAGGGAGAGAGATTTGAACTCTCGCAGCCCTAAGGCACAAGGTCCTAAGCCTTGCGCGTTTGACCAAGCTCCGCCATCCCTGCACGAAGTATATATCAAAACCGACTGTTTTTATTACTTTAGATGGAATTAACATCATGCAAACTGATCTTAAGAGTTTGTCGGTTAGCGGGCTGCTAAAACACCTGCACGATTCGATAGTCAGCTTTGTAAAGACCATAGATAATACAACGGGGCGCAATAATTCGATAAGCGAGGAGGAGATAGGTGCGATAAGGGACCATCTAAAGCAGCGGCTGAGTAGCAATAAAGAAGCACTAGAAAACGAAAAACTGCTGAAGCTTATAGATCTCTTCGAGATGGATAAAAAGGTGCTGGAGTTCATAAAAGGGGACGCAAAAGAATGGCTGGATCTTATAGAAACCCTAAAGGATTCTCTTGCTGCCAGGGGCGCGTTGAATGAGCAGGAAAAGGCAGAGCTCGAAGAGATTACCAGAAAGCTGGATAGGTTGGCCAGCACCCTTAGGAAGGAGGGCACGTAGGCACCAACAAGGCTTAAATATCTGAAAATTCAAATGACTATGTAGGTGGAGATGGCAGGACCAGCAGCTGTTTCGTGGGATAAGACGCACAGGGCCGGAGAACGGCTTGCAAGCGAGGGCAGACTTACAAGCATAAACGGAATAGAGTATTACCAGGGCAGGCCCTTGATTCATCGTGATTCGCCGATAGATGGTGGCGTTTACCTTGGAGCGGGGCAGCGGGAAGCCATTGTTGTGGATTCGACACGGAGTGACTCTAAAATAAGGGAGCTATATCAAAAAGTGCTTGCTAGAGCAAGAGAATACGATCCCGTGGAGAAAAAGTATACTCTCAATAAAGGGAAGGTTTTGAACGCGGTCTTTGATACTGTGAAAGAAGCGATGCCTGTGCAGGACGACGCTGCTGTGCAGCGAATAGTAGACAGGAGGGCCGTAGGCAAGGACGGAAAGATCGATCTTGATGTATTTATCAAAGAAGGCGTTGGCGAATGCAGGCATGATGCACTGGCCTGCGCAGTATTATTGGAACTGTTGAAGAAGGATGGTTTTGTTAGTGGGAGGGCAAGCGTCGATAGAAACGCTGCATTTTATCCGGAGGGGGATGATCGTTTAAGCGGGGGCCACGCGTGGTGCAGGTACACGAATTCCGTTGGAGAGGTATATGTGCTGGATGTCGCGCAGGGCTTCATCGGAAGCCTGGAAGAGGCGAGCAAAAACCCAAAGGCGTGGGCGTATCAAAGGCCTGATGATTATTGAACATACTCTTTTTAGTCTTTTAGTGAGCATAGCTTCCGTATGATAACAACGAAATACGTAAGGGAGCATCTGCCAGAGATAAGGGATTCGCTCAAGAGGCGCAAGAGCGCGTTTCCGCTAGATCAACTCCTGAAGTTTGATGAGGAATGGAGAACGCTGAAGACAAAGCTCCAGGATTTGCAGGCATCCCTGAACAGATCAAGCCTTGAGATATCTGAGATGAAGAAAAAAGGTGAAGAAATCAAGTCGCGCGTTGCATCGCTCGCGAAGACCAAGCAGGAAATCGCAGGCATCGAAAGCGAGCTTCCCACCTATGAATACAAGATAAACGAGCTTCTCTGGAATCTCCCGAATGTCCTCCATGAGTCGGTCAGATACGGAGAGGGCGCAGAGGGCAATGCAGAAGTGAGGAAGTGGGGCACTATAAAGAGCAAGAACACGAAAAGCCACGAGGAGATACTTACAAAGCTTGATGGAATAGACATAGAAAGGGCTGCAAAGATATCCGGAGCAAGGTTTTATTTCTTAAAGGGAGACATCGCGCTGCTGGAGCAATCTCTCATAAGGTTTGCAATAGATGAAATGGTCAGCAAGGGCTACATGCTCATCTATCCGCCGCTCATGCTGAGGAAGAAATATTACAGAGGGGTCACTGCTCTCGGGGATTTCGAGGATATGTTATATAGGATAGGCGACCCCAAGGAGGTCGAGGGCAAGAAAGATTACGAGCGCGTAAATGACGAGCTCTTCATGATAGGCACTTCCGAGCATACTATGGCTGCCATGCATGCAGATGAGGTGTTTTCAGGAAATGATTTGCCGCTCAAATACGTCGGTATAAGCCCATGTTTCAGGCGCGAGGCAGGTGCGCATGGAAAGGACACGAAGGGAATTTTCAGGGTCCATCAATTTTTCAAGGTCGAGCAGTTCATCTTCTCGAAGCAGGAGGATTCGTGGGGCTATTTTGACGAATTGCTTGCAAACGAAGAGGAAATCTACCAGAAGCTCAAGATACCTTATCATGTGCTTGACATATGCACAGGAGACATAGGCACCGTTGCTGCGAAAAAGGTGGACATTGAGGGCTGGATGCCGAGCCAGAATGCATACAGAGAACTGACTTCATGCTCGAACTGCACAGACTGGCAGAGCGCAAGGCTCAACATAAAATACGACGAAAAAGGCGAGCGAAAGTACGTGCATACGCTTAATGCTACCGCAGTTGCAACCACGAGGACGCTTGTTGCGATCGTTGAGAACTATGTAAATGGAGATGGGAGCATAACGGTGCCTGACGTCCTTGTCCCATATATGGGAAAGAGCCAAATAGGATAGCAGTCATAATATTGCTGCGCCTCTTTTTGTGAGTGCAATGAAACAAGAGTATAATATAAGGAAGGAGATGAAGCGTCTTTCATCAATTCGCGGCAGTGGAACCGAGCTCATAAGCCTTTACATCCCTCCAGGCTCGCAGATATCCGATGCTACCACAAAACTTCGAGAGGAGCACGGCCAGGCTGCGAACATAAAATCTAAGACGACAAAGACAAACGTGCAGGCAGCCATAGACAAAATAATGCAGTACCTGAAGCTTTACAAGCAGCCGCCGAAAAACGGGCTCGCTATCTTCTGCGGCAACATATCCTCGGAGGCGGCCAAGCCAGACATAGAGCTGTTTTCGATAGAGCCCCCGCTGCCTATCCGCACAAACATATACAGATGCGATTCCACATTCCTTCTTGAGCCGATAGAGGCGATGACAGAGAGCAAGGACATCTATGCGCTTGTAGTGATGGACGGAAGAGAAGCGACGCTCGGGACGCTTCGTGGCAATCATTTCGAGAAACAGAAGCAGATAAGGTCTTTTGCGCACGCAAAGATCAGGAAGGGCGGCCAGTCCATGAACAGATACCAGAGGCTTATCGAGGAAAGCATCGAGGATTATTACAAAAGGGTCGGCGACTTCTGTAAACGAGCTCTATGCAAAGTACAATTTCAAGATCAAGGGGCTTCTTGTTGGCGGACCTGGTCCCTCAAAGGAGAACTTCGTTAGGGCGAAGACGATAAACTACCAGATAAAGGTGCTCGGCATCTTCGATACTGGATATACGGACGAGGTCATGGGCGTGAACGAGCTCCTCGAGCGATCGAAGGAAGTGCTCGAAGCCCAGGAGGCCATACAGGAAAGAAACGTAATGGAAAGGTTCATGAGCGAGACCGCGCGTGGCGGGCTTGCGGTTTCGGGTTATGATGCCGTGAAAAAGGCCCTTCAATCAAACAATGTCATGAAACTGCTTGTGAGCGAAGGAATAGAGTTGACAAAAGTAGAATACAGGTGCTCGAAGTGCGGCGCAGAAATCACCGCGGTAGAGCAGGGAAACTCGAGAAAGGACAAGCATGATGATGGAGGAAAGCTGGAGATAGTAAAGCAGACGGACGCGATCGAGGAACTGCTCGACATAGCCGATGCTGCAAAGATAGACATAATATTCGTCAGCGACGACAGCCAGTACGGGAAACAGCTCCTTCTCGGCTTTGGGGGAATAGCAGCGATGCTAAAGTACAAGCCCTGATCATGGGCCGGCGGTAATCTCAGATGCGACGCCGCACTGGATCATGAATCTCACGTCACCGGATACGTAAAGAGTGTCTGTCGTTATAACCGTCTTGTTCACCAGGCTGTAGTTTATGAATATCGCAGGAGTAGATGTGCTCATCTTGAGGCATTGCGCAGTGGAGGTGGAGTTGCTCGGGCTGCCCAATCCTGTGGTCGTGTACGAGCACGATGTCTGGTTCATCACGAAATAGCTTATAGTTGTGGGATCTTTGTGCGCAGACCCGTGCGTGCTTGTCAATTGTTCTATTAGATTGCTCGCGCAGTCTATCGCAGGGCTCAATGCAGTGTTGTTTGCCCCGTATACAACAACGGCTACATGAGGCGCAGCGTCGAAATTGCTCTCGAAAGTGGTTATGCTCGTGCCTGTCGTTGCGTTCAGCCCGTAGACAAGCCCTCCCGCTATTACTGCTACTATTATGACTGTGAACACGATGACAGCTATGAACTTCTTGCCGTCAGATGGCGCGGCCTTCTTTTCCTGCTTCTTGTCCCCCTTTGGCATTATACCACCCTTGCTACGGCGTTGAGCGGGCATGCGGTCCCTGATGCGGCTGTCCCGGTCACATACAGCGTGTCGCCGTATAGGCCCTTGTATACTATCGTGCTGTTGCTTCCCGGGTTTATTATTATAGTCGGGTCATAGCTCGAGTATATTTTGTTTACGCATGCGGATCCTGTTATCGACGAATTGCCCGGATAGGTGCAGCCGTTGCTGTTGAACGTGGTGTAATAGTAGGTCTTGCCGAAGCCTTTTATCGTGGTCTCGAGCGCGGTCACGCACTGCTGCACAGATGCGTTATACGCTATGCTCTGGTTTGCCATTATGTAAATCGTGTTTGCCGCAGTGGCGCTCGCCACGAATCCGCTTGCTGGCAGGAAGTCATTCGCGCCGGCTGCGTATGAATATGTCGTTGCGGTGTATATCAGCACCAGTATGAACATGATAACGAAGAGCATCATCCATGCCCTCTGCGTTCCTGGGTTCATGTTCAGCTTGTGCTCCTTCTGCAGCCTGAAGTAGGTGAGGAAGTAGATTATCAGCAGTATGATTATGCCTATGAAGAACGAGATCGCGGCCGCGTATGTCGGAGCTGCCGCAAGCTTGGATGCAACGGGGGTAGTGGGCGATGCCAGCAGCGCGTTGAGCATTCCGCCGTCGACGGCCTTTATTGTACCGCCAGGACTGAACGGAGGCAGTATTGAATGCGCCTGTCCGCTTATCGAGCTTATCTGCGCGCTCAGCGACGCGGCGGTCGATGCGTTTATCCTTCCGTTGAGCTTTGCATTTATCGCAGATTGCTGTGTTGCAAGCGCGCTTACGGATGTCGGGGGGACCTGGAAGTCAAGCTCTCTCAGGAGTATCAGGCTTGTGCTGTTGTACGCGCTCTTGTACAATGGAAGGTACTTCGCGGCGGCGCTGCCGTATGTTTTTGTCGAGTTTGTTATAGTATTATTGAGCAGGAGCCCTGCCGAGGTGAAGTTCTGGTTTATTCCTGACTGGTTTATTGCCAGCTCTACTGCGGCGAGCATCGCGATGGAGCTTTGCAGCGAGCTGTTCTGATAATGCGATGCCAGGAACGTCATGTTGTTGTACAGAGATAGGTATTTTGGATATGTTGCAGCCATAAGCGCGTTGAAGGTGGCGCTCTGCCCCGCTACGTACTTCGGCTCGAAGAACTGCGCCCCGTAGTTCGCGCTCCTTATCGCTATGTTGGTTATGCTTGTATTTGATATTGGAGTGGATAGGATGGCGCTTATCTGGCTTTGCAGATTTTCTAGCAGCGTGATATTGAAGTTCGGGTTCTGGCAGAATCCGGTTGAGTAGCAGTACCACGGACCTCCCTGCACGCCCTGGTATGATATGCAGTTGTTGCGCTGCTTCGTCACGTTTGTGTACAGGAACAGCGGGTCCTGCAGTATTGTTGAGTTGAGAAGCTCTATGGTGGAAATGATGCCTGACATCTGCTGCAGGTTGCTGCCTATGTTTGCCTGCGTTATGTTCGACGACAGGGAGTAGTAGCTGTTGTAGCTGGTGTTCAATATCGTGTAATTCCACGAGAAGTTCATTATGCCGCCGATAAAGCCGAGGGGTACGCCCACAGAGAGCTTGCCGACCCTTCCCTGCAGCGCATCGAAGCATATGGGCACACTCTGGCACGTCTTTTGTATGCATGATGTGGTGTTGTAATGCGCAGGACACAGGAAGTTGTTAAGTCCGGTCTCCTGCAGGCAGTCCGCAAGCGCGGGCTGGGCATTCGCCTGGTAGCTTCTAATGTTGAATTGCAGGCTGCCCAGTACCGTCGAGTTCGGGAAATACTTGCTTATCAGGAACGGCCGCAATACCTTGAAATTGGTAGCCTGGTCAAGCACGAATGACTGGTCGTTTACCGAGAGATTGCTCATGTTGAATACTATGTAGTTGTCGCCCGAGCTGTTTATCTGCATTATGGTGTAGTTGTACCCATTAACAGACTCGTTTATGAATACGGAGTCGCTTGTTATCGCATTCGGTATATAGCCTGCTATGAAGGCTTTCAGATCAGAAAGAGAAGCGTGATGGGGCGTGAAGCCGGGCTGTATGACCCTTGCGTTGGCCGTTGCAACCAGGCCGATGATCGCGATCAGCGATATAATTCCGAATATCTTTGCATTCATGGCGACACTCTATGTAGGTATTAGCTATTGTATAAGAATATTTAAAAACCTGCACTAAAACTTTTGGCTTGCTGCTTTTTGTCGGCGCAAAGCTGCGCTAAGATATTGAAACAAAAGAAAAAGATAAGCCTTTTTCAAGGAAAAAGGCTCAAAAAAGAGCTAAACAAAAAAGAAAAAAGGACCGTATTTTTATACGGTCGCCTGCGCGTACAGCTGGTTTATGAAGTTATCAGCTGCTGCTTGTGTCTGGTTTCCATAGAATCCAGCTATCAGGATCCTGTTGGTTCCATACGCCTGTGCTATCGGCTGCGAGCTTGGCGTGAACGTTATGTTCTGCGACACTTGCAACTGCTGCGATAGGGAGTTAACGAACCCTGATCCTATCAATATGTAGTTGCTCTGTGGTGTAGCTGCCGCCTGCGAGTCTAGCACTACCAGTGGTGCCGAGCCTGACAACGACTTCAGCAATACAGGCGTTGTGGCGCTTGATACAGACGGTATCGCCTGTATGTTGCCTATGCCTGTTATGTTGTACGTTGCTCCCGGAGCTAGTATCACTGTTGCGTTGACCTTGCCTATGCTTACATTGGCAATGTTCGTGGCCTGTCCGACTCCGTATGGGCCCCATAGCTTGTAGCTCTTGCCCGATATCGCTGTTGCCGCTGTCGCCACTGCGAACTGCAGTGTGTCAACGGTCTTTGCTATCGAGAATGTGTCCGTGTTCGGGCTGATTATTGCTACCTTTGAGCCACGCTCTGTCCTGAATCCCGGAGGCGCATTTATCAGCGTTCCGATCGTCGAGGTATACGTGACGTTGTTCTTTGTTCCAGACAACGAGTAGTTCAGCTGGAATATAGGCGATGAGCCCAATGCCTGAATACCCGAGGTGCTGTTCATCAACTGGAACGACATGTAGTCAACGGCTGCGGTGTTTGTAGGCACTGCTATTTCACCCATGCTGTATGTGAAGTAGTTTCCTACCTGTCCCGCTACGTTCAACGGGTTTGCAAGCTGCTTCAGGAGGAATGTGCTTGTCGGCTGTCCGTTCTGCTGGTTGTAGATGACGTTGCCGAGGTTTATTCCCTGCCATGCCTTACCCGCTATCGTATACAGTATACCAGGCGTGTATGTGGTCAATGTTGCCAGTGGCGCGTTGGTTACTGCGTTGGCCTCGATAACCTCTATCGAGAATCCTGTTCCAGGCAGCGCTTTGTTGTTCAATGTTATTGCAGTTATGTTGTAGAACAACTGCGTTGTCGTCACAATGTTGCCTGTCGTCGCCGAGTTGCCGCTGAACGCGAACGGAGCCGATACTGCCGATGTGGCAGATGATGTTGGCCATCCTGATACCGTTCCTGTCAACTGGTACGTGGATGTTATCCATGTTGCTCCAGTGTTGCTCGTGTATACCAACGCTATCTGTGTGTTTGTTGGTGCGGTGACTCCGGCTGCATTATTCTGTTCGACCAGCTGGTACGGTGTAAGTAAGTACTGCACCGATCCGCTCGATTGTCCTGCATACGAGAATGCATTCGGGATTCCGCTTGTTACTGTCAACAGCTGAGCCGGCTCTGTTATGTTTGTCGGATTTGGATATCCAACGCCTCCACCTGTACCAAGGTTCTGGTATTGGAGGGAGCTTGTCTGTGATGTAGTTGCCGTTACAGTGTCGAAGTTTCCTGAGCCAAGTTGGTCACCGATGAAGGTGAGCTTGTATGCCACAGGGTTCTGGACAAAGTTGAAGCTCTGACCAGGATTTAGCGACGTTGCCGATGTGTTGAAGAGTATTATGCTCTGCAACGAGTTTGCGTTCTGCGCCGTTGTGGACGTAGTGTTTGTCCAGAGCAGCTTTACCTGCCAACCTGGGTTGGTTGTTTGGTTGAACACCTTTCCGTCCTGTATCTTATATACATTACTGTACAGCTGCATCTTCGCCCACTTCTGGTATGCGTACAAACCTGCGAACGTGCTGTTCACGTTTACATACAGGGTTTGACCAGAGATGTTGAACTTCTGGGTGTTGCCCGGGTATATCTGCGACGTGTTTGTCAACAGGTTGTTGTAGTAGACATTTATTGATGCCTGCGATACGCCTCCCGTGTTAGGCTGACCCAAGTCTGTAAGCTGCACCTTGAATGGCGCCGCCGTTATGTTCTGACCTACGTATACTGTTTGTATAGTAGCCAGCGATGTCGCCAGGAACAGTTGGCCTCCATTCACGAAGTTCTGCGAGCCTATTGTCTTGCCCGGAGGGGTCTCGTTGATTATTGTCCAGTTTGTCTTTAGCAACTGGATAGGCACGTTGATGTTCTTCGCGCCTGAGCCTGTTAGCCAGAATATAGGCTTGTTGAATGTCACCTGGTATGCACCACCAGAGCTCAATAGCTGGAATTGGTTAACTCCAGATTGCTGGTTGTATACAGGGAATCCTGTTAGCCACAGTATCTCGGTTTCTCCAGAGCCACCATAGTTGCTCAGAAGAGCAGGCAGTTGTGCGTTCGTTATTTCCATAACGTTATCGAACGTTGTTCCCGCCTGGAACGTCGAGAATGTAATACCGCCGCCGTTGCTAGATGCAAGAGGAGGGTTTGACACAGGCACATAGTTGACTGTCGAGTAAGGCGATGCCGCCGGGGACAATGTCAAGGAGTTTGACTCCTGGTATGCGTACTGTGTTCCTGTTCCGCTCTGCAACTGCTTCGTGTACTGCAGCGAGCTTAGTATTATAGCGCCGTTAAGCACTGATCCTATCAAGGCTCCGAACTGGAACGATCCACTTGTCGAGGTTGAGCCAGACTCGTTTAGCCAGACCTGCTGGTTTGTAACGGTCGCTCCCTTCGATGAGGATACAGATACCTTTAGAACGGATGCAGCCTGCGACTGGTTTACCGTTGCCGTAACCGGTACGCTTGCATACGCAAGGTTTCCGATAGCCGCAGCGATGTTTCCTGCTGAAACGCCGTCGATTGGTTGTGCACTCGATCCTATTACTATCTGTACAAGCGGTTGTCCGCTCGCGCTTATGATCGGTATGTTACCTATTGTTATTGGGCCTGCGAACGCAGCGCCAAGTCCTAACAAAGCAGCTCCTGCTACTATTGTCGCGATTCTCTTTGCATTTAGAGTTTTCACTTTCTCACCTAAACATTCTACCAATAAGAGCGAAGGCAAGGTATTTAAACCCATATGCCATTTTTAACATTTCTTTTATAAAAGAGAGTTTATACTTCGTCCATCGTAGTATTTCCTCTCTTTAAAGGACGGATTTCTCCCTCGTGACTCCCTCTGTAAACCATATGTGTGGATTGCCGTAGTCCGTACCCATGCCATGCTCAGATCCATTGGGCTGGCAAGCTATATATAATGTGAACCTGCCCTGCTTTGGAGGTGCCAGGACCTGGGCTTGTTGGACCAGGCTGCGCGCATTTAAGAGAATCATTAAAAAGGTTATTTGCCAATCGTAACTGTCATTTTTCAGTAGAGGGGAACATGTGGGCCTAATGGAGGGAACAACTACACCAGAGGAAATCAAGCACGAGGCTGTCCATTCTGCGCCAGCTGAGACCCATGCTCACCGCAAGGCCATGAACATAAGCCTCGAGAACAAGTACATTTTTGCCGTCATAGTCGTAGCCATAATGATAGTGCTCGTATACCTTAGGACAGGGCTTCTGCAATATCAGGGATTGTTCGAGCCTGACGGCTTCTTCTATTTTACGGCGCTAAAGCAGCTGGTAGCCCAGGGTTATCCTCTGGTTACGCCGAGCACGCAGGTGCTGCTCTCATCATACCCGTGGCACTACAGGCTCAATGAGGGGATAGGCCTGATGTACTTCACGCTCATACCGTACTTCTTCCTCAGGTTCTTCGGCATCAGTCTCTTGACAGTAATGCAGCTTGTGCCGATAGGCTTCGGCATTCTCGAGGTGATAGTCGCGTATTTCCTTGTCAAACATCTGGCAAACAGCAGGGCTCTCGGGCTCCTTGCCATGTTCTTCATCGCTGCGTCAAGCGGCAACGTAGCCAGGACTGCGGGCGCGGTGTACAGGGGAGACACGTTCGTAACTCTGTTCGTAATGCTTGCGCTGCTCCTGATGCTGATGATATTGAGGGAGAAGAATGACAAGAGGCGTTATGCATATCTTATAATAGTGACAGTCCTTGTCGGCAGCAGCATGCTGGTATGGAACGGCGGCGTGATAGTGCCGGCTCTCTTCTTCCTCTCCGCAGGGGTGGTCGCTGTATATGGATTCGTGGCGGCCGATAAGAGGGCGCTCGAGAACTGCGTGTTGCTGCTCATGGCCACGCTCATAGGCTGGGTCATCAACCTGTTCTGGCTTTCGATCGGGATGGTCAACGGCAACCTGTTCGCCACCACAAGCTTCTTCGGCATATTCATACCTGTAATGGTAGGCACGCTCATAGCGAAATACCTGATAGACAAAAGACATTCGTTCAAGAGCAACTCAATCTTCACTGCGATCACCGGCAGCCTTTCAAGGAGAGTCATTGTCCTAGTAGCAGTGGCGGTAGTGATAGGGCTGCTCGCGCTCATTGTATTCAGCTCGTATATAAACGCGCTGCTGACTAACGGAGGCAGCATCTACGTGCAGAACAGCAACATAGCGAATACTACGCAGGAGTTGCAACCTCCCACTTATGCATTCCTGTGGGCGAGCTTCAGCCTGCAGCTGTTCCTTGCTCCGATAGGCGTGCTTCTCTACCTGCTGCTCGCGCACACTGCTGCCGATACGCACCACGTGAAGAGGGGAAGATTGAGAGTGAACATGGGCTACGGCTTCGTTGTGCTTTTCGTATACCTTGCAGTGGCCGCATATCTGCAGGGCGGGGCCATAAGGTACAATTCCGTGCTGTCTGTGCCCCTTGCTCTCTTCTCGGCCTACGCCGTGTATATAATATACAAGGCGATCAGCGGCTACAGCATGGTGCTCAGGGGAACAGAGATAAAGTTCGCTTACATTTACTGCGGCTTTGTGATCGCGCTCCTTCTTTTGCAGGTAAGCTTCACGCAGGCGCAGACTATGGCAAGCGTGCAAGCTGATGGAATCAACCCGTTGTTCCTGCAGGCGATGACATGGGTAAGCCAGAACACTCCGAAGAACGCGACGTTCGATGACCTCTGGCCTGACGGAAGCGTTGTGGAGGGATGGGGCAACCGCACGTCGTTCCAGGACAGCGTCGGGGGCGAGAACGGCACAAGGATAGTCGCATTCGGCCAGTACATGTTCAACACAGGCACTGATTCGCAGTATCTGATAAACAAGGCGTTCAAGCCGCAGTATATCCTTGTGAGATACTTCTGGTACGACGAGCTGGGGGGCATAGCAGAAGAGGCTAATCTCACGCAGAACCTGACCCTTTACGGTTACCAGGCCATGACCGGCTTCAACATTGCGGGCAATTCGACGCAGCAGATCTACGAGTTCTCCAGCCCATCGTACGGTGTCCAGCTGATAATAAGGCCGCAGGCCAACGGCACGAGGAGCATGGTTGCGCTCATCGCTCCGCTAGGCACCAACGCGACGCGGCAGCTCGCAAACATATTGTTCATAAACTCCAGCACCGACGACTATTCTATAATAACCACGAACAGCCCGAGCGCACTGAACTTCACGCTTCTGGTGACGTTCTCTGGCAGGAACATAACCGGCGCTGCCCTGGCAGGCCAGGAGCTCTCCTATTCCAACATGTTCAGGTTCTTGGAGGAGTGCGGGTACAACGAGTGCAACTACGGAGATGCGAACGTGAGCGCGCAGCTCGTTTACGCGAATGCCGATTCTAAGATAATAAAGCTGACTTACACATAAGCATCATTGATGAGAGCATGGATGACAACGTAACTACTCTAGACAAGGTGTTCGCAAACAGGAGCTACGTGGTGAATGTTGACCTTGCCATCGACCGCTTCGGCTTTGGGGGAATGCTGAAGATCGCGGCGCTGAGGCTTGGCATCGTCGGCGAGATCACGATAGAGAAGAATGGAGTCTCGCACAGACTGAACATGCAGAACTTCCAGGCTTTCTGGAGGGACGAGGTAAGCCAGGACGACGACAAGACGATAATAGAGGGGGGGGACAGCCTGCGCTTCAAGTACAATGGAAAAAACGTGGTGTTCAAGACAGACGCGAGGAGCAAGAGGATAACCAACCAGACGATAAAGCTGATAAGGGAGCAGTTCTTCTCCGATCAATACAATTTCGAGAGAATAAAGGGAGGGACTGTAGTCGACATAGGCGCCAGCGTGGGCGACAGCGCGATATACTTTGCGCTTAAGGGCGCGAAGATAGTCTATGCTTATGAGCCGTTTCCATACGCATACGGAATGGCGAGAAAGAATGTTGCAGCAAACCATCTCGACAAGATAATAAAACTGCACAACGAAGGTGTAGGAGGAAAGAACTCGAAGCTCGGCTTTGACAAGACATACATAAGCGAAGGCGGCGACAGCATAACAGACGCGGTCGGAAAGAGGAAGGCGGGCAGGCCATCTGTATCTGTGAATGTCATAACTCTCAAATCCATAGTCGATAAGTACAAAATAAGGCACGCAATGCTGAAGAGCGACTGCGAGGGCGCGGAATACGACATACTGCTTGGCGCAGACGACAACACGCTGGAAGCCTTCGACGAGATAATGCTGGAGTACCATTACGGCTACATCAACTTAAAGGAGAGGCTGGAGAGGGCGGGCTTCGATGTGAATATCTCAGGCCCGACAAAGATGCTGCACGCGGACGGGGCTCCGTGCTCCTACTCCGGATTGATACGGGCAAAGAGGCGCGATGATCATGGCTGAGCTTAGTCTTGAGTGGGGCGAGAGCGGAACCAAGAGGGCGATTGCAAGAGATGACGTCGTTGTAATAATAGACCAGCTGCGTTTCAGCTCCACGATGGTAACCGCAACTGCGCACGGATTTACAATCGAGCCGATTTCGGAGAAGCCAAAAATGACGGAGGGGTTCAAGAACTCCCCGCTCTATTTCCTGGACAAGGAGCCAAGAAAAGTGATGCTGTACTCGGCGAACGGCGCACAGGCGACATTGGCGGCGAAGAACGCGAGGCATGTTATATATGGATCTATTCTCAATGCAAAGGCGGCCGCAGCATGGATTGACAAGACAAACGAAAGCACAACGCTCGTCGCGGCCGGAGAGAAGGATGTGGGATATGGCGGCACGCCGGAGAGGCATAAATACATGGACAAGGAGGAGGCGGAGCTTACGCGCGTCAACAACCTCTGGGCGCTTGAGGATCTGCTTGGAGCGGGAGCCATAGCTTACTTCTCAAAGATGAAAAAAACAAAAGAGGTAATTGAAGCGCAGAAGACTTTCGAGAAGAGCAAGGACAATCTTTTCGAGACGCTTGTAAAAACATCAAGCGGGAAGTGGCTTTTCGACAAGCACGGGAGCCATGACGACCTTATTTATTGCAACCAGCTCAATCTGTACAAAGTTGTTCCGAGGCTGCACATGATAGATGGGGTCCCAGAAATAAGGGCGGATTAGACAAAAGTATAAATTGCTAGCTTATCATCTCTTAATATGGACCTAGTCACGCTCATCTGGGCGCTCTTGCTTGATACGAGCGCATCCTGGCTCAGGATGTTTGTCGCGCTCGCCGTATCTATGCTAGTGAGCCTTGCTGTCGGCATATGGGCTGCAAGATCCGAGAAAGCGGGGCGTGTGATACTGCCGATCATCGACATACTGCAAACGCTTCCCATACTTGCGTTCTTCCCTTTTGTCATCTACATAGTCATAACGATATTCCCGGCATATCTTGGGATAAACGCAGCCGTAATATTCCTGATAATAACCAGCATGCTGTGGAACATGATTTTCGGAGTGTATGAGGCGATAAAGACCCTGCCAGGCGAATTCACCGATGTTGCGTCCCTGTATAAAATGGGGGGCTGGCAGAAGATCACGAAGATATACATACCTGCTGCGATGCCGAAGCTCATTCAGCAGTCTGTTCTCTCATGGTCCATAGGTCTGTTCTATCTCGTGACAAGCGAAATATTCTCAACTGGAAGCGCAAGCTACACTGTGACCCATGGGATAGGAGTGGCGCTTACGCAGCTCGCCCTGTCCGGAAGCTATGTTGATTATGTGATAGGCCTCGCAATCTTCATAATATTCGTGATTGCGACGAGATTCCTGATCTTCGTGCCTCTTGAAAGGCACTACGAAAAGCCGAACAAGGTCATGGCAACCAAGGTGCAGCAGCACAAGATGCAGGGCATCTCCATGCGCAGCGTAAGGCTTTTCAGGGAGATAGAAAATCTTTACAGAAAGAATTTCGAGAGAAGCGCACTTAAGAGCAAAAGAGGGGAGGAGCCCAACCTTGAGCCGATCTTCGACCGCGAGCTTGCGGAGATGCATCGACAGAGGAGGATAAGGTGGAGCTTTTACTTCGTGGTGCTGCTCCTGCTTGTCGCCGCATTCCTGATCACGACCGGGACGATAAACCCGACTACTATATATTATGAGGAAATGTCGCTGATCGCGCTCGCTTTCTCTTTTGTGAGGGTGTGGCTGACCTTCCTTGTCATACTGGCAGTGGCGGTACCCGTTTGTGTTTATCTCATATTCATATCGAAGAGGGCTGGAAGCTATCTTACGCTGTTCCAGATACTGGCGTCTATACCCGCTACTATTGTGCTGCCGATAATCGTGGTTGCGCTTGCTAATTATCCCGCGCACAGCGAGCTTGTTGCATTTTCTGTGTTCTTCCTGAGCGGCATCTGGTACGTGATATTCAGCTCTATAGCAGACGCAAAGTCGCTGCAGAGCAGCGTGTTCGAGGTCAAGAAGCTATTCAAAGTAAAAGGATTGAACGCGTGGAAGAACATCTATGTCAAGGCGATTGCACCCGGCATCATAACCGGCGCGGTGACTGGCATAGCCGCAGAATGGAACGCTAGCATAGTTGCGGAATACTTCACGAGCGCAGGCATAGGAGGCAATGCAACAACAGTATGCAGCGCTGTGAGCTCTACGATTGCTGCAAACTCACCGTGCATAGTGAGCGCAGTCAATGTCGGCATGGGAAGGCTCCTCGACACATCACTCGCAAGCGGGAATCTTTCGCTCATGCTCATAGCATTAATTAATTTAACCGTTATGATAATACTGATAGATACCTTTGTGTGGAAGAAACTCTACAAGAGGGTGTCTGATGTGTACAAGTGAAGCGAAATGGCAATAATCGATGTGAAGAACATTGTGTTCTATTACGATGCGCAGAAGCAGTTCGAGATAATAGACAATGTATCGTTCACCGCAAACAAGGGAGAGTTCGTGTCTGTGATAGGACCATCAGGCTGCGGCAAGAGCACGTTGCTGAGGATAATGGCTGGCCTGATAAAGCCGAGCTCAGGAAAGGTCATGTATATGAACAAGAATATCGCAGAGCCTATCCCAGAAATATCTTTTGTGTTCCAGGACTTTGCGCTGATGCCGTGGTTGACAAACCTAGATAACGTAAAGCTTGGATTGTCATTGTCGAAGATGGATGAGCAGAAGAAAGACAAGAGGGCAAGAGAACTTCTTGATCAGTTTGGCCTTGCCGGATTCGAGGATTCGTATCCGAATGTTTTGAGCGGCGGAATGAAGCAGAGAGTTGGAATAGCGAGGGCGATAGCGCCGAATCCGAAGGTATTGCTCATGGACGAGCCGTTCAGTTCCCTTGATGAACTCACAGCAAACACGCTGAGGAGCGACATAATGTACATGCTGAAAAGCAAGAAGATTTCTGTTGACTGCGTGATAATGGTCACGCACAACGTGGAAGAGGCTGTCGAGCTTTCGAGCAAGGTTGTTGTTCTGTCCAACAAGCCATCGAGGGTCAAGGCAATAGACAGGATGCCGATGAAATACCCGAGGGACAGGCACAGCAAGATGTTCCTGAACGCTGTTGACAGGCTCTACGCGAGGCTTACAGGCTGAAAGAAAGATTTAGCTTAATCTCCATCTGTCGCTGCGAGGGTTATAATTGAATATCTTGCACCTCAATGCCCATTCCAGGAGCACATGCCTGAGTATCTCCTCGTTCTCTCTTTCGTTTGTGCTGAATGCGAGCTTGTTGTGCCTGAGATAAAATGAGAGCTGCCTTGTTGATTCGCTTTTGTGCATCTGCAGCGCGGCCTTTGCAAGCCTGAACGGCTCCAACCTTGTTATATAAGTCCTGATCAGCGCCTGGAAATTGTCCGGGTGCATCTTTGCCCCCAGTTTGGTGAGTTTCAGCTTGCCCCTGTTCACCGTCATAAATCCGAGCATTATGCCAGCGCCCACAACAGGAAGCAACTTGTCCACCTTCCTGTGCGTTATCTGCTCTAGCTCCGACAGCGATATTGTATGGTTGCGGCTGTCCTTTGCTATGTCCACTACTGCCCTCATCTCGCTGATGCCTGCCTCGAACGGGAACATTTGTATTCTCTGCATAGATTCACTTGCTCATATAAGGTTTAAATCAGTTATCACCACGGGACTTTCTTAAGCTTCAATGCGTGCGCTATTATGTTCGTGATCGGGTGCAATAATCCTGTCAGTATTGTTATGAATATCAGGCCATAGATGCTCGGGAGATTGCCCAGAGAATATGCGAATATCAACGCAACTACGTAGAAACCATATTGGTCCATTATCGGGACGCCCGTGCCCTGCCTTTAGGTCCATTCTTCTCTTTATGAAGCTGCCGAGTATGTCGCCGACCATCGCGCCTATGGAAAGCGCAATTCCTATATAAAACAGGTATGGCAGTCCAAAGAGGATGCTTTCGAGATAAGCGACTATTATGCCTGCAATGATCCCGGACAGCGTCCCTCTTATTGTCTTGTTGTCGCCGAAATTCTCTTTCCGTTGATGCATCTTGTTGAAATCGAGTGGTCTTCCGCCCTTTCCGAAAAGTACAGGCAGCCGCATTGGCCACATAAGCTGGGAATATGTAGATTATCGGATAGAGTATGACAGAGTAGATTAAGCCTAAGTCCATGAGATCACTCGACAATCGCCTTTATCCTTCTTACTCCTGCGGCAACGGCCTCCTGCTTGATTATCTTGAAAGTGCCCAGCTCTCTTGTATTGCTGACGTGAGGCCCGCCGCAGATCTCTCTGGAGTATACTGTCTTGCCTTTTGCAATGGTGTAGACCTTGACAGTCTGTTCATACTTTTCCTCGAAGACTCCCTGTGCGCCCAGCTTCTTCGCCGCCTCCACCGCCATTATCTCAAACGAGACATCGGCCTCTGCCTTTATCACGTTGTTGACCCAGTCCTCTATCTTTTTTATCTGATCATCAGTAAGCTTTTTGTCATAGTTGAAGTCGAATCGCAATCTTTCCGGTGTGATGTTTGATCCGACCTGGTAAATTGATTGGATCTACGACCGCCCTCAATGCCTGGTTGAGCAGGTGCGTTGCAGTGTGGAGCTTTGTCGTGGCCTCGCTGTGGTCTGCAAGCCCTCCCTTGAACTTCTGTTCTGCTCCCTTGCGCGAAATCGCCTGATGCTCCTTCATCAATGCATTGAATCCCGCTACGTCGACACCGAAACCCTTTTCTTTGCACATTTCTGTCGTTATTTCCAACGGGAAGCCGAAGCTCTGGAAGAGATCGAATGCGCTCTTCGCATCGAGGGTCTTTTTGTGCGCCTCCTCGAGAAGCTGGAGCTCCCTCTCAAGCTGCTTGGTGCCGTTCTCGAGCGCCGCGGAGAATCTCTCCTCCTCTTTGCCGAGCTCCTCGAAGATCCTCTTGCTGTTTTTCCTAAGCTCTGGATATGATTCTCCCATTACATCTACTACGACCTTTGCGACATCGTTGCAGAAGTTACCGTTGATCCCAAGCATTCTGGCGTGTCTTATGCTTCTCCTGATGAAACGCCTTAGCACATAGCCCTGGTCGACATTGCTTGGCACCACGCCCTTGTCGTCGCCGATTATCATCACTGCTGCGCGGATATGGTCTGTGATTATTCGTGCATTGCGGTTTGCCCTGTCGATTTTCACTGTTGAGATGGAGATTACTTTATCAATAATAGGCGCTTAGGGTGTCGCACTCGTAGACGTTGGTGAAGCCGTTGAGCGAAGCCACTGTTCGTTCCACGCCCATTCCGGTGTCGATGTTCTTCTGTGTCAGGTTTTCAAACCTGCCGTCTTCGGTTTTGTTGTACTGCATCAGGACGTCATTCCAGATCTCGCAGAATACGCCTTCTTTGCACAAGCCTGTTAAACTCGTCTGTGCTTCTTTCCTGCACATCCTTAACATGATAGAACATTTCGGTGTCTGGTCCGCATGGGCCAGTCTGCTCCTGCTGGGCCCCACCAATTGTCCTCTTAGGTAAAAAGTGTATCCTGTTTTTTTCTACGCCAAGTTTTTCCCATACGCGCGCGGCTTCGTCGTCGCGCGGTGCGTCCTTGCTCCCTGCAAAGCAGGTAACGCTAAATCTCTCTTCGGTATTCTCCAGTTCTTTTGTCAGGAATTCGAAGCTCATCGCTATTGCTTCTTCTTTGAAGTAATCGCCAAGTGACCAGTTGCCGAGCATCTCGAAGAAGCTGAGATGCCATGCATCGCCCACTTCATCTATGTCACCGGTGCGCACGCATTTCTGCACGCTGCACAGGCGCTTTCCGAGCGGGTGCGGCTCTCCGAGCAAGAACGGCACAAGCGGATGCATCCCCGCAGTTGTGAAAAGTACGCTCGGATCGTTCTCCGGGATTAAGCGATGCGTTCGGGATGAGCTTGTGTCCCTTCTTTTCGAAGAACGCCAGGTATTTCTTTTTCAGATCTGCACTTGAAATCATTTTAACACTCATTCAACGTCTAATCCCTTTTGCGGCCACCAGACCTTGCATTCCTTTCCGAAGAAGACACAGTAGTTGCATTTCCATTTCTCTTCTCTGGGCACAGGCAAGCGATTCTCTCTCTCCTTTCCAGTACTTGAGCACGAACTCCAGCTCCTTCTGCTATCTCCTGCTCATCGTAGTTGAACTTGTAGAGCTTAATCTCCTTTCCTGTGAACTGGTTTATGTACCTTATGTGCAGCGTGTCGCTTATTTTTCCCAGTTTTGGGAACATGTCAAAGAACTTTATTGCGATCGCATCTACGGTCTGCATGGACTTCTCTATCCGACAGCGCGTCGAGCTGCCTTGCAAACTGGTCTGTTATCCTTAGTGTTGATATGCCGTACTTCTTTCTGAACATGTCGATGGTGTACGTACTTGTTGATCAGATCCTCGAGCATTTTCCTGTAGACCATCACCTGTACCTTGTGCGTCAGCATCTGCGGCTCGTCGGAAGATTGTCATTCGACTTTGTCTTGTCCTCCCAGACAAATACCTCGTTATCCTTTATCTCGAGCTGGTCTATCTTCCCGACTACGGTGAAACCGTTTATCGCGCCGTATACCTGTATCTCTCTCGATATCTTGTTCTTCACAAGAGCATCGAGCGCGCTCACGCTCGTGTACAGTATCTTGTACATCACGTCCGCATAGCTCTTCGGCATTAGCACTATCGGAACATTTGTCTCGCTCTCGAGCTCCTCGTGGAGAGCCCTTCCTTTCTTTATCTCTGCGGTTATCTTGGCACCGTGGATGTAGTTGAGCTCCATCTGCCTCTCGCACCAGTACTGCGCACGCGATGTCTGTCGCTCGTATACTGCTTTTGCCCAGCTTTCCAAGGTTGTCCAAATAATCAGCCCGCCTACTTGTCTTCACAGCTATAAAGCTCAGCTTTCACCTCAATCATCACGGAATTAGTTGAGAGGTATAATTATAAATAGCTTAGATTTTCTTGCAACAACACAGCCAATGGGTCAGGCCCTTGTAAGGGTAAGCCTTTTAAAAGTTTACAGTTTAATGAAAACAGGTGTTTTGAATAAACGGCTCTAAGCTTATCTGGGTACTCCTTGTGCTTATCGCTCTTGTGCTGTTTGCATATTTCATCGGCGTTGCGCAGAACTATTATAACAACGGCTCCGCTCCCGCGGCCTATTCGAATGCGAGTGGCGCGATGGGGGTTGCGATAGCTATACTGATAATATCGCTGGTTGGCGCATACTTCGTCTCTGAGTTCAGGCCCCTTTCTACAAAATCGATTATCTTTGGAATTGCCTTTGCGCCGATAGGAATTTTGATATGGCTTTACGGGGATTATGGCGGCGGCCCCACTTGTGTCGGGGCGGGATTGCTGGTGCTGATAATCGGTATAGCGCTATGGGCCATTGGCGACATAAGCGGCGGCGCGTTTAGCAGAAGGGCAGCAATTAATATGGGACCACGAAGGCACGCCAGAAGGCGAAGGTCTAAGTAGCACTTGCGGAGACGGCTGCTACTGCTTGTTCTTCCTTATTCTCCTCATTGCATAGACGTATATCAGGTATAGGATTATTACGAAGACGGCAATTGCGCCGAGCACGAAACTGATGCTGCGCACAGAAAGCAGATAATAGCCGAATAGCAAGAGCACGATCTCCCATATCAGGCAGCCGAGAATAGACCAGAAGAAGAACTTCTTAAGCGGCATCTTTGCAAAGCCTGCTGGAAAACTCATGAGTGCCCTGACTTCTGGTATGAACCTGCTTATGAAAACAGCGAATGCGCCGTTCCTCGCAAACCATTCATCAAATGCATCGAGAGACGACTTCTTTATGCGGAAGAAGCTCAGGTGCCTGTAGATCACATCCTTGCCCAGATAGTAGCCTATCGCATAGTCTATTGCGAGGCCGAGGACATTGGCGATGAATATGACGATGAAAACAAGGTATATGTTCAGGATGCCCTGTGCTGAGAACACGCCGGCCAAAGGTATGACGACCTCGCTCGCTATGGGCAGCGACGCGCTTCCCAAGGTCATCAGTATGAACAGCGCAAGGTATCCGTATGCCTTCACGAATAACATTATTGCGCCGCTGGAGCCCTCTATTATCGCCAAAATGCTGCTGATTATGTCTGTCATCGATTCACGTATTGCTTAATATGTTAAACTATTAATATTGCTTTGTAAAAGCCTATTGTGTTGTTTTTATGAAAGTGATAAAGTTCTACGAAAGCGAGGGCAAGCTCAAACTGCGAGTGGACACTCTCGACGATCTTGTGGACCCTTCAGAGGATAATATTCGCAAACGACCTTGTAAAATCCGAGAGTGTGAGAAAGTTCAAGTCGAGCGAGAGCGACAAGGGAGAGCTCAAGGAGGTAGTCATAACGGTAAGGGTGGAAAAGACAGAATTCGACAAGACCGCAAACAGGCTGAGGATAATGGGAAAGATAGTTGAAGGAAAGCCTCTTGATTACATAAAGCTGAACAGCTATCACACGCTCAACATCGCGCCCGGAGACGTTCTTGATCTTATGAAGAGCGAATGGCACGACTATCTTGTGATCGTTATAAGGAATGCTGTATCCGACACAAAGAAGGCGCAGGCTCGGGCTTATTGTTGTCGATGAGGAGAAGGCGATGCCCGCGTATCTTCTCGGTTACGGAGTTGAGTTCAAGAACGAGATATACAGCGGGCTGAGCAAGAGGATGAGCCAGAAGGATTTCGTTGAGCAGCAGAAGAAATATTTCCAGGCAGTGCTTAACATGGCAAACGAGATGAGAGTGGATACTGTCATAATAGCCGGACCTGGCTTCACAAAGGACGACATAAAGAAGTTCGGTGAGGAGAGCGGCTTCATAAAGAAGATGGAGAAGAAGCTGATATTCGAGAAGACTAGCAGACTCGAGAGCGCACCGGAGTCTACGAACTGATAAAGAGCGACAAGGTCGCAACGCTATTGCAAAGGGAAAGGATAAGGATCGAGTTCAAGCTTATGGAGGAATTCCTCAACAACCTGGATTCCGGGCGTTCAAAATCCGGGATCGAAGCGGTCAATGACGCAATAGAAAGCTACGAGGCAAAGACCGTTCTTGTGAATGACAGCGTACTCGGCAACAAGGATGTTCAGGCTGTACTGGCAAACGCGGAGCGCAACAAGGTGAAGATCGAGGTCTTCAACGCGGGAGATGAAGTAGGAGAACAGCTCCATGCGTTCAAGGACATTGCAAGCATAGGCTGAGCTATTTCTCGATCCTGCTTTTTCCGTAGTTGAATGCGATTTTTGTAATGAGATATGATAGTGTAATCGCAAATATCACTCCGAGTGTCAGGTATCCCACGTAGCGCAAGGAGATGAAGTGTATCGATGTAAACTGGTTGTACAAGAAGCTGAGAAAGTTCAGAGTAGAGAGTTCCGAAGGCAGGTTCTGCCTTATGAAGCCAGTGGAGTATGCAACAAGGTCGAGCAGAAGAAAGAGCATGACGGCTATGCCTGCAAATGCGAAAAGCTGCCCGAAATACGGCCCGTACTTGCCTGCCCCTTTGGCTTGTGCTTCCTCATCATTGCCATGTTGTAGCCGCTCGTGTACGCGGTCCACATCGAGAAAATTAGGTAGCCGATTGGCAGTGCTATCTCTAGTATGGTAAAGGTTTCTGCCGTCGCCATCTTGATTACCGATTTGCTTTGTGTGGGCAAATTTATAATCTTTGGCAATTAGTTCTGTCCCTTTCTCTGGAACGCCTCAATGTCTTCCTTTGTTATGCCGACTCCGTAGTGCCTGCTCCAGGCCACGTCCGGTGAATCGCCAATTAGAACCTGTCTTAGTATGTGAACTACTCCGCTTTTTCTCTGCTTTCCCTCTTTCTGTAGTGACGTGCCCCCAATCATTAAATCATCAGGAAATAGTATGTTGGTTTATTATAAATAATTATCGCTCGCGTTTATTAGAACAAAAGCTTTAAATATTATTCCAGGCGCATAGATTACTATACGCTTAAATTGCGGCGTTGTACGGTAATAAGAATGCAACTTGCACTGCACGTAGATACATGTGCTCTTTTTGGCAGCGCAAGCAAGATTATAGCATCTAATATGAATCCGTACGACGCTTTGACCGCATAAATTCTAAAATCTGGGTGTTTATGTGGGTCAAATTGCTATAACTACTAGTGTGAAGGTTTCGAGGCTGACAAAGCGAGAGCAGTTGGTAATCCTCGAGATCGGGGACGACATGATAGACAGCGCGTCCGCATTTGTGTCTTACATGAGCGAGAGCTATGGCTTCTCAAAGAGTTCGGTGTGGTACAACCTAAACAGACTGAAGGAGAAGAGCGTAGTCGACTTCGCTACAAAGGAGGAGTTGGGGAAGGGGCTCAGCCTTACGAGGCAGGGCTCCCACGAGCTCCACGCACTGATGAGGCAGGGCGTGAGGATTGAGGACCCACTGGTCATGGGTCCTAATGATCCGAGGATTGGCCCAGACATAAGCGAGGGGTGGCGTGGCGTCATGGTGGCACACGCCATAGGCAGATGACCCGGGTGGAATGGAGGTGTCAAAGGCGGCTGGTAACAGACCAGCCTTCTTATTTATTTAGATAGCATGCTCGCTCTTTAGCATGAGAAGCTTCTTTCCTGCGCCGCCAGGAGCAGAATAATTTCCGATGCTGCCGTCACTCTTTACAACTCTGTGGCAGGGAATGATTGGAGCAAGGGGATTTATCCTCATTACGGAACCCACTGCCCTGTATGCCCTTGGATGTCCTGCCTTCTTTGCGAGCTCCTTGTAGGTTATCGTCTTTCCCTTCGGTATAGAATAAGTTGCCAGCAGCACCCGAGTTTGGAATATTGTAAGTCCCTCTGCTTTGAGCCTTTTGATTATCTCCCTTCTCTGCATAGATTGTTTTTGTTGAAGAGGGTTAATAAATTTTCACTTACATCCAATATCATGAAAATCAGCAAGTCTCTCGATCCTAGCGCAAAAGGCTCCGAAGACAGGGCGAAGCTTAAGGTCTGGTTGGATGGCAAGTTCGTGAAGTACAACGACGCGAAGGTGCCGATACTGACGCACTCGCTCCAGTACGGCAGCGGGATATTCGAGGGCATAAGGGCATACGAGGCGAAGAAGGGCACAGCCATATTTCGATTAAAGGACCATGTAAAAAGATTCATGAACTCTGCTAAGATAGACTACATGCCGCTGCCATTCAACGACAAGATCATATACAAGGCGATAGTTGATTGTGTCAGGATCAACAAACTGAAATCGTGTTACATAAGGCCTTTCGGATTCTACAACGTCGATCAGATAGGCGTAAGCGCCTACGGGAAGAAGGTGAGCGTCTTCATTGCGGCGATTCCTTTCGGCGCATACTTCGGCGAAGGGAAAGAGAAGGGCATAAGGTGCAAGGTTTCTTCATGGAGGAGGATAAATTCCGATATTCTTCCTGTTGAAGCCAAGATCAAGCGGCAACTACATAAATTCCGTTATAGCCAATTATGAAGCAAAAGATGCAGACTTCGATGAGGCAATATTCTTGGCAGGAGACGAAGGACACGTCGCCGAGGGGCCTGGTGAAAATATATTCCTTGTCAGCAAAGGCAAGCTTGTGACCCCGGATGATGGCGCTGACATACTTCTCGGCATAACTAGGGATTCTGTAATGAAGATAGCGGAGAATGCGGGCATAGAGGTTGAGGAGCGTGAGGTGCACAGGGAGGAGCTCGATTCGGCAGAAGAGGTTTTCTTCACCGGCACGGCTGCAGAAATAACCCCAATAGTGAACGTTGACGGAATAAGGATAGGAAAGGGTAGACCGGGACCGATAACAAAGATGCTGCAGCAGAAGTTCGATGAGATTGTTGCAGGAGAAGACCCAGAATTTGAGGACTGGCTCACTTATGTTTAAAGCAGCTTGAGCTTGTCTGTAAAGAGATCTATTTCTGCGCTTTTCCATGGGCCTATTCCCAATGTTGTTGTAGTCCCCGGAGGAAGCTGTGTGAGTCCGGCGTCTTCCACAAGAGCACATGGTACTTTTTTGAACTTGAAAGCGGCGTAGAGCTTTCTCAATGACTCTTCATCATCTACCTTGAGTACTATTTTCTTCTGGCCGGAATCCAGCCACTCCCTTGCTATCTCCTTGTTGACCTTTTCGGTTTGGAGGAAGCTTATGACGGATGCATGCGCTATCTGGGCGCCTAGCTTGCCCATCCCCATGTCTAAATCCTTCCTCGCAATTATGACCTGCTTTATCTCATCCGGATTGCTTCGCATGAACCTCTTTGGCATATTAGATTTTTATGCTTATGCGAAATAACATTATATGGGGTGCTTCTATTCTTGATCAAAAGACGGAAAAGTTCGCAAAGGAGCTTTTCAAAGAGTACTACATGCATGTAGATGCCGACTTCATAGCGCCCAGCCATGTGGATAGGAGGGAATTCGGCTTCGGCGACTTCGAGAAGAAGATTTCGTACAGGCATTTCGCGTTCAAGGATGCAAAGGACTTCAAGAAGTACATGGTGGAGAACGCTCCTCCGTTTGTCTCATACTCTCCCGCTGAATATGAAAAGCCCGCTGCTCGTCCCATGGAGGCGAAGATGTGGCAGGGCGCTGAGCTTATATTCGACCTTGATGCTACTGATCTGCATCTCAAGTGCCAAGAGTCGCACGGAAGGTCCTGGGTGTGTGACGTCTGTCTAACTTCCGTGAAGGAAGAGACTGTAAGGCTTGTCGAAGACTTCCTGAAGCCGGACTTTGGGTTCTCAGACAAGGAGATAGCGATAAACTTCAGCGGCAACCGCGGATACCATGTCCACGTCGTAGATGATGGTATATTCAAGCTCGATTCCAGGGCAAGGCGCAGCATTAGCGAGTATATCACCGGCACAGGTATAGATGCAGCTGCGTTCTTCCCCACCCTCGGCCAGCGAGGAAAGGCGCTTCAGGGACCCAAACCAACCGAGGATGGATGGGGCGGAAAGTTCGCCAGGGGTATGATATCCGCACTCAATTCGGGGGAAAGCGCCCTTGCAAGCCTCGGGATAGAGCAGACTATGGCAAGGAGGATGGTGAAGCGCAAGGCGGAGATAATACTCGGCATAAGTCTCGGCAACTGGGACAAGGTAAGGATACCTAAGAAAGAGGAATTCTGGTCCGGAGTCATAAAGAACATGTCGATAAAGCAGAGCGACTCGATTGACAGGAATGTCACAAATGAGACTGGGCATTTGATAAGGCTGCCGAACACGATCCATGGAGACACGGGGCTTATAGGAAAGAAGATTTCCTCGTTGAGGGAGCTGGATGCCTTCGACCCGATGAAGGATGCGGTCGTGTTCAAGGGAAAGACAATAGGCATACATGTGCCAAAGTCTCTGAAGTTCACGATGAACGGCGAGGAGTATGGCCCGTATGAGAACATGGATGTTGATCTTCCTGTTTATGCGGCGCTCTATCTTCTGATGAAAAGGGTTGCAACGCTTAGGGAAAATATAAATATTTCCAAAACATAAGGAATGCCGTGATAGAATGGCGATGGCTGCTGCGCCTGCTACCAGAACACAGACGGTAGGGTTTCGCACGGTTGAAGGAGGCGTAAGAATATCAAAGAGTCAGATGAGCCAGGCAGCGGCAATAGAAGCGACGGGGACCATGGAAGGATATCACATGGCTACAAGGCAGGAGCTCTCGGTCCTGCTTAATATAAACGGCGAGGTAAGGGACATACTTGAACGGGGCTTTGTCATGACAGAAGAGCGTGGTTTCAACATTCTCCCGCCAGAAATTTCCAAATTAGGACCGCCGGTGGTGCCAAAAGAGGGACCTATAACAGTAACCGTATTGGGAAAAGGTCTGTTCGCTCTTGCACAGACTGTCGAGGACGAAGGTTGGGTGGTTTGGGTTCCAGACGGTTTATTTGAGACAGGAATAGGTAAAAGAGAATAGAGCACGTGATTTTTATCTTTTTCTTCTTTTAATCTCCTTATGCACCTTTGTCTTGTAGTGCGACACCTCATCCGCCACATACAGGATGTTGACAAGGAGTATTATCGTTGAATATATTGCGAGGTTCATCGCAAGAAGCGCTGCCACTATGCCTGTTGTGCCCCCTGCCGTAGCTATCGCATATAGATATGGGACTCCTGGCTGCGATGAGAACGGATACGTGTATGCAAGAAGCAGGATGCTGAGCAGCGAGGCCGCTATTATAAGCACCACATTCATCACTGTCACAGGTCTTATCTCTGAGAACATCTCAACTGCAGAATCCTTCCAATAGCCTATCCCCCTCACTCCCTTGCCTGATTCGAAGCCGTCTTTGAACAGGGTCTCTGCCGCGAACATCGCGATCACGACAACGATTATCAGCGCAACGTCTACTGAGGAAACGAGCCAGGTGTTCACCTGCATCGCGTAGAGCAGAGGCACGCCGACCAGCATCGTCGCAAACATGCTTGACACATAGACATACTTAAGATCCTTGAGCTCCACCTTTGTGAGATACTGCTGTATGACGAGTATGAATATCAATGCGTATATTGTATAAACGAATACGCCGAGCACCATCAGGGCATAAAGTATGCTGCTGAAGATTAGTGCAAAGGGAATCAGAACTCCCCAGTAGAATGGGGTGAGGGCAAGCCTGTATAGCCACCTGCTTGGCGGAGTGTCCATAGTTATTCATACGGTGATAAGATTTAAAAATAGTTGTACGGTTACCAAAACTCGGATTAGAATAGTTTTAGCCCCGACGATTTCAGCGGCTCGAAGTGCTTTTTATCAAGGGTATAAAGTTTTGCGCCGTTGTTTATCACAACAGCAGCTATCATCGAGTCGGTACGCCTTATCTTCTTTCCGGATCTTTCTGCACCCAATTCCAGTTGCGCGGAGAGTTTTGCGTCCTCCTTTGCATAGCTTAGCACAGGTAGGGTTTCTATCCTGCTACTATCTTTCGAATAATTCAGTATTCCGTACATCACTTCGTGCATTGTTATGGCAGTTATTGCAAAATCTTCTCCGCTTTCTCCGATTTTCTTAAGGGCCACGTCCCCGATATCCGAACCTTTCTCCAGTATCTCTATCAGGACATCGCTGTCTACCACTATCATCGCGTCTCCTCCCTCTTTGCGTATATCTCTGCTAGCATCTTCTTCTTGTTCTTAAAGCTCACGCTCCCCCTGAGTTCTTTTAGCGAGTCCATAGGATTTGCAGTTTCGGCAAGCCTTTCAAACAGCATGCTAAAACTTTCCCCCGGCCTTTTGACCTTGACCAGTTGCATATAGACTACATCCCTTATTGTTATCGTCTTCACCATAATATCCGTTTAAACATATGTTTAAACATATATTTAAGCCTATCTCTTACTCGATTGCTATTTTAATCTCCCTGTCTGCGATGGCTTTCGTCGAAAATAATACCCTTCCTTTCTTGTCAAATAACTGAATGGTGTATTCCTTACCCTGAAGAAGCGACTTGACTGTCGGCAGCTTGTCGCCTAATAATATCTCGGTCTCTGCCACTTCATCTCCCAGGAAGGATAGCCTTATTCCCCTGGCATTTAGTATTGCGTCCTTTTGGTTTTCTGAGTCGGATACTACTGCATCGATGCAGATCTTCGCGTCTATTGTTTCTGGAGGCTTTATGCCTCTTGATGAGAGATAATCGTCAATGGCATGCGGCTGCCCCCGTACTGCATTGTAGTAGTCATTTGTCCTGATGAATATGGTATCCTGCGATATCTTGTCGCTTCCGGACTTCATCACATAGCTGAATGCGCCGATCCTTGAGTCAAGGTGCTTGAGTTTCTGGATTACTTCCTCTTCCAACGCATATGTGAAAACGAGCTCCTTCGACGCTACCGGAGCCACATCCGGTGCCTGTTTCAGGTATATCTTTGTCTGGCACAGTCTTCTTATGCTCGGCTCTATGTCAGTGACATTGTGCGCCAGGAGCATAAGGCCTATCCCCTGCTTTCTGAAGTCCTGTATCCTGTACTTTAGGTCTTGAACTGCCGGGCTGTCCTTCTCCTTGAATATTGTCTGCGCCTCTTCGATGCAAAGCAGCAATCTCAACTCATTGTCTCCTTTCGTGTCGAAAAGCGATGCCATGGAATAGAGCTGGTTGAGTATCAATGCATAGAAGTACGGCTTTGTGTTCCCGCTGACGTTGGAAAGGTCGAATACAACGCCCTTGTCTACCATGTCCTCCATGATTATACCGTCGCTCGAGCAGTATTCCGGCCTGTTCAGTATCGCACGCAGGTTTTCAAGCGCAGACTTTATGTTTTCGCCGTGTTTCGTGTACTTGTATCCTGTGTTGGACTTCTTTGCATGGAATTTCCTTATTGAGTTCTCTATTTCGTCATACAATCGAACGGGATCCGGGTTCCTTGTGCTTGAATAAACCTTCCTGAAGGCGTTCAGCATGCACTTTTCCATAGGATTCGTGTATGGTCCCGCATTTGACGCGCTTGAAAGTATCATGGCCAAATCTTCGTAGAACTTTCCGAGATTCGCATTCCCGGGGCATCTGAAAAAATTGATCGGTGTCTTGTTGTCATACACCTTTATGAGATAGAATCCGTGCGCCTGGGCAAAGGCGCTCCATTCGTCTGTAGGCGCTATCACACAGCACTTTGTCTTTGACTTGCTGAGCCCATCGATTATTGCCATCGCCTCGTTTGTTTTACCGGAGCCTGGCAGGCCGGTGATTATTGCTCCGAGGTTTAGAGAAGATGCCTCTATCTTTATTTGCTTCCTTGTATCGAAGACGCCTCCCCTCATTTCGGTGCCAACCGCTATGTCCCCGCAGGTTTCGCCTTCTACTGTATTGAGTATGTAGCTTATGCCGTGCACTCCATGGAAATTGAACAGGCTGCCCGCTATGCTTATGCCTACAGGCAGCGCCCTTGCCTTCCTCCATCCGGCCCAGTGCTTGGCCAGCACCAGAAACCTTGCGTTTATGTAATCGCGGAGCTTTCCGGACTCGTCGTCGAGCAGCATGTACACGTTGTAGGCCACGCCGTTCCTCAATATTGATGCATTGACCGATTCCAGCACCTCCGTAAGGAACATAAGCTCCTCCGAGTCTATGAAATTCTCCTTGTGCATCGATGTGTTGGCCTTCTTGTTGATGACACCTGAGAGGAATGAGCTGGTCTGGCTTGACTCCCTCTTGCTCAGCGTCCTCTCTATGTATGACTTTCCTTCCTTCATCTCGTCCATTTTCAAAGGCACAAACATGATGCCCAGAGCTCCCCGCCCTAAGCCAACATCGAATATGTCAGCGAATGCCTCCTTTTCCGCCTCCCCCCGCCTCTTATAGGCGGACAGCGCGGTGCACTTCTCATCGTTGAGCACGATCGCATCCATGGTGAGCATAAGCCCGGGCACGGCCTCCATTACGGTCTGTGCCTTCTCGGCTGCGCTTCCGTCTTCCATGCCGATGTATGCCGCTCTCTTTGAGAGATCATATAGAAGGAGAAAGCGCTGGGTGCCGATGACGTCGAAGATTGCGTTCTTGTCGAAAGGCTTGTCAGGCACAGATGCCACTCTGAAAAAGGTGAAATTGCCGATCACAGTCTCGCCACTATCCTGAGGATCAGGTATGATGCTGTAAGGAGCACAGAGAAAAGCGCCAGCACCTTGAGCACAAGCAGGTAGCTGCACTTCCTCGAATGATACTTGACCACATTATCGAGCAACTAAACACCATGCGCGTGCCCCTGAGGGCACGCGCCACTATCCCATATTCGGTTGGTTGTGGCCGACCAGAAACACCGGCAAGCAGCCGGCAGTAATATCTGAATACTAAAGTATATAAATGTTACTTTAATATACTAATATATACTAAAGTATAAATATATTACCTTTCATAACCACAACTACAGAAAGCGATTGCCGTCGCTATACAAACCGGCAGACTATTCCTGAATTCGGCGAAGTTGGTTGCATGGATAGACTAGAAACTGAGGAGAAAGAGCTTGAGCTAGGCGTTAGCTCTACCATAGAAGAGATGAATGGGTCATACGGTGTATCTGGCCTTAACGAAAGCGCACTACAGGAAAAGAGGCTGGGCGACATAGAGCTGAGAAAGCAGCTCGTGGAGCTCATAAGGATGATAGTCCGCCTCAGAAAGATATGTGAGTGCTATGCGGATCAGGGCCTGCTACATGCTGGATATGATGTGAATGTTCACATCTACTCCAAAAGCATGGAGTATAAGATAAAGCACCGTACCGACGATTCAAAGAAGTAGTAAAATCGTTTGTTTTTTCTTTTTTATTTCTTTTTGCTTTAGAAAAAGTTGGCGCTTTGTGCCAGGCGCTTGATCGGGCAATAGTATTGCATCAGAAAAAATATAAATAATGATATGCGATGGAATTTGAATATACAGCACATGCTGAGGGAAAACTTCTAGCGAGAGGGTTTGATAAAAAACTGATAGAGGACATAGTTAATAATCCTGAAAATGTTGTAAATTCAAGATTCAACAGAAAAATTGCAGTTAAAACCATCGGAAATAAAATTTTACTGGTAATCTACGAACAGAACCGTCACGTTTATATAATTATAACGGCGTATTATATTCGAAAAGGAAGATATAGATGAGATTCATGAAAATCACTTACGATAAGAAAACTGATATAGCCGATATAAAGTTCCAAAAAGGCAAGTATCATGTAAGCGAGGAAGTAGGCGAGGGCGTAATAGTCGATTATACTAGGAGCGGCAAAATAATAGGTATAGAAATACTTGATGTTTCAAAAAGGATGCCGCACAAAGCCGCAAGGGAGATTATGCACCTACAGGCTGCTTCTGTCTAATTTTGTGCTACCGATAGAGTTGATTGTAATGGCTAGAAAGGGGTTCTTGATAAAAGAGGTAAACCGAGATAAGAGGGGCGCGATCTGGGTCATCGAGCAGGATGGGAAGGAAAAGGGCATGGTAGTGTACACCAAAGCAGGATTTCTCAGGGGTGGGCATAGCCACAACGGCAAGGAGCTCCACTTTCTGATAAGCGGGAAACTATTGGAGAAAACGCCGAAGAAGAAGGTGCTTCTCAAGAAGTATGGCGACGTGTGCATCAATCCGCCCAATGTGCCCCACATGCTGAAGTCGGTAACCGATTCGGTGTTCCTGGAAATTAAGCCCAATGCGAAGACAACCAGCTATGACAAGTGGAGAAAGCTCGTTGTTGAGAAGATGAAATAGCTACAGTGCCTTCTTGAACTCCTCCATGCTCCTGAATATGTAGTCGGGCCTCGCGGCCTTCAGCGTGCTATAGCTGTCGAACCCGCAAGCCATCGCGCACGACCCTATTCCTGCGTATTTTGCCATTATGACATCGTTGGCCATGTCGCCTATGTAGACGGCCTTTTTCCTGCTCGCCCTTATGGTCTTCAGTGCGACCTCTATCCCGAGCGGGTTTGGCTTCAGTGCGTTGAGGTCCTGTGCGCTTATTATCATCTCGAAATAGTTCTCTATCTTCAGATAATCGAGCTCGCGCACGACCCTGTATTCGGCACCGTTTGTGAAAAGCACTATCGTCTTGTGCCTTCTCTTGAGCTCCTGGAGCACTTCTATTGAGTCGTTGTGCAGCTTGGGCTTGGAGAGCAGCAGCGATACGTCTACCAACGGTGCAAGCAGCTTCATGCCCATGCTTCTTTTCGGGAGGCTGCCATGTTTGCCGATCTTTTTGTTTGGGCTACCCTTTGCCTCGAGCGCGTGGCTCTTCTTGTATGCCCAATACGGATTGAGCCTTTCGTTGAGCACCCGCAGCAGCTTCAGGCTGCTCAGGGTGCCGTCCCAGTCGAAAATGAAGGTATCAAATCTGTTTGTTAGCCCCTTTATAAAATCGCCTCAGTTCCAAACAAGGTCTATGCTTGGTTTTGTCGGCATCGCGCGCTGCGCCCTCTGCGATTTCGACGATGCCTCCTTCTCTATCGTTACCTCAACGCCGAGCCTCCTCTTCATGTAGTCCATAGAGCTGATGAACCCGGAGTAGAGCTCATCGCCCGTTATCTCAGGAAGCTTCTGCATTGTCTGCAGCTTTCCCATGAACTGCGACAGGTATTTTGAAATCTTTTCCTTGTCTACGCCCTCGAGCTCCTTGCTATGATCACTTTCCCCATCTCCTTGTTTTCCATGAGCATGTTCTGCGCTGTTCTCTTCCAATCATCTGCAATTATTATCTTTATCTCCTTTGGCTTCTTGCCCTTGTTGGCGTCCATCTTTGACGTTAACGACAGCGCGTTGTTTATGTCCTCCATCGTCCCGGATATTATTGCCTCTGTCTCCTCGACCTTCTCGTTGATCATGTCCTCGCTCGGGCTCGGCCACTTGCCCTGCGCAGCAAGCGTTGTGTTGCCCAGCATGTGCCAGATCTCTTCTGCAAAGTGAGGCATTATCGGTGCGAGCATTATAGTTACGTTCTCTAGCAGCTCCCTCATCACCATCTGGTTGTGCCCTCCCCTCTCCATGTACCATTTTATCTCAGACAATGTATTGTAGTATATCTCGGTGTACGCCCTCCTGAATTCCAGAGAGTCCATCGCTGCCGTTGCCTTCTTTATCTTCGAGTTGAGCCTTGAGTACAGCCAGTAGTCTATGTGCTCGAGCTCCATCCCCTTCATTGCCGCGAGCCTGTCTATTGCCTCCACAAAGAATTCGTTCTTTGATATTATGCTGCTCGCCATTTCGAGGCTGAACTCGGTCTCGGTGTCGAGATCCGCTCCCGCAATCTCTATGAGCCTTATCGGGTCGGCACCGTACTTGTCTACAGCGTCTCCTGCCGGCACTATGTTGCCCAGGCTCTTGCTCATCTTCTCTCCCTCGTAGTTCACGAGTCCATTAACGACTATCTGCTTTGGCCAGAACTTCTCCGGAAGCAGAGCGACATGGTTGAATATGTACATGACAAGGTGGTTTGGTACTAGGTCGGGCGCGGAATGCCTTGACGTGTTCTTGTACCAGTAGTCGAAAGACTCCTTGCACTTCTTTATCGTAATTTCATCTATCCCTGTTGCCTGCGAAACCGCTGTCAACGTCCCCGATCGAGTTGACTATGTAGTCGAAGAATTCCGGCTTTAGCTGTTCAGGCTTGACCCCCGACGCCCTGAGCAATGGAATGTATGTGTAGTATGTCATGTAGATCGTCGAGTCGGAAAGCGACTCTATTATGTGCTCTGGATTGAACGGGAACTTCGTGCCGAGTCCCTGCGCGCTCTCTGTGGCTCTTTCGTCTATCCAGTCCACCAATGATTCGAAGGTCTTCCTGTACTTTTCCGGGTACACTTTCATACTTGCAAGAGCTTTCCTTGCCTGCGCCTTCCAATTCTCGTCTCCGTAGTTTATGAACCACTGGTCTTTCACTATGTTGACTATGACCTTGTAGCCGCACCTGCATACAACAGGCTCTGGGTTCGCTATCGTGAACATTACGAATGCGCTCTTTTCCTTTGTCATGTCGTCCTTCAGCGCATCCCTTGCCTCGGGCTCAGCCTTCCCAGTGTATTTGCCGACAAGCATCACGCCGTAGTGCGACTCCTCCTTGTACGCGGCCTTTGTCGCGATCTCGAGCTGCTCCTCCATCGCGTTCTGGTCAGTGCCCATAAGCTCCAAGTATGCAAGTGCCGGGATATTTCTGTGCATGACATTGCCGCGCTTGCCTCCGAGCGCTGAGCTTTCAAGGGACTTGCCTATCGAGCCAGCCTTCTGCTCCACATCGATTATCTTCTTGTACTCCATCGCTGGCATGGAGTATCCGCCTGACTTCAGCCTTTCGAGCGCTGCATAATCGAACGGAGCGTGTGCAGGCACGCTCATCACTATTCCTGTACCTACATCGAGCTTGACGAAAAATCCAGGAAGCACTGGCACCTCCTCCTTTGTTATTGGATTAATCGCCTTCTTCTTTAATAAATCAGTTCCTGCTATCTCGCCCTTTATCACGATGTCAAACTGGTGGCTGAGCACGAAAGATGCCTCCTTTGACATGTAGTACTGATCTCCGTTTATCTGCACTATCACGTAAGTCGCGTCCTCTTTTATGAATATGTTCGTAACCCCGTAGATTGTTTCTGGCCTGTATGTCGTGCACGGGAAATAGACGTTCGACGCAGAGTCCTTGAACTTTATGGCAACAACTTCTTCTATCTTGGGCTGAACATCGTGCATAGTGTCATGCTGCCCCACCGCATTGTTCTCGTTTGTGCACCAGCCGACAGGGTGAGTTCCCTTTGTCAAGTAGCCCTTTTCCTTCAGCCTCATGAACTGCCACTCTATCATCTTGCTGAACATCGGCTCCGTTGATATGAACTTGCGCCTCCAGTCTATTCCAAGTCCTGCTTTTCTCCATTCGAACTCCTGCTGCTTTATGAAATAATCGGCTATGAACTCCGGGCTCGTCATCTGCGCTATGTCGCTGTCCGATACATGGAATATCTTGAGCTCGTTTATCAGTTCGGTGTCTCCCTTTGCTATCCTCTTCGCGAACCCGACCACTGGAGTGCCTGTCGCATGGAAGCCGAAGGGATAGAGCACGTTGATGCCCTTCATCCTCATGTATCTTGCATAGACATCCGGAGTCGCGTACGTCCTGACGTGGCCCATGTGCGGCGGCGCGTTCACATATGGAATCGCGGCGCTAACCATCAGGCTTTCCTTGTCGCTGGGCTCGACCTCGAATATCTTCGCATCGGCCCATGCCTGCTGCCACTTCTTCTCTATTTCCTGATAGTTTATCATAAATCGCTCACTAGTAATAGCTCTTGAGAATAAAGCTATATAAAACCTATATGATAAGTTTCTGCAGGTGTTATTATGGAAGGAGGAAACCTGGTGGGAAGGGCTATGAAGGCGCTCGACAATGTCTTCAATTTCGAGGTCGCTAACGCGCACTGCGACATACCTTGCGGGATATATGACCCGCACGCTGCACAGATGGCGGCGCATACCGTGATAAGGATGGACATGCTGATTGCTGATCTTGTCAAGAATCCGAACATGGGCCCTGACGAGAGGACGAAGATGGTAAGATACACAAATGTGAAGGAACAGCACGCCGAGATCTGCAAGCACGAGATAAGAGTTCTTTGGGCTGACTACTTCAAGCCGGAGCATGCGCAGGCGAATCCGGAGCTGCACGGCCTTGTGTGGGACACGCTCAAGCTCGCATCGAAGGCGAAGCAGGGCACCAGCATGGCGGATGCAGAGGCTCTACTCGCGAACATTGAGAAGATTGCAGAGATTTTCTGGAAGACGAAGAACGTGCAGACCAAGAGGGTCAAGTCCCTATACCCGAGCGAGCACGAGATGGTTTATCCGGTAGTGTGACCATGCGCCCGCCCCTTGGCATTTTCAGGGTTGCGAACAGGAGCATGGAGCCCACGCTCCATGACGGCGACTACGTGCTCGTCAACAACTGGTTTAACGTCAACGGAGTAAAGGCAGGGGATGTTGTCGTGCTCAGGCATCCGAAAAAGGATTTCTACATAATAAAAAGGGTCAGCGGGACTTCTGGGAACTACTGCGAAGTGAGGGGGGACAACATGCCGGTGAGCCAGGACAGCAGGGATTTCGGAAGGGTCAACAAAAACTCGATAATAGGAAAGTTTATAATGCGTCTTTGATGAAAGATATTTGTTGTTGATTCGATGGACCCGTTTCTGCTCTATAGGTTTGGGATACTGCTAGTGATAGCATTCGTCTACATGATGTTCGACGTCTTCAACAAGAGGAATGTGCCGACGGTCTTTGCATACTCCACCATTGTGGTAGGGGCAATCATGACACTGCTCTACTATCCTGATTTGCAGACCATAGGGATAAGCGTGCTGCTCGCTGCGGTGGTCGGCAGCATAGGTTATATTTTCTACAAAATCGGGCAGCTCGGAGCTGCGGATGTGGTGGAGCTTTCCGTGATATCTCTTATCTTGCCGATCCAGCAGGCGCCATACCTGGTGAACTATACGCAGTTCGGCCTTCCGTTCATAATATCAGTGTTCATTGCAGCAGGAATAGTCGCGCTGCTCATGATTCCTTTGTATTATCTCCCCAGGGCGAGGAAGATGCTTGATGGCAGCCTCATGAAATCGGTAAACAGGAAGGACCTCTACAAGGGCGTCTTGCTTTTTGCCGCCTATTTCGCATTCGTATTGTTCCTGGTATACGCGCTCCAGATAACGCTTGTTGGTGTGGCGATAATCCTCGTGATAATGGTGAGCTCTCTGATCACGGCGACGTTCGAGGTGCCGATAACGCAGTCGATGATAGAGTACATTTCAGTAAACGAGTTTGAGGAGGGAGACCTGATAGCTCTGAACCTGATGCCGGAATCCGATATAAAGGCGATGAAGGGCAAGATCAAGGACTTCGACAGGCTCGTCACCATGGATATAATAAAGCGCATGAAGCAGATGAGGATAAAGACAAAATATCCTGTTTATAAGAAGGCGATGCCGCTTGCGCTTCCGATCTTTTTGGGAGTGGTCCTGTCAATACTGTTCGGCAACATAATACTGATAATAATATAATTAGTTCTTTTTCCTCGATGCGAGTGTGTCTATGAGATCCTTCTCATCTACGATGCTTTCGAGCTCCTTTTTGCTCAATACCGGGATCCCGTATATGTTCTCCTTGGCCTTGCCTTTCGCTATGATGAATGGATAGTCCTCTGAAAGCACAGAGGAGAAGCCCTTGTAGAAGGTGACAAGCTTCTTCATCGTCCTGTTGTCCATCTCTATCCCTATCTCATACCTGTAGTGGCGCTTGCCCAGCATGTAGAACGGCGATGAGCCCAGATCTATGAACTTGACGTCAAGATCCCTGTTTATCTTGTGATATTCGTAGCTGACATCCGGCCTCTTCGGCTCGCCTGGCATCTCTACCATGTTTGTCTTGAACAGCGACTGCATCTTCTTTAGCGTAGGCTCCGTTGCAAATGCCCCTCCTCTTTCATACCTGTAAATAGTGTCCTTTGATATCTTCACCGTGCTTGAAAGCCCGCGCATGCTCAGGTCCTGGAGCTTCCTGAGCCTCTTGAGCTCGTTCGCGTCTATTCTGTATTTCCTTCCCAGGAATTTCTCTGCCCTCGGGAGTCTCTTCTCGTTCAGCACTGATTCCAGTGTATCCTGCGACACGCAGTCAACTCCATGCCTCGTGAAAAGCATCTCCTTCCTCGCCGGTGCGCCCTTGTATGTCCTGAATACAACATACACATCTGCATCGAAGAAGTCGTTGAGCTTTTTCAGGGACTCGGCCTCCGCCTTTCCTAGAGAGTCTATGTTGTCGACCAGTTTCAGTATCACTACCCTGTCCCTTTTCCTCGCTATTATGTCAAAGGTGGACCTCATTCCGCTTGCATACGTGTCACTAAAGCCGTGGCGCTGCAGCAGCCTCGAGTACCTCCTAACGCTCGATTCGTTGTCCATGCATAAGCATCGGTTTTAAACTATTTATTCCTTGCTGACGGAAGCGCCGTCATATTTATATATGTGTTTTGCGTCATAAAATAGAGATAGAGGGGAGAAGATGGGAAAGGATAATGGAAGTAGTATGAGCTTCAAGGATTTTGCCGAGAAGTACAGGAGCGACATCTACAAGAAGATATGCGAGTACGTTCCGATCAAGGAGCCCGTTGACCACTACAAGATAATGCGCGATTACATAGACAGGCAGGGCAAGTACAGGAGACCTGCACTTCTGCTTTTGACCGCTCATTTGTACGGCGCGAATGTCAACGACGCGCTCTTGCCAGCAGCTGCGCAGCAGCTGTCTGAAGACTGGATACTCATGCAGGACGACATTGAGGACGATTCCGATGTGAGGAGGGGGAAGCCAGCCGCCCACAAGCTGTACGGCTGGGTGCATGTGCTCAATGCCACGGACACAGGACAGATGGCAATGTGGAAGATGCTCAAGGATTACATAATAAAAGTCGGAGCCGAGAAGGGGAACAGGCTCTATGAAAAGTTCTACGACATGCTGAACTACACAGTAGAGGGCCAATATGTGGAAAACCATTTCATCCATGACACAAAGGACCTCAAGAAGGCCGATGAGGCGCTATATTTCAGGATTGTTGACGGCAAAACTTGCTATTACACGCTCTATGGGCCTATGCAGCTCGGCGCGATCGTTGGAAATGCAAAGGAAAAGGATCTCCAGATACTGAAAGAGATAGGGGAAAAGACAGGGCGGGCATTCCAGATCGTTGATGACATTCTGGACATGACTGCAGATGAAAAGGAATTCGGTAAGAAGAACAATGGCGACCTTTTCGAGGGAAAGCTCACGATAAGCGTCCTGCACGTATACAACAACGCGACTCCGCAGGAGAAAAAGAAGCTTGATGCGATATACAAGAAGAAAAGGCAGGACAAGACAAACGATGAGATACTTTACATAAGGGAACTTATGGACAAATACGGAAGCATAGATTACGCAAGGAAGATGGCCGATAAGTTCGGGGAGGAGGCAAAGGCGTTGGTCAAGAAGTACAGGCCTATGCTCCCGCAAAATGAATACACCGACTTGCTAGTTTCGGCAGTAGAGGAGATGTACATAAGGAAGAAATAGAGGTGAGGATCGATGAAAGAGGGTGTGAGGGTTCTTGCCGTTGCATGCGCACCGACAGACAAAAGCAAAACCCTTCTGGTTGGCATAGTGTCGAGAAAAGGCTACATAGAGGGCGTGCTTTCCACGCACGTTGCTGTTGACGGCACGGATTCCACAGAGAAAATTGCAAACCTTTTGAACGGGTCGAGATTCAAGGAACAGGTAAGAACAGTAGTGATGAATGGCTTGGGCGTCGCTGGACTCAATATAATCGATGTCGGCGCATTTGAAAAGGCGACAAAGACCAGGATACTTTCTATAACAAGGAAAAAGCCCCGTCCCAATGAACTGATAAAGGCGCTGAGGGCGTTTTCAAAGCAGGAAAAAGCAGATGTCAGTAAGAGAATAGCGCTTGTTGAGAAAATCAAAAAGATTAATTGCGTAAAGGCAGGCAACTTCTACATGCAGACAACGCTTGAGAAGGGGGATGCAACAAAATTCGTGGATGATGCTTTTGAACTTGTGCGGCTTGCACACCTGATAGCGCGGGGGGTGAGCAGTGGAGAATCTAAAGGTAGGATCTGAGCATTACTGGCTCAGCGGTTTTCTTCTAGGTAGTTCCGTAGAAAGGTCTTTTCACTATCTAGGGAAGCATTCCCATTTGGAACAACATCGGGATCTAGTGTTTCTGCAAGCCGGGTAGCAGGCTCAAGGACAAACTTATCAAATGCTTTTGTTAGTCCGTTTGGCGTCACCATACTCTGCTGATGTTCGTGGAATCCTCCGGTCTCGGATAGGACTCCGGCGCGTAAAAGGCCCAGTAGCACCCGCCCGCTCATAGATACAGCATAGGTACGTGAGTGATCTCTATCATGAAGGCGCTTTATAATTTCAAAGGAGTTGTATGTGCCTCCTGGATTCTGTGCGATACTGTCCATTGCTGCAGAGACAAAGTCCTTAGATAGATCCCCGACATGAGTCGATTTTAACCTTGTAAAAATCTCTTCGTCGGTGGAACGCAGATACGCTATGCTCCTTAATGCATAGGTGTGATGGCGCGCCCTTACAGAATAGTTTATCATGCCAGCCTGCCGTAGCTTGTGAACCGCCTTGTTGACGCGGTGGCTCGTGATGTTAATCTCTGGGTATTTGCTTGATAGATCGGTTGTTAGCTTTGAGATTGTTGTTGGCTCGCCGTTAGCAATTTCACTGATAAGATGATGTATGAAAAGATGGTCGTTGCAAAGACCATGGGAGTGCAGGTAGCTTTCGAAAATACGTACCATGGAGTCATGGCGGTGTGGAATGCCGCTGGCCCTGGCGATCTCCACGAAGCGCATCGACGCCCTTATCATAGGTATGGCGAGCTCCTTCCCCGTCTGCGTCAGTGAGTAACGCGCGGACATCTTTCCGTGAGCGTATTCGTATTCTTTATCAACAAAACCGAGCGTCAGCAGTGCAGAATCGCCAAGCGTACGCTTTCCCTGCGCATCTATTTCTGGGTAATTAAACTGATTGCGAAATCCGTTCAGGGTAATTGCGCGTCCGACCCTATAGTTTATAGACGTCAGCCTTTCCTTAAATTTCCTGTAGAGCACTGCAGATCCTGTCGGAGGAGCAGATTCCATTGACTCAATGGCCAACGCTCTCGGCTCACGCGCGATGCAGTACAGGAGCGCGCCTAAACCCAACTCTGCCGAATAAACCCCATTCCGAGAATTAGCGGCGATGAATCTGGCATGTGTTTGAACTGCGTGATCTGATACCGGAGAAGCACTACCCCCTCTAGATTGCAGTGTAGTCAACGACATTTAACCCCCACCAATTTTTGGTTATGCCCTGCTCTTTATCCCTTCGATTCCGCCGATGAGGCTGTATCCCTTTATGCTGCTGTTTTCCAGCTCCTTGACAAGCTCGTATGAAGCTATGCCGTGATGGCATACAAAAATAGGCTTCTCGTATTCGCGCAGCGCCTTCGGATAGTTCTCCTTATCGAGTATTTCGTAAGGATTCACGTCTATGACCTTGTTGCCGTCTATCTGAAGAAGATCCGCAAGCGGCACATTCGACCATCCGCCTATCCATACAAAAATAGATTTGTTTGTGTTCACGAGATTGAGAGCCTCCTTCAAATCGATTTCTGCCGCGTCGGACGAATTCTGCATATAGGGACTTTCTACTACATGATATTTATACTTTTATTTTCGATTTGGATATTGAAGGGTACTTTTTCCTTCGAAGCCTCGGTGATCATGGAAATGCCTGCGATTTTGATATCGACAGAAAACAAGAAGCTATAAATACATTTTTGTGCATTAACTAGTTACCTATTCTGAAGTATTGGTCGGCCTCTGGCCGGTGCCAAAAAGTTTAAAGTGTAGGGTTCTTTGTCGCTAGACAAAGGATTTCATGAAAATTCCTATTTGGAATTGGATGTAGTCTTGAGCAGTGCAAAGAGGAAGAAACGCACAATGCTTTAAAAGCGGTCATTCCACACATCGACTCCAGTCGATGCTGCTGGAGGATACTGCTATCGGATTTCGACAGCCATGCAAGTCAGATTGTACACTTGTACAGTCGGCGTACGGCTCAGTAACA
>CAVXKI010000003.1:0-295294 GCA_963762345.1 uncultured Microcaldota archaeon
TGTCAGCAAGCTTTTAAGCCATAGATTGACGAATCTGAAAATCAAGACTTTCGAGGTTCCGTGCTTTACTTTGGAAGCCGAGAGCCAAGCCTACTCTGAGACCAGCCGGCAGGCAAAGGCGGATAAGATCAGGGAATTTATAAAAAATACGCCTAAGCGCTAGACAACGTATGTGCTCGCGCCCCGTTCTCGGGGCTCCGCCCCTCGGCTTGGGGCGCTCGCTCTGCGTCAGGTTTAAATTCCTTGATGGGCAATGATGCTCATGCGAATCGCAAAGCTAAGCAGAGCAGAAGTCGTCGCGTGCTCCAAGATTGTAGGGCAGAACTACACGAAGGAATACCAAGCGAGGGTGAAGAGGGAGCTCGGCGCTATGTTCAGTAACAAGGTGAGCCCTCCTGCGTATCTTGTTGCTAAGGAGAAAGGCAAGGTGCTTGGCTTCGCAGGCTACATCCAGTCGTGGATGGACTATCACGTGTACCAGATATTCTGGGTCAACGTAAGGCCAGAGCTTCAGCACAGGGGGATAGGCATCGCGCTGGTTAAGGCGATCATCAAAGAGATAAAGGAGAAAAAAGGCAGCGACACCGCGAGGCTTATTTTGCTGACCACTACTTCGCCCAGCTTCTATACGCGTCTCGGATTCAGGACGCTTGCGAAGATGAAAAAGCCCAACGTATTGATGATGCTGAAGCTCTAAACGTTGGTGTCGCTCTGGCGTTCTCGGTGCCTTCGGCACCTCGGCATCTCAGCTAGGAGCAGGACCAGCAGATGGGATCGGACTTTCGCATCCTTTTTATATATTTTATGTCATAAATCATTGTGATCGCTTGACAAACAAAAATGGCATTCGCCTGATTGCGCAAACTCCGCTGCCAACGGAGTATGGTGGCTGGGAGTACATGGGTATTTAGCGAAAATGGTGTTCCAAACAGGTTTCACACCGCAGTCATCTATGGCCCAACCACAAGGGAGATAAAATCCGGCAGGAACGTGCTTACAAGGGTGCATTCCGCCTGTGCGACAAGCGAACTCTTCCACGCGAGCAACTGCGAATGCAGGGAGGAGCTTGAGGAGGCGATGCGCCGCATAAGAAGGGAGGGGAAAGGAATTCTTATATATCTCGACCAGGAGGGTGCTGGTAACGGTATAAAAGCCATGATCGATGCCTACAGGATGGCATTTAGATGGAAGAACAGCAAAGAGGTGGTTCCTGTAAAAGATGCGCGTACTAGAGAAGATATCAGCATTTATGAGGCTTACCTGAGGCTTGGCTACAAGATGGAGACAAGGTCATTCTGGGTTGCGGCAGATATACTGAAAAACCTCGGCATAAGTTCCGTCAGACTCCTTACAAACAACCCGAGCAAGGTGAAGGGACTTCAGGATGAGGGAATAAAGGCGATACCTGTGGGGTTGCATATAAAGCCAAAAAACAAGATCGTAGCCGCGCACCTGAGCGCAAAAGCAAAGCTGCTTGGTCATAATATTAAGAAATGAGAAGGAAGATTTATGTCGCTCTGGCGTTCTCGGTGCCTTCGGCACCTCGGCACCGCCCTCGCTTCTTTTTGTATAAATAGAAGAACAGGCATGTAAGTGGGGACAATACTTTATGCCAAGACTTTAGCTCTCGCTCAGGATTTTCTCGAATAAAATCCTTGTTTCCCCGTCGCCATAATAGTTAGCTATTTCCCTAACTGCATTATAACCTATGCCTTTATAGAAGGCTATGGCGGGCTGATTCTTGTTATTTGTAACAAGTATCGTCTTTTTTCTTCCATTTTCAAGCGCCTGTCTTTCGGCAAACTCCATCATCTGCCTACCGTATCCTTTATTTTGGTAGTCTGGATCAACGGCGACGCTCAAGATTTCCATAGCCCCCTCTTTTGGCATATCTACAAGCGAAAGATAACCTACAAGATTTCCATGCTGATCATTCCACACCCAGGTCTCTGATTTATGTTTCTGAGTGAAAAAATCTAGGAATTCCTCTTTGGTCTTAAAGCTCAGGTAATGCGGGGTAGCATTTGCAATCTTTGTATCTAGGGCGAATAAAACATCTAGGTGCTCCTTTACGTCAACCTTTCTGGCCCCGGAACCAGTTGCAACAACTCTGCTCATCTCAGCCATCTAATCGCCACAGAATATTTTGGCGTTATATTATATTTAACCCTTTCTCTGAACTTACGCCCACTCCTTTTTAATGAGCAGAAAGTCGGGCATGCAAGTGTGGAGGCACGCCCAACCCTTCTCATCCATTCTGTGCTGTGACATTATAGCGCAGCAGGAAATATTTATATGTGGCGTTCCACGTTTTCAGACGAAATTTTCGACATCTAATACTTAACATTTAAATATTAGATTTTAATAGAGTTATCTATGCTTGCATCAACGGGTAAGAAAAACTCCGCACTCGCCGGAAAATACGAAGGTGACAACATGAAGATAATAGTCAGGCCTCCCAAGGAATCAGAGCTTGCGGCGGTCAACAGGCTCTTCAACGAGGTAAAGGACGGGCTTGCCTTCTATCCTGATCTTGTGAAGATAGAGGAGGGTAAGAGGTTCACTGTTGAGAAGCTTGCGCAATTCCTGAAGGACGACAAGGACTCGGTCCTGGTTGCTGTGGACGAAGAAGGCAACATTATGGGCGTCAACTTTAATCTCTACGACTCCAAGAGCGGGACTACGTGGACAGAATGGACATGCGTCAAGAGCGAGTACAGAAACCGCGGGGTCGGCAATGCTCTAAGGCAGGCGATGCTGGACGCAGCGAAGGGCCGCGGCTTTGGGCTCGTTGTGCTTGCTGAGGTCGATCCGAAGAATGAATTGTCTGCCACTAGTCTTGAGAAGCTAGGCTTCAAACGGATAGCCACGAACGTAAGGAGGTTCTGGTATAGCGATGATGCGTCGATATACGCATACCAGATAGAGACCGCAAAGGCGTAGCCCACGTTTCAGGAGATCGCTCGTGCCGAGATGTCGCCAAGTATCTCCTCGCATTCCTCCGTTTTCCCGGCTACGACCACGGTCATCTCGTCTGCTTTTGTCCCGAGCACCTCGTCAATGAACTTCATCTCCGAGATTAACCTGTCGCCAGTTCCAGTTATTATCCTCACGGGACCTCTATGCGGCAGCCCCTCCACAGACCTGCTGTGCGCGCGGTTTATTTTCACGGCCAGCGCCCTCCCGCCTGACTTTATCAGGCTCGCAATCTCCTGCTCCTCGGTTTTCACGAACACGCCGGTGACATCAAAAATCTGCAGCTTGTCCAGCCCTGCTTTGTGCGCCGCGTAGGTGCCGCTCCTCCTGTCTAGTTTCTGGATCAGCATGCTGCACACAAGCATGAGCGCGGGTATTATGTAGTACAGGCTGAGGGGCTGTCCCAGAAGAAGGTTGGCGAAGATGAAAGTCACGAACGGGACGAAGAAGTAAAGGTTCGTGACCATTGTTGTCTTTAGCGTCTTCAGCGCGAAGTAGAATCCATATGCGGATATAACGCTGTAGACCAGCCCTGCGTACAATATGCTGAGCCATCCGACCGTGCCTATCGGCGCAAGCGGCAGCCCGTTGGCTACGAACAGTATTGTAAATAGCCCGAATCCGAAGAGGTTGAAGAGGAAGAGCGCGTTCGCGGTCTCGTGCACGTACCTCTTCATTATTACAAGTGCAAGCGCGTTGGAGAGTGCGGCTATCAGCACCAGGCCTATCCCGAACAGTTCGCCGCTGCCTAGCGCAGACCCCTGAAGCGGATTGACAACCAGAAGAATCGCGGCAAATGCGATTACCAGTGCAGCGAACTGATACTTGGTGATGCGCTCCCTGAGCACGATTGGTATGAACAGCAGCATCAGTATAGGGTAGCTCCTGAACACCACAGAAGCGAGCGAGGCGCTTATCGAATGCTCAGCAAGGAGCACGCTGAAGTCCGGGATGGCGTAATTGAGCAGCGCCACTGCCCCGACGAAAATGAGCGCTTTTCCTGACTTGAGCAGCTCCATCAGCGGGCTGCGCCCGCGCACCGCCTTCAGCAGAAGCAGCGACCCGACCACCGCGACCGCGTTCTCCAAAAATAGGAATTCGTAAACGTTTATGGTGTTGGCAAGCTGCAGCGCGATAGGCCAGAGCCCGTTCAGCACTATGCCTACGAGAAGGTAGGTGTTTGCAAGGCTCCTTATGTTTGCTGCCATATTCAGGCTTGCCAACCGACCAATTTAAATAAGTTGAAAATTAACAATTTTATGAAGAGTATTGGTAATAATGGGAGTTGCATGGAGGCGCAAATCGGCTACGAGTTCCACAGCGAGTTCAACGACCGCTACACCACGCCCACAAGGCGCATGGTGAGGATGCTGTCGGAGAACTCCAGGGCCACGATATCGGAGATAGCCGACGCGGAGGAGCTGTCGAGGCGGACGATAAAGGAGCGCCTCGCGAATATGGAGAAGGCCCTCGACATACGCTATACGATAGAGTTCAACGAGGAGGCGCTGGGGCTCACGGTGCCGCACATGGTTGTTGTTGATCTGGAGAGGAAACCCGACTACGAGTATGTCAAGAAGCTGCTACTCAAGTCCCCAATCCCGCAGCTGGCTTTCACGATAAAAGGAAGGAACCAAATATTCATATACGCAGTTGGGACGACGCACAAGGAGTATGCGCACTGGGACAACGCCCTGTCTGTGCTGCTGTCAGAATACGGAATAAATTGGCATTCGTCCGAGGTCATGCCCAGGCAGCTCGGCTTTGTGCCGCTCCGCACGGAGCTGATAGACAGACTCTCCGTCGACGAGAAGTACAAGCCGCTGCTGAAGATGCTAAATGAAAATAGCAGGGCGACGTTCAGGCAGATGTCCGACAAGCTGGGGATGCACTTCAACACCATGGTCTACAACTTCAGGGGTCTGCGCAAGAGCGATTACATCAGAAGGTTCACCCTGACGATGGCTCCGCAACCGAACATGTATACGATGGCATTTTGGGTGAAATATTCACCGAGGAAGGATTTGGAGAAGAGCGCGGCGAAGTTGAGAAGGGCGTTCATGTCCGATGACAAGTATTCCATAGCCAGCCGGTACATACTGTGCGCGCCGCTGATAGGGAGCTACGACCACTTTGGCATTGGCGTGTTCGACAGCTATAGGGAGGCGCAGGAGCACCTTGTGCAGTACCACAAGCAGTCCCTGGGTCCTCATCTGTCGAGGATATTCTACGGCGAAGTGGACAAGATGCTGATAGGCAGACTTCCGATGCGCAGCATAGACACGAAGGCAGATTACAGGGTCATAAACTGGACCGCGGAGATGGAGGACCTGTAGCGCGGCAGCGCTCCCTCTCGTGGCACTCCCGAAATTACAATAATAAGCGCTAAAGTTGTGCAATTTCGCTCCATATAAATATTGAAAACCCCGCAAATATATTGGTGTGGGAGTGAATAAATTAGGGTCTGGGAAAACTGCAATCAACGATACTAATCTTAGAAGGTCCAATCCATCCACAATGCATTCTGGTCCATGCATAGTATCACCCTTTTCCCCTTCCCGCCCACACCATCCACCCTATCGTTTAACTGGTAGTTAGAATGAGGAATGAAACTTATGTGTGCTGGATGTGCGGTCACAAGCACACTGATCCGGCGGCATTCCTATGGCACATAAGGGCTTGCGGCTGCAAATCATATTTTAAGGCACCTGTAATCGCTTTATATGTCGAAGTAGATGGAATATTGTTTAAATACGCAAGTAAGCTATTTATATCTGAAAGTGCATATTGTGATGGTGTTTGAGATGGAGCTGCATTTTGCTGACTATTTGTATTTATTGATTGCGTTATTTGGGATAAGCTTTCTGGTTGGTATTCCGATATTGGCTGGTATGTTTGCTCTGATAGCGATAGGGGCTGTGGTATCCCTGCCCCTGTGGTTGTGGTATAAGATAAAGGATAATAAGGTGGAGGCGAAGAAGGCACCACGAAAGGGTTTGATACTGACGGTGCACCACCATTCAGAATAGATAAAATGGTATTATAAGATGGAGTTCCTATTTCTGATTGCTCAGGTGTTATTGGCACAAGTGTAGGTGGAAAGATGGCAGGGCCATAAAGGTCTGCCTTCATTGCAATTATGAGGTGGGGTAAATGAGTGGAGGCAAAGTTACAAGGAAGAGGGGCTCTTTGCACAGGTTCTATCTTGTGGAGCCGAAGCCGAATGTCAACGCGGATAAGCTAGCCGAGAAGCTGATAGCCCTGAAGCAGGTCGAGGAAGTCTTGCTCTCTGATGGAGATTACGGCTACCTTGTGAAGGTAAGGTTCACTGATGGAAAGGAGCCTGTCGCTGTTGTGAACTATCTCAAAGATAAGGTAGCAGCTAGGTACGGCGTAGTCGACAGCTACTATGAATACAGGAAGTGATCTTGTGATAAACAAGAGCGCATGCAGGAAGTGCAAGACCGGCACTATCAAGCTCAAGAACGCGATAGGCAGCAAGTTCATAATCGGCGAGTGCGACAAGTGCGGCGCAATGTTTGTTACGGTGGTGGGATGATATGTTCAAAATGCGGCGGGCTGCTAAAGAAACATTCTGGTGGGAAACACCTGATGTGCATAGACTGTTTCACCAAATTCAGGATAAGCGGGGAGTCGTCGGGCTAGCCCTTAAGCCTCACCCTTATTATTTTTAGGTTTGTATGCCTTTTATCATCTGTTTTCGGATGGCTTGATATATAGAGGTCTTTTGCAGTAAACGTCTTAGAAAACTTCAATCCTTTGAATTCCTTAAATGTGGGACGGAGTATCTTGCCACCGATTACTTTGTACAATTTATCATGCGCAAGTGTTATATGCGGATTAAATCTGGGATAGCCTATTTGATTGTTTCCGAATTCGCCCTTTAGCAGTCTGTACACCCCTGACATGCTCTTTGTCTTCGCGACCTTTAGGTATATCACTTCATTTGGTTCGGTAAAGTGGCCGTAATTCCTTATGTTTACCGCAAACTGCGGCGTATGTTTCAGGAGGCGTTTTAATCTAGTGATTATTTCCGGTAGTGCAGAATTTTTTACTCTTTGGCTAAAGATCGTTATGTGAGGGCCCTTCTGGTCTCTCAGCAGGCCATAAACCCTGTACTTATCCGCTATATATTTTGAAATTGAGTATACTCCTGCTCCGGGCCGCTTTGGTATCTTTACCCAAACGGATATGATGCTTTCCATATATTCCATTTTTCAGTTTCGTATTAAAAGCATTTTGTCCAACAGAACAAGAAAGAGGCGCCAGCCCTTTTGGGCCAGCCATAATCGAGTTTGTTATGAAGCGATGGGTGCACCCCGAAAGGTGCACCCCTTGTTTTGCCCTGAACTGGAAAGTTCTAGGCTGTTTATATTATCCAAGCCAAAATATATAAGACTTATCATTTACTACACTAAACAAGCATGTAGTAAAGTATAAATACTTGAACCTCCAAAATCATCATTACGGAAATGCGCCTTTGCCTGCGCTATACAAGTGGGCACTTGTTTTGCCTGTTGCCGCTGAGGTGGTAAAATGAATGAACTGGAAAAAACTAGGTTAGCGGCAGCTATGTATGCACACATGAGAGCGAAGTTCCAAGAGGACGCGTCTATGCGGCTTGACGAGGAAGGCCTCCAAAAGCTACAAGAGATAGCAGATACTCTTGCGGACAGCTTGCTCAAGCTGGTAGACCAACTTGCGGACAAGGTTCTGCTCATGGCCTATTGCGAGAGCCTTGGGAAGAGCTTCGGCTTCGTAAGCGACCGGCTTACCACGCAGAAGAATGGCAGAGCCTGGCTGGCCGAAGAGCAACATGCATGACTGCTGCGGGAGATGAGAGGCGAGAGCCTCCCTCTTCTAAGGAGTGCAGCGACATGCACAAGTATGTAGATTGTTTACCGAATAACACTGGTGACTATATGAGGATAAAATTTTTGGAGATGGTTAAAGAAAAGAGGGAAAGGAAGGTTATACAGAAACTGGTTTCGGAGCGGCTCAACCGCCTCCCTGCAAAAGAGCAAGCAGACATAGCAAAAAGCCTGAACATCATATATACATGTACATCGTCTATGAAAGCCATAGAGGCTTCGATGGACGCGATTGAGATGTACAAGGACTTACCAGAGACGGCGGAGTGGGTGGCCTATCAGTTGACCATAGGGACCCAGGCAAACGACATTGAAGCTCATTGGTTGGACCACTCTCTGGGCGCAATAGTCGAGTGCATGGCCGGATGCTATACAACAGAACCGATGATAGAGCTTGCCAAGAGACTCGCAGAGCCGGAGCATAGGAGACGTCTCGTCTTCGCCTACTTGAATGATATAATATACCTAACGTATGATAGAAAAAGAGTGGCTGCGTTGGCGAATCAGCTGCTTGACATCAAACCAGAACTTGTTAAAGAGAAAGCCGCGGCGTTGTCAGCTGAGGCGTGGCAGGCCAAGAAAGCCAAGGAAGAGGGAACTGAATGAATATTCAAGATGGTCTGGATATTCGAAGAGGGTGTGGACCGTGGCAAGGCGATAGAGCTGGGTTTTTAGGCACTATGAGGGTGTGACTGACGAGTCAGAGAGTAAATACCTTTATCCTTCTGACTTCTGGTTTTACCCTGTGCCTCTGCTGCTTTGCGACCATGCTAAACATACGTTCTACTTCGTTAGGCTTGTTTGCCTCAGTTATCTTTATTCTGGTTTTAGCTCGCCTTCGCGTATATTCGTCGGCAAATGATCTGCTAACAAATGTCACATGGGAGAAATCCAGGGTTGCAGACACGGGTCTTGATTTTTCAAGCGAATTAAAGAATTTATCTGCGGAGTTCCTAGTAACCAAGTATGCTGCCACAGCCCTTCTCATAAAGATTCTTTTACTTTGTGTAGTCATATAGATTTACCTTTCTCTCCGGTATCGGTATACGCATGCTGACCAAGGTCCCTGCAATGCGTTCGTGCCTTCCAGTTAGTTTATAAACGGCCTCATTTTTATAGTTTGCGTAATACGCTCCGTTTCCGGAAGCGATGAACACTTCGCCGTGGAAGCCTTTCGTGATTACGTCGATGAATGTGGGTAACCCATAGCCCCTGCTCTCACCTGCTTTGGTGGACTTCCCACTGATCGCCTCCTTTATCGCCTTTATATCATCGGTTTCCCCATATACTTTTCGAAAACTTCCAGGTATGGTTATACCATTATCAAATATAGCAATTTCGGTGAATCCCCTTTTTGGATAGCGCTGAGCCATGAAGGAGTATATCTCGCATTCGGAATGCTGGTCTATATTGTCTATGAGTTCGCCCAATGCCTCGCCAATTGAATTTTTATCCTCAATTGGCATGTTTCTAGAAGCTATTTCGATGATTTTCTGGCTGTCTTTACTTATGCCTGCCCTCGGCGCAATTATTATCGGTATGGCTGTGCTAGGTGTAGTTGGTGTTTCTTTTATAATCGCCAGTATGTAGTTTCTAACTAAGGGATCACTGGGTAATGTGTACTTTGACTTATCCAGCTCGAGTAGTATATCCCCTATTATCAAAAGCATGGTTGGGTATGCCCACTTCAAATCTACAAGGTCCATGGTGCCTGTTCTTGCGTAGGCTTTCCTATAATTACAGACTTTAATATAGCTATTTACCAATTCGGGTAACTCCATTGTATCATCATTCCTTCTTTCTCTTCCCTTTCCTCTTCTCCCTCTGCTGCGCCAGGTACTCGCGCACTATCTCCTCAACCAGATTGGGGTCATGAAATGACTCGCTTGCTGCCTTCTTCAGCTCCTCCTCCGTCTCCTGCATCTTCATCGCTGTGCCTATGTCCAGCGGCGCACCGCACCTGTTGCAGTAGACAGATTCGATGGTATTGGAGAACTGGCATCTCCGGCAGACTTTCGCCCTGAGCTCTGGCTCCTTCGTGCGCTCTGGCACCCTCACTCCGTTGGCCTGCAGTACCGCATTATCTATGTCCCTTCCTGATAGATGCACATACGTACTCGCCATCCTGCTGTCGCCTGTCCAGCCGAAGAATGCTTTCAGCTGCTGCTCCGTGAGCTTGTTTGCATAATAAGACGCCCTGGAATGCCTGAAGAGGTGTGGGTATATCCTCTTGCCTATCTCTGCTTTCTTCGCGGTCACCTGCAGCATCTTCCTTATCGCGGCATAGTTCACCTCCTTCTCTTTGTTCATCCATGATCCCATCCCCTTCATCAGGGTGTCGTCTGGCTTCCTGTCCTTAAGCAGGTTCAGGTACTGCGCCAGGTATGGCACGCTGAACATGATTGGTATCTGCCTCATTCCTGTCTTCCCCTTTACTGTTATGTGCGCGGGATCGCTTATGAGGTCTATGTCCTTCTTGCGCATCGAGAACAGCTCGCCCATCCTTATCCCGGCATCGAACAACACGGCAATTATTGCCTTGTCCCTTGCGTTCCTCGCTGCATTGAGCATATTCATGACCTCCTTCTCCGAAAGTATGTCCTCTGGCAGCATCCTGTCCCTGCGCTTCCCCGTCGTCTTTATCCACGCCACCTGTGGCGGGTAGTATTCATCATCGCCCAGAAGGTGCTTGTAGAACGCCTTTATTATGGTCCTAGTCCTCACCCTGTGCTCCTCGCTGTATTCCTTGCCGTTGGCGCCGTCCGCGCTCTCGAGCGTGGCTATGGCGCGCTCGATGTCCTTCTTCGTGGCCTTCCTCAGGTCGATCCTCGCACCCATCATCTTCATGAGGAACTCCACAGCGTAGAGGTGCTTGTGTATGGTCTTGAGGTCAGCAGCCCTGGCCTTCATGTGCTCAATATAATCTTCTACGTAGCGCTTGTTAGCCTTGAGGTAGGTGCTGTCATTCAGGATTCGGCCGCTCAGCTTCTCCAGCGCCTGTTGCGCCTGTAGCTTGTCCATGGGGATATTATGAACCTATGTCTATATAAAACTTTATGTTTGGGGATTGAACTATGCTCCTCGTAGGATGTTAACGCCCGAAGCAGGGATTGAACCTGCGACCTATTGGTTAACAGCCAATCGCTCTACCACTGAGCTATTCGGGCTTAAAGAATGAAAATGGTTCTGCAAGGTTTATTATCCTAACGTACAAGAAGGAGTGCTCTCCGAAAGTGTCCGTAGGCTCGACCTTGTCCTCTGTGTAATTGTATCTGAAGAATCTAAATTCCTTTGTAATGTTCGTCTTGGCATAGAAGAACATCTTGTTCTCTTCGTCATCAAGCAGACCGAAAGATCCTATGTAATTGTCGCCTTTGTACTTGAATGATAATACTTTTCCTATTCCGCTGTTCTCTATTGACTTTGAGACAATCCACTTCACAAGAGCATCGCTGCTCTTCACCCTTACGCTTGAAACCTTGATCTTGCCATGCTTGTCTCCGAATGGATTCGCAGCTATTTCCATTATCGGTATGTTCTGCAGGTTTGGGTTCTTGTCCTGGTTCACCATCGTGTCCCTAAGCTCCAGAACCTCTTTCTCCGTTGCTGTGCCTGGCTTGTATGCTATGCATGTGCCTGGCTCCTTGGATTCCACGTATAGCATGAGCCTTGTCTCGCCCAGCTTCACGCTCGGCGCGAATATTTTGTATACGCTTTTTTCCTTCAGCGCAAAAACCGATCTTACCCCCTCTCCGAATGTCGATGCATTCCTTGCGAAGTCTCCCAATGATCTGAGCTTTATGAAATACGATAATGTTTTGCTCTTCTCGCTGCTTTTTTTCATAGCATCACAATAAGATTAGACGCCAGCTAAGTCGTGCAGCGCCCTGCCGATCAGGTACATTACAGCATACACCGGCTGTAGTATTACTGGGAAGCCTATCGCGCCCTGGCCCACCGCGTTGAAGTCATTGAGCAGCGAAGCCTGTATGGTGAGAGTAACATTGCCCTTCTTGTATACGAGCGGGCTTGAGCCCGAGCTCACGTTTATCTGCGCCTTATACACCCCGGGAGATCCCTCGTATATGGGATAGGTGAACACGCCTGTTGTATGGTGGAGTGCGATTACCGTCTCAGTGGCGTTCCATGCCGGCAGCCCCGTCATCGTTATCACAAACGGGTTGTCGGATACGCCCGTGTTGTTTATTGTTATGTATAATGGCACAGGCTGGCCTGGCCCTGTGCTCACATTTACAGGGGACACCTGCAGCACAAAGACATCGGGAGTCACGTTTATCAGCGCAGTGAAAGATAGGGATCCCAGCTTCGAGTAGTTGCCGGTGTTTATTGCCGTCAGGTTGAATGAATATGTGCCGTTCTGCGCGTTTGGTGATGGATCCACCTTGAGCGAAAGATCGGCTCCGTTCAGCGATGAGTTCTGCACTATCCAGCCCTGCGGCACGCCAGTTGCGACCAGCTTGTTCCAGCCCCTTGAGAATACAGCGCCTGTCGCGTTTGTTGTCGCAGCCGATATCGTGATGTAGAAAGTCTGGCCTGGCCCGACCTTCCCGAGAAGCACGCTGCCGTTCTGCTGTATCGTGACGTTGTAGGGCTCTATGACAGACACATATGTGGCCCCGGCAGAGCTTACTATCAATGCCAGAAAGCCGAAAAAGATTAGGATGCCTAGAATGCTCTTCAAACTATCACTCTGCTGCTAATTTCCATATTGAGCACTCAAGTTTTATATAAGTATTTATTATGTAGACCTCGCCGTGAACTGCACCACCCTTTCTACCGTGTGATAGCTGTTCGGCAGTCCCGTGTATGTGTAATTGAACCAGACGTATCCGGTGTAGATAGTGCCCAGGCCGGTTGTCGATATCCCGCCGGCGCCGTAGCAGTTCACGGTCACGGATGATGCTCCGTCGCTGTACAGCAGAAGCCCGTACTGCAGTGCGGTGGTGGGATAGAATTGCGGCTTCGCTATGTAGTTCGCGACATAGATGTTGCCGTACTGGGGCAGGTTGCTTATCACATTGACTCCGCTGGAGCATGATACCCCTGTTATGTTCAGCGTCCCTCCCACGGCCTGAGTGAATGTGACGGTCAGCAGTCCGTTGTGCGAGAATGCGAATGCACCGCACGAGAATGATGGCGCCGCGACGCACGTCGGCTGCGCGAGCGCGCTGCTGAATATGCCCAGCCTTACTACAACATAGATTGAGATCGAGATTATCAGTATGGCTATGCCATAGGATACCAGGAAATCGACTGCTGCCTGCTGCTTCATCTTCGGTCGGTCGCTCATCCAATCAGCTTTATAGAGCTGCCAACACATTTATTCCTTTTCATCGTCCTTGCTCTTGTCTTTGCCGACCCTGAGCCTCACTCCAGTGTTGTCCCTTGATATTATTATGTCGAGCTCGTCCTTTCCGAAGAGTTTCTGCAGCTCGTCATAGGTGTATGCGCCTATGCCGCTCGTGTTTGTGACTCCCTTGCTCTTGAGTATCTGGTTCCTCCTCTCCTTTATCTTTTCCTTTTCAGATTCCGTGTAGACGAGCGAGAGCTTCGGCACCTCCTCCGACTCGAAGAGCGCGTCTATGTCGAGGTTGAGCTGCCTGTAGCCAGCGTCCTGCAGTATGAACGGCAGCACTGCGTTGAATTCCTGCCTGACCTCTTTTACAACGGATTCCACGTTGTCCTTTAGTCCCGCAATCACGAACTCGTCGCTGTTGAGAAATCCTACGAATGCGTTCTGCGTCTTCGACTTTATCGCATCTTGCAGAAGCTGCGATGTGAGCCTAAGAAGCACTATGCCGGCCCGCTCGCCGAATTTCCTTGTGTAAGTGCCGAGATTGTCTATCCTTATGGTGCCTATCTTGTAACTCGCGCCCTGCTTTATCGAGCTTTCTATCTGGTCAGATATTCGCTCTTCATCTGGAAGGTCTATGAGCGGGTCGAAGCGCTTGCCCTTCTTCTTGAGAAACAGCGTTACAAGGTTTCTCAGCTCGTTGGGATCAAATGGCTTCTTTATGTAGTAATCCGCCCCGTACTTTATTCCCTTGAACCTGTTGCTCGTCGGGTCCATCGCACTTATCAGTATGACTACTGTGCCGCTCAACTGCGGATCTGACTTTATGGTCTGGCATATGTCCAGTCCGTCCTTGTGCGGCAGCATCAGATCGAGGACAACAAGCTCCGGCCTTTTCTGGCGTATTGCGGCTATGGCTTCTCCTCCGTCATATATCTGGCTTATCTCGTAGCCCTTTCCTATGGAAAGTCCCATGAGGTTGTTTATGTTCTTGTCATCTTCAACGATAAGCACTTTTCTGACATTGGCCTCTTCCTGGAGCAGGTAGTACGTAAGGATTCCTCCGCTGCTTCTCGACGCTATCGCCTTGCTCCCCTCCAATTCCGACAGGCAGCTCTTGAGCGTAGGCTCTGGCACTCCCCTGCTCATGGCCATGTCGCTGAGCTCGCTGTAAGATACCTGCTGTCGCTCGTTGATTATGCTCTTTAAATCTTCCTTGAATCCGGCGTTGTCATCCGCCATGGTGGTCACCGCTAAGACATCAACCTAAAGAATAATATATGCTCATGTATTTTGCCTATTAGGGGCATACTCATGGAGCGATGTATGAGGAGCTCCACTGCGCCGTATATACCACATTGGAGGACTTTGCGTTGTACCCGCCGCCGCCGTTATCGTTTGCATTCCCGTTGAGCTGCCACCAAGCCACAAGGTTTGTAGCCGGCGCCGGCGCACCGCCGATGCCCTCATAGTAAAGCGTCTTGACCTCGTTTGCAGACAGTGATGTGTTGTATATCTGCACATTGGAGATATAACCGGCAACAGAGGTCCCGGAAGAGGCCGGGTCATAGCCTATGGCCACAGGAAGCACGCCGTTCACCAGGCCGTTGAAGCTTGCCGTACCCACCGCATTGCCGTTTATGTATGCAGTTACGGTTCCGCTCGACTGGCTGTAGGTGCCCACATAGAAATACCAGGTGCCGGAGCCTATAGCACGGGTCCATGCTGCGCTGCCGTCTGTTATCCCGTTGCCAACTGCAAAGAGACCGCTGCCTCCGCCGTTATTCACCACAAGCTCTATGCCGTGATAATCCCCTGCCGCAACTGTGTTGCCGTTCGCGACTATCCTAGGGTTTGCTCCTGAGTTTACATTATTCAGATTGAACCAGGCCGTTACCGTGATCGCGGGCATGCTTGAGATATGGAGCGGTGTCAACACGTTTGCCGCGCCGTTTAACTGCGCCACGTATTCCGGCAGCTCGCCGCTGCAGATTCCGGAGAGAGTCGGAACCGACCCCTGACCGTTGCGCAACACCTGACATGAGCCTGGCTGCGCCCTCACACCCACAAAGCCGCTGCTGAATACGCCCTCGTGGTATAGGACGACAAGCACTATTGCTATGATTAGTATGGCCCACCCGTATGTCATCAGGTACTGCAACGCGGCCTGCGACCTCTGCTTTCTGTGCCCCTCTTTTCCAATCATCACATTAGATACAAGTAATATCTTTATAAGCCTTTTTAGGCAATAGCTAGTGATCAGATGGCGGACAGGAACCCGAAGTTTAAGCCTATGCAGCCGAAGCGCCAGCATGGCGGATTGCTCTGGAAAATAATAGGAGTGATAATTGTACTTGCGATAATCTACTTTGTCGCGACGTGGCTGCTCGGCGTGCTCTCTGTCACAAGCATAAGCGGGCCGACCGCGTTTACACTGACGAATTCATCGACGATATTCACGCTTTCTGGATCCGAATACTCCGCAAGCTTTGTGTCTGCGGTGCCGAGCGGCGTCCAGATATCCATGACAAGGCTGCCGACTTTCCTTAATCCCACTTATTACGTGATAGTCTATACCGGAAGCGCTACAAAATTCAACGGCGCGGGCAGCAGCGCGAACATGCAGATAAACCTGACGTCATCGACAAAGACAGGCGCGCAGATTATGATAACGCCACTTGCGGCAAACCTCGGGCTGGCCCCGGATTCGTCAAGGATAACTGTTGCGCATACTTCGCTTACGCCGTACGGTCAGCAGGGCGCGCAATCCAACGCGACCTTTACGACCATAGCATCGACAACCACGATACTGCAATCGGGCTCGTCCTCATCCACTACCGCTACCACAACAATAGGCAGCAGCACGAACTACCACGCAGAGGCGCAGGCGATACTACAGAAGAACGTGTATTATGCGCTGATGGCCAACTATACCGCGCTATATGCGAATGAATCATTGTGCACGCCGCCGATATACAACCAGACATATAATAACCTGCACGGCTCATATCCGTCGGGTCCGTTCTCGTACCAGAACGTAAGTCAGTTTATCCCTACCTCTCTCATGCTAAATCTCACAAACACAACAAGCTCGGCCACTGCAACATATACTGCAACAACGCAGATATCGTCTTTCAGCGGGCCGGCGCTTATAATATCGATGACTTTGGTGCCTCCGCCAGGGTCTGTCACTTCGACCACACTCACTGGAGTGTTCCAGGGAGCGAACTACACCAACTTGTTAAGCGGATTGAGGCAGGCACAGACAGTTGCGAACCACTGCGGCGCCTACATAGGATGAGATCAGTCTTGCTTTGGCGCATCTTTCTTCTTCGGTCTCGGATTTATAGGCAGTGTGAACCAGAAGGTGCTGCCCTTACCCACCGTTGACTCGAAGCCGAATTTCCCGCCGTGAAGCCTGACAAGATCCCTTGTTATCGCAAGGCCGAGGCCTGTGCCTGCGCCCTGCTGCTGCACCAGCTCCTTCTCCTTGTCCTTCTTCGTTATCTCGTAGAACTTCCTCTTGTAGTGCAGCTTCTTCTTGTCCTCTTCGCTTATGCCTATCCCGGTGTCTATTATGTTGCACTGCACGTTCCTTTTGTTCAGCTTGACTATCCTTACTGTTATAGATCCCTTCTCCGTGAACTTTATCGCGTTGCCTATCAGGTTCACGAATATCTGTATCAACCTGTTCGGGTCTGCGGTTATCTTGGGCACGTCCCATGCCGCGTCCCACTTGAAGTCGATGCCCTTGCCCCTGGCAGACTCTTCCTGCGCCTTGATGCTCGGATTGTTCTCCATGTTCTTCAGATCCACTTCCTTGGGCTCCAGCTTTATCTTGTCGGCCTCGAGCTTTGCTGCGTCGAGTATCTGCTGTATTATCAGAAGCAGCCTGGCGGCCTCGTCGAGGGTTGTCCCTATGTACTTTTTCTGCTCATCGTTCAGGGGGCCGAAGTCACCGTTGTAGAGCAGCTTCGAGAATCCGGTTATGCTTGTGAGCGGGGTCTTCAATTCATGAGATACGCTGGAGATGAACTGCGATTTTAGGTCGCTCTCAGTCTTCTGCCTCTTGAGCTGGCTTGCAATGTCCCTGAGCTCCGAGTCCATGCTTTCGAGTTCCCGCTTTGTGGCAAGCTCCTTGATCGTTATGAGATATTCAACGCCGTTCTCCCTTGCACCGGCATGGAGCATCCTTACCGAGTGCGTGGCCGGGACCAGATCGCTGTTCTTCGCAATGAGATTCACTAGTGTATAGTCTACCTTCCCCACATTCCTGACATAGTTTATGTCCCTATCGAGAAGATCCTGCTCCTTGTACAGCAGCTTCAGCTCCTTGCCTATCATCTCCTCCTTCTTGAACCCGAGAATGGACTCTACGGGCATATTACATTCTCTTATGTAACCGAGGCTATCTACACCAAGCACTATGTCGGAGCTTGTTTCTATGAAGTCCTGCATGTCTTTCTGCAGGTTCTCCATGTATTTCTCTGTGTCAGCCCTCACAAGCAGGAATATGTATCCGTTGAGGAATCTTTTTGCGGTGTAGTGCATGTAGCGCTTGCCGGCCTCGCCCAGCTCGAACGAGACAGACCCGACCGCTATGTCCGAATCATCCTTCAGCGACTCCGCAAACCCTTCTGTGAATGGATTCCTCTCCGCTTTGCTTATCATGTCAAGGAAGTTGCCGTTCGAAAGCAAGGTTTTTGAGAAGCCGAATATGCTCTCGGCGTTGGACGTGATGTTTGTTATCTTGAAATTCTGGTCAGTGAGCACGACGCAGAGAACGTCGTTCTTCATCACCATGCTGTTTATCGTCGAGTATACGAAAGCATCGGTTATGTCATTGGCAGCCATGTGCACTAATCTATCGTTTATCTTGCTGCTGACCACCTGGTAGACCTTTCCTGAGTTCTTGCCCTTCATCGCCACAACGACGGACGAGTTTGTCGGGAGGCCGATGAGTTTCTTGAAATCCGTCCCGATCAGATCCTCGATCTTCCTCTTCTCAGGCACCGTCATGTCAAACTGCTTCACCGCCGACTTGTTGAACTTGACTATAGAGCCGTCGTCTGCGACTATGAGCTGCGGGTACTGGTTGTTGAACGCGGCGTCGAAATATGTCGCAAGCTTCACGCTCCTGTTCAGCTCTCCCTTGTACATCAGCACAAAGCCTATGAACGATGCGCCGAACGCAACGCTTCCCACAAGCTCGTCGCTGAACTTGTTCTCGTCCTTTGAGAGCATTTCCAGCATGGACACGACCTTACCGTCAGCTATGAGCGGCATTATGGCGCAGCTCTTGAATCCACGGTTCTTGTAGCTTATCAGCTCCGGGAAAGCGGAGTATTCGCTCAGTTGATTGTCTATGTAGGTCTTCTTCGTGTTGATGATATAGCCCTGGAGCGCGTTGGACTGGTCCTGCGCCCTCTTCAGATCGGTGAGTCCTACATTGTCTATGCCAAAGGATGAGGAAACCGCCTTCGTAAAACCGCTCACCATCTCGTCTTCGCTGACCGGGCTCGACGCTATGGGTATTACGTCTTAGTAGAAACTTGCTTATTGCTGCGTCCTGGGCCATGGCACCATGCCGGTCGACCTTGTTAGACAAATGGGTAACAAAAGTTAGTCAATTATAGAAGTGCAGTAAAAGTATTTAAAGATGGGTTTGCTTTTAGGTATGGGATGGAAATGAGAAGAGGGGTGGACCTCGTAAAGAATGCGATGCGTGACTTCGAACTAGCAAGGAAGTACACGGACGCGAAGGAGTACATCACCGCCTCTATCCTCTACAGAAAAGCAACAGAGAAAGGTGCTGAAGGCTCTCTTCATGCAGCAACAGGAAGAGGAGCCCACCGAACGAATGCATCCATAGAATATCTGGCAGAGCAGACGGTGCTGCCGGATAGCATATACAACGACCTTGTCTCGATACCAGATGAGACCGACAGAGTTGATGGAAGAGGAGCAGCTTCTGGAGTACGACGAGGATGAGAGATACGCACCGTGCGCAGACATCGGAATACAGAGAGAACGTTGTCGAAGCACGAGCTGGTCAGGAGGTTGATAGACTACGCCAAAGCAAACGTATAAAAGTTCGAAATGAAAAGTACATTCTGCTTGCAGGTCTAGCTAGTTTTATCAGTGGTTGATGGATTCAAGGAGGTTTTTCCTGGCGTATACTCGATTCGAGGGAAAACTCGCGACAAAAAATCTTGTAAAAGGGAAAAAGGTATACGATGAGGAACTTTTCGAGATAAAAGGAATTGAGTACAGATCATGGACTCCGTACAGGAGCAAGCTCTCAGCCGCGATAATCAACGGATTGAAGACATTTCGAGATAAAAGAGGGAGGCGCTGTTCTTTATCTCGGCGCGGCAAACGGCACAACGCGCCAGCCATGTGAGCGACATCGTGGGAAAAGAGCGGCAGGGTCTACTGCGTTGAGATATGGCAGAGAGGAGCATGCGCGATCTGTCAATGTGTGCCAGACAAGGAGCAACATGCTGCCAATACTCGGCGATGCGCGAAAGGACGAGGATTATTCTGATGTTGTCGATGAATGTGACGTTATATACCAGGACGTCTCAGCAAAGGAGCAGGCCGAGATACTGAAGAAGAACAGCAGGTTCCTGAAGAAGAAGGGCTATGCATACTTTGTGATAAAATCACAGAGCATAGACATATCAAGACAACCGAAGGATGTCTTCAAGGAGGAGCTCGCCAAGCTCGAGGACACGTTTGAGATGGTGGAGACGCACTCGCTCGAGCCGTACGACAGCGCGCACCTTTTCGTTGTGTTAAGAAAGAAATGAGAAGCATTTATTAACCTGATTTGGTTATTTTCATAGATGTAAATGGCAATAGTGCTCCCGATAATCAATACTTATTCTTATCTTAAGATGGCGAACACGCTGGGCTCCATTAAAAGGATACGCTGCGGCTACTGCGGCAATGAAAACGCTGCGCTGGGCGGGATCTGGATCTGCTTCCATTGCGAGAACGTAAACGACAATACAGTCTTGCTGATGAAACTGAATAATACAGATCTCATGGATACGCTGGAAAAGGTGAACGGGTTCCTTGCGAGCGACAACTACGAGCAAGCGCTTGCGATGTATGGCGAGATGGTCGCCAAGTACAAGGACCCGTGCATGACATACAACTACGGGCTGATGCACCTGCAATACTCAAACTACGAGATCGCTTCGATAAGGTACGACAGGAAGGGATTCATGGAGGAGAATGCGATGCACCGGGAAAAGGGCGACGCTCTCGCCTCCAGGGCAAAGCTAGTGCTGAACAGGGCTTCCGTAGAATGCCAGAAGAAGATAGACACGGAGAATACCGAGGGGCTCTGGTACTACACGCTTTTCATAATCAACATAAAGCTGCACAGGATGAAGACGGCGATGCGCGCCATGGATAAGGTAAAGGATTATTCAAACGAATACCTGAACAGCTATTGCAGGATGATCTTCAACGCAGAGACCGGGAACTACTACAACGTGGCGAAAAGCAGCGTGGAGTTGCTTGGCAAGGGGCAATTTTCCCCGAATGCGCTCTATTATGTATCATGGACATTGTTCAAGGCAGGCAGGCTGAAGGACTCGTTGGTGCTGATCACAGCACTGGACAAGCAGCTGCAGAATAGCAGCACTGTAGCACTGAAGGAAGAAGTAGAAAAGGCGATGGTTCTCTAGCTATTTCGAAATGAAGATGAACTGCATCTTTTTCTTATCGTCCAATATGCAGTAGCCGAACCTCTCGAACTGCACTATCTCGTGCTCCTTGAGTTCCTTTGCATAGCTTTCCACATAACCCTCTACGGTCTTGAGGCTTTCGCGATTGACCTTTCCCTTGTCATCCACAAGCTGCCCCGGCATGAGGACGCTGCACTTAACATAATTGTCATCAGAGACCCACTGGATTGTCTTTTCCGGTTTTTTTGTGACAGGCTCTGCGCTGATCGATTTGCCCTTCTTCGTGATTTTCACATCGAAAAGGTCTTTCAGTCTTAGCATCTCTCCGGATTTTATCTGGGCTGCGTCTTCTGCGCTTATGTACAGTGAGTCGCCTATTTCGTATTCCCTGAATTCGGTGCCAGCTGAGGGGTGGAGGGCCATCTTCACATTTTTATGATCGCCGCCTTTAACAGTAATCCCCACGGGCTCGCTTACGAAGAACAGATGTTTCGCTATCGGATCTATTATCTTCTTGTTCTCCGCCAAGAGCATATCAAAAGGGACCTCGCTGTCTGTCTTTGTCATTCCGAGTCTCAGCACCAGCTCCCTTATCGCCTGCGGCATTATCCCCCTCCTTTTTATCGCTATGAGGGTCATGAGGCGCGGATCGTCCCAGTTCTTTATCACGCCATCTGCTATCAGCTGCCTTATCTCCCTCTTGTGGGTTATGTTGCCCTTGAAGTTCAGCCTCGAGAACGGGCGTATCCTCGGAACCCTGAGATTCAATGCCTTGAGTATTCTTGTATCAAGCTCGTCCCTTAGCTCGTATTCTTTGCTTCGCATTATGTCCGTGACCCCTTTTGTCGAGTCCATTATCGGCGCGGCAAGGTCGTATGTGGGCCATACCCTGTACTTGCTCCCCTGCCTGTAGTGCTTGTCCGTCTTTATCCTTGCTATGGTCGGATCGCGCAGCGCTGTGTTCTGCGACTTCATGTCGCCCTTGAAACGCAGTACAGCTTGGCCGTCCTTGTACTTCGATAGCATCTTCTCGAATTCTGACATGTTCTCCGATGGTTTCCTCTTCCTGTGCGCGCATTCCTTCATGGAGCGCCTCATCTCCTTTATCGTTTCCTGCTCGCACCCGCAGACATACGCATTGCCATCTTTTATCAGTTGCTTCGCGTACTTGTAAATCAGCTCGATATTGTCGCTTGCATAATATTCGTCATCGAATTTTATGCCGAGCCATTCCAGGTCTTTTTTATCAGCATCGACAAATTCCTGCTGCTCCTTTTCCGGATTCGTGTCATCGAAATAAAGGAAGAACTTGCCGTTGTACATCTTAACGAATTCTGCTTCTAAGAAAATCGGCTTTGCGTGGCCTATGTGTTGGTAGCCGCTCGGCTCCGGGGGCCATCTTGTGGCGAACTTGCCAACTACAACGCCATCGAGCTCCATCCTCGCCTTCGCAGTCTTCTCCGCGGTCTCCTGCGCCCTCGCCTGAAACTCGTCCCTGAACGGTGCGAATTCCTTCTCGAGCTCCGGCTTCTTCATCTTGTTTACGGCCTCTACTTCCTTCTCGACCATCGACCTTACTGCCGGGACTGGCGTGCCCTTTGCGCTCATTATGACCTTGCCGAGAACACTGCCAACGTCGGCCTTGCCATAATCGATTGCATTCTTTATCGCGTATTTCCTTATGAGATTCTTAAGCTCGTCTGTTTGCGTCATGATGAGTTCACTATTTTCAGCGTTACCTGGTTGTCCTCAACCGTGCCGTTCGCCCACACTATGGCATTTATATCGAGTTTCACTGAAGTGCCCAGTGGCTTCAAAGGAAATATGTTGACAGTGTAATTTCTTTGGGCGAGCAGTATGGGCTCAGCCGTTGTACTTAGATAAAGCGTGAGCCTTGCCGGCAATGTGACCGATGATGTTGCATTGACAGTCGCAATTTTCGTGGAATTGAGCTTCGTGTAGAGAACCTGCTGCAATGAGTATGCGTTTATCGTTGAAAGCAATACCTCAAAATTGGTGCCCTGCGCTATGTAGCTGCTTATCGAGCCGTTGGACTCCAAGCCGGAGAATATGTTGGTGACATCGTTGCTCGTTGTCGAGTTCGCGCTGCTGTTCAGGTACACCGTTGCGCCGTTCGAATATGAGGATATGACGCCGTTTGCCGTGCCGGAGACGAAATACGTCCTTTGATTTATCGTGGTGGTTACTGATGTAGAGATATTCGAGCCTCCGTTGCTGCCAAGCGCGTATAGGAGCTTATGAAGCTTATCGCAACGAACAACGTTCCCAAAAATATTGCTATCTTCTTAGTTTTCTCATTCAAGCAGAACACCGATGCAGAAATAAACAGCTGACGCATATAGTATTGTTTGAAAAGTTTTTATAGGTATGGAATAGATATTAGTCTGTAAAACTACAATTCTATTGTATGTAATCAAGGTAATGAAATGGCTTTCAAAGACGGGGATTTCCTAGAGATAGAGTATTCGGTATGGGACGCGGCAACGAAGGAGATGCTCTCCACTACTGACGAGAAGAGGGCTAAGGACGCGAAAATCTACAACGAGAAGATGCAGTACGGCCCTGTGCTTGTTATATTGGGATCTAGGGGCGTGCTTAAGGGGCTTGACAGGGAGCTCAGGAGCCTTGGCGCAGGCCAGGATAAGAAGTTTGAGCTCAAGCCGGATGAGGCATTTGGGGAAAGGAGCGAAGACCTTGTGAGGGTCATGCCAATGTCGGAGTTCAAGGCAAGGAACATAGACCCATATCCAGGGATGCAGGTCAACCTTGACGAGATGACTGCCATTGTGAAGAGCGTCAATTCTGGAAGGGTAGTAGTCGATGCGAATCATCCTTACGCTGGAAAGAACATAACATATGAGGTAAAGGTAGTGAAGCTGCTTACTGCAGACAATGACAAGATGGAGGCGCTGAGCAAAAGCTATGGTGTGAAGCCCACGAAGATTGCTGCCTCTGGAGACAGGCTCGAGATCGCATATAATAATGATGTAAGCAAGAACGCTGATTATTTCATAGGCAGGGCAAATCTGATTGCTTCTGTGTTTGCGAACTTCAAGAACATAAAGGCGGTAGATGTAAAGGAGGAGTATCTCAGGCCGGAAGAGAAGAAAGAGGAGAAGTGAAGCTTGCTCACAGCGTATCCAACTGCTTGATGAATGTCTTGTTGAATTTAGTGCCTAGAAGCCTCTTTGCCGTTTTTAGATCGGCCCATTTGTAAGTCGTATGCTCATCTGATAGCTTGATTTTCCTCCCTGATGAAAGCTTGCAGATGTATGTTATCAGTATCAGCGGCACCCTTATGGCGTGCGATATCTTTATCTTTGAAACCGATGCGTCGAAGATCCTTACTACCTTGACCGAATTTCTTGGCACCCCTATTTCCTCTTCGACTTCTCTGAACAGCGTCTGCCCTATGTTTTCTCCCCATTCTATCTTTCCTCCGGGAAGGTCCCAGAAAACCCTTTTCCTTCGCGTTGAAGAAAGCTCGGGATGGCCTGCGGCTAGTATCAATATTTTTCCATCTTTTACAATCAGGGCCTTTATCCCGACGAAGAAAAGCCACTTCCGCTGATTGAACAGCGCAGATTTTTCCATACAACCAGATGGACTAAGCCTTTATGTTAAGAGCAAAGGTGCTGTTGACCTTGATGCTGAGCTTTGCGGCTATGTCCGACTTCTCGGCATTCAGCACGACTACATAGCTGCTCCACTTAGTCGTAAGGTCCGTGCCCCCGCACAGCGGACACTTGTCCCCGTGCGTTATTATCATCCTGCAGTTCTTGCAAACTTTTCCCTCCATGTTATCACATCTATCTATTTTTGTCTATATTTATTTCCTACCCTTGCCTCTGCTTCCGCCTTTCTCTTCCCTCTTTCCCTTCTTTGCCTCTGCTACAATCCACTCGAGCTTTCCGAGCCCTTCTGGCTTCATTGTTAGCGCTATCTTTGAGTCCTTGACCGTTTTCTTCATGCTTACCGTTGATATCTTTGCATATACGGCGTCTCCCTTCTTCAGGCTCTTCCCTGATTTCTTCGATGTAAATGCTGGAACCTTCTTGTCAAATGACAGGAAGTCGTTCGCTATCTGCGATACATGAACCAGTCCTTCCATCGGGCCTATCCTTACGAATGCCCCGAATTCGACAAGCTCTGATACCTCCCCGGCAACTATCTCGTCTACCATCGGCATGTATGCCAATATCTTGAATCTTGCATTGTGGTGCGTTGATGGATCTCCGGGATATATCACGCCGTCGCTTATGTCGCTTATGTCGAATACAGCCACGAGCACGCCCATCTGCCTGTCTATCAATCCCTCATACTTCCTTCTAAGCACATCGGTCGCTACCTCTTCAAGGTTGTCTCCGAAATGCTCCGGAGGGAGCTTGAACACGTCGCTTACAGTGTATACCTTGTACAATTCATCACCATGATAAATAGAATAAAGATTACCTGAGAAGCCCACTCTTGGTAAGCTTAAGGCTCTTAATATTAGATGACTTAAGCTTTTTATACAGTTCGGTATCGTTTGTGATTACTACTGAGTGCGGATATTGTTGGGATTTTGCGTATATCCACGAATCTACTCCTCTTGTACTATTATCGACGTCAACCTTTTTATACCTAAGTGCTTCGATGGCAATCTTAGCGCTGGCTCCCTTTTTGCCCGTGTTTCGTGATATCTTCGACAGCTCGTTGATTACTCCCTTTGATATCAGAAGCGCATGGTCCGGGAAGTGCCTTCTTGCGATATCAAAGGCATCCTTGTTGTTTGAAAAGCCGAAAAGTATCGAGCTGGTATCTATTATCACATATTCCAAGCTAGCACCAAACTCTTTTGCGAGCAACATTATTTAACATTTCCTTCATCATTAGTAAGTGATTGCATGACGAGGGTTAGAATTCTTATTATAGGGGCAGCCGGGCGCGACTTTCACAACTTCAACGTTCTTTTCAGGGAGAACCCGGATTATGAGGTTGTAGCATTCACGGCCGCGCAGATTCCGTACATAGCAAACAGGGGATATCCGAAAGAGTTAAGCGGAAAGCTGTATCCGAAGGGTATTAGAATCTATGATGAAAGCGAGCTTCCGAATCTGATCAAGAAGCTTAAGGTCGATGCGTGCATAATGTCATACAGCGATTTGAGCTTTGACCAGGTAATGAAGAAATCTAGCCTTGTGAATTCGTGCGGCGCTGACTTCTGGCTTCTTTCTCCCTCACACACGATGATAAAGTCGACCAAGCCTGTGATTGCGGTCTGCGCTGTCAGGACGGGCTCTGGGAAAACGCAGACTACCAAGTACATATCCCTGTTGCTCAGGAAGCTCGGAGTGAAGCCGGTGATAATAAGGCATCCGATGCCATACGGAATCCTAAAAGACCAGATAGTACAGAGATACTCAAAGCTCAAGGATCTTGACAAGTACAAGTGTACTATAGAGGAAAGGGAGGACTATGAACCGCACATAAGAAACGGCTTTATCCTTTATTCAGGGGTGGACTACGAGAAGATACTTAGAGCTGCAGAAAAAGAGGCTGACATAATAATATGGGACGGCGGCAACAACGATGCACCGTTCTACAAGCCGGATTTATTTATAACGGTAGCGGACCCGCTCCGGCCTGGAAACGAGCTGAATTATTATCCGGGGACGATATGCGCGATGATGGCCGACGTCTTGCTGATAAACAAGGTGAATTCGGCAGAGGGAGACGAGGTCGAGAAGGTTGTCGAAGACCTCAGGAGTATAAACCCGACTGCAAAGATGTTCAAGGCGGATTCTGTAGTAAGGGTGGACAATCCCAAACTCATAACTGGAAAGCGCGTGCTTGTCGTTGAAGACGGGCCCACAATAACGCACGGTGGCATGAAGTTCGGCGCCGGGACGGTTGCGGTCAATCAGTACAACGCCGCGGAAGTCGTATCCGCAAAGAAGTACGCGGTGGGAGAGATAAAGGCGACATTCGAGAAGTATCCGCGGCTGGAGAAGGAATTGCCAGCGGTGGGCTACAGCCCGAAGGAGATAAAGGACCTAGAGGCGACCATCAACAGGGTGGAGTGCGACTCCGTTGTTTCCGCCACGCCCACAGATCTGAGGAACATAATAAACGCGAACAAGCCGATAGCGCAGGTATACTACGACCTTTCGCCCAAGGATTCGGGCTTTGACAATGTTATTAAAGCGTTTGCAAACAAAATAAAAAAGGCAAAGGGGAGGTGATATGAACAGCAAGCAGGTACTATACATACTTATTGCGCTAGGCATAATCGTCGCCGTTTATCTTGTGATAACGGAATACGTGCCGAAAGCGCTGGTGTGCCCGGCAACTGGCTCGCTGAACTGCGAGAGTGTGATAACCAGCCAGTACTCGACGATATTTGGAGTGCCTCTATCGGTCCTTGGCGTCATCCTGTTCCTGCTTGCGCCGATCATGATCTTCAGGAGCAATGACATGAAGTTCCTCTGGTCTTTGGCCGGGGCCGCAGCTGTTCTTTATTCGGTAACAACACAGATACTTCTTGGCTTCTGGTGCATATACTGCGTAACCCTTGACATAATAATACTTGTCACGATTTACATGGCGAACAGAAAGCCAAAACAAAACAAGACGCCAGCAAGCCCGACACCTGCGAACCCAGCAAACATGCAGACACCGATTACACAGTGAGCAAATGCTGCACATACAAGACGCCATTGTAGGCCACATAGAACCGACGGAAAGCGAGCTCTCCATAATAGATGATAGCCACTTCCAGAGGCTGAGGCACATCAGCCAGTTCGGCTTCGCCTCGCTCGTGTATCCCGGAGCCAATCACACAAGATTTGAGCACTCGCTCGGAACCATGCAGATAACGAGAGAAATTGCAACAAGGCTAAAGCAGGGGAATGAGGAGCTCGAATGCGCTGGACTTCTCCATGATATAGGCCATGGGCCGTTCTCGCATAATTCGGACTGGCTCCTGAAAAAATATCTGAAAATGAGCCACGAGCAAGTCGGAGAAGAGATAATATCAAAGACAGCGCTCCGTGATGTGATACAGAAATCCACATTATCGATGAAAAAGCTGCTTGATTATTTCAGGGGCAATGACCTTGGGCAAATAATCACGGGGTCTTTGGGCAGCGACAGGATCGACTATCTGATCAGGGACTCGCACTATACGGGCATAGGATACGGGCTTATAGACTATCAGAATATCAGGGACAGGTTTGTATGGTACAAGGGAATGCCAGCTGTATCCGGACAGGCAACAGCGAGCGCGGAAAGCCTGCTGCTCGCAAGATATTCGATGTTCACTACTGTCTACAACCATCACGCTGCGATGATTGCAGAGGGCATGTACGAAATCGCGGCAGAGAGTGCGATAAAGGCGGGGATGGACCCGGACGGATTGAAGACGCTCAACGATTGGCAGATGCTCGATAGGATGCTGCACATCAAAGAGTCACGCGCGATGACGCAGAGGCTCCTTGAAAGGAGGCTATTCAAGAGGGTGTACGCAGGGTATATGCAATACGAGCCTGATGCAAAGGCGATAAAGGACGCACTGGAGAGCAAGGGGCTCAGAGAAGGCGAGTACATAATAAAGGTCAGGAAGGTCAGGATAGACGGGGAGGATTTCCGCGTGGTCGATAACGACAACAAGCTCATAGGAAGGCTGTCCGACCTATCGCCGCTGATCAAGACGCTTGCCACTACTGTTTCGAAGACGAACAAGCTCGTTGTCGCATGCGACGGAAAGAGAGTGGAGAGCGTAAAGGCGGCCGTAGAAAAGGCACTAAAACTGTAACGTCAAAACCCAAAACAAAAAGCAAGATATTTAAAGCCACTTTTCTATTAAAATTGCAGGGGGTGTTGATGGCTGGTAACAAAAATATGCAACTGATAGGAGGCATAGTAGTAGTCATTGTGGTGATAGCGGTAGGGGCGTATGTACTGACTTCGAGCAGCTCTCAGCCGTCCAGCAGCGTTTCGACCACGGTTTCCCAATCACAATCTACAACCGTACCTACTCAATCGTATAGCAATCAGCAGCCGATAATGCTTACTGACCCTGCGCAAGTGCCAAATGGCGCACAGGCCCTGGTCATAACATATACATCTGTGCAGGCGCATACAACCGGAGGTAGCGCATCTGGATGGGTCAATGCCAAGGGAAGCGGTAGCGTAAATCTTCTGGCCCTCAACAACACGAGCCAGGTAATTGCTATAGCAAACATAAGCTCGGGCTCAAGCATCAATATGGTGAGGTTCACCATAACCTCCGCGTACATAACGATAAACGGCACGAACTACAACGTCAGCGTGCCGAGCGGCCAGGTAACCGCATTAGTAGCTGCAAATGGCGCCGTAAACGCCAGCACAAGTACGCTTGTGCAACTTAACCCTGCGATTATAGCGGTGTATTCGAGCAATAACGTTGCATTCTCCCTGTCGCCATCTGCAACCGCAGTAGTGGAAGCGAATTCGAACACAAATCTGCAAGTCGGATCGCACGCATCGTTGACTGCAAGCGAGCAAAGCTCGCTCTCTGCTGCTGCGCCGAGCGTGCAGATTGTAGTCGCGCAGGTCATGTACAGCAGCATCTCCAATATGGCGACGATATCTGTCACAATTAGGAACAACGGCGACCAAGCCGTCGAGCTTCAGCATGTGCTTCTGTTCGGCAATACAACAATAATAGCCCAGCCAAGGGGCGTTGCAGGGGTCGGCGTTTCTGGCTTGGGATTGGGCACGCAGGCCAATGTCACCATAAAGAACGGAGCAGCAATAGGGTTCAGCACGAACACGAACACAACGCTTGCCTCGCTTGTCAATGTCGGCATAGCTGTGGAGCATTATGGAGTGGTGCCGTTCCAGATCTCATCATCTGGCAGCATGCAGACTGTTGGCTCGTCAACTGCACTCGGAACCGGCTATACGCTGCCACCGACAACCACAGAGACTATCACATTCAGCGGACCGCTTTCTCTGGGCAATGGCTACCTGAACGTGATGCCAGTAAATGGAGATACATATAGGGTAGTCGTGCAGGGCACAAATGGGACTGTGGTATCAACAACTGCGGTCGGCACAGTGGTCGGCTGAACGCAAGACCAGTTTTTTATTTTTATTCCATTATGCCTACGCTAGTTTTCGGGTTTTTATACTTTCCCAACATAAATCCTAGTGCGGGCTCGTAGCTCAGCTTGGCCAGAGCGGCAGGCTCTTAACCTGTAGGTCGAGGGTCCAAATCCCTCCGAGCCCGTATGATGATTCAATGGAAAGGTATCCGGAACCGGTTGCTGGCACCTATATCTTTGATTCAAAGGATAGAATTCTTTTGATGAGAGGCCCGAAATGGGGAAAGCTATGGATTGTACCTGGCGGGCACATAGAATACGGTGAGAGCGTGTTCGATGCGGCAGCGAGAGAGGCAATGGAGGAGATGGGCGTCAAGGTGAAACCCGTCGGGGTGTACAGGGTTTTTGAGGACATATATCCGAAGGATTTCCATGACAAGAAAAAGCATTTTATATACATCGAAGTCATCTGCAAAGCACTAAGCGGCAGGGTAAAGCTCGATGATAGGGAGGCAAAGGAATACTTGTGGATGCGCGAAAGCGAAGTAAGAACAAAGCATATACACGAATCGGTAAGGAAACTGATTTTGGATTATCTTCGTGAGAAAAAGAGCGGAAAGGTCAATTTCATCGATGTCAAAATATAGGAGTCCAAACGGTTTACAAAGCCTTTTATACTTGCATATGTAGATAATTTAGCCACGGAGAAGAAAGCCAAAAGCTAATTCTGCGTAAGCAAAAAAGAAAGAAAGTGAATTAAATGACCGACGAAGAAGGAGGAACGGAGTCCCAAGACACAGGAACGGGAGAACGAAGAGAGGGCCGCGGACGCGAAGGCGGAAGAGGCGGACGAGGAGAGAGGGGAGGCATGGGCATAAAGCCGAATTACTTCCTGCCGAAGCCGGTAAAGCCTGGCGATGAGGTGGAAGTTAAGGTGGAAGCCGTTGCCTCGAAGGGTGATGGAATCGCCAAGAAGGACGGTTTCGTAATCTTTATCAAGGGAGCCAAGGAGGGCGACACTGTAAAGGTTAGAATCACAGAAGTGAAGGCAAGATTCGCGATAGGAGAGATAATAGCCTAAGCGGCAGCCCGAGCTCAGTTTTTATATTTTTTATTTTATTTCCTTTTTATATTTACTTATTGCAATCATAAGCAGTGGTACGTTTATGTATGATGCGCAGAGCGTAGAGCCGAAATGGAACAAGTACTGGAAAGAGAAGAAGATTTTCCAGTTCGACCCTAAGGACACGAAGAAAAGAACGTTCGTGATAGACACTCCTCCGCCGAATACTACAGGAGGACTTCACATGGGCCACGTTTTCTGGACATGCTACGTTGATTCCATTGCAAGATACAACAAGCTGAGAGGTTGTAATGTGCTTTACCCGGTCGGATGGGACGAGCATGGATTCCCGACAGAGATAGAAACAGAGAAGAAGTTCGGCAGGAAGCTGGGCCGCGAGGAATTCTACAAGAAATGCGTTGAGGTATCTGAGCTCAGCATGAAGTCCATGAGAGAATGGATGCTGAAACTCGGCGCGAGCTTTGATGAGAGGCTGGAATACAGGACCACTGACAAGGAGTACACGAAAAAGGTGCAGCTCTCTATCCTCATGATGTATGAAAAGGGCATGGTATACAGAGGAGACCATCCGATTGAATGGTGCGTAAGGTGCGGCAGCGGGATATCCAGGGAGCAGACAGTGGAGAAAGAGGAGGAAACCATGCTCAATTATCTGGATTTCAAGCTTGTAGGCAAGGGCGGAGCGAAGAAGAGCGAGACCATAACAATAGCGACGACAAGGCCAGAGATGCTGCATGCCGCGGTCGCGCTTGCGGTGAATCCGAAGGACAAGAGATATTCAAAGCTCATAGGAAGCTCGGCCGAGGTTCCGATATATGAAACGCAAGTTCAGATAATCGGCGATGAGCTTGTTGACATGGAATATGGAACTGGAGCGGAGATGATCTGCACTTTCGGGGACAAGAGGGACATAAATCTCTATTACACGCACAAGCTCAGGCTTGTGCAGGCCATGGATGTCAACGGCGCGCTGATGAATGCGAAGAGTTTCGATGGTCTCCACGTAACAAAGGCGAGAAGCGAAGTGCTGGCAGAGCTCAAGAAGATAGGCGTGCTCAAGAAGCAGGAAAAGGTCAAGCACACGATCAAGATACATGACAGGTGCTCGACTCCCATAGAATTAATCTCGACAACGCAGTGGTTCATAAAGACAAAGGAATACGCAGAGGACATAAAGAGAACAGGCCACGAGATAGAGTGGATACCGGAAACCATGCGCCAAAGGCTCGATGATTGGATAAATTTCATAGAGTGGGACTGGGCATATCACAAGAAACAGAGTATTCGGGACACCGATGCCGTTCTGGTACTGCGAGAAATGCAATTACATAGTGCCGCCGAAGAAGGAGGATCTGCCGCTCGACCCGAACATAATGAAGCCGTACAAGAGCGTATGCCCCAAGTGCGGCAGGCCAGATAGTCGGCACAAAGGAAACGCTTGATGGATGGGTCGACACATCGATAACGTCGATGGTGATAGCGGGCTGGCCCGACAACAAGAAGCTGTTTGAAAAGGTTTTCCCGAGCGAAATGAGAATACAGGGAGTGGACATAATAAGGACGTGGGCTTTCTACACGATATTCAGGACATGGGCGCTGACCGGCAACAAGCCGTGGGAAAAGATACTTGTTCATGGGATGATACTCGGGTCTGACAAGAAGGAAATGCACAAGAGCGCTGGCAACGGGGTCTATCCTGAAGACCTAATGCCGAAATATCCTGCGGATGCGATAAGGCTCTGGGTCGCGCTCAGCGGCGGCATAGGAAAGGACAGGCCGTTCTCCTACAATGACCTGGATTACGCGAAGGGATTCCTTACAAAACTGTACAACACCGCCAATTTCGTAGAGCTGGCATTGAAAAAGGATTCCGCAAAGTCGGAAGCGAGCAAATACCACAACGTATTTGACATGTGGATATTGAACAGGCTCAATGAAACGGTAAAGACGGTGACGGAAGGCTATGATGGCTTCATGCTGAACGAGGCCCTGAATGCGGCGATAAACTTCTATTGGCACGAATTCGCAGACTTTTACATCGAGAACGTGAAGCATCGTGTATACTCGGAAGAAAAGGACATGGAAAACAGCAGGAGAGCCGCAATACAGACGCTCAGGTACGTGCTGCAGACATCGTTGAGGCTTTTCGCGCCGGTAATACCGTTCATGTGCGAGGAGATAAACTCAACAACAAGCAAACAGAGCGTTTTTGAGCAGACTTTCCCAGAATATGTCGAGATGAAATCGCATGCGGATTACGCGATATATGGATTGGTACAAACCAGTTCGGTGAACATCGACTATGCGTCCGTCGGCACGCTGCTCAACGATGTAATAAGCTTGGTCAGGAAGGAGAAATCAAACAACAAGCTGGCCCTCAACAAAGAGATAACCGCAATCAATATAAATGTCCCAGATGAATATTATAGCGCCGTAGTTGCGGCAGCAGACGAGCTCAAGCAGATCTGCAAAGCAAAGGAGGTTAAGGTCAGCAAACACAAAGACTTCTCAGTCTCTGTAAAGATTTGATCTTATCTTATTCATGTTGCTAAACAAGTGTTTTAATGGCAAGAATGCACGGAAACCATCATGGGAAGTCCAAGTCGAGGAAACCTGTAGTGGAACTGGGAAAGATACCTGAAGATGCAACAGTGACAAAGGCGCAAGTGATAGAGCTTATCGAAAAATATGCAAAGCAGGGCATGGGGCCTGCCCAGATAGGGGAGAAGCTGAAGAAAGAGCACAAGATCCCATATGTAAGACAATACACAGGACAGAGCCTGCTCGACATTCTCAAGGAAAAGAAGCTTGCCGGTTCCATACCTGCAGATCTTATGAATCTGATGAGGACAGCAGTCGGAATGCGCAAGCATCTGGAAAAGAACAAGCAGGACAAGCACAATGAACTGAGGCTTAGAAGGACGGAATCGAAGATATGGAGGCTTACAAAGTATTATGTACGCGAGGGAGTGCTTCCCCAGGATTGGAAGTATGATCCGAAGCAGGCAGAACTGTTGATAAAAGGAAACACGGGTTAATGAATGGCACTACAAAAAGGCATCGATAAATGGAAGCAGAAGAGATGGTTTACTGTCAAGGCGCCGAAGGCGTTCGACGACGCCAACGTGGGCGAGATGCCTGCCAATGATGAAAAGGCGGCGGTAGGCAGGAACATTGTGGTAAGTCTAGATCATCTGACGCACAACCCGTCGCATGCATACACGAATGTCACTCTCAAGGTATCGGAAGCGAATGGAGAGGTAGCGCAGACAAAGCTGGTGAAGATGGAGCTTGTGCCCGCTTATCTCAGGTCTTTCGTAAGGAGATACAGGAGCGTTTCCAGCGCGGTAATACCGGTCAAGACCAAGGACGGAGCAGGTGCGGTCATAAAGCTCATCGCGATAACAAGGGCGAGGGCGACGCACACGAAACTTGTCGGAGTGAGGAAGGATATGGTAGCTTTCACGATAAACTATTTCAAGGAGAACGAGCTCGAGCAGATAATCGGCGCAATAATAGAAGGGAAGTTCCAGGCGGAGTTGTCATCGAAGCTTACGCATATCACAGAGCTCAACAAGGTAGAAGTGAGAAAGCTGGAGATAAAGTAAACGCTCGATCAAATAATAGGGCAAGCACATGGATTATGTCGTGATTTTGGGTTTCTTGGCAGCTGCTCTTACGACAGGTGCATTCATACCGCAGGCCTATAAGGCATGGAAGTCGAAATCCACCCGCGACATATCGCTGCCTACGTATTCGATTTTGGCGCTTGGCACTGGCAGCTGGGCGATCTATGGTTTCTTGATAAACTCCCTTCCGATAATTCTGGCAAATGTGATTACTTTCATGCTGGTTGCTGCCACTCTAGCTATAAAATTAAGGCATGGGTAGCTAGCTCAGCCCTATTATCGCTACTCCTATAAAGATGATCAGGACGCCAACCCATCTCAAGAGAGGTATGTTTTCCATCAGTATAGCGTACGCAAATATGGTCGCGAAGATGTAGCTCAGCCCGCCGACTCCATATGTCCAGCTGAGGTGCGCCCTGCTAAGTACGATGAAGTATACTACTGTTGATATTCCGTATGCGACCAAGCCGGCAAGCAGCCATAGACCAAGCAGCGTAAGATTGCTGAACGTGAACGAATATTTGAATAGCAGCTGCCCAATCGCAGCCGTGAACGTAGAGGCAAGCAGAAGCAGGAAATATTTGATTTTGATGTTGTTCATTTTATCACGTTGACACTGCAACTATGCATATGCCGATGAAGATGCACAGCACGCCGACATATCTCCAGTTTGAGTGCTTCTCCTTTAGAAGCAGGTTTGACATGAGTGCCACGAATATGAAGGTGCTTGCGAAAATAGGATATGCTACGGAAAGCGGCGCATTTGCCAGGGCAAATAGGTATATTCCAAGGCTTATGACATAGCCGACAAAGCCTATTGCGACATACTTGTTCTTGAAGGCCATGATTGCGCTCTTTATCCCGCTTACCTTGTTGACGAGGCCTTTCTTGTAGAGAATTTGGCAGAAAGAGGCTATGAATGCCGCAATAAGGGTTATAAATATGACCAAATATATATTCAGGCGAATCACCGATGTTTCTATGACGAATATAACGACCGAAGTTGTGCTTTCTGTTGCTATAATCGTACTCACAGTATTCGCAATTGCCGTTTTTATAATTTCTGGTTCGGGGGCGCTGTTCTACGGGCTTTTCGTAATCACTGCGCTGCTCATGTTTTATATGTGGTATAAGCTTTCCCGCGTTCCCCCCGAACTTGTAGAGCAGGTTGGTGGCGCCGGAAACGAGCCCGCTGCTCCTGTGAAGCGCAGGAAGGCGAGGGCGCGAACGAAGCGCAGAAAGAAGTAACAAATCTATGATGTTTATGAACACACTTATCATAGCAGAAAAACCTAGCGTCGCTAATAGGATAGCGGCTGCGCTCGGTGCGGGCTCTGAGAAGAGGATGGAGGGCAGGGACAACGTGAGCTATTATGAGATCGACGGAAAGGAGGGCACGATCTACATCGCGGCTGCGGTCGGTCACCTTTTCACGATCAGACAGACGGACAATGAGCGCGGATATCCAGTGCTGAATGTTGAATGGGCGCCATCGTATGACGTCGGCAAGAAGTCCGAGCATACGAAAGCCTATCTTGACACGCTCAGGGACATCGCAAAGAAGTGCAGACAAATTCATAAACGCGTGCGACTTTGATATCGAGGGCACGGTGATAGGCACAAACATCATAAAATACCTCAACAGCAACGCGATGAAGGAGAATGCAACGAGGATGAAGTTCTCCACCACTACAACAGACGACCTTCTTGATTCGTACAAGCACCAGATGCCACTCGATCTGAAGAACTTTTATGCGGGAGAGGCAAGGCACATGCTCGACTGGCTCTGGGGGATAAACCTGAGCAGGGCGCTGACATATGCAGTGCATGGGCAGAGTCTGAAGAATGCGCTCAGCATAGGGCAGGGTGCAGGGGCCATCGCTTGCAATACTTGCAAAGAGAGAAGCGGAGATAGCGAAGTTCGTGCCAAAGCCGTTCTGGAGGATATTTGCAAAGATAAACAGAGTAGATTTCGAGAACTCAAGCGGCGACATCTTTGAAAGAAGGCGTTGCCGCAACTGCTTTCGAGCACACAAAGCAGCATAAGGACAGCGCAAAGAGTCGAGGATGTGGAGCTAAGGGAGCAGGAAGTGAGTCCGTATCCGCCGTTCGACCTTACTTCACTGCAGATAGAGGCGAGCAGGGCGCTGCACATCGACCCGTCCATGACGCTTGCGATAGCGCAGTCGCTTTACGAAAAGGCGTACATCTCATATCCGAGAACATCGTCGCAGAAGCTGCCTCCGACTCTTGGACTGCAGAAGATAATCACCAATATAGCAAAGAGCGGCGAGTATTCGGAGCTTGCCAACAAGCTCATCGCGCAGAGAAGGTTCAGGCCGAACGAGGGCACAAAGACGGACGAGGCGCACCCCGCAATATTCCCGACAGGGATAATGCCGAGCGGCGCTGAGCCAGCAGGAGGCAAGGCTCTACGACATGATAGTGAGGAGGTTCTTGTCAGTGTTCGCGGAGAATGCGGCTGTGGCGAGGGCAAAGGTCGTTGTTGCAATAGGAAACGAGAAATACGTGGCTACTGGCTCGAGGATAGTGAAGCCTGGATGGCTCGAGTATTACACTTATGCAAGGATAGACGAGCACATGCTCCCCGAATTCAAGAAGGGAAGCAGCTGCAAGAGTCGACGAGAGTAGATCTCAAGGCGCTGCAGACGCAGCCGCCTAAGCAGCTACACGAAGGCGGGGCTCATATCGGAGCTGGAGAAGAGGGATCTTGGCACAAAGGCTACAAGCGCTTCAATAATAGACACGCTTTTCAGGAGAAGATATCTCGAGGGAGCGACAAACATAACGGTAACGAAGTTCGGAATGAGCGTTTACGAGACCCTTGCTAACAACGCAAAGATGATAGTAGACGAGAGCACGACAAGAAAGCTCGAAGAGGACATGGAAAAGATTTCAAAGGGCCAGATAAAGGAAGAGGAAGTAGTCGAGGAGGGCAAGAAGATGCTGCTCGAGGCGCTCAAGGAGTTTGACAAGAACAAGGAACAGATAGCTACGGCGATGAAAGTCGGGACTGCATCAGAGCAACGTGCTTGGCAAGTGCCCGAAGGACGGCGGCGACCTTGTGATAAGGAGATCAAGGTTCGGGAAGCAGTTTGCCGCGTGCGCAAACTATCCGAAGTGCATGAACACATATTCGCTGCCGCAGAATGCGCTGATACTCCCGACAGGAAAGACGTGCGAGCACTGCCACACCCCGTTCATAAAGGTAATAAGGAAGGGAAAGAGGCCGTTTGAGATGGACCTTGATCCAAACTGCATAACGAAGAAGGACTGGAAAGGATTCGGAGAGCAGAGGGAGGATAAGGGACACGTTGTGCCGATGGAAAAGGAGAAGCCGAAAGCGAAGGAGAAGAAGCCGGCAAAACCGAAGGCAGCAAAGAAGCCGGCAAAGAAGAGAGTAAAGAAAACAAAAATAAAAAGTGAACCGAATGAGCAGGAATGAAGATAATGGATTGTTGGTGCCGCCGCACTACAGAAGGCTGAAGCGTGGGCCTCAAGTAGTACTACCAAAGGACATCGGAATGATAATCGCATACTCGGGAATAGGCAAGGAGAGCGTGTGCGTTGATGCCGGAACGGGAAGCGGCTGGCTTGCCGTATCGCTTGCAAGGATAGCAAAGCATGTGACGAGCTATGACGTGAGGGAGGACTTCATGAAGATCGCGGAAAGGAACAAGGAGCAGGAGCAGCTGGGAAACCTTACGCTGAAGATAGGAGACGTGACAAAGAAGATATCGGAAAAGAACGTTGACCTTGTGACGCTCGACATGCCGGACTCTGAAAAGGCGCTGAAGAATGCGTACAAGGCCCTAAAAGAAAATGGGCACGTTGTCGGCTATCTCCCGCATGTAGAGCAGGTGGGCAAGTTCGTCGCAACGCTCAACAAGCTCAAGTTCAAGAACCCTCTGACGATGGAAGTCATAGTCAGGGACATTCTTGTCAGGGAGCAGGGCACTAGGCCCTCGACAAAGGGCGTGTGGCATACCGCTTATTTGGTCTTTGCTCAAAAATGATGTGCATGGACGCGAAACTTGTTGTATTGCTTTCGATTCTTGCGATTCTGGTCCCGTGTGCCTGCATTGCATCGGCACAGGGCACAATCAATCCTGTATATTGGATAAACGGCTCGACATCTCTTCCGACAGGAATAGGAGCCTACGGGCTGATGAACATGGCGAAGGCGAGCGGATTCTATACCGTTGCCACCAACGAGGTATTCGGTGTGGCGAAGATAGGCTCGATGTATGCATACAATGCTTCGCTCACGCAGCTCAACGTTTCTCCATACGGAGTGTCGCTTCAGCTAAATGCTATGCTGAATGTGACCTCTGATGGCCACGTCTATGCATATCTTGCGCAGGACGTAGCAGACTTCAATACAAGCAATATGACCTACTACTTCGTCGACAATGTGTGGAACGCGACAGACTATAACGCGACCCTCTCCAACGCAACTATAGAAGGCAGGGGAAACGTGACCGACTCATACCCCGGAAGCTCTGGGCTCAACTTCACAAACATATTCAATGACATATTCAACTACTCGCAGGGCGAGGGAGGGTTCTATGCATATGCCACGAATTCAACGCCGTATTCGTATCCAATAAGCTTCGAGCCTGTGATCCGCGTTACTTATAATCATGGCTATCCGTACCTGCAGTTCGGATACTTCAGCAATGGGACTGCTCGCTTCTATGACAATGTGACGCTGCTGGCACCCAACGGCAATGCATATTTCCAGATAAGCCCGTTCAACCAGACCCCGGCTTTGCCCAACGGCATAAACTCGTCGCTGTACTATGATACCGAGCTTGTGTATGGCGGCGAGGCAGAAGGCGCAACGATAAACTTCAACCAGATGAACTCTACGCTTTGGATTGGGTATCTGAAGAACGGCACGATAGAGCCGTTCCCTGCTGTGGGGACGTTCGGAAGCGAGACTGCAGAGAATGCGACCGGATTGAGCGTAGTGCAGGGAAACGGCGAGGCAGTAGTCAGGACAGGAAGCCTGAACTACAACGAGACCATATTGCTATCAGGAGTACCGTCCGGGCTGAATGTGCCGCCACCGCCAGCACCGCCAACAGTGCCTACCACGACAACGGTCACTATTACAACGAATCAGCAGAGCATACCTTCGCCGTCTTCATTCCCAATATATGACATCATCATTTTTGTAATCGTAATATTGGTCGTGGCTTTCATATACACAAAGATGAAGTCGGATGAGAAGCCGCCGCAGCAGGCCAGCCAGAGCTGATCGCTTTAGTTCGCGTGCTTCAGCAGCCTGTCCATGGTGTTTGTCTCTATTGCAGTGATTATGTCGCCTATCTGCTTTTCCAGCTCGTCCCATTTGTAGAGATTGTGTATGACAATGTCTGGCGTTATGTCGGCTATCGTTGCCTCGGTGATGTTGTTGCTCTCCTCCTTTGTCGGGTATCTGCCGAATTTTCGCTTGTAGGCCTCGAGCCTCAGCTTCTCGTCCGCTTCCAGCTTTATCACTAGGAATCCGGGGAATGCCTGCCTCATGGCCTCTGCCTCATCCTTAGACCTTATCCCATCAACTATGAACGGAAGCTTGTTGTCGCGCTTTGCAATCCTGGCTATGTATTCCGCCCAGATAGGCTTGCGTATCTCCTTCATCTTTGCCCCTATCGCCTGCAGCAGGGCCCTGTCCTTCTCCTTCATGTCGAAAAGGTCTGTTGCTATCTCAGCTATTTTATCAGAAAATGTAAACCTGTATGTCTTCACGCCAAGCCTCTCCTCCATCTGCTTCGCCAAGTGGTCTCCGTATGTGCTCTTCCCGCTCGCCATCAGTCCTATGAATCCGAACGACGGTATCCCTCCTGTTGACCGGCTGCGCTTGGCTTTTGTGTTGCTAGGATCTGCCATTCCACCACGCTTATGTTATGCTTCATAATTAGTATTTAGAGCTTGCTTTTGCTGCAGCTGCGCTATGAGGTTAAATGGGTGAGGCGTATGGGTTGCATACGCCCCGGGTGGATGAGAATAGGGTTGTTACAGAATAAGTATATACCCAATTCTACGCGCAAAAACGCGTGGTAAAATATTAGACTGACAATTATTTATACCTTTCGCATGTATGACAAATGACGTATATATATGAATCTTATAAACTTTTTTATATTTGGAATGCGGATGCGGGCCAAGCTGCAGAGTATGACCTGTCTGGCCACTTGCTGCAATGAAGTTATAAATACATTATGCTACAAATACTGACTGCAGAGGGACTTTTTATGACAAAAAGATCACATGGTTTATTCGTAGGAAAGACCAGGCACCTGGCTAGGCATCACAAGCCTTCGGAGCTCAGCGTCAACGACTACATAAAGGAGATAAAGATAGGCGACAAAGTGGCGATAGTGCCAAAGGGCAACTTCAGGAATATTCCTCATCCTAGGTACAGGGGCAGGATAGGCACAGTAACCGCAAAAAGGGGAGGTGCTTTCGTAGTAAAGGTCAGGATAATGAATGCGGAAAGGACCCTGATAGTGCCTGTTGTCCATCTGGAAAAGGCTTGAACGCTGCGCTAATCTTGTTAGAAGAATCTAGCAAAGAGTATGGAATTGCTGGAAGATGGCTCTTACATCTTTATGCTCTGGAAGCTGCGGGCCTTTGCCTGCCACATCGCGATGCTGTTTCTCATCGGCTGTAGCCTCTTCCTTTGCACTGAGATGCTCTTCAACCTCCTGTCCCTCTCGGCCCTTAAGGACCTTTGCCTTACCGCGTCCCTTGCCCTTTCTATTCTCTTGAGGTAGCTCTTCCTGATGCGCACTTCCTGTGTGTCGAGCCTTCTCCTTGTCGAGTTGTATCTCCTTTCCAAGGGTCTCCTCGACCTGTCTGCGCGTCTGGCTTCGCTCGATGCCCACTGCCTCACATCCCTCCTTGCAACGTCCCCGAGATCTCTTGCTCTTGTGAAGTTCCTCATCTGCTTCTGCGGCCATGCGATTCGCACAGCAAGCGCAGAGAAGTCATTCAGGTGCCTGCGCTTCGCAAGAGTATAGACTGCAAGTCTGTCGAACCTTGCCTTCCTCTTGTTCGCCTGGACCGCTGCCTTCACCTTTGCTATGCCGGAATCTGACTGGCCGACTTCGACGAGTCTTCCTTTGTTGTAGAGAGCGTACACGACCGGAGCACGCCTGACTCTCTTGTCGAGAATCGAGACTAGCTTGTCTGTATACATCTTGTTCTGGGGTACCTGCACTGGGAACCACTCCATCCTCCACGTTACCAAAGCGTCCTGCTTTGGCCTTGCGTTTTGTTTAGAATTTTCTGCCATGTTGAATACTAAAATGGCTAACTTTAAAAGGTTTTGCATCAGCTTTGCCTTGATAAGAACTAGCTAGTACCTGCCTCCGCCATATCTGTCCTCTCTCTTCACAAAAGGCTTTGTGAACATGTAGAATCTTCCAGTTCCCTGCAGCTCCTCGACTATCCTGTCGGTTATGAGCTTTGCGGGATCCTGCATTAGCGTTACCCTGTCTGTTATGTCTTTGAAGCTTTCGAATTTCTTTTCTGTCCTTGCTTTTAGTATAGCGTCCATGTGCTTCTTTCCTATTCCTGGAAGAAGCTCTAGTGAATGTTCCCTTATGTTCAGCGGTCCGGCGTTGTTGAAAACGTCGACAAAATGCTTCTCGCGCTCCTTCACCACTCTCATTATTGTTGTAGGCAGCTCTGATTTCCCATGCTCTGTAAGCTCGTTGTAGCTTATCCTCGTCTTTATCAATGCTATCTTGTCGCGCTCAGCCTTTCCTATGTAGACGCGCTCTCCAGGTGTCAGCTTCACCGCAGGTTTCGGCACCGCCTCAAGAAGCGTGAACCATTCCTCTCCGAGCAGCTGGGCTACGGGTTCTGATCTTCCAGAAAAAGACTTGCCGCTAAGCAAAAAGTCAAGCACAATTGCGTATTCCTCCCGTTTCTCCTCTCCTTGCATATCCAAACCTTGCCACTGGGATTATTCCCATATCCATTTTAACACTATGCGTTCTCTTTTATCGATGCGAGGATCTTCGCTACCTCCGCGTCATCGAATGTCTTGTTCTCGTGAACTAGTATCTGCTTCAGGGTCAGTGCGTTCTTCGGCATTATGTCGATTATCTTTACTATGGTCTTGGCGCCCAGCCCGAGCTCAGAAAGAGCCTTCTTCAGCTTATCGTCCTTCTTTTCGCCTGTAGTAAACTTCTTCGCGTGGTCATAGGCGAGCTGCTGCTCGTACGTGAGCTCCTTGCCCTTCTTCCTCTCCTCTATGATCGATTTAACCTCGTTGAGCGATACGTCTTCCTCGGCTTCGATGCCTTTGCCTATCATTGATTTCACTTCTTAAACCCCCTAGCTATAATTCTGTTCGTAGAGTATATTAAGGTTTTGTTTGCCTTTTCCGAGGTGCACTTCCACAAAAGGCGAATACACATACGTTTGCACAAGATATTTAAACTTAGATACAGATAGTAGAGCAGGCGATTGAATGAAGCTTTCTGACATATACAGCATGGACATATACAGTGATGGCGGCCAATACCTGGGCGAGGTGCGCGACGCAATCATTGACCTTGAGAAGGGAGAAGTCAGCAGATTGCTGATGGAGGAATGGAGGAGCAACGACAAGGATGAGACTAAGAGATTGTTACAAAACAAGAGCATCCTGTTCAAGAACATAAAGAACGTAGGAGACGTTGTGCTCGTATCCGTGATAGGGCAGACGCAAAAGCCTACAGAGAGTGCGGCAAGCGCAGAAGTCTCTGATCTTTCATCGAGAAGATTTTAATTTTTAATTTCTTTCTATTCCTTTCTGTATTTCGCATCTTAGAGGCTAGCATCTAGTTTCGGAACGCATAAATATGAGTATAAATTAAGGTATCACTTGGTGTGATACATGGCCAAGAAAGCGATGCAGGCTTCTGGCGATAGAGGGGCGTTGATTGCCATAGAAGGTATCAGCGACCGCGTAATCTCGGATCAAGCAGTACGCTTGTGCAGAAATCTAAATAGGAAAGAGGGAATTCAGGCAACGAGGGAAGGAGAACCTACTGGCGGGCCGGTGGGCAGGCTGCTGAAAAAGGGCGGATTCTTGACTGGCGAAATAAAGGTACCTGCATTGCCGATGCAAAATCTTTTCATAATCGATAGGGTGATGCATCTCACGCACATAAACGAAATGCTTGCGGACGGCGTCACGGTCGTAGCTGCGCGATGGGATGGTTCGACGTTTGTGTACGGGCTCATGAAGGGAGCAGGCAAGGACCAGCTTAAACAGCTTCATGAAATGTATAAGATACCGCACGCCGATCTCACAGTCCTGGTGACGACACCGCCGGATGAGGCTCTGAGGCTTACAGAAAAGAGCAGTAGGACGATATTTGATACCAAGTGGATGCTTAGGCGTGCTACACAGCTGTACGAGGAGATGGCAAAGCGTGAGCCGGGCTGGGTGGTGGTAGACGGGAAGAAGAATGCAAAGGAAATTGCTGAGGAGATACGGAGATATGTGAAGGGCTACTTGGCTTCTCCGAGAGCATACAAAAACCGTTATGGTTAAAAGAGTATTTGTTTAATCTATACGGGGGTGTTATTGTGGATTTCTTAAATGGCATAAAGGAGGAAGATCCTGAAATATACGATGCGATAATGAAGGAGCTCGGGCGCCAGCGCGATGGCCTTGAGATGATCCCGTCTGAGAATTTTACGAGCTTCGCAGTGCTCGACGTGATGGGCTCTATCCTCACAAACAAGTACTCTGAGGGTTATCCCGGAAAGAGATATTACGGGGGCAACCAGTTCATAGATGTCATAGAAAGGCTTGCGATTGAGAGGGCAAAGAAGGTATTCGGAGTGCCGTTTGTCAACGTGCAGCCGTATTCAGGCTCGCCGGCAAATCTGGAGATATCGCTTGCGATATGCAAGCCAGGAGACACGATAATGGGGCAGAACCTCACTGATGGAGGCCATCTAACACATGGATGGAAGACAAGCGTGACCGGTCAGATTTTCAACAGCGTTCCCTATCATGTGAAAGCCGACGGTTATATTGACATGGAAGAGGTCAGGAAGCTTGCGATGGAGAGCAAGCCTAAGCTGATATGGATAGGCGCTACTGCCTATACAAGGGAATTCCCGTTCGAGGAATTCTCCAAGATAGCAGACGAATGCGGCGCATATCTTGTTGCGGACATTTCGCACATATCGGGATTGATAATCGCAGGCGTGCACAAGAGCCCTGCCAAATTCGTCCACATAATAATGACGACAACGCACAAGACGCTCAGAGGTCCGCGCGGCGCAATGATAATGGTTACGGACAAGGGCATAGCAAAGGACCCGGAGCTTGCGGAGAAGATAGACAAGGTCGTGTTTCCCGGAATGCAGGGCGGCCCACATAATCACATAACAGCGGGCATTGCAGTGGCGCTGTTGGAGGCATCAACTCCTGAGTTCAAGGCTTATGGCCAGCAGATCGTGAAGAATTCCAGGGCTCTTGCAGACGAGCTCATGAAGAACGGGATAAAGCTCGTCACAAACGGGACAGATAATCACATGCTGCTTGTCGACCTGACGCAATTCGGGAAAGGGACCGGCGTTTTCGTCCAGGATGCGCTGGACTTTTCAGGAATAACAGTTAACAAGAACACAATTCCAAAGGACCCGGCTTCTCCGTTCTATCCGAGCGGGATAAGGATGGGAACCCCGGCAATAACAACAAGGGGCATGAAGGAACCAGAGATGAAGACGATAGCAGGGCTCATCGCCCAGGTTATATTTGAGGTAAAGGGCTACCAGCTTCCTGAAGGAAAGGAGGAGCGCGCGGCTTACATTAAGAAATTCAAGGAAGACCTCGAGAAAAACGAAAAGCTCAAAGGAGTGAGGGCGCAGGTGCTTGACCTGTGCAAGAGATTCCCGCTCTATCCGGGGCTTTAGCTACTTCTGTTCAAGCGCTTTTCGTTTCACTGCTATTCTAACCTCTGATTCGAGCCTGCCGAGCGGCTTGTCATTCAGATCGATGTAGTTCATGTGATTAGTGATAGTCGGATGCACCTCCTTTATCTTGTAGTACATATCTTGGACCATCTTCCTGTAGTCTGGATGCCCTCCCGGAGTTGTGCGCAGCTCCGAGAAATGGAATAATTGTCTTGCATTTAATCTGTAGTACCATCTTGTGTTGAAGCCAAGTGTCACAACATATTGCGCCTGATATGGAAGAATTGAGTATATGTTGTTGTAGAGCTCGATCACATTCTTCATTAGGCTGTTGTAATCATCTTCTATCCCTATGTTCTTGTACTCGTTCCTTGTGTTGAAGCCGAGCTTCACGCTGAAATTCTGCCTTTCCTGCGTGCCTATCCTGTGCCTGTGAAGGTCTCTGTATATTCCTATGCGTCCCCTCAGATCGAAAAGATATTCTATGTTCTCAAAAGCCCTGCCTGGCTTGTGCCTCCTGTTGCCGCGCTTCCCCACGTATGCGGCGATTACTTCCTTTCTTTGCTCGGGGGTCAGCCTCCTCGCCTTTTCTGTTGCATCCTGAAGCGAAAGCCCTTGCGAGTATTTGTATAGCACGATAGAGGAAAGGACGATCTGTGCCTTTTCATCTGCGCTCTTTTCCCCTTTTCCTGTATAATCTATGAGTGTGACGCCGTCGCCGCTGCCTGTACCCATGTCTTTTGTGAGCTGTGCGACAACGCTCCTTGTGTTGCTGTTCTTTTCTGCAAGGAAAGCCTTGAAATCCTGTCCGTGCTTGTCGAATGTCCTCTTGATCAGCGATGGAACCGTCTTTGAAAGCTCCGCGTGCATCCTCTTGCCTATCCAGTTCGCCTCTGCGGATGGCAGCGCAACCAGCTTCAGTATCATGTTCTCATAAGTGCGAGGGTTCATGCTCATGCCGATGTGCGTGAGCGTTGCCATCGGAAGATAATCGCGCAGCAGATCGAGCCCCTGCGCCTTGACCGAGTTCTCATATGCCTTTTTCAGGTCAGTTTCCATTATTCCATACTTGTCTTCTATGGCCTTGTTGCATTCGCTTATCTTTATTGCGGTATCGCCGACCTTGAACTTCTGTGAATCCATCGGATTCAGATCTGTTATGTACTTGATCATGGCCGGCATGTGCTTTACATATGAAGCGAACAGGCTCTCCATGAGATTTATGTACTGATCTGCGTATCTCGACTCGCCTATGTCCTTGTCGCGGTAATACATGTAGCTTCCGTTCGGGAGCTTCTTGTCAAATGCGACATATCTTGTAGATTTTTCTATATAGGAGCCGAACCTGCAGTCCTCTATCTCCTTTGACATGACATTGGAAACATATTCGCAGGACATCGGCAGACCTCCTGCCATCTCCTGTATTGAATCGTCACCGTAGTCAACCAACCATGCCTCGAAGAACTCCTTGCCTCTGTCTTTGTTTGGCAGAAACTCCTTCAGAAGCAGACGTCTTCCTGTAAAACTTGTCCTGCTGTATCTTGAAAGTAGCGCACCGGCCTGCTCCGGCGTGAACGAGCTCCCTATCTTCCATCCGTATATGTTGCTGTCCCAGTTGGTGACATATTCATTCATCTCCGTTGCCTCCTGCTCTGTGAAATCCTCAACTGGCGTGCCTGGGTCGCCTTCATAGAATTTTAGAGTTGTCTGCATCGGCACGATTACCCCAGTGAGCCTTTTGTTTAAAGATATTAAGCCTTATCGCTTCTTTTCTTTGATTGCTGTGACTCTGGAAAGATTTATATTTAACCTCGTGCAAAATAAATCCTGAGGGTGTAGATTGAATGCCGAGGGGACTCTTTATAGCGTTCGAAGGGCTCGATGGCTCTGGAAAGAGCCTGCAGGCGAAGAAGGTCCATGAGGAGCTAGTGAGAATGGGCAAAAAATGCGTGCTTACAACAGAACCAACAGATAAGGCATTGGGCAAGCACATCAGGGCGAGCATTGTCGAGGGTTCGCTAGACCTGAGCAACATGACGTTGCAGATATTATTCACTGCAGACAGATCAGACCATGTCCACAAGGTAATCGCCCCGGGGATTGCTGACGGCACGATCGTAATAACAGACAGGTATTATTGGTCTACGCTTTCGTACGGGCACGCAACAGGGCTGAATATGGATTGGCTATTCACCATGAACAACGTATTCCCAAGGCCTGACATAACCTTCTGGTTCAAGATATCTCCGGAGGTGGCTGCAGGCAGGAGAAAGCAGAGGGGCCTTGCCCCAGAAAGCTTTGAGGATCTTTCCATACAGAAGCGGGTGGATGAAGCCTACAAAGAACTAGAATCCAGATACTCCTATGATGGATGGTGCACCATAGATGCCGACAAACCAATAGATGACGTGTTCAAGCAAGTGATGGATCGCGTCAAAAAGCTCCTTGATGATAACAAGTAAATTTACATTCCGAAGAATCTTCTTATCCTGCCAAAGCCGGACTTCTTGAGATGTCCCTGTGGATTCGGCTCCCCTGCCTTAAGCGTGTATGACCTGCACAGGTCGTCTATCGCGATCGCGAACAGCGACTTCCTGTTTATGAGATATGCGGGAATGTGCTTGGCTTCACTTTCCGTGACTATTTCGTCTTCTGGGATCATCGCATATGCTATGTCCCCGTACATCGCCTCTATCTTTCCCTCATCCAACTGATATTTGTCCTTCTTGACCCGGTTTATCACAAGCTTATGTATCAGGTGGTGGTCGGTGTACAGCTTCGAGAGCTTCTGCGCGCTGAAAACGGCGGTCTCTTCCGGCGTTGTCACGATTATCGCCTCGTCGAAGTTCTTTAGTATGCCGTCCATGCCTATGCCAGGCGGCGTGTCTATGATTATGAAATCAAAGTCGAGCTTTGACACCTCTGCATAGAATTTGTTAAACGCGTCTGTTATGGTGTTGGCCACCTCGCCCTTGCCACCTGCGGGTATGATATAGAAGCCGACCGGCTCGAAAACGATAAGCGTGTCTTCCGGCTTTATTTTGCTATCCACTATATCGAAGTATCCGGGACCTGGGTCTGGCATGCCAAGCAGTGGCCCTATGCTCGGGTTTGCTGTGTCTGTGTCCACAAGCAATACGTCGTACCCTGCACTTCTCAGCGCAGCCGCTATATTAATCGAGACTATTGTCTTCCCTACGCCGCCCTTGTGCGAAGAGGTAAGGATCGTGTATGGTTTCTTGCCGTCCATCAGAATGCCTTTTTATACTAAGACTAAAAGATTTAATAAGGTTATCTGAAATTCCAAACAGCAAAACATAAAAAGATGGATTGCTTCTATTCTAGAGGTCATACGATGGGAGAGACGCTGCTCGAGTCATATAAAAACCTGCAAACGCGCTTGTATACGATAGCGGTGCTGTTTGTTATTGTGGTAATCGCACTGATAGTCATGTATTATCTGTACAGCCTGAATGTTTACAGCCACTCGGTCAGCAACGCGAACTATTCGAGGTTATATGCGCAGTTCAACTCCTCACAAAGTCAGCTGGCCGTGGCAGTTGCAAAGTACAACAATGCGGAGTACAACCTCACAACGCCATATACAGTGGCACTGTACAACGACCATACGGTCAACATACCGAAGAAGAATGTAAGCGCTTCCAACACGACAACCACCTATGTAGGGGCGACAGAGCACGTCAACATAACGAATATCATGACATATTACACTTCCAATTTCTCCTTCACTGCACAGTATCCCGGCTATCTGCTCATCAATGCAACAGGCACCGGTGTCAACACGCAGACAAATACGTCATGGGAATTTATCGTCTCAAGCTATAACATAATACCGAACGGCACGATGAAGTACTACGAATTCCAGAGCGGCAGTTATACGCAGGGGCCATACTCTCCTGTAATAACGAACAGGGGCATCTACAAGATCAACTTCGACCAGAACAGCCCGAAGGTCGTCTATGCGCCTACAGTTGCGCAGGGGCAGGGAACCGTTGAGATACCGATAGCTCCAGGAACAGAGCACGTCTGGATCGCCAACCTGAATAACCAGAGCATATCGGTGACCTTCTCGGCAGAATATGTCGGATTCCACACGCACTAATAATTTAAATACGTGAAAGTCCTTATCCTACTAGGCTCCCTTCGTCTAGCACGGCCAAGGACACAGGGCTTTCAACCCTGGAACTCGGGTTCAAATCCCGAAGGGAGCATTGAACTCGGCTCATATTAATGAAATTTCCCCGACGACAGAGTCACTAAAAATAGGGTTCAAATCCCTTGAAGAGATATTTACTTTTTTCATATTCCCTCTTTTGCCCTCAGGAGGCCGTATATAGTAGACGTTTGTGCAGCAATGCTTAAATATTTCCTATGCCGTATATAAACACTGATGGTGGGTATAGAGAAGGCCAAGAGGCCGTTTGCACAGAGAGAGTATAGTGCGATGCTATTGAGGCCTACTTTTGAGGGTGATCATTACAAGTTTACTATCTTGTTACCGGTTTCGGAAAAACCAGAAGGACAGACGGTATCAAAAGATGTTTTCACAGACACTGATCTTAAAGAGCTTAAGAGGCTATTTCGCGAGGATTTGGGCGGAGCGACGTATTTCGAACTCAAAGGACCCCCTCCGATACAAGGAGACTGGGTAGATAAGAGAGGAGAAGTTGTTGTTGACTGGCATGTACGAATTGAATTATACACGAAGAAAAGTGAAAGAGCTATGGTGTATTTTAAAGAGTTAAAAGCAAGGCTTCTGCTGCATGTTAAAGAGGTAAGGCAAATGGAACAGGAGGACATAGTGATAGAGCGAACGAAAGTAAGCTTCGTACCGCAGATACCGCTAGATGCACTGATAACGAAGCGAAAGGAAAGGCTTAAAGATTTAAAGAGGTAATCAGTATGTTAGCAACAATTGACATTGTAATAGGTCAGGAAATGAGCATAACGCATGAAAGGGATATTGAGGCGCTGCCAGAGCATTCTGTATTTATAGTGCGCTTCGAGAATGAAGATGATGACATAAGAGCGACAAGAGCTATGGCTAGAGCAAGCGGTGATGGCGTCGCCTTTGACGGGAAAGGGAACAATAGAGTAAATAGAGTGCAGTATGAAGAGCTACTCAGGTTAGGAATACCTCATGAACTTGTGGTTGCTCCGCCATCTTATAAACCGCGAGCTGCAAAAACACTTAGAAAATAAACCAAGTCTGGTTGTAAAGTTTCAAGACCGGTCTGCTTGTGCATTTACTTATAAATATTATCTTCTAATATCATTAGATATCAAAAGCGCAGATGAAAATTTTCTTTGGCTCGAAGGGAGCATGCCTGTTCGCCCTGTATGGATTTATATAGCCATAGTAGGAAATAGGTAGTCCGATTTTGACAGGAATTAATATGACTAGCATAAGGAACGCTGTTGAAGATAGATATAACTCCATATTCGCCAGATCATCAGGCAAGAAGCACGGAGCCGCGAGCGCGGAAGAGATAATATCTGCATTTACCAGCAAGAACAAATCGCTTAGATTCAAGGTACTCGCAGATCTTGGATCATTGAAGGCAAAGGTGCGGGCCAGAGCAGATGCAGGGGAACCGCTCAAGGTAGCAGTAATGTGGGGATACGGAAAGGACGGCTTCTGCTTCAGGAAATACGATGAAGAGTGGTACAAGCCAGACATGGCAGACGTGTTCACTCTGGGGGTTGTGGGCAGTGTAATCAGCAGTGTGGATTATCCGTTGGATGTGACACTGATCTATACCACGGCTAGGTACCTCAATACCAATTACTACCATATAGGGCACAAGCCTGAGAAATGGCTCGAAGACGGGCTCAATGATTTCGCAAAAAGTTTTGAAAAGCTATGTTCGCATCTGCTTCCATCGGTAGATGTGCATGACTGCTATCTTCTCAACGAGAGGGCAGGTATAGACATGGAGCACGAGATACGCAAGGATTATGTGCAAGAGGAATACGACAAGATAAAAGGGGAGGACAAGTTCCTAGAGATGTTCCACCATGTAAAAAAGCACTCTCCGAATCCGGCAAAGTCGCTAGAGCGCTATACGAAGGAGAAGATAGTCGAGATGAAGTGCAAGGTGTCAGATCCAGATATCGCCATGTATTTTTCCGGGAATGTCTTTGGCGCGATACGCTACCATACAACGCCGAACAGGAAGTTCCCCGACATAATACCACCATGGTCGGCAGAGGGAGGCATCGTGGTTTCCGGAGAAGAGTGGCACGAAAGGATGGTGAGCCACAACAGGATACTCGAGATGCCTACTGATAGAGTGATCGAGCATTTCGGCATAGCTGGAAACGGGGTAAGAGGCATGGTCTACGCAGACGGGACTCAGATATAAATAAGATAACAGTGTATTCACCATCTTTAATCGTAGAGTGGTAACTTGGTTGATGTTGAGATCAGCGATGAAGGGCAAGCATACGATATTGAAGAGCGCAAGAAGGAGGAGAAGCTCGGCAAGAATTACAAGTGGATTGCGCTTTCAAACACCACGCTCGGCGCGCTTCTTGCATCTATAGACGGATCCATACTCATCATTTCTCTGCCCGCAATATTCAATGGGCTCGGCGTAAACCCTATCGCTGCAGGTAATGTTACACTGCTTCTTTGGCTGCTTCTTGGTTACACAATAGTGTCATCTGTAGCTGTTGTGACGATAGGAAGATTGTCTGACATGTTCGGAAGGGTCAAGCTATACAACATGGGATTTGCGATATTCTCGTTCGCGTCTGTTTTGATAGTAATAGTAACGTATCTCGTAAGCGGCGACACGGCGGTATTGGCCATAACTTTGCTGAGGCTGCTTCAGGGGCTTGGTGCAGCATTCCTCTTCGCGAACAGTGCGGCTATATTGACAGATGCATTCCCTGCAAACGAGCGCGGAAAGGCATTGGGCTTCAACCAGGTGGCGGCAATCGGCGGCAGCCTTGCCGGCATGTTGATCGGCGGATGGCTCGCGGCTGTGGACTGGCACCTGATATTCCTGATTAGCGTGCCTATAGGCGTCATTGGCACCATATGGGCTTATCTTGCACTGCACGAGCTTGCGACAATAAAGAAAGACCAGAAGATAGATGTGCTTGGCAATGTAGTTTTTGCCGTGGCTCTGGTAGCTCTATTGCTGTCTATTACATATGGCATACTACCATTTGGCGGCAGCACCACTGGCTGGTCAAATCCGTTTGTGGAGGGAGGCATAGCATTGGGCGTAATACTGCTGGTTCTCTTCGTTTACATAGAGCGTCATAGCGTATCGCCGATGTTCAACATGGCTCTTTTCAGGATACGGGCGTTCGCAGCCGGGAATATCAGCATGTTTCTTTCAGGTATCGCAAGGGGCGGGCTTCAATTCATGCTCATAATCTGGCTTCAGGGCATCTGGCTGCCATTGCATGGAATCAGCTTTGAAAACACGCCGTTGCAGGCCGCGATATGCATGATACCGCTTATACTGGGCTTCATGCTTGCTGGCCCAGCTTCCGGATACCTATCTGACAAGTACGGTGCGAGATTGTTCTCTACCACCGGCATGCTAATAAATGTTGTTGGGTTCCTTGCCCTGGCAACGCTTCCTGCAAATTTTGTGTTTTGGGAATTTGCCATAATAATTTTCGTACTTGGGATAGGCCAGGGAATGTTCGCTGCACCAAACACCGCGGCGGTGATGAATTCTGTCCCGCCAGAGTACAGAGGGGTAACATCGGGCATGAGGGCTACCCTGCTGAATGTGGCATTCATGTTCAGCCTTGTTGTTTTCTTCAGCCTTCTGATTGTCGGCGTTTCCGTTGCACTGCCTTCCGCGCTTTACAACGGGCTTATAGCACAGAATGTTTCTGCCGCCACGGCCAATAGCATCTCTTCGCTTCCACCGTCATCGGCGCTCTTCGCTGCGCTGCTCGGATACAATCCACTTAAGGCCGTACTGCCCCAAAATGTGATAAGCGCACTGCCATCACAAAACGCAAACACGATATTGGGGATTGGATTTTTCCCAACGCTTATTGCCGCGCCGTTCATGGATGGAATGCGCATAGTGCTGTATGTGGGAGCCGCGATGGCGTTTATTGCGGCGCTGGCGTCGGCGTTGAGGGGCAAGAAGCCAGAGCCACTTACGAAATAAAAAGTATTAAGTAATGTAACTGGAATATTGTAATGCTCAGGAGATCCGCTGGACTCTTCTGACAGGGGGATATAATGGCAATAGAAATAGACAAAGCGACAACCGCGTTGGTTGTCATTGATTTGCAGAAGGGGATAGCTGCAATAGGCAGGCAGCTTGCGCCGTATGATGCTGGCACAGTTGTGAAAAATGCGGCGATGCTCGCAGATGCATTCAGGAAAAACAACATGCCGGTATTTCTTGTGCATGTGGTCTCTTCTGAAAAAGACAGGCTGAATGTGATTACGGATGACCAGGGCTGGGCCAGCATGGGACCGAGACAACCAGACTGGGCAGACTTCGTGCCAGAGCTCGGACCGAAGGACTCGGATATAATAATAACGAAGAAGCAGTGGGGTGCATTCTACGGCACAGACCTCGAGCTGCGCCTTAGAAGAATGGGGATAAAGACAATCGTGCTCTGCGGTGTTTCGACCACTCACGGAGTTGAGAGTACAGCACGATTCGCCTACGAATACGGTTTCCAGCAGATATTTGCGGAAGACGCGATGGCGGCGATGACGAACGAGATGCACAACGCGACCGTCAACAACGTGTTCAAGAGGATGGGCAGGGTCAGGAAAACTGAGGAGATACTCGCAAGCATATGAATTATATTTCGGTGATGGCGGCACATGCCCAAGAACGATAGTGTAATAAACGTGGATAAGCTCACAAAGCGCTTTGGCACATTCACCGCAGTAAACAACGTGTCGTTCAATGTCAAAGAAGGTGAGATATTCGGGCTTCTCGGCCCGAACGGAGCTGGAAAGACAACGACGATAAAGATGCTGATAACCCTTCTTACCCCGACGTCTGGCAAAGCATCTGTTGCTGGAGCAGACATCGGAAAAGACAAAAGAAAGGTGAGGGCCAGCATCGGTGTGGTGTTCCAGGATCCGTCCCTGGATGAAAACCTGACAGGCAGGGAAAACCTTGAGTTCCACGCTATACTGTACAGGATAGGCGAAAGCGAAAGAAAAAAGAGAATACAGAGCATGCTGAAACTGGTCGAGCTCGAGGACAAAGCAGACATTCTGGTCAAGGATTATTCAGGAGGAATGAAAAGAAGACTGGAGATAGGCAGGGGCCTGCTGCACGCGCCAAAGGTGATGTTCCTTGATGAACCCACGCTTGGGCTGGACACGCAGACGAGGAGGCACATATGGGAGTACATAGAGAGGCTGAACAGGGAGCACGGAACAACGATCATTCTGACTACCCATTACATAGAAGAAGCAGATTATCTGTGCGAGAGGGTCGCTTTCATAGACCATGGCAAGATAGTCGCGCTTGACACGCCTGATACGCTGAAGGAGAAGATGGGCGGAGACATAATAACACTCCAAGTATCCGGCGACCAGAAGAAGGCGGTTCAGAAGTTAAGGCGCATCGTTTGGACCAAGGCGATATCGGTTCGCGATAACCTCATTAATATCACGGCAGAGAACGGCGAAAAGCGCATCCCAGAAATAGTGAGGTTTGCACAGCTGCATGACATAGCTGTAAATTCCGTGGACTTGAGAAAACCGAGCCTCGAGGACGTATTCATAAAGTATACAGGAAAGTCGATAAGAGAGGAGGAAGGGAACTGGCGCGACAGCATGAGGATGCGCCATGCGGCAATGACCGGTGGTAGGAGATGATAGACGCAAATGCAATTTATGTTGTATGGCTTCGTGAGATGAAGAGGTTCACAAGAGCCAAATCCAGAGTCATTGGCATTCTTGTCATGCCTCTCTTCTTCCTGCTGGGCCTTGGCCTCGGGCTGGGAAGCCTGATAAGCCAGGTTGCTGGCGGCAGCTACCTGCAATTCATCGTGCCGGGCATAATAGGCATGTCATTGATGTCAACTGCATCATCATCCGGATTTTCCACTATTTGGGACAGGCAGTTCGGATTCCTAAAAGAGATAATGGTGACGCCAAATTCAAGAGGATCGATAGTATTCGGCAGGATGCTTGGCGGCACGACTACTGCAATGATCTCTGCGCTGATAGTCACTGTGATTGCAGTTCTGATAGGCTTCCAGGTACATATCACAATCGCAGTCCTTCTCGCAATAGTCTTCATGGTGCTGATAGCGATGGTCTTCATAAGCATAGGCCTTATACTCGCATCTGTGATCACGGATCTTCAGGGATTCGGGATGATAACCAGCTTCCTGACGATGCCGCTTCTTTTCCTTTCGAACGGCCTGTTTCCGCTCAGTCAATTCCCAAAAATAGTGCAGGTAATTGCATATTTCAACCCGTTGAGCTACGGGATAGACGGGATCAGGGGCGCGCTCGGCGGTGTAGCTGAGCTGCCATTGACCACAGACCTTGCAGTCCTGGTGGTCTTTGTTGTGGTGCTAGCGGCGATTGCAATTTACGCATTTGGTAAGAGTGAGGCGGGAGTATGACGACAAAAACAGTTATGGCGTTTGGCTCATTTGATGTGGTGCACCCTGGCCACATACACTACCTGAGCAGGGCAAGGCTGCTGGGCAGCAGGCTCGTTGTGATAGTGTCAAGAGATGACAGCATCAGGATGCTCAAGCATAGGGAGCCGGTCCTTGATGAAGACGCGCGTGTCAATATAGTTGGCTCGCTTAAGGTAGTCGACAAAGCAGTACTTGGAAACAAGCTCAAGAAGCCATCGGACATCTACAATATATTCAAAAAATACAGGCCGGATGTGATAGCGCTCGGGTATGACCAGAGAGTCGACATACCTGCGATGAAGAAATGGCTTGTGCAGAACAAGATAAGCGCGAAGATAGTGAGGCTTCATACAAAGCTCAACGACGATGTCTACAAGAGCACGAAGCTTAGGAAGAAATTGCGTTAATCTATCTGCTTATCCTTGTGCCAGACTTGCCCTTGAGCACGGCATCGAGCGACAGGAGGTTTCCTACATAAGCAGTTTTCCCTCCATGCCCTATGAAGTTGACGCATGCCTCCATCTTTGGCAATATCGTGTCTTGGTCGAATTTCTTCATGAGCTTTTTTATCTGCGCTGCGTTTGCATGCCTTATCTTTGTTGATTCCTTCCCGTAATCTGCGTAAACATAGTCGGCGCTCGTCAATATTGCCATGCGTCTTGCTTCTATTGAATTCGCAAGCAGCTGGGTCGTCAAATCCTTGTCTATGACAGCATGCGCCCCGGTCCAATCGTTGAATATCGGGATGCCTCCACCGCCGCAGCATATTACGCCGAAGCCTTCCTTCAAAAGCGCCTTTATCTGGTTGATCTCGACAATCCGCATGGGCCTTGGCGATGCGACAACCCTTCTGTACGCCCCCTCCTCAATCACGTACTTGAATTTCTCGCGCCTTTGCTCTGCATGCAGCTCGCTTTTTGTGTAGAATGGGCCTATCGGCTTTGTCGGGTGGTTGAACGCGCTGTCCTTTTTGTCGACGATGACGTGGGTGAGCAGTGTGCACAGCCTCGCCCTCGACTTTATCCGCATCAGTTCAGATTCGATTGCGGTCTGCAATATCGAGCCGATGACCGCCTGGGTTTCCGCATTTATGATGTGCAGAGGCAGCTGCGGTATCCTTGATCGCGCGAACATGTTGCGCAGGAGCTCGTCGCCGACCTGCGGACCGTTGCCGTGCGTTATCACAAAGGAATCTTCATTCGCAAGGGTCTTCGCTATGCTTCTTGCAGTCGTCATCGCGTTTTTCATCTGCACATGAAACGATGGCTTCTCTCCCCTCTGCAGCAGTGCGTTGCCGCCAAGTGCAATTACAAGAGTATCCATGGTTAAAACTCAATTGTAGTGAATAAATACCTTGCCTTAATATATTTTACCTACGAACTGTCGTATATTGAAGGTGATTTTGATGGGAATAACGGAGATATTCGGAAAGTCATTCAATGTTCTGTGGAAGAGCCCAAAGATAGCGCTGCCGTTGTTCCTGTTCACTATCTTCATTGTGGTCGTTGCCGCCTTGCTTGCCGCATTTCTGGGGACATCGAGCTATTTCGGCACCGGAGTGTTCAAAGGCACTATGGTTCAGGGAACAGGCCCAGGAGTAGGCATGGCAAACCTGAGCACATTGCTGGGAAGCGGACCTTATCTGCTTGCCTTCATAGCAGTAATAGCAGTGATAGCGTGCTTCTTCGGGATATTGCTTGCTGGGACTTACATAGCGCTGGCAGAGCAGGGCTATGCCAAGCAGAAGATTTCGTTAGGAAAGGCATTTAACGTCGCAAAGGCGAACTACCTCAGCATGCTGGGCGCAAACATAATCTACGCGCTGGTGCTTGGGTTGATTGTAGCGGCGCTGGCGGCTATTATTCTGGGCATTTACGCGCTGCACGTGCCAATCCTTACCATAGCTGTCGCTGTCCTGCTGATACTGGCTGGATTGGTCGCGGTCATCATCCTGGGGATATTGTTCTATCAGATAAACACAGTAATAGTGCTTGAAAAAAAGAATGCCATAGGCGGGATAGAAAGGAGCATAGGCATAGGAAAATCCTTGTGGGGAGAGATATTCGGCGTCTTGATAGTAAGTTTGATAATATCCGCGGTCATACAGGCGGTGGCCAGGGTCATAGGAACTGTAGCGAGCCTTGCGCTGATCGTGGTGAGCCCGGTCGTAGGAACTGTTGTGGCAGCGGTATTTGTCCTGTTGATAAGCCTGTTCTTCTCTTCGTGGCTTGCGCTCGTGCCTGTTTTCTTCTACCATGAGTACGTATCAAAGGGCAAAGCGAAGATGTGACTCGGACTGGTTTAACTGTTTGTGTTTGCCCCGGTGTACAGCGTACAGACACTGCTGGCGCAGCCGCAGTATTTTGGCACCTCCATTATAAACATGGGGCATACCTGCCCTGGCCCTGCCGTTACGCTGGCATGCGCAGACCCGGAAGCAGAGATGACTGCGCCGAATCCTTTGCTGCTGGGGACTATGCTGCTGTTCATGCCCGTCGATGCACCGGCGCCTATTGTGCTATTGTACCAACTGCTGTACTGCGGCACGTACTGGCTGTTTATGCAAGCACTCTGCTGTGGCAGGCCATTCTGGCAGTATGCCTTTGTCACCACAATGCATTGACTAGATGTTTGGCATGTTGCATATGAGCTGTTCACAGAAGGAGGCAGGTTTGATGGATTGGACATGTTAACCTCTTCGCTTGCAGTGACATTTAACGACGGGGTGTGAGGTGGCGGACACATCGGGCATGGCGCGCCCCACCTGCAGAATAGCGGGCACGGGCCTGCTGCCGAAGTGTTTACCTGCACGTTGTCGGGGACACGGCAGTCGGTGAAAGGACCCTGCTGCGTGCAGTTTATTTCGCCATTCTCGTTGCCACGGCCTCCGGCGCCTGTGATTATTACGGGGCCTGGAACTGCCTGTGCAGTGATGTTGCCTACAATTGCACTGGCGTTAGTGACGTTAGTTATCACTATGAGCATCTGGCCTGTGCGCAGCGTTATGGTGTTTGTGATGTTCGGGTTGGAGAGTATCAGTATCTTGCCATTTCCGCCTACGCCAAGCTGCGCACTCGGCGGCACAGAGATGAGATTGACATTGAATGTGCCATTGAGGTCCATCGATGTGTTCAGCTGCGATGCAATCCTGCCCGGCTGTCTTACATATATTATCCCGTTTGATGCGATGCTCAGGTTTGCATTGTTTGACGTTCTTAGATTTATCACTGGCAGCATTATGAGCTCGCCGTTGCCGGTGAAGTGCAGCGATTTGTCAAGGTTGATGTCTATGTTGATCCACGATGGCGATGATGTATTGCCAGATATGTTGAAATTGCCAAACAGCCTCAGGACACCACTTGGCAGCAATACTTGTATTGTCTGGTTGTTCACAACGGCAGTGGCGTTGGGGGTCTCAAGCAGAATCTCGTTGTAGTTTCCTGCCGAGAGGTTTGCAGTTGCCAGCACTGACGATATGTTCCTCAGTGTCACCAGGTTGAATGTCTTTGGCGTATTCAGTATGACATACCATTTGCCAGTAGTTGCGCTGTGTATCATTGCACTGTCTACGGTCACGTTAACCGCGGTTATTGCAGCCACTGTAGGCGAGTCAGATATGCTGAACACAGTGGACCCTGGGGATACGGAAATTGCTGCGGCTATGCCTCCAGTGCCTTCATTGAAGCCAGACCACACTCCCAGTCCGTAGAGCGCGCCTATGATTATCCCTATTATTATTAGTGCGGATATCGCCTTGAGAAGCGGATCAGAAAACTTGAATGTAGGGTTTGAAATATTTGTCTTTGGACTTATCTTTGCAGTTTCAAATCCGCCGAATGAAGGATTCGCTTCGTAGTATTTCCATTTCACCACATATGGATTGTCCACCTGCTTTATCGCATTTGCCACGAGCAGCTCCTTTATGTGCTGGTTAACTGTTGATGGCGCCAGATTGAGCGTATTGGAGAGATCTGTAAGCGTCATCCTCTTCTTCGCGAGAAGATCCAATATCTTCTGTTTTGTATCGCCAGTTTTTGTCATACGTATCACCCACACAGTAAATAGCTTTTTGAAAATAAAAGTATAAATAGGGTTGGTGACGTTTCGGTTTCATTTCGGTTTCTTTCCGCTACTTCTTCGCGTGCTCCGACAGATACAACAGAAGCGCCTTGCTGAGCAGCAGCTTGTTCCTTGCCTGCTCCCAGACTATGCTCTTCGTGCTGTCGATGACATCGGCGGTTATTTCCTCGCCGCGATGTGCAGGTAGGCAGTGCATGACAAGTACATCCTCTTTCGCAAGCGCCACCGCCTCTTTGTTCACTTGGTATGGCGCAAAGAGCGCTCTCCTTTTTTGTGACTCTGTCTCTTGACCCATGCTAATGAATGTATCCGTATAGATTATGTCGGCATCTGCGAGGCCCTCCTCCTTCGAATCCGTGACGACTACCTTTGAATACTCCATCGCCTTCGTGAGCAGGCTTGGGTTCGGGGAGTAGCCCTTTGGACCTATGAGTGCGACTTCTGCGCCCATCTTCGCCGCCGTAATCATTAGGGAATTCGCCGTGTTGGCAGCCACGTCTCCCATGAATGCAATCTTTGTCTTCTTGATGTTCTTGGTGTGCTTCAGTATCGTATAAACATCGGCCAGCGCCTGCGTCGGGTGCTCCAGATCCGTGAGTGCATTTATGACAGGAACGGCGCAATAGTTTGCAAACTCCAGAAGATCAGTGTGCTTGTACAGCCTGAGCGCGACGAAATCCACATAGCTCCCCATCATCCTGGCGGTATCGGCAATGGTTTCTCCCCTCGATAGCTGCGTGGTCTGTGAATTTATCTCAATTGCAGAGCCACCAAGCTGCGTTATTGCAACCCCAAGGGATACTCTTGTTCTGGTGGAAGGCTTCTCGAAGTATATCAAGAGTACCGAATTGGGCTTCAGGAAAAGTTCTTCGCCGCCCTTCTCCAATGATGCCGCTATCTCAAATATCCTTTCAAAACCTGATTTTGGTAGGTCGTCCGAGCTCAAAAAGTTCATTCTCTCATCCAAATATTGAACCGAAACCTGCATTCGCCCTTGATTCCTCGTCCTCCTTCAGCGCGATGAATTTCTTCTCTATGTCCGGAGGCGCGCGCTTTATCGTCTTGAATTCATTCTTGAACCGCTGCTCTGCGAGATCCAGGAACTCGTCGGTTGCTTTCAGCAGCAAATAGCTCTTGTCATTGTCTATGCCCATCGATTTTCCATCACGCATGTCGCAGTCCTGCCTTGCGAATATCACATTTGCCATCTTGTCCTCCCTGAGCTTCTTTGAAGCCGCGCTTGCCGTAGCCTCCTTTGTCTCGAGGTCCTTCCTTTGCTCCGGAGTCATTGCCGCGCGCGCCTTATCGTCCACCTCCGGTACCTTCGGTATCAGATTAGGATCCAGATATGGGTCATATGCGAGAAGCTTCTTCAGTTCCTTTGCTTCCGATGGATCGCATTCGTAGACGCGCATTGGCATTGATTTCAACCCTCGATAAGAATAGCATTCACGCTGCCCTCTCTGCCCGGACTGTTTGTGACGCGGGCCTTTCCGAGCTCCGTGTTTATTATCGTGCCTTTTGTTATTATGTTCTGCCTTGCGAAGTTTCTGTTGTCCCTCGACTCCATCACTCCCTTGATCCTCACTTTCTTGAAGCCGCCTTTGGTCTTTAGATTAACGAATGCCGCCGCCTTCAATACGGTGGTCGATATCCCGCCACGCCTTCGCACAGACTTAGTGACATTTGCTTCCTTCTTTGCATCGGCTAGCTTTGTAGACGAGAAGTAGTTCCCTACCTCGCTCCGCCTCTTGTCGCGGAACTTCAGCTTCTTCTTTCCGTTGCCGAACTTCTTGGTCTTTGACTTGCCGTGTATCTGTATCCCGAATTGACTCATTAAATCACTTAAGCAAAAGGACTTAGGTTAATATATTGCTATCTAACACTTATAAAAGTTTCGTTGCTGCCCCCGGTCCGAGATAATGTATTGCGCATTAATATTTAAGCGTAGCGTTCAGCCGAAAAGCTTGACATGTAAGTCCTCGTAGACAGGCCCTCGGCTTGTAAGCGTGCTCTGCTTCAGCGTTATGCGGTCGCACTCGAATGAGAGTTGCTTTACCGTGTTCTTTATTGCTTGGTTTACCATCGCTGCAGTTTCGCGATCCGGGTCCTTTATGCGCGCTACGGTGAGATGCGGGGCGAATTCCCGTCCCTCTATCTCCACAAAATCGGATATCTTCGGCTTTATCCAGTCAAATATTCCACGAATTTTTCCGGAATCGTCTATGTTCCTGAATATCACATTTGGCCTTTTCGGATCGAAGATCCCGAAGTCTCCTATTTCTATCTTGAATTTCTCATGATGCAGCCCGTCCAGGACATTTATTACGTTTTTTACCGCTTCGTCGTCTATCTCGGCAAAAAAGAAGAGCGTTATGTGCAGCTGGTCCTCGCCGACGAGCCTGATTCCTTCTAGGTTAAGCACCTTTGATGACTTTGTTATCTCCGCCTTTACATCTTCGGGCAGGTCTATGCAGATGAAAGCCCTCATGCGATCCAGATATTTACCTTTTAATCAGCCAGCCCTGAAGGTAGAGGGCATCAAACCCTCCGAGCGCAAAGCTTCTTATTGCATCGCTTGGCGTTTCCACAAGAGGCTCTCCTGCAAGGTTGAAGCTTGTGTTCACCACAAGCCCCTCGCCGCTCTCCTCCTCAAACGCCTTAATCATGTTATACCAGTTCCTACTTTCTTGTTTTGTGACCGTCTGCGGCCTCGCTGTCCGGTCAACATGGCAGACAGCGGGAAGCTCTCTTGCTCCGTAATCGGACATCCTGAACATGAGCACCATGAATTCATGGTCTGTGGGGTCAATGAAATACTTGGATTTGTTCTCGCTTAATAGCGATGGAGCCATTGGTCGCCACCATTCCCGTCCCTTTATCTTATTCACTCTTGCCCATGTGTCTTTGTTTCTCGGATCCGCGACTATTGACCTGTTCCCCAAGGCCCTCGGGCCGAGCTCGGCGCGTCCCTGATACCAAGTAATTATCTTTTTCTTTGCGACCATTCTTGAAACCTCGCCTGTGTCGTCTCCTATATACTCTGCATGCCATTTTCCTCGTTCGACGACTTTCTTTATTTCTTCTTCGCTGTACTCGGGTCCCAAATAGATATTCTTCATTCTTGTCCTCTTCATCTTCTGGCCTACGAAATGTTCGTGGACATAAGCAGCAGCGCCCATGGCACTGCCTGAATCATTCGCCGCTGGACAAATGAAAAGATCATTGAACTGCTTCGAATAGTATACCTCCATATTGGCCTTCGCGTTAAGTGCCACCCCTCCCGCCAGGCAGAGGTTCTTCTCTCCTGTGCTGTCTGCCGCCCACTTGGTCGTTGCGAGCATCATCCTTTCAGTCATGTTCTGCATTGCCCAAGCTATATCTGCCGCTCGCGGATTTATTTTGCCGTTGTGATCCCACTTGACCCCGTCCCCGGCAAGTTTGTCTGCGAGAGCAAAGGGCTCCTCTGTGAACCTATACGGCGCATCTTTATTGTCAAGTTCTACCATGCTCTCGAGTTTCGAGTATATTGAATCGTTTTTCTTGCCATAAGGTGCCAGGCCCATTACCTTTCCTGGTCCCGACAGAGTATCGTAGCCGAGCTTCCAGCACACACATTCGTAAGATGTTCCTATTGAACCGTGTGCGGCGGGAAGGCTAAGAACCTTCTCGAACTCGCCATTTTTGACTTTCCATATGGTTGTGCCGTCTTTCTCTCCGGCGCCGTCCGCTGTGACAATAGCAGCCGAATCGAACCCTGAGAAATAATATGCGGATGAGGCGTGGGCAAGATGATGCTCCACCTGAAACACATTGATATCCTCAGGTTGGGCTTCGCCTACCTTGTTAATCACGTACCTTATAAACGGCTTCAGCAGACCCACATAATCGAATTTGTTTAATGCAAGACCGAGCACATTCATTTTATTGAGATAGCCGCCCCTGCCCTTCTTCATCACATCGGATAGGCTTGTAATGAAGAAAGTCATTGAAGAGTGCATGTCCCATAGTCTGTGATCATAATTTACTGCATAGGCATCGACGTCCTTTGGCGCTATCCCCATTTTCTTGAGATGGCGAAATACCTGGGTTAGGGCGTTTTCAGGCAGTGAACCTGGTGAATGCTTCTTTCTTGTGAATCTCTCTTCCTCCGATGCGAATACTACGCGGCCATCAACTATTGCAACCGCGGTATTGTCATGAGCAGCAGGCCAATTAAGCCCTATCGTAACAGCCATGATTAATTCACCCTTTTTTCTTCTGGGTACCCTAGAAGAAAAATTGTATTGTTCGCATTAATGCCATGGAGAAGGTTCCTCTTGAACGTCTCTACTATAGTTATCGTTCTCTTTATGCTCATCTTATCAGCCAGAAGCCCAAGCATGAGGATAGATCTCGCTATTATTTCGGCGGTATTCATATGTTCAAAATATGCGTTCGCCGCGTCCTTAAATGTAGCGTTCATACTTATGGGACCTCCGAATTAATTAGTGTGAGAACAGCTTTATATCTTTGCTGTTACTATCCGGCCCTTTATCGGTGAAGGAGGCCATTAATATCTGGGTCGTAGATTAGTTATTTAAGCGTGATTTAACCTATAAAATCCCGGAGTGCTAGAATGGACTATGGCGATACCACAGTGGTGATACCAGTTAAGGACGAACCCGCTACTGAAAAGGTAACGAGAGGTGTGCTCAAGGCCCTCCCTGGCTGCAAGGTGATAGTCATCTATAAGGGAGCGCTCGCTATGAAGTTTACGCACAGGAACCTCAGAATAATAAAGCAGAAAGAATCGGGAAAGGGCAGGGGCATGGTCCAGGCCGTCAAGTCTGTGAACACGGGAATAGTCTGCTTCGTCGATGGAGATGACACATATGACGCAAGGGACCTGAAGAAGGTTGTCGCTCTTGTAAGAGAGGGCTATGACATGGTGATGGGCGACAGGATGAGCAATATACACAATGAGACAATGCCCCTGTACGTGCAATTCGGCAACAACGTGCTTACAGCCACAGAAAACATACTCTTCGGACTTAGGCTGAAGGACTCTCAGACAGGACTGAGGGCGATGAGGACTGTCTGCTTCAGGCAGCTCCACCTCAGGGAACCGCACTTTGGGATAGAATCGGAGATGAACGTAAAGGCGAAAAAGAGCAACTTCAAGATGACAGAGATTCCTGCAAAATACTACGTTAGGACCGGCACTGCAAAGCATGTCAAGCTTTCTGGCGGATTCAGGCTCTTCTTTATAAACCTCGGGTTCCTTTTAGAGCGATAAATATCTGTTACTATTTTTTCTGGATTAAAAAGCAAACTCTTTTTAAGACGTTGTGATAAATATGCTAGCGTATGCAAACGAAATACGTTGTCGTGCTCGGTTCCCTTTTGAGCGGGATTGGGAAGGGCATAGTCACTTCTTCTACAGCAAAGATACTCTCCTTATATGGTTACAATGCGATGCCGCTTAAGTTCGATGGATATCTCAACTACGATTGCGGCACCATGAATCCGTTCAGGCACGGCGAAGTCTTCGTGCTCAACGATGGAGGGGAGGTAGACATGGACTTCGGAACCTATGAAAGATTCCTGAACAAGGATCTGAATTCCTCATATTCTTTGACAGGCGGCAAGGTCTTCACAGAAATAATAAGCAGGGAGCGAAAGGGCGACTTTCTCGGAACCGATGTTCAGATAATTCCGCATGTGACGGATTACATCGCAGGGAGGCTGGAGGCCATAGCCGAGAAGGAGAAGCTCGATGTCATGGTCATAGAGGTCGGAGGTACAGTAGGTGACATAGAAAACGGCTACTTTGTGGAGGCGATAAGGCAGCTGTCCATGAAAAGGAAGACGGTTTTCATCGATGTGACATTAGTGCCCGAGTTGGAAAAAGTCGGGGAGCAGAAGACAAAGCCGACGCAGTTGGCGCTCAGGAGCCTAAGGCAAGAGGGAATACAGCCGAACTTCATAGTCTGCAGGGCGGCGAGAAGCCTAGATGACAAAATAAAGAGGAAACTTGCACTGTTCTCGAACCTGCCTGTGGAAAACATATTGGATGATCATGACATAGACAACATTTACGAGACGCCGATGCGCCTGCTCGACCAGGGCTTTGACAAGATGCTGATAAAGGAGCTCGGCCTGGAGTTCGCACAGCTAAACGAGAAGGAGCTGCAGAAATGGCGCGATATCTTCAGGCAGCAGGGAGATATGAAACCGGTGAACATAGCGGTAGTTGGAAAATATGTTGACCTGAGAGATTCGTATGCGAGCGTGAAGGAGGCGCTTTGCCACGCAGCGCTGAGCAACGGGGCAAACCTCAAGATCAACTGGATCGAATCGGAAAGACTAGAGGATTCAAGCATAAAAAGCGCATTTGACATCCTGGGCACCGCAGACGGAATACTCGTGCCTGGCGGATTCGGGTCCAGGGGCACCGAGGGCATGATAAAGGCGATAGAGCATGCGAGAGTTAACAAGGTGCCATACCTTGGATTGTGCCTTGGCATGCAGCTGATGGCGATAGAGTATGCAAGGAACGTGTGCAAGCTCGAAGGCGCGAGCTCCGGTGAGTTCGGGGCCACGAAACACAACGTAATAGATATCATGGAGGAGCAGAAGAAGATTACTAACAAGGGAGCCACCATGAGGCTCGGCTCTTGGGAAGCGAAGGTTAAGCAAGGTACAATCGCATTCAAGGCGTACGGCAGCGAAAAGATATTCGAAAGACACAGGCACAGGTACGAGCTCAACAACGGCTATAGGAAAATTTTGGAGGACAACGGCCTCGTGATAAGCGCGACAACTCCGGACGACGCACTTGCGGAGATAATAGAGTGGAAGGACTCGTTCGGCATTGGAACGCAGGCGCACCCGGAGTTCAAGTCGAGGCCGCAGATGCCGTCGCCGCTATTCGACGCATTCATAAGGAGCGCGCTGGCAAAGGGCGGGTTCAACGCAGAAAAACACTCGTATATGCTGTCAGCAAGTGCATGATGCTGCCAAATACCGGGAGCTCTCCGACTACCCTGTCTAATATCTTGAGTCTCTCCTTGTCGATTCCGCCAAACAGAGAGACTATTGCAGGATAAAGCAGTATCTGCTCCACCCCGGCGGCTGCAAGCAGCGGTATGTAGTTGGTGCCGAACGCGAGCACAAGCGGGTATATGAACAGCATGCTTATTATCGCAGCAATAGACACCTTGGTTAGCATCCTGAGGTCCAGATTTATTTTCAATATTTCCTGCGCGCCGTTAACGAACAGAATTCCGGTAAGCACTGGTATTATTATGAACATCAGCAGCACCAGGCCGAGGCCAGTCAACGGCTGGACCAGGATTGGAAGGAGTATGATCTGAACTATCGCTGCTATGATGTTGTACTTCAGCACTTTTCTCACTTTTCCTGCACCGATGAGAAGGTTAGATGTGGTGGAGCCGACCACGATGATAAGCGTGCCTATCGACATTAACGCAAGATAAAGAGGGGTAAGCGTATATGTTCCACTGAATATGGTGAAGGAGAACGGCTTTGAGAGCATGACGATGTAGAATACAATCGGTGCGGCAATCAGGAATACAAAATAAAGGGAGTAGTTGTAGTACTTGCTTATCTCTTTCGTTATCTTTTTATCAATGAGCGCAACGGCGAAGAATGGGAGCAGCGCTATGCCTATCGAGCCCAGCAATACGTCGAATACACCTATGGCTTTGTATGCGGCGCCGAAGTTTCCGATCACAGCGGATGAGGCATACCATCCAAGAACTATAAGAGAGAAGTTTGTGACAAGGCTAGTAATAGTAACCGATAATCCTACAGGGACGCAGAAGTGAAGGATCCCACTCCAGCTTTTCAGTGCAAACCCCATCTTGTCCTGTCTGATGCCCGGCTCCTGCAGTATTAGCCACGCCCCGTATATTGCAGAGGCGGCATAGCTGGTTATAAGACCGAGTATCGGGCCTATTGCACCCAGTCCGAGCACGACCAGCGCGATGCTTACGAACGCTTGCAGTAATCCCTGGACTATTACGACCTTGATAAGCTTGCCCCCCTTGCCTAAACCTATCAGAACGTTGTACGAAGCACTCCACATCACGCTGAGTATTATCGTCAATGATACAAGCTGCAACGCGAAGGTGTCGGATGGGGTGTGGAACACGCTCGTAGCTACGAAGCCGCTCAATGCAAATGCCAGTATGGTGAAAAGGCCGCTCTCGATTATCAGTATCGCATAGCCGTTCACAAGCGTGGATTTTACCTTGTCAAATTGCTTCTTCGCCACGTACTGGGGTATGGTCCTGACAAACATGGTGGACAGGCCTAAGTCGCCGAAGGCGCCGAAGAATCCTGCCGTTGCGATCACAAGTGTATATACGCCGTATGATGATGGACCCAAAAGCCTTACTATAAGTATGAACGCCAGGCCCATTAAGTAGGAAGCTAAACGCCCTTGTTATGAAAATGGAGCTGGCTACCTTTACGGTGCGGCTGCCCAGCCTTGCTGCACTGTCCGATGGATTTCTATCATCCGCTAGGTCCATGCAATCACTAGACTATTCCAAGCACTTGATTAAATATATTGTGTACCATCATCAACGCTTCTCGAACGTTATGTTGTTGAGGGCTACGGTTGGCTGCGTGAGTCCGGTGGTCGAGTTCTTCATGAGGAACAGCAGCACGCTGCCGATTGGCCCTGATGGCATGATCATGTTGAAGCTGTATGTCGACAGCGTGGTCGATATGTTGAAAGTGGTCAGTGGCTGGAATTCGCCTGTGGACGTCAGCGTTCCTAGTTCAAGGGCCCCTTGTCCGCCGTTCGAGATGGCCTGGAAGCTCATCGTAGTGTTTATGTAATAAAACTGGTTGCTGTCAAGCTTCAGCGCTATGTCGCTCGTGTTTGCATATGGCGCATAGACCTCTATCGCTCCTACGCTGGTTGGCACCCACAGGTCGCGCGTCGTGCCGTTGACGAAGACGCTCGCCTCTTCCCAATCTTCCAGATCAGGATAGGACACATAACTCCTGTATACTGCGTTGTTTATCGCGTTTGTAGTCACGAACGCATCTGTGGTGTTGTCCGCATAGATCGGGGCCCCGAATAGATTATATGAGTAATTTAGCAGGGCGCCCTGCGCTGGCAGAGAAAATGCGGTCTTGTCTATCAATAGTATCGCGGTCTGGTACGAGTACATGCTGAGCAGCGTCTCGTTGGTGTAGTTTTCCATTACCGGAGACGTGTACTGCGGCGTGTAATTGAGCTCGAGCTGCTCCGCAACGATTACAAGCGGGATGTTGTACAATGTCAGCAGCATTGTATCATTCTCTCTTCCGGTCAGGCCGCCGACGATTGGCCTGTGCGACACAGACTGATAATATGTTGCCTGCCCGGGGTATAGGTCAGGAGTAACACCGGCAGATGGAAGCGCAGGCAGCGTGAGCGTGGAGAAGTTGCCGCTGAATTCGGCAATCGCAGGATATATGGCTGGCACAGAGATCGGAGTTGTGACCGCGCTGGTGACAGGTCCTGCAAGTATGAGCCCGTTGACTTCAAGAAGATAAAGGAGTGCTATGCCGGCGCACAGTACGAATGCAAACTGCTTCTTCTCCATCTTTGTCTTGTAGTTCTCAAGTATGTACTTGGTGCCTATGGCGGCGAGCATGGCGAGCCCGAGCGCCGTGACAAGTGAGAATCTGCCCGGCTCGCGTATTACACTTATACCAGGTATCGCGTGGTAGACGTTGTAAAGCGTAGGAATCCCGGTGCTGGCGCCGTTGATGAGCAGCGACGGGCCGAGGCTGAGCGATGCGAACACCACGACTATCACGAGCCAGAGCCTGCTGGGCTTGAAGTTCTTCCAGAGGGCAAGCAGTGCCAGCGCTATCACAGTATATCCTATGTATGCGATCCTTTCAGATGGGTCAGGAAGGTATAGGTTGCTGTTCGCAAGCGCGGGATAGAGTATGCTGTTGTAGTAGCTCGGCACGAAGAACGTGAGCAGATCAGCGCTCCACAGCTCGTTGTACTGCGCGGTGTTGTTGATATTTGCAAGCGAGATTGAGCCAGGCTGCGATAGCACGCCGATTAAAGGTATGAATCCCCAGAATCCGACGGCAAAACAGACCACTATGGCTATGACCGCGTTTATTATGAAAGAAAGATTGATCACTAGGTGCCTTGTGCTCTTGTTTATCACATATAGCACAAGCACGACAAAAAGCAATATGAGCAGCATTATGCCCTGCTCTATGTTGCCCATGAAAGTCGCAAGCATGAAGCATATGCCAAGGCCAGCCGCATAAAACCATTTCTTGTCCTTCATCATCCTTATGAAGAAATACAAGGCAAGCGGGATCCACTCAAGCTGCGTGAATATCAGAAGGCCGTATGAGTGGTCTATGTGCGATGCGCTGAATGAGAATACAAGCCCGGCTATGAATGCGGCATACTTGTTTTGCAGGAAATAATCCGCAAGTATGTACATCGTCAATCCGGAAAGCATGAAGCCGATAAAGAAGAGCGAGTTGTATGCGAACGGGATGCTTATCGCAGTGAACGGAGCAGCAAGAAGTCCGGCAAGTGGCGCGAGCGTGTGGTAGACAAGGTTTGCACCAACAGGCCAGAAGAGCGCTGTTGTGCTCCATACGCTTGTGTGGAGCGTGAACGTCGCGTAGTTGACCCACCAGATGTCCCATAGGTTGAGATATGCATCGCCGCCTATTCCAGTAGTGGTGCTGGACATGTTGATGGTGACATATGCGAACGCTATGAGCGCTATAAGCAGATAGACTATGCTCACGATCACGTAGGGCTTCCACTCCCCTATCTTTGGCATCGACAATTTCACTACTTTTGTGTGGGGCGGCGCCTCGTGTGCTGGGTGATGCACTTCGTGTGCCACTGGCTCTGCAGGTGCGGCCCCCTTATCGTCTTGCACTTCCATACAAACACATTCTAATGTACGAACCTGAATGCAACAGTCATTGCAAACAGCTGGAATCCGTACATTGCCTTGTTCTCGAGCTTCGATGATCCGATTCTAGAATAATACTTTATTGGAGCATCTGTAATCTTAAATCCATTGTTTGCTGCCTTAGCGTTCAGTTCCGGAGGAAGAAGCCATCCGTTTTCATTTAATGTGATTGAATTGAGCATCTTCTTGCGCATCGCCCTGAGCCCGCTCTGCGTATCGCCTATGCGCTTGAGGTGCAGTATGTCATACGTGAGAGTCGCAAGCGTGTTTCCTATAATTATATAGGTCTGCATCGACCTCTTGTTCGCCTTTGTCAGCCTGTTTCCTATCGCCATGTCGTTGCCGCCCCTCACCAGCGCGATGACCTTTCTCAGATCCATCGGCTCGTATGTGCCGTCGGCATCTATCATGCCCACGATGCCGGTGCGCGCCTTTGCGAATCCCTCCTTGAGCGCAGCGCCGTAGCCCTTGCTCTTTTGCTTAACAAGCACAATGCCCCTGTTCACTTTCGGGGTCGCGCCCATGTACACTATTATTATCTTGCAGCCCGGCAGCGCCTTCAGTATCTTGTTGGCGACCTTGCCCACCGCCGGCTCATCCTTCGCTGGTATGACTATAGTAGTATCAGAGTAATCCATCAGATCGCTATTAAATTAACCTAAAAGGCTAAAAAACGATGGCACAATGGTATAAAAATCCGAATCGTCAATGTTATTGCTGTGGGCTTGCATGGAGAAGGAAACGCGAATAATAATGGACAACAGGGAGCGCGTGCCCGAGATAATAGATGGGCTCGAGGCCATGGGTCTTTCCGTGGATGTGAAGACGCTGCCTGTCGGAGACTATGTGATATCGGACAGGATCTGCATAGAGAGGAAGACTGTATCGGACTTTGAAAGCTCGGTCATAAGCGGCAGGCTGTTCGACCAGCTGGAGAGGCTTGGCGAGGCTTATGAATCACCGATACTCGTGCTCGAGGGCAATCAGAAAGACTTTAGGCTCGGCCGCAACGTTATAAACGGGACAGTTGTCTCTGTCTACGTAGACTACGGCGTCCTTGTAATATTCTCAAGCGGGCCGGAGAACACAGCAGAGCTTATAGCGATTATTGCTAAGAGGGAGCAGAACGGAGTCAAAAGGGAACCGTCAATGAAGGGAAGCGTACGCGCATATTCCAACGAGCAGTTCCAGGAGTTCATAATCGGAAACCTGCCTGGCGTTGGCGCAAAGCTCGCAAAGTCCCTGCTAAAGCATTTCGGCAGCGTCCGGGCGATAGCGAACGCGGAGATAGACGAGCTCATGGAAGTTGAGAAGATAGGAAAGAAGAAGGCAGAGTCGATACACAAGACGATAAATCACATTTACAAGTAGTACTTTCAGTCAGCCAGCCTCGACACGGCGATTTTTTGCAGTATGAATTGATCCAGATCGCTTTCCAGACTTATACCGAACTTTTTTGCCGTCTTTGCCTCGCTGCTCTTGCTCGGCTTGAAGTCTTTGCCTGATTTTATCAGCGGCTTTACCTTGTTGTACGTGGCCGCACTGCTGGCGAACAGCACAAATTCCCTGCTGTTCTTCGCCCCTACAATCTTTATCGCGTCGCTTATCTGTCTTGTCATCGCCGCAAACAGCATCATCTCCAAACCCAAGCTCTTTGATATGTTGGATTTGTTCTTGAATGCCTCGACCGCATTCATATACGCGCCGATCAGATGCATTTTGTTTATTATGCTGCTTGGATCGAACACCTGAATCGTGCTCCTGCCGCTGTTCATCTTCCCTATTTTGAGAAGTAGAATGTCAAGAGGCTCGCCAGATGCCGCGAGCTTTATCACCACTCCTTTCCCCTGCTCCATAAGTATCAGTTTGAAGTGAAAACGCAGCCTTAAAAAGGTTCCTGAATTGGAGCAATTTTGGACCGGGTTTTGAAGCCTTTTAAACCATCACCGAAAGGGTTTTAAATGTGAAAAAGCAATCATATATGGACATGATTTAGAGCGACTTTTCCGTCGAAAACAGACCTTGGGATTAGCATGGAGGATAATGACTATAGTGCAAAGGATATTCTAGTGCTTTCTGGGCCCCAGGGGGTGAGAAAAAGGCCAGCAATGTACATAGGTTCCACTGCAAGTTCGGGTTTCATCCACCTGCTTTACGAGGTGCTGGACAACGCGATAGATGAAGCGATCGCCGGCTATGCAAAAACGGTAATCGTAAGGCTGATGAAGGATGAGGATGTGGATGTCGCGGAGGTCAGCGATGACGGAAGGGGCATACCGATTGACATAATACCAAAGGTAGGGAAGCCCGCGCTTGAAGTTATCATGACATCGCTCCACTCGGGGGCAAAGTTTGACAACAAAGCCTACAAAGTGTCCGGGGGACTGCACGGGGTCGGTCTTACTGTTGTCAATGCCCTATCGGAATATGCAGAAGTGTCAGTGAAGAAGGATGGGAAAGCCTATAGGCAGAGATTCAGCAGGGGCACAGTTGTGACGCCGCTTGAGGAGACTCGGGCCTGTGACAGATGGAACCAGCGGCACAACGATAAAGTTCAAGCCAGACAAGGAGATATTTTCCGCGAGGAGCTTTGACACCATAGAACTTGACGGAAAGGCTGCGCGACCTCTGCTTATCTCAATCCGGGCTCTGATGATAAAATTCATAGATGAGAGGGAGCAGCCGCCAAAAACCGATAGATTATTTCTCGAAGAACGGACTGCAGGACTTCCTGACCCACATTAAGGGACAGAATGCAGGAGGTGACAAAGCCAATCTATGTGAAGAAGGAGACCGAGACGCTCAAGCTTGAGATAATAATGCAGTACGTTAACACTTATACAGAGGACATTCTCTCTTTTGTCAACAAGATAAAGACATCGCAGGGCGGCACGCACGTGACAGGATTCAGGGGCGCGCTTACAAGGACGATAACCACATATAATCAAAAGAACGCAAGAAAGCAGAAGCATACCGCTTGAGGGCGACGACACAAGGGAGGGCCTTATCGTTATAATATCGCTGCTGATGCAGAATCCGGAGTTCGAGGGCCAGACAAAGGAGAAACTGGGCAACAGTACGATAAAATCATTTGTCGAGAATGTCATTCTATACCGAATTCTCCAAGGTATCTGGAGGAAAATCCAGCAGAGGCGGGAAAGATACTGGACAAAGTGTATGCGGCTGCAGAGGCGAGAGAGTCTGCAAGGAGGGCGCGAGAGCTTCGCAAGGAAGAAGGGAATGTTCGAAGGTGCAGTGCTACCTGGAAAGCTTGCCGATTGCACAGAAACGGATCCGGCAAAATGCGAGATATTTATAGTGGAGGGAGAAAGCGCTGCAGGATCAAGCAAGGAGGCGCGCGACAGGTTCTATCAGGCAATACTGCCGCTTAGGGGAAAGGTTCTTAATGTAGAAAAGGCAACGGAAGAAAAAATATTCGCGAATGCGGAGCTCCACACAATGGTGACAGCTTTCGGCACTGGAATAAAGGATACATTCAATGCAGAGGAGCGTAAGGTACAAGAAGATAATACTGCTGACAGATGCGGACGTCGACGGCAGCCACATCAGGACTCTGCTGCTGACCTTCCTCTACAGGTACATGAAGCCGCTGATAGAACGAGGATATGTCTATCATCGGGCAGCCGCCGCTTTACAAGATAGTGCACGGCAGGGACGTGAAGTACGCTTACACTGACCATGAGCTTAACGAGATAATGAAGGAGCTATGATGGCAAGGGCACGGTACAACAGATACAAGGGTCTTGGTGAGATGAACCCAGAGCCAGCTTTGGGAGACGACAATGGACCCGAAGATGAGGAGTGCTGAAAAGGATAACAATCGGGGATGCGGAGCTTGCAAACACGATGTTCACAATACTTATGGGGCTTGATGTCGAGCAGAGGAGGCACTTCCTTGAAGAGCATGCGAGCGAGGTAAAGTTCCTTGATATTTGATGAGTGAAAAATGGCTGAAGAAAGAAATGCGCAGATTTCGACTCTGTCATTGAGAAGGAGATGCAGTCGAGCTATCTCGATTACGCGATGAGCGTAATCATAGGCAGGGCACTGCCGGACGCAAGGGACGGGCTGAAGCCGGCGCAGAGAAGGATTCTCTACGCAATGTACAAGCTCAACAACGTGCACGACCAGCCAACAAAGAAGAGCGCGAGAATTGTCGGGGAAGTCATAGGAAAGTACCATCCGCACGGCGACATTGCCGCTTACGGCACACTGATAAGGATGGCGCAATGGTTCTCTATGAACCACACGCTTGTCGAGGGCCAGGGAAACATGGGATCCATCGACGGGGATCCGCCCGCGGCGCAGAGGTACACCGAAGTCAGGCTTAACAAATTCGCAGAGGAGATGCTATCCGATATAGAAAAGAAGTCTGTGCCGTTTGTCCCGAACTTCGACAACACGGAAGAGGAGCCGGTCATCCTACCTGCAAAGGTGCCGCAGCTCCTTGTCAACGGCGCGTCAGGCATCGCGGTCGGTGTCGCAACAAACATATTGCAGCACAATCTCAGGGAGGTGTGCGATGCGGTAATCGCTTATGTGGACAATCAGGAAATAACGCCGCAGGAACTGCTCAAATACATAAATGGACCAGACTTCGCAACTGGCGGAACTGTCTTCTACAACAATGCGCTTGTCTCATCGTATCTGACAGGCAGGGGGTCTGTCACAATAAGGGGCAAGACAGTAATAGAGGAGCAAAAGACAAAGAGCGCGATAATAATCAAGGAGATACCATACACGGTCAACAAGGCATCGATGGTACAGAAGATAGCAGAGCTTGTCAAGGAGAAGAAGATACAGGGAATCAGCGACCTCAGGGACGAGAGCGGAAAGGAGGGCATAAGGGTAGTCATAGAGCTCAGGAAGGATGCGAACCCCGACACTGTTCTCAACACTCTTTACAGGCACACGCAGCTGCAGATAACTCTTCCCGTAATGAACATCGCAGTGCTCAAGAACAGCCTTATGACGCTTAACCTGAAACAGTTCATAAAAGTTTTTGTCGACCACAGGATTGGAGTGATAAAGACTAGGACAAAGTACGACCTTGACGTAGCGACCGACAGGCTGCACATAGTAGAGGGCTTGCTGATTGCGATAGCGAACATAAACGAGGTGATCGCCACGATAAAGAAGAGCTCCGACACAAAGGAGGCGCGGCACAAACCTGATGAACGGCTACAAGATAAGCGAGAAGCAGGCGAACGCAATACTTGACATGAAGCTCAGCAAGCTCACAAGCCTGGAGAGCGGGGCTCTTGACAGCGAGAAGACGGAATTGCTGGGCAACATAAAGAATTACATTGAGATACTGGAGAACGAGAACAAGGTATTCCAGATAATAAAGGAGGAGACTAAGGAGATCAAGGCAGAAGTACGGAAGGGAGAGAAGGACTGCAATAGAAAGCAATGTGGATATAGAGGAGATAGAGAACGAGGACCTCATAGTAGATGAAGAGGCCACGGTCATACTCACAAAGAACAACTACATGAAGAGGATGCCGACCAACGTCTACAAGTCACAGGGGCGCGGAGGCAAGGGGATAATAGCAATAGAGCTCCGCGAGGGAGACTTCGTGAAGCAGATTGCGTTCTGCAAGTCAAAGGACTATCTTCTCGTGCTCACAAACAAGGGCAGGGCATACTGGCTCAAGGCCTACCAGGTCCCAGAAGCCGACAGGTACAGCGTAGGAAAAGCCGCGGTTAATCTGGTGAAGCTTTCCGAAGGGGAGATAGTCGAGAAGATGGTGAACACCAGGATATTCGCAGAGAATTTCCTGACATTCATAACAAAGAAGGGGACGATAAAGAGGGTCAAGGCCGAGAAGTTCTCGAAGCCGAGGGCCAATGGCATAATTGCAGTTCCACTGAACCAGGGCGACACACTGGCAGACGTGTGCGTCTCTGACGGAAAGTCAAACATATTCATAGCTACGAAGAAGGGCAAGGCCATGCGTTTCGATGAAAAGGATGTGAGGGCGATGGGCAGGAATGCGCACGGCGTCAGGGGCATAAGGCTTGCTTCTGGTGATGAGGTTGTAAACCTGCTGCAGGCCAACGAAAACGATGTGATTGCGACGATAACCGATAATGGATTCGGGAAAGTCACTGAGCTCAAGGAGTACAGGCTGCAGAGGCGCGGCGGGAAGGGGGTCATAAACCTTAAGGTCAAGGAAAAGACAGGGTTTGTTGTCAAGTCGCTCAAGGTCGCCGATTCTTCTGAGATACTTCTGATAAGCTCGAGCGGCCTGTCCATACAGTTCCCGGTATCGGCAGTGAGGGTCACCGGAAGGAGCGCATCCGGGGTCAGGCTGATGAAGGTCGAGAAGGGAGTGACAGTAGTAGATGCACAGCTTGTCTAGCGCGGCATTCATGTAATCAACGAAACGGAGGGCACTGAACAATATTTAAAATCTTTCATAGCAAATCTATTGGGTGGAATGCAGGTGAATTCTTGCTATCAGTATTAGCACTAGGAAAAGCTGATTTTGGGTCGAACCTTGACCTGTGCCTTACCGCGAGGGCTTTCGGGGCCAGCGCTGTCACCTTTGTGGGCAAGAGGAACCCGAAGCTGATACGGGTCTTGAATAGGATGAGCGGAAGATGGGGAGGCGACTTTACCGTCTCTTTTGTTGACAACTGGAAGGAGTTCCTCAAGACAAAGAAGAATTACAAGACGATATACTTAACTAGGTTCGGCGTGCCGATCAACAAAGTCAAGTATTCGCTAAAAACATACAAGAACATCATGCTCATAGTGACCCAGACAGAGGCGTTCAAGAACCTGTACAAAGCGGTTGATTTCAACGTGAGCATAACAACGCAGCCGCACTGCACCACCGCAGCGGTGGCCGTCTTCCTGCACACATTCTATGAGGGGAGGGAGCTTGCAATGCACTTCGAAAACGCCAAGTACAAGGTTATTCCTGAAGAGAGAAGGATGCATGTGGAAAAAGCCTAATTTCGGGATTATATCGTAAACAAGGGCAATACAAAAGGTTATAAAGCTTATATCGGTAATATATATGCGGGGGCACAGCTTAACCCGCTGCTTATTGTTTTACACAATAATGACGGCAGCAGATTTTATATTAAATCAAAGTTCATGCTATAAATGGTGGAATTATGTATCCAAACATACAAGCGTATGACAGAGGGGTGATGTTCAGCCCGGACGGAAGGCTGTTCCAGGTAGACTACGCAAGGGAGGCGGTAAGGAAGGGAGCGACATCGATAGGCATAATCGCAGCTGATGCCGTGGTGCTTATAGCCCACAAGAATGTTATGGAGCCTCTTGCGGTTCCGAGCACAATACAGAAGATATTCAAGATAGATGCAAAGATAGGCGCTACATACAGCGGCCTTGTCTCTGACGGATTGCACCTTGTGAACATAATGAGGCACAAGACGCAGTCGCACAGGATGGTTTATGATGAAACTGAGTCAGTAGAAACGACTGCAAGAGAGATAGCAGAGGAGATGCAGATTGCAACTCAGTACGGGGGCATAAGGCCTTATGCGATATCGCTTCTTGTCGGCGGCTATGACAAGTACCCGAAGCTCTACGAGATAGACGCGGGCGCTTCGTTCCTGGGCTACCGCGCAGATGCGATAGGCTCCGGAAAGCAGGTCGCACAGGACATACTGGTCAAGGAGTACAAGGACAACATGAACATTGATGATGCGGTGCACCTGGGACTGGCAGTAATGAAGAAGGCGTCGGAGCAGAAGCTTACCCCTGACAATCTTGACATGGCGTTCATAACCAAGAAAGATGGCTTCAGGCTGCTATCAAATGAAGAAATAGCAAAGGCCCTTTGACGTTTCTCCTCCTCATACATGTGGTAAAATGTCTAAAACAGTAATAGTAAAGTACAAGCACGCTGGAGATGAATTCGAGATCCTTGTCGACTCCGACATGGCATACGAGTACATTACAGGAAAGAGGAGCGATCCGCTCAGCGTTCTCGAGGCAGAGGATGTGTTCAAGGACGCGGGCAAAGGGGAGAAGGCCAGTGACGAGAAGCTGAAGAAGGCTTTCGGAACCACAGAGCTCTCAAAGATCGCAGATATAATGCTGAAGAAGGGAGACGTGCCCATAACCACGGAGCAGAGGGCAAAGATGACAGAGGAGAAAAGAAAGCAGATAGTTGATATCATAGCGAAGAATTCGATAGACCCAAGGACGAACGCGCCAAATCCGCCGTTAAGGATAGAGAACGCAATGAAAGAAGGCAGGATCACAGTAGATCCGTTTAAGGGCGTGAGCGAGCAGGTCGAGATCATAGTTGAAAAGCTCAGGCCGGTGCTTCCGTTGAAGTTCACCACTGTAAAGATAGAGGTGGTGGTTCCGGCAGATTCGGCAAACAGGTGCTATGGCATACTCAAGCAGTACGGATTGAAGTCTGAGGAGTGGCTCGGCAACGGCAGCCTCAAGGCGATACTAGAATTTCCGGCAGGGTTGCAGACGGAATTCTTTGACAGGATAAACAAGGCAACGCAGGGAAGGACGCTTACAAAAATATTGCAGTGATATAATGAAGGAAATAGTAATACCTGGTGATATGATATTTGACAAGCCGACGAGGTTAGAGAACACTTTTGTTGAGAATGGAAAGACATACTCGCTCGTACTCGGCCTTTTCGACAAGGACAAGGGCATAGTAGTCTCTTTGGAGGGAACATGGAGCCCGCGCATAGGCGACATTGTTGTCGGAATAGTCACAAACGCAAGGAATGCGGTGTATGAAATCGACCTTACGTTCTTCGGCAGGGCCATACTTATAGGAAGCAAGTTCGACAGGCACAGCTACAACCCTGGAGACGTGCTCGAATGCGAAGTGAAGGACATAGAAAACAGGAAAACGCTGATACTTATGGAGGCCACGCGTGCTTTACGGGGGCACGATACTTGAAATAAGGCCGACAAAGATCCCAAGAGTTATAGGAAAGAACAACACTATGGTGCAGCAGATTGCAGCGATGACAAAAAGCACGATAGTCGTAGGTAACAACGGGATAATATGGCTGAAGGGAGGCAATGTCGCCCTCGCAACAGAGGCGATAAGGAAGATAGAGGATGAGGCGCACACGTCCGGACTTGACCGAGCGCATTAAGAATATGCTAGAGGAAAGAAGCAAAGTCGTTGACGCTACAAAGTGATTTTATGGCAAACAAAGCAGATAGGCCGCAACTTATTGTTGATGGCAAAAGATTAGACGGCGGGCTCTCGACGAGCTGAGACCTTTGAGGATAGAGTCATCGATTCTAAAGAATGCGGAAGGATCTGCGTATCTGGAATGGGGAAACAACAAGGTGCTTGCTGCGGTATACGGGCCAAAGGAGGCGCTGCCAAAGCACTTCGCAGACCCGGCAAAGGCGATAATCAAGTGCAAGTACTCGATGGCTCCCTTCTCGTCCATGGGCGAGCACAGCAGGAGCGGGCCGAACAGGAGGGCAATAGAGATATCGAAGGTGACGCAGCGAGGCATTCGAGAATGTCGTGATGCTCAACGATTTCCCTGGCAGCGAGATAGATATTTTCATAGAGATACTTCAGAGCGACGGCGGAACAAGGGCGGCGGGCATAACAGCGGCTGCGGTTGCACTGGCCAGCGCAGGCATACACATGAAGGACTTAATCTATGCTGTATCGGTCGGAAAGGTCGGCGAGGATCTGATACTTGACCTCAACATGATTGAGGACAACTACTCCGACTGCGACATGCCGATGGCGATATCGCCGAGAAATGGCGAGCTTCTGCTTGTGCAGATGGATGGCAGCCTGACAAAGGAGCAGGTGAAGCAGGGCGATCAAGATGGCTACCGAAGCAGGAAAGACGATAACCAAAATACAGAAGAGACGCGCTTCAGGGGGTCTATGCAAAGACCGAGATGAAGTACGAATGGAAACGGTGTTTAAAATGGAAGGATTCGATATAGTAAAAAGCCATTATATAAGAGAGCTGATCGCTAAGGGGACTAGAGAGGACGGAAGGGGAATGTTCGATTTCAGGGACATAACGATAACGCCGGACGTGATAGACCATGCGGAGGGATCTGCGCAGGTAGACCTAGGAGCAACAAGAGTGCTCGCAGGAGTGAAGATGCAGCTCGAGGAGCCGATGGAGGACACGCCAAATCAGGGCAATCTCATGGTCTCTGCTGAGCTGCTACCGCTTGGCGCACGCGGAATTCGAAAGCGGACCTCCAAGCCCGGAGTCGATAGAGCTCGCAAGAGTAGTCGACAGGGGCATAAGGGCAGCTGAAGTCGTCGACCTCAAGAGCCTTTTCATAGAGGAGAAGAAGGTGTGGAGCATTTTCATAGATCTTTATGTGTTGAACTACAACGGAAACCTCTTCGATGCGAGCACGATAGCGGCTATGGCTGGGCTTGCGACGGCGAAGATGCCCAAATACGAGGACGGAAAGGCGGTATATGAAGATAGGAGCACCCCGTTGAAGCTGAACAACATGGTTATGTCGACGACATTCGGAAAGGTTGAGAGTGCGTTGCTTCTTGACACCAACATGCACGAGGAAAACGCGGCGAGCACAAGGCTGACGATAGCGAATGACGGCAAGGTCGTAAGGGCGATGCAAAAGGGCCTCGGAGGCAGCCTGTCGGCCAAGGAGATAGAAAGCTTAGTAGATGTTTCACTGTCTAAATATGCAGAGATAGAGAAGCGCATCAGCAAACTGAAGTGATGTTATGGCAAATTCGAGCATAAGATATGGCGCAAGCATTAGGAAAAGAGCCTTGGGCGTAAAGCAGAAGAAGCAGGCAAGGTACAAGTGCGAGGCGTGCGGAAGGCTTACTGTAAAGAGAGTAGGCACAAGCATCTGGAAGTGCAGACACTGCGGCGCCACGTTTGCGGGCGGGGCCTACACCATGACGACCCCAGAGGGGGAAGTGGCGAAAAGGCTGATAAACGACGCAGCGAGGAAGCAATAGATGGTATGATGGTTAAGATAACTTTTGCACCGATAAAAGAGGTCATCGTACACGAGCACATAATGGTGCCTATGGATGACATGTTAAGGGGCAGGATAACACCGGCCGGAGCCATGCCGCTCTATTGGTGCGGCGGAATCTTATTTACATTCAGTTCGCTTCCGTGGACCAAGGACATCGTAAAGGACTATCTAGAAGGAAAGATACACTGGGCAGAAGTGCAATATACAAGAATGGACAGGTACAGCCCTGTGCTTGAGCTCAAGGACGAAAATTACGGCGGCCAGGCGCAGAAGATTAGGATAATAGACACGAGCGCCTCGGCCCTCCATACTGATATAACGAAATGGCTGAAGAGCCTCATGTGAACGTTTATATATCTGAAAAACAGAATTTGTGTGATAAAATGGCATATGTATGCGCGAAATGCGGGAAAAAGGTCAAGATTGTCGATAACTTCACCAGGTGCACCTATTGCGGCGCAAGGATTCTCCTGAAGGAGAGGCCGAACCTGGCAAAGGAGGTCCCGACTGACTGATAGCAAAACAACAGACTTTTTCTTCTATTTTTTACAATTTGCCCAGATATAAATATCTGGAAATTCACTGTAAATATGTGAAATTATGGGCAAGAGAGCTTATAGGCAACCACCCGAAGCCAAATTTGGACCTCGAGTAGAGGTGCTTGTTAGCGTGGGGGACAGAGAATCGGTGTGTTTACTTTTACCAAGACTTATAGAGCAGAGGGAGGAACCGAAGCCACCTGAAGTTCTAATAAGGAAAGGGGAAATGCAAAACGTGCCTAATGGAAAGTTCATGTCTGTTCAGCCGCTTGTGGACGTCATGATGACGGATCTTGAGAAATGGCGCAGGGCTGGTTATCCTAGCCCATGGTATGGCTAAGGAAACAGTAAGACTACAAAAAGCCTAATCACTTATTTATTCCGACTATTATTGACTCGGAGACGCTCTTAACGCGTTCGTACATCACGCTGTTCTTTTTCAGCATTCCCGGTGTATTCTGAGCCCTTACAAGATCCTCCATCTTGGCAAGCAGGAGATTTGCAACCGCTCCCTTTTCAAAATCAAGTATGATATCTTCGACCATGCCGACTTTCTGGCCTGTGTTCGTTATTATCTGCTTCCCGTACAGTTCTGATATTAGCATTGTCATTTTAGCACCTACTTAATACGCATTATTCTTTTGGATGCAAATATTCTTATTATATACTCCTTTAGCTCGTTAATGAATGCTTCTCTGTTTGCCCTCATTTCCTTGATTTCTTCCGGGGAAAGCAGGCTTTCGTTGTTTGACAATATGCGTTCCAGATACGTATCCGACAGGTAATAACTCCTGCCGTTGCAGCTTTTGCACGTGTATGTTGGCATGACGGGAACTCCTGGCTTCTCTGTTTCTAAGCCGACAATACGCTCGAGCGTCGCTGCGCCGCATGTGGGGCATTTTTTGTTGATCTTTATCTCTGAATAGGTGCTGTCTATCGGTTCTTCTGCTGCTATGCTTTGAAGAAGTTCCTTGAGGCGCCTGTCTATGTCACTGGAGCTGTTGTCAATCTTTTCAAACAAAGATTGGTTTAGCACTGCACCGTCGCCATCAAAAATAGTCTCGAGCACTCCCTTCCCGAAAGGCTCCCAGAGCGCCATTCTTTTCTCGTCCTTCTGCACGTACTCTAGTTTTACCTTGCCGCCCGTGCCCCTCGAAAGTCTGGGCCGCCCCTCATCCATTCATTCACCCAATTTCATCCTGTAGTAGTCTATGTCCTCGCTTGTCACCATCTTCCTTCCCTGCTTTTTTGCACGGCCGACCGCGCTCTTAGCTATCGTCTTGGCCTTTTTCTCGAGGATCCTTGCGATGGCGGCGGCAGCGGAGTCGCTTATGGCTACGTTAGAGTTCTCCTTGACCATCCTCTTTACCATCGCATTTGAGATCTTCATAAACATCAGCACTCAAGATCATCGTCACAGCGTGAGCTCAGCGTAGTGCATTGTCATCATTTATTGAGTATCACTTTTAATAATTAAAAAGGTTTGCTGCAGCCGGATATCTTTTGCTTCTAAAAACATATAAATATCTGAAAGGTTTGATACTTGCGTGGTATCATGAAAATTAGATCGGCTTTGTTATCTATAAGCTTGATGCTTTTGCTGGTGGGGACAGCAAGCGCCCAGGAGGCAGGAGGCAGTAGGCACATTAGGCCAGACTGGAATCCTCGTCCCGGCTGCTGCACTTAACCCGGCCTTTGCCGCGACCGCAACCACGCTGAGGCCTTATGCCTCTTGTAGCGGACTCTCTGTATCTGCAACGGGATCTTACTCGTTCCAGATGACTTATTGCTCATGGACCGGCGGTAATCTTAAGCTCTATGCAGGCGCCGGCAAGAGTAGCAGTGTTTATTATCACCTATTCGGGAGTTGGAGCAACCCGGCAGGCGGGAGAGGCGACATAGTAGCTGCGAGCGAACAGGCATCGTGTTCCACGTACATAAATACTTTCAATCTACCAGCTGGAACCTATAACCTTTCGATATTCACAGGGGCGAGCGGCGGCAGCGGTTCGTGCAGTTCTGCATCCGGATCGATGACATAGTAGCTTAGCCAAGCTTTGAAGTGCAGTACATGCAGCGCTTTGCGTTTAGCGGTATCGTTGATAGGCATTCCGGACAGATCTTTGTAGTAGGTGTGGCCTGCATCTTTGCCTTTTGCTTTTCCTCGTATTTTGAGACCGGCCTTACAAGTAGGAAGAATATAACGACGGCTATGGTCAGGAAGCTTATCACTGCGCTGATAAAGGTGCCAATGTAGAAGGTGCTGCCGTGCACCGTGTATACAATCGCATTGAAGTTCGTGCTCCCTGCTATGCCGATCAATGGGCTTATTATGTCGTTTATGAACGCAGTTATCACGGTGTTGAACGCCACGCCGAACACAACAGCAACTGCAAGGTCAACGACGTTTCCCTTTGTTATAAATGCGCGGAATTCGCTAAGGAGTGACATAGTAACTTTTTGCAGGCGCATCTTTTTATACTTGCGCCATCATAAGCTATTTGCAAAGGTGTATCCATGAGTGTTAGCGATGTAAATGAGTCGAACTTTGATGCTGAGGTACTTAAGTCCAAGACGCCTGTGGTTGTAGACATTTGGGCCACGTGGTGCGGACCGTGCAGGATGTACAGCCCTATCGTAGAGGAGGTGTCGAAGGACTACAGCGGGAAGATCAAGTTTGTGAAGGTAGACGCCGACGAGAACCAGAACATCGCGCAGAAGTACAACATAATGAGCATACCTACAACTCTTCTGATGAAAGACGGGAAGGTCAAGGCGATGCAGGTCGGGGCAGTCCCAAAGGAGGCGCTGAAGAAGTGGATAGACAAGAACCTGTGAGCCTGGGCATATACACCTGACTAGTTATTTTATATATCTGAACGTGCACTAACATAGCAAGATGAGAGTGATGTCCTTCCAACACAAGGCAAACGTGAACTAGAGATCAAGAAGATCACACTTAGTGTTGGGACTGTAGCTCCGATGGGGGCGCTTTTGCTCAGGGCCTTGAATAGAAATCAGCTCCTAATTCTCGAATATGCCTTTTCAAAACAAGGTTGCAGCATAAGCTCGTTGCTAAGATTCATAGGAATCAAGGAAAGGATTCCGTTATCCACCTTGAAACTGAATGCAAAGGTGCTGAAGAGCCTAAATTTGATAGACTTCTGCAGCGGCAAGAATGACAGGAGCATAACAATTACAGAAGCTGGCCAGGCCGTAAGAAAACTAGTAAATAGAAATAACTTTTACGATTAGTGGTGATAAATTGGAACACAAATACAAGGAGGCTGGGCTAGTCAAGTGCGTGGCGTCGTAACTATAAAGAGGTATGATGAAAAGAGGGACCTTGAAGGTGTTTTAAGGTGCTATGTGAGGGTCTTCGCTGCGCCTCCATGGAACGAAACTTGGACGGAACCGCAGGTGAAGGAGGAGCTGGCGACTTATTTGAAGCAGAGGAACCTCGACTATAGGGTTGCGTTGCTGAGCGTTATGAACGGAACGGAAAAAATCAGGCGGGTCATAGGTTTTAGCATGGGTTTTAGCGCAAGCGAGGAGATTACGCCCGAACTGAAGCCAGTTTTACCGTTAGACAAGACCGCATACGGCAAGGAGCTGGCCGTAGAGCCTGAGTTTGAAAATCTTGGGATAGGTTCCACAATGCTAGAGGAGAGGATTGAAAGGTTTAGGGCTATGGGTTTTGACTACCTTGCAGGCAGGACAGATAGGGATAGCAGGATGGTTCTGCTGTATAAGAAGTTTGGCTACCGTTTTCTTGGATACCTCAACCCGGAATATCCAAGGAGGGGCTACTGGGTCTTGGACCTGTGATGACTCCTGATTTATAAGGATATCTGACTAAAATATATTAAATGGGTTTTATAATCATTAAAGACTGGTAGAATGGCAGATATACCATTTCCTAGAGGCGTACGCGACTTGATGCCTAATGAGGCATTGTTCAGAAACGAAGTTCTGAAGAAAATAGAGGAGGTATTCCAGAGGTTCGGCTTCCTGACAATAGATACGCCTGCATTTGAGTCCCTCAAGATACTAAATGCAAAGGGCGCGATTGGCGAAGAGGCAAAGCTCATCTACGAGATGAAATACGAGGACATCGCGCTGAGATATGATCTTACTGTATCGCTTGCCAGGTACATGGCAATGCATCAGAGCCTGCCCATGCCTTTCAAGAGGTATGCGATAGGAAAAGTGTGGAGGCGCGAGGAGCCACAGAGACTGCGCTACCGTGAATTTACTCAGGCGGATGTAGACATAGTTGGAGGAAGGACTACTGCAGCAGATGCAGAGGTGATTGCAGTCGGTGCGAGGGCGCTTGAGGCCCTCGGAGTAGATTACACAGTCCAGATAAACAACAGGAAGTTCGCAGACGAACTCTTCGAATCGATGGGCATTGCAAAGGAGATGTCAATTTCTGTCATGAGGGCCATAGACAAGCTCGACAAAGTAGGGCGCGATGGCGTTGTGGACTCGCTGCTCAAGCTCGGCATTTCCAGGGACATAGTAAGCAAGGTAGATGCACTGATAAACCTGAATGGAAGCAATGAGGATAAGCTCTCCTATCTTGAGAAGACGCTTGTAAAGAGCAAGGCATCTGTGCAGGAGATGCGGGAGACGCTGGCAATCCTTGACACGTATAAGCTGAAGGGCGTAGTGAACGTGAATTTCGCGCTGGTCAGGGGCATAGACTATTACACGGACATGGTTTTCGAGTATTGGTCCGGCGATCCCACGGTGAAAAGCTCGATAGGCAGCGGCGGCAGGTACAACAATCTTGTCGGCGTACTCAGCAACAAGCAGCTTCCGGCTGTCGGCTCCTCGCTTGGCATAGACAGGCTGCTGGACCTGCTAGGCTTCGAGTCTTCTGTTAGGCAGAGCTATGCGACGGTCTACGTGGCAACGATAAACGACGGCAATTACATATATGCGTTGAGGGTTGCGGAGCTTTTCAGAGCGCAGGGCATAGCCGTTGATTTGAACGTGGCCACAAGGAACATATCAAACCAGATGTCATATGCGAATTCGCTCAAGTTCAGGTACGCCATAATAATAGGAGATGCAGAGCAAAAGGAAAACAAGGTGAAGGTGAGGGATCTCGTTGATGGAAGCGAGAAGAGCCTCGGAATAGACGAGGCGTTGGTGCTTGTTAAGACAGGAAGGGTGTAACCATGGCAAAAACAGACGTTGAAAAAATGACAGAAGACACGATAGCGAAGGGAGGCATACTTGTGAAGTTCTACTTTGACATGCAGGACAGGGACAAGGAGAAGCTGCAGCCTCTCATGGTAAACCTGATAAACGAGCAGCTGCTCAAGGAACCCGGAGTTGCCTATGTCTACGGCAGCATAGAGGAGCCGCTGGAGAGGGATGGAATCTATACGACAAGCGGGATAGTGACAGTGTTGTTCAGAAGCTTCGCCCCTTTGGTGAGCATCGCATTCAAGTATGCGCCGGCAGGAGTGGAAATATTGAGGCCGGAGCACGAAATCCGCTTCAAGACCAATGAGCTTCAGTCGATAGTCATGGACCTGTCGCAGATCTCCATGGACTACTCAAAGTTCATACTCGAGAAGATAATGAAGCCTGAGGACATCGCGAAGATACAGCAGCAGCTGCAGAACAGGGCTGAGCTCGGCAAGAAGTTTCTCGTGAAAAAGGATGAGAAGAAAGAGGAAAAGAAGTGATCAGGTCGTGAACTGATAGGGCTGGCTTATTATGCCCTTGTCCTGGTTCGGCCTGTTTGAGAGGACAAAGTCCCCGACCGCTATGTAGTTATTGCTTTTTAGCGTGTCTGCAAATACTCTTATTTGTATCGGCTTGTTGGCCACGGTTACAAGCGGTATGCTCGCATTCCTGAAAGTGGATGGTGCATTGGCCCCGTATGCGGTTATGTTGTATGTGTTATAGTGCGCTATTATGTACGGAGTGCCGTTGTACAGTATCTCCACGTAGAGGAAGTTGTCCTGTGTGCTTATTATCTTGAAGTTCAGGAATGACTTGCCAGCATAGAACGGGCTTGATGTGAGATTGCCAGGAGCTACGCTTGTGCCGCAGTTGAACGTGGTCGCAAAGAACGTGCCCACGTAATTGCTCCACGGAGAATTGATGTAGCAGTTCGGCGAATTTGCCATATAAACGTTGGCCTTTGTCAAGTTGATCGGTGCGGCGCCGAATCCTTTCCCAGTCACGTTCCAACCCGTATATGCGCCGCTTGAAAAGTTGCCGTTGTACACGAAGTCATCATATGTCACTTTTTGCGGTGGCGTAGTCGTCGTGTTCAATATTCCGATCGTGTCTGTGCATGTGGAACTGGTGTTAAGAGTGCCGGGTCCGCTTGTCAGGTTGACAAGATACTCCTGCGCAGGTGCTGAGAAGTTCTCGAAGAATGTAACGCATTGATAGTTGGAGGTCTGGTTCACATATGTCCTGCCGTCTGCGCCCACTATCTTGATGTGCTCGCTGCCTGCGTTGCCGCTTCCTACCCAGAAGCCGAGATATCCGCCTGTCCAGTGGCATCCGGCCGTAACCGTGGCATTGTCCTGCTGCGTAAATATGCTGAACTCCGTGCAATTCTCGTTGTATAGTATCGTGGTTGTGTCTGTGCCGTTGCTTATCGTAGTCGTCGAGCTGCTACCTTGTGATGAGACCGAGGAAGTGGATGAAAGCGGACTTCCGGGTAACCTAAACCCCGTAGTAAAGTACCACAGGATAACAACGATCACTATGATTACTATAAACGCTATTATTCCCTTTAGGGCCGCCATAAAAGCACATTAGAGTTCTTTACACTAGAGTATTTATTTGTAACGGAATAAATAGTATAGCTTGTTTTAGCAGGCATTATTTGAGTGATACTTTGGGAAGCATACCTAGGAAGTGGAAAAAGAAGGGCAGAATGCGCTGGAAGTGGAAGAAAAAGCGCAGGAAAAGACTGAAAAGAGCCCAGAAGAGAAGGGTAGGAGAGCTCTGATTAGCCATTAGGCGGTCTTATGGACTTTGAAGGCGTGGTAATAGAAGAGAGTCTAGACGACACTAGCATACTAAAGCGCCTGAAGATAAAGAAGACAGTGACAGAGCGGGTTACGGAAGAGTTTCATACGCCTTGGCTAAAGAAGTGGACTCTGCATACGGTGATGATTCCGGAAAAAGATGCAGATAGTACGGCCAAAGCAATAAGCAGAGCGCTATCAGATGCGCATTCATCAAACTGGTATGCCGACTTCAAAAACGACAAATTCCATTACATAATATTCAAGAACAAGACATTCAAGATAAAGAGGGATGACCAGAAGGGATTTGATGAGGCTAGAAGGTATGGTATATCAATAGGGATACCGGAACATCAGGTAAATTTCAAGACCTTCTAACAGAATGAAAACTTATTTCACTATCTTGTTCAGTATAGGATATGTATCGAATATCCTCTCTTGCTCCAGCTGCTGGTACAGCATATAGATGATACCTACGGTTAGGAGTATGCCCATACCTGAACCGATTGCGCCTGTAAGCGTTGCGAGCGCGGCGAGGAGTCCGACGAATATGCTTCCCAGTATTGTAACCGTTGGAATGTACTTGTTGAGAACGTTTTCTATGATTCTTGGGTCTCTCCTGAAACCCGGGATCTGCCAGCCCATGTCTCCGAGCTGCTCTGACATCGTTTTTGGATTCTGCCCAGTCATCTCTATCCAGAATCTGCCGAAAACCACGCAGAGTATTATGAGAACTACCGTGTAGATTATCATGTGGATCCATTCCGGGACAAGGAGTATGCCGCCACCTGGAAGATACAGCTGCGACACCGCCGTTGCCAGATAGTTGAAGTATGCGCCGTAGCCGCCTATCCCATATGGCGCAGGGTACGGGTTTGGAAACGTAGGTGATATCAAGTAGATAAGACCGCCGGTTAGCGATGGCGTTCCAGTCCCGGTAGATTGATAAAGCGCGAAAAACTTTGCCAAGCTAGCGAAGCTGCCGGTCACGCCGGCAAGGAATCTGAACCATACTGTCAGGCTGAGCTCGAGCGAGGACGCCAATATCACGGGCAGCACGCTCACATAAAGAAACGGTATTGGAAGACGCCCGCCTATTCCTCTCAGTTGCTCGAAAGCAAGCGGGAGCTCGACCTTTGTCTCATATGCGTAGATGCTGACCAGGAATACCACCACTGCAAAGAGCAGCGGGCCGAAGACCAGAAGCGCGTTTGGAAGCGCAGATGCGCCTCCTGCGTTGAAGCGCGTTGATTGCCCCTGGTATGAGAATCTGGAATGTTCCGGCTACTATCGAGTATGAGACTCCTGATGCGATGAATATGTTTATTCCTGACATTATTCCGTACTTTGTCATTATCTCGTCAAGGAATATTATCGTTATTGCGCCTATCGCCAGCTGGAGGACGACTATGCCGAATAGCGATGGCTTCGACAATGGGACGAAACCAGTTAGCTACGTATACAACGGCCTCTACTATTGCTATGCTCATTGCTGCCAGCTTCTGTATTGTCTGGTATCTCGACTTCTGCACAGGGTCTTGCATGTCGAACTTGAAAAGGCCGGAGCCTGAAGCCAGTTGCAGTATTATGCTTGCCAGGACTATTGGCCCTATACCTACGGTAATGAGGCTTCCTATCTTTCCGGCAAATACTATGCTGATGAGCTGCACTACTGGCTGCTAGATCGCCTGCTGCGAGACGCCTATCGCTACCGTGCTGTAGAGCATGAAGTATATGACAAGGACGCCAGCTGTCCATACCATCTTTTCCCTTAGCGAAAGCGGATTCGCAGGAGGTTTTATGGCAGGCACATATGGCGCTATCTTGTCGATGAATTCAAGTGCCATGATTAAACCCGAATTATTCGTTTCTTAATTAAGCAATCAGCCTTTTAATAATTAGCTTTGCTCCTTTATGTCGACCACGTATGAGCCGTTTGTGCTGTGTTCCACCGCAACCGCATCTTGTGGAGGTTGTTTGAAAGCAGCCCGTTTATGAAAGCGAGGGATACGTCAACGAGGCCCCTTCTCGAATTCGCCCTGTCGAAATAGAGCCTCATGTGGAGTGGCTTTGATGCGAGAATCGTCGGGCTTCCGAAGTTCAGAAGCCTTATCGCCCTTTGTATTGTCGAAGCCTTCGCCCTTCCGTTTAAGGAGAGCTTGTCCCCGACGCTCTTGCCCATGTACCCCGCTATGCTCTTTATCGATTCGATGTATGTCTTGTCATAAAGCAGCGTTGATTCAAGCATGTAGTAGCTCGACTTGATGCATCTTGGATCGCCCTTCTTCGATCCTGTTGCAGATTCCGCTATGTGGTCCGCGAGCTTGTTCAGGGAGTCTGTGCTTCCTCCCTGATATGATGGCTCGCCCTGGCCGTAGTGAATCGAGAACTTGCAATAACTGCCAGCGTCATTGACGCATGTGCTTTCATTTACATTGACATACCTGCGCTCTGCGGAACTCAGGAAACCCGATATTATGCCGGCTTCAAATGCGTGGATAGGGGTGCCGACCTGCGCGCCGTGCATGTCGTGTATCTTTATCATTATGCTATCGGGAAATGCCTGGTATGTGACATGCCTGTGCCCCGCCGCCTGGAAGAATTCAACCAAGTCGGATACAGACTCGTATGCGAACATGTAGCTCTTTGTCTCGCTCTTTACCTTGTATAGCGCCCTTCCCACTGAGATCCCGTGCCTGTAGCTCAGCTCTTTCATTCCGGCGCTAAGGCTGGACAGCGTGGATGTCGTAAGAATCGCCTCATCTGGAACATTGCTGCCCTTGCTGTTGGCCACGATGTTCTTGACCACGATCTCTTCATAGGTCATAGGCGAGCTTTCCTGAGGAATAGGCATGTTTCTATAACTCTCTTTATCGTTACCGCGGCTTATCTGCTTTTTCTGCTGTATTTTTACTGCTCTTATGTGCTTTTTTAGTTTTTTCTTGTTGGCCGTCTTAGTTGCATGGGTTTTTCTAACTTTTTTCCGGGTCGCCATCAATAAACCCATATGCGAAACCCTTCTGCGAGGCCTTATGGTCGCTTGCCTCTTATCTTGCAGGAAGGTTGGGATAGTTTATTCAGATAGTATATCGCCACAAAGAGATTTATAACTATCAGTGCCCAGTAGAGTGGTATCTGATTAGCGGAAATGAAGTTGATGAGCGCTATTGTGCCTGTAGTGCTGAGCAATCCGATTGTTGCAAGGCCAAAAATCGCCGGTGCCTCGCAGTTGCATCCCCCTATCACTGCTCCGACCAGCGCTGTGAGCGTTCCCACGCCAGTTGCCTCGTATTTCGCTTCGTTGTTCCGCGTGTTTCCTATCGAGTAGATGCCTATGGTGAGCGTTACCGATGATGTGAGAACCAGCAGATAGAGGAGATAGAGCGGGATGAGCACTATCACAGCCCCGTATTGCTGCAGGCTTATTATGAAAGTGTACAGATAGTAGTAGATAATGAATGCAGCTATGTTGAGGAATAGGTATTTTGGACTTTTGTAAATGCTTAGCAGTGTATTGTACGCACTTTTGTACATCGTGTTAGCTTGCATGGCCATTACTTAGGCTGTTTAAGAGCTCAGGCCCATCCTAGCTCCTATTTCTTTTATCGCAGGAAGCGCGCATACCGCTGCTGTGTTGCTTATGGCCGGGCACAGTTCTGCTATGTAGACGTCTGCTCCCGCATATTCGCTCCACGCAAACTGGTCATTGAAATTCTGGAACTGTGTTATGACTTGTGAATGTGTCATCTGCGCCAATGGAAGCGATGCTGCGCTTGTTGGCGTTGTGTTGCCGAATACAACTGCGTCTGCACCGGTGTCGAGCGAGGTTCCCCAGAGCGTGAACGGCGTTCCCTGGAACAAGTTTGTAGAATTCATGAACGACAGCGCAGTCGTGTATGTGGCATTCGGGCTTTCCTGAATGAAGTATGATATCGGCTGCACCTGGAAGCCGCCGGTTATTGGCGATTCGTAGTCTGCAGATATGAAGTTTATGAGATTACTGTGATATGCGTTGCCGAAACCCACGCCCTCGCTTGTCGTGTAGTTGTAGTCATTCCAGTATAGGGTAGGTATATCACCGTCTCCGATTGCGCTGTATCCCTGGTAGAGCGTTGTGAAATTGCCAAATCTGGAAAGCGCTAGCGCCATTGCCCACCTGTTCTCGCCGCAGTATATGCACGATGTCGCACCTACATATATAACACTGGGCTTACCGTTCAGTATCAGTGCATTGTACTGCGGGCTGTTGGCTACGACAACCTCATTGGTCAGGGTGCCGTTCAGCAGCTTCTGCCCCGCAAACTCAAAGTAGCTCAGGGGCGCATTGTTTATGACCGAGATCTGTGCCTGTGTTAATGGCTGGTCTATTCCGGCTAGCGTGCTGGCGGATTGCTGTGTCTGATTGGCTACTGTAGTTGTGGCGCTCTGCTGTGTTGTGGGATGCAATACTCCTTGATAGAGGATCACGAAAGCAAGAACAGCGACGACTACCACTAGGATTATGTTCGCAAGTATGGATTTGTTTAACAGGTCCTTAGTTTTGTCCTTAGCCATAGTACCCCCTACAGTAGAAGTTTGTTAACTAGTTTTCAACGCCAGTATAATAATCTTTTGTGTATTTAGTATTTATTAGTAGCGTAATGTTTCTGCTTGCATTTGTGTTTGCATGAGTGTAAAGGCTGTCCTTAAGGACGTTGAAAAGATCAAGGCGGAGATCCAGAAGGTGGAGCTAGCGGATGCGCACTGCCACCTTGACCTGATCGGGGACAGGGCGCTGATAGACGGGGCGATCCATCACGGTGTGCTTACGATAATAACAGATGGGATTGATATCCAAACAAGCAAGAAGGCGCTGCAGCTGTGCGATGGCAAGAACATCTTTGCCGCCATAGGGATAGACCCGGAGAACGCGCTGAAAATAGAAGAGGATGATGTTGAGGAGCAAGTTGCATCGATAAGCTCGATGCTGGAACAGAACAAGCGGAAGGTCGTTGCTGTAGGAGAGATAGGCCTGGATTACACAAAGGCGGGGGACTTCGCGCTCGTTGCAAAGCAGAGGACAATTTTTGGGCATATGCTCGATCTTGCGAAAAGATTTGAGCTGCCGGTCAGTGTGCATTCAAGGAACTCCATAGAGGACGTGCTGATGATGCTAAAGGAGAGGAACATGGTGAAGGTCCATCTTCACTTCTTCGAGGGCAACGTGCAGCAGGCGAAGGAAGCCGAGCGACTGGGCTATATGATATCGATACCCCCGATAGAGTCAACGAAGAGGAGGGGTGTGATAAAGGACATCGCGATAGACAACCTTATGGCGGAGAGCGATTCCCCGGTTGTGGGCGCGACTCCGAAGGACGTTGAGACCTCAGTGAGAATGATAGCACAAGTAAAAGGGCTGGATTACCACAAGACCGCTGAGCTCCTCACCATGAATACGAAGAGGTTCTTTGGCATACACGTGAAGCTTGGGTTCATGCGTTCATGATTCATAAAGGTTAAATATGACATCAGCGCTATTCTTTCAAGGGCCCGTAGCTCAGCTTGGATAGAGCGACAGACTTCTAATCTGAAGGTCGCGGGTTCAAATCCCGCCGGGCCCGCTCCTTCTGAATTCATCAAATTATCTAAGTAATTTGCGCACCGGCGTTTCGGTTGTATTCCTAATACCTAGAAGCAGCGAGCCCCCCATCTCAGGCCCCGCATCGTAGATTACAAAGCGCGTGTTAAATGGATGGGTTATATTGGAGTATACGACTAGGTGTGGGTTCGATTCGGAGTTGAGAACGTAAACCGACCTTTCTGGGTCTGGATTCTCGCCGGCGGTGACGAGTCCGCTTGCGCCGTCTAGCGTATAGATGCGCCTTCCGCGAACGCTGGTGTGGTATAATGCTGTGCCCATCCCCAGGACCTTCTCTAGCTCATCCGGATGCGCGACGAGTGTGGAAATAATTTGATGATCGGTAGGAGGCATCAGGCCAAGTTTTCTTCTGAGCCTATCCAATTCGGCCCGGGAAGGGCCGTTGTCTACAGAATGCGCCTCCAAGAGCTTGCCGGCATCGGACGGGACCGGCAGGCTGAACAGCTTTTCCGCTGTCACCACGCGTTCACTTCCTACCTTTAACTTGACACATAATTCTGCGGGCACCTGATCACAATCAAATGCTTATTTTTATGATATTTATGCATTGCGTTAATGCTCTGGGTTGAAGGAAAATATTGCTGTTTTACCGATAGTTATTAAAAGTTTTTCTGATAATATTCTGGTAACACTTTGGGTGTGGTGGTTAGGTAAACGGAGTTGGATTAACAAGGATATTTGCACTGCTTGTTGCGCTGGTCATTGTAGCCCCCGCTGCATACGCGGCAAACGGTTACGGGAATAGCAGCATTTCTGTTTCTCCAGGCAGTGTGAGCATACCGATTGGCGGTAGCGCCACAGTGAACTATACAGTCAACCTGGCAAGCGGCAACACATGGGGCACAAACCTCGTTGTCGCAAACTATGGTGCGCTTTCGCAGGATAAAATAACCGCGAGCGCAAGCAATCCTATGGGAGATCCTCCATTTTCTGGGACTCTGACGATACTGACATCCCCCTCTGCAGCGGCTGGCTCCTACCAGATAATCCTCACTGCTACTGGCGATGATCCTTCTACAGCAAACGCTACAATCTATGTGACGCTTGCTTCGCAATCTACTACCAGTACGGCAGGAACGGGCCAGTCTACAGCGGCGAGTACTTCGGTCGCCTCAACAGGCGGCTATGGGAATGGAAGTTCTCCATATGGCGGTGCATCTGGGACACAGACTGCCGAGTTCGCGGTCGCAATAATAGTAATTCTTATAATCGCGGGATATCTTATGGTAAAGATGAGTTCGATGGGAGGTAAACTAATAGTCTTGGGAATAGCGCTGATCCTGCTAGGGATAGTTGTATGGCTTTACGCAGACTTCGTCGCCTACGGCAACATGGCATATCTGTGGGGCGGGGTCATAGCGATATTGCTGGGCACAATAATATGGACATATGCGGACTGGAAAGGCGGCGCATTTGTCATGAAGAAAAAACCAGTCAGCTAAGGTGCAGCGTTGCCGTCATCCCATGCGCTTGATCGCCGTCCACGTTAGAGTATATCTGATAGTTACCTGGCGACGATGACGTGAATTGGAACTGTCCTCTTCCTCCGCCTGGATTCAGCTCCGGGGTGCCGTACCCAGAACCTAAGCCCCATATCCCAAAGTCGTGCCATTGCTGACCAACGTTTGACACGTTGAATATTATTTCCTGCCCTGCAATGGCATTGAATGTCGACGGAGTTATCGAATACTCTGTCTCCACCACATTGAAGATTACGGTCTCGTTGCTGCTTTGCTTTATTGTAGAAGTTGAACTTCCAACTGTAGTATTGGTGATAGGAATCTGTATTGCAGACGTTGTTGTAAGTACAGTGGTTGTAGGGGCAGTATAAGGAGAGGTTGTTGTCGCAGACGGAGCCGACTTTCCTATAGAGGAGATATACGTGCCTGTGATTACGACTACTATGACGATCGCTATGACTGCTATTACGATTACATTGTTCACGCTAACCTTGGTTTTCGTTTGAGCCTGTTTCCTTCTCGGAGGAGGACTCCTTAGGGGTCTTGCCGCCGCGCTTTACCTGCTTGTCCGTCTTTGCGTTTATGAACTGCACGCTGAGGTCCTCGTCCTGCTGCGTGTCCATCCATGTCTTTATGTAGATGGCTATGTTCCTGAATGGCTTCGAGAACCTGTCGGTCAATACATAGGCATTGTTCTCGTGCTTCAGCATGCCGATCTGCACTGCGAAGTCGAGGTATCTTTTTGCCGTGGCTATTGGCAGGGTCTGCGGGACATCCTTGAGCCTCAGTGATCCCTTCTTCTTCACTTCGAGCAGTAGGATTGAGAACCTATATGCTTCCGTGTCGTTATCGTAGAATATCTTCGCTATGTCCTTGACGTTTAGGCTCTTGAGCTTCTCCTTGAGCGGCGCATCCTCGAATTCCCAGTATTTTATGCCCATTCTATCAGCCAGTCGCACTAATACTTGACAATTAGGCTATTTATTTCTTATGAACGTTATCGTGTCGCCGCCTTGGAGCACATGCGCTATCCCTACCTTCTGTCCTGTGAATTTTGCGCTCGGGCCGCTTATTATGGCGCAGTCGAGCTCATCGACTATTTCTGTGTGGAATTTCTTTGCCGCGTCCTCGACAGTTGCGCCCTTTCCGAGTATCATGGGCTTCAGCCTGTCTTCTCCCATCCTCGGCTTTAGATATACAGTGATTATCCCCAGATTGTCATAAATCCTTTCCTCCAGCCGATCTATGTTCGTCTTGCGCGTGGCGCTTATCGGGATTACCTCGATATTGTGCCTCTTTGCCAGCTCGTCCGTTATCTTTTGATAGTCCGGTAACGTGTCTATCTTGTTTAGCACCACTATGGCCCTCATGTATATGGCCCTGCCCGATACTATCGATATGAACTCGTCGTCGGTTACCTTGCCCCATATGGAAATTGTGGCGTTGTGTATTCCGAGGCCGATCAGTATCTCCTTTATGTCCTCTTCCGGAAGTCCTGACTTGTTTACCTCCAGCTTTATCCCGCCGCTGTCCTGCTCCGATATCTGTATGTAGGGTTTCTTCCTGTTTATGTTGATCTCTAGCGCGCTGAGCTCCTTCATCAGCTTCTCTAGCTGCTCGAGTATGTTTATGTCGATAACAAAAATTATGAGATCCGCTGACTTTGCTGCGGATATGACCATCCTCCCTCCTCCCACACCAAGATGAGCATCTTCGATAAGGCCGGGCATGTCGAACACCTGTATGTGCGCGTCCTTGTAGATCATGGTGCCTGGGATTATCTTTGTAGTCGTAAACGCATACGCAGCGGTCTTGGAGTGCGTGTTCGCAATGTCATTGATCAGCGTGGATTTTCCCGAACTGGGAAACCCGACAAGCGCAACCGTTGCGTCCCCCATCTTCTTCACGAAGAACCCTTCGCCGTGGATCTTCTTGCTCGCAACAACAAGGTCGCGCTTTGCCTTCGCTATCTTTGCACGGATGAGCCCGACATGTATGTTGGTTTTCTTGTTGTCCTTCGTCTTAGCATACTCTTCCTTAAGCTCCGTGATTTTCTTCTCAAGAGTCTCTTTGTCTTGCACCATAAGAATCATTTTTTCTTTCTGTGCAGTATTATCTCCTTAAGTGTCATCCCTTCAGAAATCCCGAACCTGAGCCAAAAATATCCACTTATCACCCATCCAACGAATAGGCTAAATGCGCCGGTATAAATCGCAAGTTGAATTTGGCCGAGCGCCGCAATCGCGACTGCAAGGAAGGCAGTTGTCCATCCGATTACGCCGAATACCGCGGCCCACTTCAGATAAAATATGGCCTTTGATTTATTTTTTTTCATATCGATAACACTTCGTCTTTTACATTAAAAAGCTTACAGACATCACATAAACTTTGCAAACTTTTTCTTGAAATTCCTGTCGTTCTTCAGCGAGTTGAACATCTTCTTCATCTTGTTGAAGTCTGATATTAATCTGTGCACATCGCTTTCCGTTGTTCCGCTGCCCTTTGCTATCCTTGCCACCCGCTTTGGATCGTGGAGCAGGCTCTCGTCCTGGCGCTCCTGCTTCGTCATCGACGCGATTATGACCTTGTACTTGTTCAGCTTGTCCTCGCTCTGCTCCATCATCTCCTTTGGCACGTCGGCCGCGCCCATCATGCCGAATACGTTCTTGAGCGGGCCCATCTTGCCCATCGCCTTGAGCTGCGTGTAGAATGTATCGAAATTGAGCTCGGTGACTTCCATCTCCTCGGGCTTTATGTTCGCTTCCTTTATCGCCTCCTGTACGTTTGCGACAAGCGATGCTATGTCTGGCATGCCCAGAAGCCCGCCAATGAACTTCTCTGAATTGTATGGCTCTATGCTGTTGAGCTTTTCTCCGATTCCTATGAACATGACTCGCGTCTTTGCCGCGTTCGTTGCGCTGAGCGCACCTCCGCCCTTGCCTGATCCGTCCATCTTCGTGACTATTACTCCCGATATCTTCACCGCCTTGTCGAATTCCCTTGCCTGCTTGGCTGCCACCTGGCCTATGTCCGCGCTTATCACTAGTATCTTTTCATCCGGGTCGAACTCCCTATCAACATCCTTCAGCTCCTCTATCAGCTGGTTGTCCAGCGCATTCCTGCCGCTCGTGTCGCATATAACGACCTGCTTGTCCTTGAACTTTTCAATGCCCTGCTTTGCTATCTTTGCTGCGTTCTTTTCCCCTTTTACGCCGAAGAATGCGACATTTGCCTGCTTTGCGAGCGTCTCGAGCTGCTCGTATGCCGCAGGCCTTGACACATCGCAGCATATCACCGCCGCGCCCAAGCCCCTGTCCTGGTAGAACTTTGCTAGCTTTGCCGCAGTTGTCGTTTTTCCTGAGCCATAAAGGCCCATCAGCAGAATCCTTTGCTTCTTTATTGCAGGAGTGTATGTGGCGCCCATCAGTTGCACAAGCTCGTCATAGACTATGTTTGTGATATAGTCCGTAGGCGCTAGCCCTGCCGGTGGCTTGCTCTTGAGCGCTTTCTCTTCTATGTCTTTTGTGAATTGCAGGACTAGCTGTACCTCAACGTCTGCGCTTATCAGTGTCTTTTGCAGATCCTTGTTGAACTCCTTTATCGTCTTTGCATCGATTATTGTCGACCTGGTGAGCTTTGCTAGAGCCTTCCTTAGTCCTTCTCCTAAATCCATGTATATCTTCCAACATTACAAATAGACAAGATACTTTTATTGAATTTGTAGATATTTATTAATAACGTTAGTAACAGTATTTAGAGTATTCTGGTGTTTCATTGAAGCTAGTCATAACAACGGCGTATCTTACCCTGAGGGGAGGGCTAGAGAAGGTGCTGCTTAACGTGGCGCGCCATTACGACGCAAAGATCTATACCGCAGAGTATAAGAAAAATGAGACATTTCCTGAGTACAAGGACCTCGATATAGAGGTCGTACCTACTAGCAGGATATTCAAGCTCATGCCATACGGCAGGATATCTCAGGGACTGAACTACGGAACCGCGTTCTACAATCTGAAAATAAAGGACGACTATGATGTTCTTAACCCGCACCAGGCCCCGAGCCACTGGGTGAGACATGGAAACGAGAGGGTTCTCTGGTACTGCCATACTCCGCTAAGAGATGTGTGGGACCTTTACCAGTTCAGGTTATCGTTGAAGAAGCCCCATCAGAAGCCAATTTACATACTCGGCGCCAAGGCGGTCAGGACTATAGACAGGAACGTGGTGAAGGAGATAGAGTCGATAGTGGCGAACAGCAGCAACACGCGTTCAAGAGTCGTGGAGTATTTCGACAGGAAGGACACGAAGGTGCTCGGAGGCGGCATAGAATACAAGCTCTACAAAAACAACGGCGATGACAAATATTTCTACTATCCGTCGAGAATATCGCCGAACAAGCGCCAGCTTTACGCGATAAAGGCATTCGAAATGTTCAAGAAGAAGAAAAAGGGCTACAAGCTCTACATTACAGGAGCGGTATCGCAGGATAAATTCTACCACGATTATTACAAGGAGGTTGTGGAGGAGGCAAAGAGGGTTGGCGATGTGATAATCAAGCCGAATGTGCCGGAGAGAAGCTTTGTGAGCATGTACTCTGGAGCAACGGCGGTGCTGTTCACGGCAATGAACGAGGACTACGGACTTGTGCCTCTTGAGGCGATGTCGGCGGAAAAGCCGGTGATATCAGTAAATGAGGGAGGGCCAAAGGACACTGTATTGAATGGAAGGACGGGGTACCTTGTGAACAGCGCTGAGGAGATGGCTAAAAAGATGCTGTTTGTGGCCGAGCATCCATCCATAGCCAGCAGCATGGGAAAGCTCGGCAGGAAGAGGGTTATTGAGCACTATTCCTGGGACAGATTCTTCAAGGAATTCGACAAGGAGCTGGAGAGGGTAAAGAAAATGTAGCTAGGCCTTTGCAGGTGCCTTCTTTGCTGTTGTGGTCGTTGGGTTTACCTCTATCACGTATTTCGAGATGACCTTTGAGGCGTACTCGAGAACGCGCCTTATGTTCGCCTCTGTGTTCGTGCCTGTGCAGATCATCTTGCCGTTCTTGAACAGTATTATGACTGCCTTTGGCTCAGCAATCTTGAATATCGCGCCAGGGAACTGCTCCGGTTCGTAGTCCACTGCCTTGACCTCCTTTGAAAGCGAGTACAGATCTATGACGGCGTGAAGGTCTGCGCTAACTACTATGTTCTGTATCTTTATCACAGGAATAGGTATCTTGTTGCCTTTAGCGGGCTTTTTTGATGCCGTCAAATCACCAGTTGTATATGATATTTAAATGGAAAGGTATAAATACTATGGACAGATTCCTTATAGTCTGTCGTCAATATCATTTCATACGTTCGGTGCATAAATTTGGGGAAAAAGGTCTTTGTTATAGGAGCGGGTGTCATAGGTCTCACGCTTGCGAGCGAGCTCGGGAAAGCGGGGGCAGGGGTAACGGTATATGAATCCAAGGCTTCTGTATCGCAGAATGCGGCAAGGGCATCCGGCATATTCTCGAGGGATGGGCTTTCCAAGATAGGAATCGACCATAGGGAAGCGCTTGTCAATACTCTGAATGGTGCGGTGCTGCACGGAGGGGGGCAGGCTCTTGCTGTCCAGACGCGCGACACAAAAGCATATGTATTGGACAGGGGCGCGCTTGCGGAGATTTGCGCAAAGGATGCAAAGGAGAATGGCGCGGAGATAATATTCAACAAGAGGCTGAGCCGTGATGAGCTGGTTGCGATGGCGAGCGACAACGACAACGTAATAGTCGGGGCTGATGGTGCGGTGTCGAGCGTTGCAAGCGCATTCGGCTTTCCGAAGATAGATGAATATGTTCTCACTTACAAGGCAGAGTACGAGAACGCAGTAATAAATGACAGGCACAAGGTGGAGCTCTTCTTCGCCAACGGCATCTCTAATAGATTTTTTGGATGGACGGTGCCGTATTCGCAGACAAAGCTTGAGATAGGAGTCGGGATAAGCAGCTACTCGAAGCGCACAAGCGCAAACGCATTCAATGAATTCTTGAAGAAGACAGAACTATTGGAAATGACAAGCGGAGCGAGGAAGGTGGCAGGTTACGCGAGCCTTATACCTATACAGCAGAGGAAGAAGACCGTGATCGGCAACGTTGTGCTTGTTGGAGATGCTGCCGGGCAGGTCAAGGCCACAACCGGAGGCGGGATAATATTCGGTGCAGGCTGCGCAAAGATAGCCGCAAAGGCAATAATGAATAACATAGAGAAAGGCAGAAGCCTTTCCGCTTATGAGAAGGAATGGAGGAGGCAGTATGGACTTGACCTAAAACTGCACAGGGCCCTGCATGGATATTATTCACGGCTTGGGGACAGGAGCCTGGCGTTTGCGATAAAGGCAGCGCGGTTCACAGGCTTCGAGCGATTTCTCGGCGAATACGGCGACATGGACAGCCCGAGCCTTATGATGAAGAGGTTCGTGCTCAGGAAGATAAGCAACTGACTAGCGTATCAGATAAAGGGTAGAGCCTGCCAGCGATGCGGCGTTTATCAGGAGCTGAGGGAATATGCCGAACAGTATCACAACCGCAAGGCATATGGCAACGGTCGCGGTAACTGACCATGCGCCGCTCAGCTTCTGCGCAGACTTCTTGTCGCCTCCGGAATACATCGCAAAGATCACCTTTGCATAATAGTACACTGAAATGAACGTGTTTATTATCGCGATTATCGCAAGGACGATGAATCCTGAATTTATGACGCTCGTGAACAATAGCAGCTTGCCGACGAATCCGGCAAGCGGCGGTATCCCAATCATGGAGAGCATGAATATCGTCAGCGAAAACGCCATAACGGCGTTCCTCGCGCCCATGCCGCTGTAGTCCTGCAACGTTTTTATGTTCTTTGCTTCGAGCCAAAGTACTATCGCGAATGCGCCTATTATCATAAACGAGTGTGCGACTATCTGGAATATTGCGGCCTCTATCCCGTATGGCGTAGCAGAGACGAATCCAAGTGCTATGTAACCGGCCTGTGATATTGAAGAATATGCAAAAAGCCTCTTCACGTTGGTCTGCACGAGCGCAAGTAGGTTGCCAAAGAACATCGTAAGTATCGCGAGCGCCTGGAATGCAGACGAGAACACGTTGGAATAGGGTATCATCACTATGAAAAGCACTTCAAACAGTGCGACGAATGCGACCTTCTTGTTTATGCCTGCCAACATTGCGGTGACATAGCCTGGCGCGCCCGTGTACACGTCTGGAGCCCACAGGTTAAAGGGAAATAGCGTAGCATCGAACGAGAGCGCGGCGATGAAGAGCAGCATTGCAAGCAGGACGAGATAGCTGTCGTACGTGCTGCTGTAATACAGAGTAGTGAGTGAAAGCTGTGGTAGGTAGGGGAAGACAAGAGCTACGGCGAAAGCGAACACCGCTATGGAGATCGCGGAGAGTATGAAGAGCTTGACCGCAGCCTCCACGTATTTCTTGCCGTTGATCATTATCATGAATGCAGTGGGCAGCGCGATCAGCTCTAACCCGAGCAGTATCATTATGAGCGAGCTCGCCGTTGCGATGACAAACATGCCGAGCGCAGCGAAGGCAAGGAGCAGCGAGAATGCGGGATAGTCTCCTGAATACTGAAACGCGAGCATGTTGATCATTATCAATGTGACAGAGAACAGCGCAAGGAACAGCGTTGAGAACGGATAGATCAGGAATATATCGAGCACGAAGGACAGCTCGCCAGTAGACAGGGCGTATGCGCTCGCCGCAGCTATGATGAGCAATAATATAGTGCTAGCTATGAACTGCGCTTTCTTGTTCCTGTGCAATGCGGAAAGCACGCCGGACAGCATGAACAGGGCTATAGCTGCCACTATCACATAGCTGACAGAATAATAGCCTACAGATGGATCCATCAATTACACCAAAGTGCAATCATATGCTAACCAGGTTAAACAGGTTTAATATTATGAACGGGAGCAGGCCGAACAGGAATATGAAGAACAGCAGTATGGAGTAGCCGATCTTCTGCGACATCCCTATGTATTCGACGCTGGGCGATATCTCTTTCGTAGATATAACAGACTTGTTGATCACGTAATACATGAACGCACCCATCAGCGCAAGAGCGAGCAGGGGCACAGCGCCAAGGATCGAGAAGGTGGTAATCGCGCCTATGAATATCAGTATATCGCCGATGAATGCCGCGGTCAGCGGAACTCCTGTTATCACGAAAATGCCTGCAAGGAATGTGTACCCCGTGGAGAGCGAGCCCTTTATAACTCCCCGCAATGAGCTTATGTTCCTGTCGCTGTGCATGTATCCTATAGAGCCGGCAACAAGGAAGAGCATTGCTATGGCAAAGCCGTGCGCCATCATCGCGAACGTGGCTCCGGCCGTGCCTATGAGGTTGAATGCTGATATGCCGACAAGTATGATGCTCATCTCAACTATCGTCGTGTATGCTATTATCCTCTTTATGTCGTGCTGCGTCATGAGGACGAAAGCCGCATAGAAGGCTGAGAACCCGGCAAGTATCACGATCTCCTTGGAATATTGCAGCGCAACAGGCATCATCAGGAACGCAAGTATCATCCCGTAGCCGCCGAACTTGGTGAGTATGCCTGATAGGAGCATGGAGCCCTGCGTCGACGCCTCTGTATGCGCATCTGGAAGCCACAGGTGCACAGGAAACACCGGCATGTTTATCAGGAATGCCACGAACAGGAATGCGAATATGAGAATCTGCAGGTTGAGAGGAACGATCGATGCGTTTGCGATGATGTAGTTTATGTCAAAGGAATGCAGAGGCGTGTAGAAGTATATTGTCATTATCGCAAACAGCAGCAGCATGCTTGCAAGCAGCTCGTACATTATGAATTTTGTGGCTGCGCGTTTCCTGTTGGTAGAACCGAGCAGGTAGAGCATGAAGAACAGCGCTATCACTCCTATGTCCCAGAACACAAAGAATATTATCAGGTTGCCAGATGCAAACAGGCCTATAGCTGCAAATTCGAAGAGAAGCGTGAGCGAATTTGCTACCTTCTCCTTCTCGCGCTCGATGTTCCCCGATAATATCGTGACAAATGCGACCACAGATGCCATCAGTACCAGGGCCAGCGATATGGCGCTCAGCTGGAGGTTGAAGCCGACGTTGAGCTGCTGGATGTAGTAGCTATAGCTCTCTGCTATGTTCACGCTCCCCGCACTTATCGAATACGCAAGTATCGTAAAAGCGAGCAGTATGACTATCCCGGAGAAGATGCACGCGACAAGCCTGCTGTACTTCTCCTTGAGTATGATCGTGGCCGCAGTGCCGACTAGCAGAACGAGCAGCATCATTCCAATTAATGGCAGCATCAAAATCACACAACAAATGCAAGTATCAAAATTATCAGGCCGATGACAAAGCCGAGCACGTAAAGGTTGAGCTGGCCGTTCTCTATCCTTTTGAGCCTGTTGCTTACGCCCATGACAATGTTTGCCCCGCCGTACGTGGTCCTGTCCAGGTCAAAGTCGCCGTTGCCTGTCACACCGGCAGCCACAGTGAATGCTTTTACTATATACATGTATGCCTTGTTGACCGCGTCGCTGTTATGAAGCGCGGAGTACATGCTCTTGTTTGTCGAGAGTATGTGGAGCCTGTGGCCCTGCCTGTATATCCTGTATGCAACCAGAAAGCCGATTATCGCCATCACGTTGACTGCAACTGCAGTCAGTATGGTTATCTGGCTGAATGAGGCAGTGCCGGAAGCTAGATAATTTGGAAGGTAGAAGTAGGCAACAGAAGCTACAACAGTGAATACAGCAAGTATATACGCTGCGAGTATCATGGGCTTCGGCACTGAGTTGTAGTCTATGATCGCGGAGCCCTCGTGCTCGTATGATCTTCTTGATGTTATGAAAAGCCACCTGAATATGTACACGGAGGTGCCTATCTCTATCAACAATATTGCGATGTACATGATGATGTTTTGGGAGACTGCAGCGTCGACTACTCCCTTGCCAAAGAAACCGCTGAGCGGGAATATCCCGGCTATGGATACGACCCCGATGAGCATGGTGTAGAATATTGACTTGTTGACAGACGCGCCATATATTGTAGTGATGTCCTCGCGCTCCTCGTTCGCCCTCATTACCGAGCCGGCGCTCATGAATAGGAGCGCCTTGTAGAATGTCTGCACGAAGAAGAATATCATAGCTGCGTAGAATGCGTTGAATCCGAGCGCGATGAACATGAGGCCAAGATCCTCTATCGTGGAATATGCAAGCACCTTCTTTATGTGGTGCTCCGTAAGAGCATTTGACACGCCGACAAGCGCGCTTATGACTCCGAATACAAGGATAACGTTAAGAAGCCCGGCCTGCGCGTACAGGGGCAGCAGCACCGCTATGAGAAACACGCCAGCCTTGACCATCGTGGACGAATGCAGGAAGGCCGATACTGGCGTCGGTCCTTCCATCGCATCGGAGAGCCATTCGTGGAATGGAAACTGCGCGGATTTTGTAAGCGCAGCGATGAGTATAAGTATGAGCGCAATGTCGAGCGCAGGAGAATTCGGAAGCGCGAGTATGGAAGAGAACTCGAATGTGCCATAGGATGCGCCTATTATGATTATGCCTATCAGCATTAGCACGTCGCCTATCAGCATTGTTGTTATCGCCTTTCTCGCGGCCGTAGGCGGGCTTTCCTTGTTATACCAGAAGCCTATGAGAAGATAGCTCATGATGCCGAGCATCTCCCATCCTATGAACATGGTTATGAAGCTTGATGATATCGCAAAGAGCATCATCGCATGCCGCGAAAGCGCACATCTCGAAGTAGAATCTTGGCTGTTCGCTCGGCACCTGCATGAAGCCCATCGAATAGAGGAATATCAACGGGGTTATTATCGAGACTATCAGGAGCATGAGCATGTTCAACGGCATCGTAGATGTAGATATGTTGAATGAGAGGTCCGATGATCGAGAACCATGGTAGCTCTGGATTGCGGCCCGGTGACGATGAACAGGTAGTAGTGCTATCAAGCAGGGAGATTACGCTTGCCGCAAGTGAGACGTATTTGACAGCCTTCGGCGCTGCTCCTAACAGTATTGAAAGGAAAGCTGCCGCGACAAGCGGCACGATCACTAATTATTGCGCAGCATCATCAATCCCTCAGCTTTCGAGAGCCTTGTGACGTCAAGGCTCGTTTCGTACCTGCCCAGATATCTGTAAAATGACACCAGCGCTATCGCCTCTGTTGCTGCTATAGTCCATATCGCGAACAGAAGCAGCATTATGTTTCCATCAGCAGTTGTGAAGTAGAACGCGGTTGCCAGCAACGTTGATGCGACCAACGCTATCTCTATCGAGAGTATCATTACTAAGAAGTGCCTGGTCACAGCTACGCCCACCATGCCTATGGAGAAGAGCGCGAAGCTGATTGCAATGAAATATTCGATAGGCATTATCATTTGTCTGCACCCGCTTTCTTTAGCAAGAGTATCGCTCCGAGTGAAACCCCGAACATGACGAGAAGCATAAGGTAGTATATCCCTGCGCTTGAGCCGAGCGACTCAGATATCGCACCTGCTCCAAAGACATTCGATTCGCCGCCCGTTGACGCTGCTGACTTCTGCAAGCGGCACAATCATGACCAGCGCGGTTATTATCCATAATATGCACAGAGCCAGGAGCTTGGTGTACTTGAAATCTCGAATATGGGGCGGCCGCAACGCCAACGAACAGGAATGTGGTTATGCCGCCGACCATTATGAAGAGCTGTACTACCGCGAGCAGGGGTTGGCTGAGCACTATGAAGAACAGGGAATTCATCAGGAAGACTCCGGAAAGGGCAATCGCTGCATGAAGAATGTCCTTGAAGACAAAAACGAGAACGGAGAACGCCAGGGCTATTACAGAAACTATGAGAAACAAAGCCAGATCGATCATTGGACCACAAAATTACTCTAAATCCTCAGGCCTCTTTATGAAATCGCTCCTGTCGAACCTCTCCATGTCTGTGTCCTTCGTGAGCACAAGGCAATCCGTAGGGCACACCTCCTCGCAGAGCGCGCAGAACAGGCATCTCTCAAGGTTTATTTCCGGAAAGAGCTTTGTGCCGCTTGGCTTGAACGCGGTTTCGGCGTCGCCCTCCACCATTGTTATTGTCTGGTTGGGGCATATCCTTGCGCATGCCTCGCAGTTTATGCAGGTTGTCATGTCCAGCTTGTGCACCCCCCTGTAGTTGTCGGTGAGCTCCTCCTTGTGCTCAGGAAATTCTAGCGTGAACGGAGGCTTGAGCGACTCCTTCGCAACTTTGCAAGACCGGGTTTCCCATCGCATCATCTTATATGAATAACACAAATGTAATTAATAAATTAACTACTGAGAGTGGCATAAGATATGTCCATCCGAGCCTCAACAGCCTGTCTATCTTCATTCTTACCGTTGTGGCCCTTATGAATATTATGAGCACAGAGAGCAGCACCACCTTTACCATGATCCATGCGAACGGGGGTAGGAAGCTCGGCCCAAGCCATCCTCCCAAGAATAGTATTGATATGAGCAAGAGTGCCGACAAACATCCTCAGATAATCGAGAAAGAGCACTAGCCCGTAGTACGGCGCGCTCACATCCGTCAGCCAGCCTGCAATCAGCTCGCTGTCCGCTTCCCTCAGGTCGAAGGGCGGCCTGTCAAGCTCCCCGAGCAGCGCTACGAAGAATGTTATGAAGCCCAGTGGCATCAGGATTATGTACCATGCGCTCGACTGCGCGTTCACTATTCCCGAGAGGCTGTAGCTGTTTGCAAGGAGCACGACCGCGACAATCACTAGAAGTATCGGTATCTCGTAGCTGAGCATCATCGCAACCGATCTCTGCGCCGCTATGGAGCCGAACTTGTTGCCGCTTGTCCACCCCGCTATGAAGATCAGCAGCGGGCTGAACGACAGCAGCATGAACACGATTATTAGACCGATGCTTGCCCCTATGCCCACAAAGCTGCTTGTAAGAGGAATGAATACGAGCATCAGGACAAAAAGCGCGAGCAGCGCGGGAATGCTGGCCATGAAGAGGGGTTTGTCGGCCTCGTCAGGTATTATGTGCTCCTTTGCGATGAGCTTCACAATGTCCGCGAGGTTCTGCAGGAAGCCCCATGGTCCCACATATGTGGGCCCGTGCCTTGACTGCGCCCTTGCCATTAGCTTTCTCTCAACCCATCCAAACACGTATGCAAATATCGAGAATATTATCGATAGCACGATGACGAATATTATGAGCGCAAGAAGCAGCGAAAGCCATGTTGGCAGCGCAAGGCCCTGGAAGTAGTTGAAATAGTTTGAAACAAACCCCGAAGTAATGCCCATCGCTCCACCTCTAACTGCTTGTCAGCTAAACTTTTTAAAGGCACTATCGTAATAGCTATAGAGGGTATTTCATGGAGCTGAGCGAGACCGCAAAGAGGATATTGAACGAGGGCAGCGTGAAGGTCAAGCTCAAGAGGGCCGGAATGCTGCAGTTCCAGATATTCAAGATAAGGAAAGTGAAGCTTGGCAGCGGGGAATTCGTGGAACTTTTCCTAGACAGAGTGATAGACATGAGCGAGCTGATAAGGCTTGCAAACGAGTTTGGGCTGCCTGTAGAGGCGCAGAACGGAAAGGCATTCCCGAGTGGGAAGGGCGCGAAGGATTTTGTGCTATAGCTATGTTGGTATGCCGAGCGTTCCGTTAACTATCTGTACCGTGCCGTTGAGCGTGTAGTTTAGCTGCAGATCGTATGTGTTCAGCGGGTTGAACAGCCCGGGTATCGAGCCGGTGCACTGCGTGTTCACTGTCGTGTTCTGGCCGGCAGCCACCGTCTGGTTTATCGTCTGGTTTGCCAGGGTGAAGAGATAGCACGATATTGAATTCAACTTTATCGGCTTGGTGAACGGGTTTGTTATGACCATTGAAACGTTCTTGGTGGCTATGTTGAAGCTGGTCACGTTGCACGGAGGCGTATCGCCGTTGAACGAGCATGTGCTGTTAAATACGCTCTTCCACACCGCGCTCGGGCCAGTCAGATTGAGGTAGTTTATCAGTGCGATGCCAGCAAGCTGCGCCTGTGTTGCGAGGCTCACATTGACCAACGAGTACAGTGTAATAGTGTAGTTCTGGTTTATTTCCGTAGAATTGACCAGGTAGTAGCTTGATACGTTCGCCTTTGCAGATGGGGACAATCCATATGAACAGATGTTCGAGTTTCCGCTTATCGATATTGTGCCGAGGCACTTCGGCAGGAAGCTGCTCACGTTCAATGTGGCGGGGTTCCTGCTTATGTAGCTAGCGAAGAAGCTGTTCGACACTTCGAACATGCTCATTGCCGATATGGTGTTGGTGTAAGAAAGCGCGGATCCGGTCGAGGTCGAATTTGTATATATGAAAAGACCCTGGTAGTGGCTCATGCTCGGGTATGCCTTCAGCGAATCTACAAGCACGTTCGCCTGCGTGGCTGCGTATGTGGTGTTCGTTATGCTCATGCACGTGGAAGGGGTGCTCCCGTTGTTGTATTGAACAAGCTTTGTCCACCCGTTGCTGTATACTGCACACAGGCTTGCCGTGTTGCTGAGTGCGGTGAAGAAGCCCGCGCCGTTCGCAATTGCTTTTGTATTAAGCCCGAAGCTGGAGATTACGGTCTGCATGCTGGCTGGGCCCACTACTCCCTGTATCCATGCTACATACGCAGAGCTGGAATTGTCATATATTGTATATGCGCCGTTCACGGCATTTATATATGCAGACAGATCTTCGAGGATCCTGAGGGTCGGAGTGTTGTTCATGTCGACCATCTTGTTGAAGTAGCTGGTGTTGAACTGCGTTGAGATGAACAGTGCCTGGTCAAGCCCGTATGACTGCAGCGAGAACGTCTCCGTATTCCTTATGTTGTTGTTTGGTATGGAGAGATAGACGTTTGGCTGCTGCTCTGCGGTAACGTTGTATGTCAACGATGCAGATGAAGCGCTCCTGTTAACAACATTGAGCAAATGTCCTGGGTCTGCCACCGCCTGGAACTGGAATGCGCCGCTATACGGATATGGATATGTTATGTTGACCTGCACCCCTGTTCCCGGAGGCAGGTCTACTGTATATGTATGCAGCTCCTGGCCGTTCACGTATGTTTCAAGTACAAGGTTGTTGATTTGCGTGTTTCCGGTATTGTTTATCTGCGCTACGAGGAATGCGGACTGGTATGGGTAGATAGGATAGCTCACCTGGCCCTCCTGATGCAGCTTGACAGACACGGATATGCTGTTGTGTATCACGCCTGACGCGATGACCGCGACCCCTACGACGATTATTATCGCTATTATCGCGTATACGATTATCTCTTTGCGGCTAAAATTCAGGTTCATAGAAACACGCTCATCTATTCTTAAGCTCTTTCATCGCCACAATAAGCTTCTCCTTTATCGGCGTTATCTCTGTGTTGAAGTAGTGGTTGACCCATGCCTCGCCGTCGTACTTCTCGGCTCCGTCCGGGCTGGGCAGGTAGTACTTGCCCTTTGAGTGCTTCACCATGTTTGTCTTGCTCAATTGAAGAAGATGGTAGCGCAGCGTCTTCTCGTTTATCGGCTCGCCCCATGCTGTTGATATATAATCCATCATCTCAGGGACTTCGGGGTCCCTCTTCTCGTGGAACTGAAAGAACATTATCGAATCAAAAACCTGTATTGCCGCCTGCCTTGTCTCGCCTGGGTTTATCACGCCGAGCGAAACCGCAAGCCACCTGACGATCGACCGTCTTGTCTCGGTGACCTCCTTCGTCATTGTGAGGTTCCTCACAGTGATCTCTCGCTCTATGAGCTTGGCCTCATTGAGTAGGCCCTGCTCTTTTTGTTGTTCTTCCATGATAGCACTGGTCAAGATGTGATTGTATTGTAATGAAAACAATCAATATGTTTTAATAGCTTAACAGCTTTAAAACTTATGTAATAAAACGGTTCACTGGTGGTTATGTGCAAAATGCTGAAATTGTTATAGAACTCACGCCTGCAAAGCTCAAGGCCTATGCAAGGAACGAATTGCAGATGACCGTTGCATTAAGAAACCTGAGTGATACAGCGACATTTTGGGGCGAATGTGAGGTGAATGTAGTTTCGCCGCTGTCGCTGGCACCGGATACGGAGCTCAACACAGGAAGGATGAGGATTGGACTGATGAATCCGCTCGAAAGCGCGAGCAAGGTGGTGAGGCTCTATACAAGGCCGAACAATTTCCCTGATGAGTATTCGGTCAGCGTAGTAGCATACATCTATGACAAGGACGGTGCCATTGCAGAGAGGATAGAGAAGAGATCAACAGTATTGTGCGCAGTGGAGGAGAATGTAAAACCAGTGCAGGGAAAATAGCCGCTCTTTCTAAATTAAACGAACGCGATATGTAGGAGCACAGGAAGCGAGTACATCACTATTGACGATGCTATAAGCAGAGAGACCATGTTGATCACCTTTATCAGCGGGTTGAGGCCTGGTCCAGCTGTGTCCTTGAATGGATCGCCGACAGTATCGCCGACTACCGCAGCCTTGTGCGTGTCTGATCCCTTTCCTCCGAACTTGCCCTCTTCGATGTATTTCTTTGCGTTGTCCCACGCCGCTCCGCCCGTAGTCATCATGAGCGCAAGTACAAGTCCCGATATTATAACGCCTGCAAGCATGCCACCGAGGCCTGCTGGACCGAGCAGCATTCCTACTACTATTGGAGAGCCTATGCCGAGTAGCGCAGGCGCGGCCAGTGAGCTTATCGCAGCCTTTGTTGTAATGTCAACTGCCTTTGCATAATCGGGCTCTGCTGTGCCCTTCATCAATCCTTTTATCGTCTTGAACTGGTGCCTTACCTCTTCGACTATCTTTGCTGCGGCGGAACCCACGGCTCTCATCGTTATTGCAGAGAATACATACGGTATCATCGCACCTATGAAGAGGCCGGATATGACAAACGGGTTAAGAATGTTGATTGCGGTCAGTCCTGTCGCCTGTGCAAATGCAACGAACAGTGAAAGCGCTGCGAGAGCCGCTGCGCCGATTGCAAATCCCTTTGTGACTGCCTTTGTAGTGTTGCCAACTGCGTCCAGCGGGTCTGTTATCTCGCGGACCTTGCTGCTCATGCCGCTCATCTCTGCTATGCCGCCCGCATTGTCAGTTATAGGACCGTAGCTGTCTATCGAGACTATTATGCCTGTGAGCGAGAGCATTGCCATCGCAGCAAGCGCGATTCCGAACACGCCAGCAGCTGCATATGATATCAGTATTGCGATCACTATTATTATTACAGGGAACATCGTTGCGCGCATCCCGTTCGCGATTCCATATATTATATTGGTGCCGGCGCCGGACTTCGACGCTATTGCAATTTCGCGCACTGCAGTTGTATTCTTGTTTGTATAATGCCCTGTGATCTCGGCGAGAGTGACTGCGACTATTACGCCGAGAAGCATCGGCAGGAAGTATACTATCACATTGAGCACGTATGTGACGATGGCGAAGCCGAAAAGCGCAAGTACAGCGCTGATGTGCAGCGAGCTGTTGAGCGAGTTCCAAATCTTGTGTTTGTTGTCAGTGCCTACAACAAATGTTCCGGCCATGGATGCGATTATTGCAACAGCTCCTATGATTAACGGAAGCACAAGTGCGTGATATGAAAGATTTGCATAATATGCAAGGAGCATTGCGGCCAGCACGGTTATGACATATGATTCATACAGGTCAGCCGCCATGCCGGCGCAGTCTCCCACATTGTCGCCAACATTGTCGGCAATTACAGCAGGGTTTCTTGGGTCGTCTTCAGGAAGTCCGATCTCGCTCTTGCCAACTAAATCGGCACCGACATCCGCACCCTTTGTGTAGATGCCGCCACCCACCCTCGCGAACAGGCTAACGAGGCTTGCGCCGAATCCGAAGCCTATCAATAGGGTTGGGTTATTGTAAACAAGGAATATTATGGAGAAGCCAAGTAGTGCAAGGCCTACCACAGCCATGCCTGTGACTGTTCCTCCGCTGAATGCGACCTTGAGCGCATGCCTGAGTCCCTTCTCTGCCGCCTTTGCTGTCCTGACATTGGCCCTTACAGATATTTCCATTCCGACATAGCCCGCAACTGCGGAAAGAAGCGCGCCAAGTGTGAACACAATGGGCGTTGCCGCTGGGACTACGCCGTACACAGAAGCCGCATAGAATATTATTACCAGTATAAGCCAGAAGATGAACACTGTCCTGTACTGCCTTTTCAGGAATGCATCAGCGCCCTTTCGGATTGCGGCCGCGACCTTCTGCATTTTTTCATTGCCCTTTGGCTGTGACAGCACATACCGCGCATTCCATGCCGCGAAGAGAAGCGCGAGTACGGCTACAACTATTGAAATCCAAACGAGCGTGAACATTAAAATCATTGCCAAGGTTGATAAAATTTTGATTAAACCTAAGAAATTCAATATTAATACAAACAAAATGTATATATACCTAACATTTTGCCAAACCGCAAGTGCTAAATATGTGATTAATTTATGTTTATTGGCGAGCATATGGCTGAAGTATCGAGACAGTCGAGCGAGAGTGCACCGTCGAGGACGGGCGCGGGAACCCTTGGACAGTTTCTTACCAGTTTGGCAGAACCTATTGGAAACAAAAGCCCCGAATACAGGGTAGCGGCAGGGTTGTATCTGCTCGGAAGAGCAGGAAATCCGCAGCATACTACGCTATTGTCTGAAAGGAATGGGAGAGTTTTGCGAGTGGAAATAGACCTAGAGGTACTGCCGAAAGAGCTCGTCCTGCATTCTAATATAAACTGGACCGAAGTGCATACATTGCTTAACAGTTTTGAAAACAGATACAGGGGCTATAGCACCATAACGGCAGAAGACCTGGAGCTCGAGCCTGGAATAAAAAGCACTGCGATGTTATTTGGCACGCCAAATGCGATGCAAAGCGAATTCGAAGCCAGGTTGCCAGAACACATAGCACAACAGGTGGCAGAGGAAAGGGAGAAGCTGAGAATGAAGGAAGACCCGTGGCCGGAACTGCCTGCACCCATTAAAGGGGCACATGTGATAGACCCAAGAGTGCAACATATTGTCGAGCGCATGGAAGGACTGAGGCGCTGATTTTTCCCTTTTTAGTTTACTTTTGTAAAAAGTCTAGAGCGAACGCTTTAAAATCTATCTGGTTGTTATTCAAACAGGTTCAATGGCGATCGGGAACTTCCGTGACCGAACGGTACCGGCCTACGTTGCGCCATCTTTTTCTCTGACAACCTTGTCACACGTACCATCTGAAGTACGGAGAGTATGGAGAAGTAAAGTTGAGGAGGTAGGAGCCGATGTGATACGGAAAGCTATCGACGCAAGGAATCCGCATGCTCTTGCAAATCCAAGCCATTTCGAACGTAGAACCCAAGACGCACTTATTGAATGTGGTATTGGCTATTACAAACACATCGTCTTGCCCTTGTGGGATGACAAAAGGCAAATGTTTTTCACATTCAAAACAGACTTCAGGCTGAACATCAGAATAAATGGCAGACCAGTACTCTTGGAACCGCACAGCGGATTCATTTTGTCGGAGAGCCTCGTGTCCAAGTTTGAACTTGCAATGGAAACCTACGGGCACCTTTTCTATATTATTTGGCTTGTTGACACCTATCCTTCATTGATTGACCGCAAGCTTGAGGCGGTCGGTAAAAAGCATGCGAACATGGCGCATGAGAGATGGTATCTCATGGAAGAGCCGCCAAACGATGGAGAATATCATAACAGATTCCTGAACATGAAAAGCCCCCGGTCAGAGGTACTCGCACTTATAAGAAGAAGACTCGAAGAATTGAAAAGGATGGACAGCGGACCTATGTCGATATTGGGGCCGGCAATCCTCCCTACTACTGCAGAAGACCGCGTTCCTTCAGTTTAGATATGTCGAGTACGCTGTACCTCCACACAATGTCGCCGCGCTCATCGGTCTGAACCACCCAAGGCCTGACTATTACAACATCGTTCTCCTTTATCCAGAACCTCCTTCTCAATCTTCCTGGAATTATGCACAGTCTTTCCTTTCCGTCCATGCACCTTACAAGGAACTTTGTTGCGCCTGCAATCTTTATTACTGTACCGACCATCTCTCCCTGGTCTGGCATTTTCAATCTGTATTCTATCGGTGCGCCGCGCCTTTGATCGTGATCCTTGTTGAATCTCGCCATGATTATCAATAACTCTTTATCCCGTACCTCGCGCCGCATGCCTCACATACAAAGTAGAACATGCCCCTTCCAGCAGTTTCGAGGTGCGAGTCAGGCTTGTGGCACTCCTTGCATATGACATAAACTTCAAAGTATCTCGTTATCCTCTTGTTGATCTCCTCTTCGCGGAACTTTCCTGAAATTATCAGCCTCTGCTCTTCTATGTTGACTGGGACCGCAAGCTCCTTGCTCATGTACCTTGCTATGTCGTTTGGATCCCGCCTCGCCTTGTCAGCTATTGCAGACAGGTTTCTTATTATCGACTTGTTCCCCTGTATGATTATGTCTGTCTTCGGGATCTTGAAGTCGGATATTTCCGTAGCTAGCTTCGGGGCCTTCTCGAACGCCCTGTCCAGCAGTCTTGCATATTCCTCGTCGCTCAACGCTACACCTTTTCTATGGTATTATACTGTAAACAGATATTTAATAGCTTATGCAATGGAGAAATCGACTGCAAATCAATTGTACATCGCCGGCTTGTCGGGCTTTTTGTTGGTCGCAGCGGCCTTTGTGGCGCGCCCTGCTTTTTCCTTTTCGTAGGCACGCAATTCAATCGCAACTGCCAGGGTGTTTGATGCATTAGTTGCAATCTTTTTCGCCTCTATTACCCCCTGTCCGAATCTGCGCTCGCCTGCAAACTTTTCCAGGATATCCAACATCTCTTTAAGCTTACTCGGATCGGTTGTGGCTATCTCGGATATCAATCCTGATACTGGAATCATGAATGCGCCGCTTGGCACATCATATAGCGCAATTACTTCTGTTGCTCTTTGCACAGAATCATGACCGGCGTTGTTGTCCACCGCCTTTATCGCCTGCAGCATGCTCTGGAAGTCCTCTCCTTCCCTGTGCTTGTTTTGGCCGTTGAGCCCACGCAAGAGTTTGGTAAGGATCCCCTCTCCTTTCCTGTGCAGCTCCAGTGTCCTTGAAGCCACCTCACGATAAGGTGCATAGGGCTCGCTACGCGCGGATGCCTTTCCATTGTCCGCTTGGGCGTCCTTCCCAGCGCTGAGCATCATGTTCATACCTTGGTTTATCTGCGGTTTCAAATATTTATATATAACGGTTCTGGTTTTGGTGCCTCTGTGCCGCTTTTGACAAACCTATTTATATGACGATTGCAAGAAAGCTATTGGCAGATAGGGGGGAAGCTAAGGGTTTCCCATCCGCAAATCCCTTTAGGCGGCCCAATGCCAGTCCAGTGTGATACAAACACAAAAAGCCTCCATCGAAGCGTCGACGTTTTGCCCCAGGTGGTGGCTTTACGCGTGAACCAGGCCAGGCCGGAAGGAGCAACCTTAATCACGTAATAGCCATGCTTCTGGGATACAGAACTGAGCTGAAATGGAGCTAACTTTCTGTGCGTGTACGTGCAAGGCTGGCTTCTGCCATTATTAAATGCATTATGAGCAAAGAACTAACGTGCCGGGTTCGCCTAGTGGTAGGGCGGCAGCCTGCTAAGCTGTTTGGCCAGAAATGGCCTTCGCGAGTTCGATTCTCGCACCCGGCGCTCTTGCTTAAGCGTGAAAATTTTGCCAGAATTGCAAAAATGCTGACTTTTTTTGCTGAAGAAACGCGTACCTGCCAGTTTAAACATCTTTTTAAGCTTTAGTTAGCAAATAAATGCATGGATAAGCTCAGCGAGGCGCTGCTTGCCATCACGGTAGCCGTGTTTATATTCAGTTACTTCCTTCCACAAATAGCGGGGGTGGCAAGTGCGGGGTCTAAGGGCACCTATCTTTTCCAGGCAGCCGGAGCCGCAGTAGCGCAGAACACGACTTTCTATGAAACGGGATTGCCTGGTGGGGCAACTTGGTACATAAGCTTCGGGAATCTCTCGATCAACGCTACTGCTCCTGCAATCATAAAGTTCCAGACAACAAATACGATCACTTTCTCCGTATACAATGTGAAGTACAACGGTACTGTATTTACTCCTGACACTTATTCTAGCAGCGCCTCGCCTGGCGCCAATGAGATGATAGACTTTGCCGCAAACACTGTCTTCGCCGAGATAGGGCTCCCAACTAATGCAACATGGAGTGTAAAGGTAGCTAACAACACAGAGGTAGCGACCGCGCCAGGCAACATTTTGTTCAATCTTCCTTATGGGAGCTACAACTTCTCGGTGAACAACATGGGCTTCGACAACGTGACATACTATCCGAATGTCAGCACTGGAGTAACTGTCGCTGGAAGGACAACAACGCTCTCGTTCGGCACGCAGAATGCAACCGTTTTCGTAGAAACAGGACTGCCAAAGGGCACAAAGTGGTATGTGACATACAACAACACCGATACCGCATTCGCCCATGCACCAAACAAGATATCGTTCACCTTGGAGAGCGGCACATATGCCTTCTCAATAAATTCCATACAGATAAACGGCAAGACATATGCACCAAAGATACAGAAGGTGAATATCGCATCTGGAACGGAGTATGACGTAAACTTCACGCTGATGACCGCTTTCCATGAGATAGGACTTCCGGGCGGAGCAACTTGGAGCATTACTTACGACAACATATCGACCTCTGCGTCCGCGCCTGATGGAATAGGCTTCGCTGGGGTAAATGGAAACTATACGTATGTGGCGTACAACACAGTGTACAATGCAACCACATATGTGCCGAGCGTCTATGCAGGCACGCTGCAGTCCGGATTTAATACTACGATAGGCTTTTCGAATGGCGCATCTACAGGCACAACAAATATTATCACGAGCACAACCAGCACGACGACTGTGCCTGTAACGCCTCCGCAGACGCCATCTGGCCACATAGTTCAAACTGCAAATCTGCACAATACAGCGCCCGGTATTAATGTGGGGACTGTGCTTGCCCATAATAGCATAGTAAAAATACTGCCAAGCGAATCTGTCCTGACCGGAATTTCTGTAAATCTCACGCAGAGCGGCACATCTTTCAACGTGATAATACAGAACGGCACGAGCTTGCAACCTCCTGTGCCGTTGAATTCGACTCCTGTGTATCAATACATACAGATCAACGGCACGCTCGCCGGGTCGAGCACCAACATTGATGACTACATAAGCAACGTGACCTACAACTTCACCGTGCCTATATCATGGGCAGATTCGTATAATGCAAGCGGCAGTAATATTGGGTTGTTCAAGTATACGCAAAACGGCTGGGCGGAATTGCCGACCGCGTATGTCGGCACAAACGCGACCGACTATTTCTATGCCGCGACATCGAACTCGTTCTCAGTTTATGCGGTCGGAATCATAACCTCAAGCGGGAGTGGAAGCGTAGCAGCAGAAAACAATATTTACCTGACAATGACGCCTGGCTTTAACCAGTACTTCTTTGCCGGCGCAGGGAAGGTGACACACAGCACGTCGAGCACAGATGCTCCATCGGTAAACTGGACACAGGTAGCGAATTCCTTTGCAACCTCAACATCTTCTTCACACAGGCATTCAAACGTCACGTCGGTAGGCTATACCCCTTCAACGCAGCTGACAGGAAATATAGCTGTAACAGATTCTAGGGCGGTCACGGGCTCTAGCTGGGTAATAGCAGGAATAGGTGCGAATGTCATAGAGGGCAATGGAAATGTGGTGATCAGCCAGAATGCTGGGTCAAACGTGATGACATTTACGTATGGCGCCGCGGTTAATAGCATCGTACTCGTAATGGTAGCGTCCGCCGGGAACTCGTTTGTAGAAGATGGGACCTCTGGCACAAATGCGCTACCCGCAGGCTGCAGGATAGATACATGGCTATATTTGCGAAACGCTTCTGTGGAAACCGCGAACTGCGTGATAACCTCAACTGGAACCATTACGACAAACTTCATCACAATGGGTAAGGGAGCAGCTGCCACAGCCGGCAGTGAGTTGCACCCTACGCTGTCCGGAGCCGTATTCGTATTCCCTCCATATTCAGTGTCATTCAATGCGTTCGATGGAGGAAGCGTTGTCGAAGGAGGGACAACGCTTTCAAACCAGATAGACGATGTCATAGGAACTGCAACGCTGAACGCGGTGGCGCCGGTTGGCGAGTCATTCACCGGCTGGGTTGCCAGCTCGCCTAGCGGGGGCGTTGATCCGGGCAACTTCATAATAGCAGACCCGGGCGATGCGAACACCTACATAACAGTGATGGGCAACGGAATCATAACTGCCACATTTGGCCAAAGCACAACCACAACGTTCACGGAGAACGGTCTTCCCTCAGTAGACATGTGGAACGTCATCTATGATGGGGTGCTGGAATCCTCAAGCACGAATACCATCATATTCACAGGTATAAGCGCGGGCACGTACAGCGTTCTCATAGTCAATCAGACAGGGGTGAATGGAAACGTATACCTGGCGCTGCCCGGTAACACTGTGGCAGACGCAGGAAGCACCTTCGATACCACGTTCTATTCAGTGTATCACGCGGCGTATATTCCGCCAAATTCCGTTGTCACCGTATCAACCCCGGACGCCCACAGTCTTATCTACCCGACCAACAGCGTATTGCGAAGAGTGAGAGTGCACCTTAATGTGAACCAGCTAACCTACAATGTAATAATCAGCAATTCGATGAGCCCGCTGGGCGGCGCCCCTGCTTATTCCGACACCACATACCAATACTTCAGCATAAGCGGCAACATAGTAGGCTCGACGAAACCGCTTGACAGCAACATAGTAAAGACCAGTTACAACTTCAGCGTGCCGATATCGTGGGTGGCTAGTAGCGGAGCTTTTTATGACCAGATCGCGCTGCTCAAGTACGATCCTGTAAATGGCTGGCAGGAGCTGCCGACCACGTTCTTGGGGTCGAATTCAACTTCGTACTTCTACAATGCGACATCGAACTCCTTCTCCACATATGCGATAGCAGTAGTGTATAGCGGCGCGGTAACGACAACTACGAATGCACTGCTGGCGCTGCCTACCGGCTTCAGGCAGTACTTCTTCGGCGGCGCCGGGTTTATTCAGGGAAACGCTGCGCCAACATTGGGCGCAAACTGGGTACTGACGTCAAACATACTTAGCGGCAACACAGTATTCGCCAATGCGGTTGCAATAGGCAACACCGTAACAGGAGAAAACATAGGCAACTTTGTGATGCGCGCTGGCACTGTGCACACTGCAAATACTGCCATAGCAGGCATAGGCGCAAATGTGATATTCGGAAACGGCAACGTAGTGACCCTGGCTCAGGTGGGCACATCCATGGTGTTTACATATACTACACCGGTCAATGCGGTGGTGTTCCTGATTATGGCATCTGCAGGTAATGCGATCTCCTACCCGACACCACTGCCTGTGGGCTGCATAGAAGACAGCTATGTGTTCAGCAACAGTGTTGCTGTTGCTACCGCGAACTGCGTGCAGCCGGGGGGCCCCGCTACTGTAACGCTAACTACGCTAGGCACGCTGACATCCTCCATAGCAGCAGTGGCATACATATTCCCGCCGTATAATGCAGTATTTGACGATGTACCGGGCTCTGGCAACGTGGCGTTTGGCGGAACAACGTATGGAAATGGTCTCTTCGGTAATTTCATCGGCACTGGCACGCTCAATGCGGTATATCCGGCTGCCGGCAACTGGGTCTTCAGCACATGGGTCAGCAATGCTCCAACCAGAACCATAAGCACGTCCAACTTCATCGTGGTGAGCAACACCGCATCGAACACGTTCGTAAGCATAATGGGCAACGGGATAATCACCGCAGATTGGAACGCGCTGAACGTGACGCAGACCGCATTGAGCAGCCCGGTATTCTTCGGCACCCCTGAAACAATCACTGCCACGCTGCCCAACGGCATACAGCCGATCACATACAACTTCCTCGTGTACAACAGCATTGGCACGCTTGTGGACAATGCGCTTTTCTCCCTTGTGGGCTCGACCACGAATTCCTTCACCTTCTTGCAGAGCGGCACGTGGGGCAGCGGCACCTTTACCGTCAATGTGCTAGCCAACGATCTTGGCGCGAATCCGAATGTGCTTGTCATAAACTCGATAACCTACACAGGCGAACCCCTCACAATCACGGCTCCGCCCAATGTGGTATATTATGTGCCTATAACAGTGACAAACGGACAGCCGATACCTACGGAGAATCCATTCCAACTCATGGTTCCTGTGAATGACCTCAACTACACCTATCTGGAAGCGAACGACTTGAGGAACATTGAGTTCTTCTATGGAAATGGATTGCTAATCAACTCGTGGCTCGAGACGAACAACACCAACACATCGGCACGCTCAGTTTTCTGGCTGAAGATAGGAAGCATTCCCGCATCTAGCAGCGCAAACGTCTACATGGGATTCGCCTACACTGCAAACAACCTGCGCGACGGCAGAGATCACGGGAGAGGCGCCGAACATGTCAGGCATTCAAGGAGAGTTCCTCGAAACCAACGCCATATACAACTGGGGCGCGCTCGACAACGGCGCGAACGTGTTCACATCGTATTGGAACTTCACAGGCAGGACTCTCAGCTCCGCATGACCCAAACCTGCGCCAGCTGCGTCACCCAGTTCAACGGGCTGCGAATGAGCGGCGCAAACACGGGCAACGTCATAAGCAAAACAGCATACGCAGCCGGGAACGTCGTGGACTTCTACGGCTGGTTCTCCTCGACAGTAACGGCTACGACCACCCCGTTCGGGGTCGGCTTCGGCAAGAGCGTAGCCGCGCAGATGGCATTGATAGGCGACCTTCCGTCAGAGACCAGTTTCACCCTGGCCAGCGCCGCTGCCGGAGCCACAGTCCATAATTCAATCAACTACTGGGTCGGCATCTCCTCTGTGGGCTCCCTCCCGGCTAGAGTATTCCAGGCGGCGATAGGCCAGCCATCTGTAATATTCAGCGTGGGATACAATTCAGTAGATTCCTTTGCACAGATGAACTATGGAGGAGTTGGTAACTTCCCGATTTACACGACAGCCACAGTGCCGACGTCTGCCGCGAGCAACGTGGAGCTGGCGATCGGAAGCGACGGCACAACCACCTATTACATCAACTGGCTCAGGGTGAGGGCTCGCCGCCGAACAACCAGATGCCCTCTTTGGCCTTCAGCTGCGTCAACCAAGCATCGACGAACGCGTGCAGTATCCCTAGCCTAACGTTCGGGCTCTTCCCGAGCTTCTACGCCCAGAACGACATAATCACAGTGAACGCACCGGCTGCGTATCCGGGAAACACCGTTACTATAACAATAGCCGGCACAAAGGTTGCAACAGGCGTCGGCAAGGTAACGTACAATGCGAACACGCTAGTCCCTGGAAGCTACACAGTTATTGCTAACGACGTGAACACATTGGTCACGGTGAACTCGGTGCTGAATGTCTATCCCTACTTCAACTACCAGCAGATACAGCTGCCCACATACTGCCAGTGCTCTTCTTACATATACACCTATGAGGGCGTGCAGATGCCGGTGGTGTCCTGGAACGGAAGCAATCCAGGGATATACTACGTCAACAACGCAGGCAACCTTGAGGAGTACCAGGCCAGCGGCACAGCGGTCAAGATAGCTAAGCCAACTCTGTTGTATTCAACCTCTAGCTGGGTAGGCAGCCAGGACATGATACCTAACCTCTTCTTCATTGAAGGCCCAAACCAGGATACCGCATTGTTCGAGGGCACTCTCGCTTCCGGCGGCAGCGGTGATGTATATGTGGAAACGGTGAACCTAACAACCGGCAATGTGCTGGGCCCCTGCGACACGAAGTTCGCGGCCTCGACGTCAGGCGGAGCCTTCAGTGCTAATTACTGGACTGGCAATATAGTCTACGCAGTAGAAGGATCAGGCGGCGGCGCTGCTGGCACTATAGACATGGTATACATGAGCACCTGCCAGGAATGGAGCGGGGGCAGCATAACCCACTTCGAGCCCAACAACGAGTACTTCCTGTCGATCTACAACTCGATAATAAGCGTGGAGGCAAGCAACCTGGGCAATGACCAGGCGCAGCAGCTTGTGCTGAGCGGCGCGGTTGGGAGCGCAACAGCAACGAGCGTTTCGACGCTGACGCTTGAGACGGATACCCAGACATCGGCCTACGTGAACGGCCTGCTCTTCGACAGCGCGACAAACAAGATAGCGTTCCTTTACGGCTACAACAACCCCGGCGGTTCGGCTTCGTCTGGCCACACGCAGCATGCTTTCGTGGTGCCGTTCACTAGCTCAAATGTCATAACCGCAACTGGGCTGGTCAATTATACGCAGCCCTTCCCCGCGTACATAGCGCCATACGAGCCGGCGAGCGGAAGGGTGTACACGACTGCTACGGGGTTCGGGCCGAGCGGCAGCGTGCTGCTCAATCAGCAGCAGGGCAATGTGATGATGATGACAACATACCAGCAGGTGAACGTGTTCAACACCGTAGCGACGAGCATGCGCTCTATGACCATACCGGTATCACCAAGCAACCTCTGGTTTTCCAACGAGTCAACAGGAGAGAGCGGCGGACTTGACTTCTTCTTCTACAAGAATGCGAACTACGGCATAGCGCCGAACTCGCTCGATTCGCTCCAGACGACAAACCTGATATACTGGTATTGGAACGCGACAATGCCGGAATTCCCGCAGCCAGCAGGGGTGAATGTGGTTGTGAACCCGTCGCAGATGTTCCTTGATATAGGCCAGATCGGCAATTTCATTGCTACGCCGCAGAAGGGCGTGGCACCGTATACATATGCTTGGTACAACCTGACTTCCGGGTCGGCTGTCAGTATGGGAGTGACATCGAACAACCTGCAGCTTACGGCCGGAGCTGCCTCTCCGCCCGCAGGCTTCACCTACAACGTAATAGTCAAGGACGCCGGTACCAATACCTTCACATCTAGCAATGTGATCCTATCCGTAAACTCCGTGTTCGAGCCCAATACGATAACGCCGGCATCGCAGTCCGTAACGCAGGGAAGTACCGCTACAATAAATGGAAACCTGCCGATTGGCGGTACCGTGCCATACGTATACCAGTGGTATGAGGAGGCGCCAGGGGCCGGATCTTTTACTCCTGCGGTAGATTGTGCGCCCCCCACGGCGCAGTCTTGCTCGTTCACTACTACCGGCACTACGACACTTGGCACGTACAGCTTCTATGAGCAGCAGGGAGACAGCTCGACAGGTGGGCCATATGCAAATTCTGTTGCGGCAGACACAAATATAGCCACAGTGGCAGTAAGCCTTGCGCCGACGACAGCGCCGGTGAATGTGATGTGGGAGTTGCCGATAACCATCACAAATTTGCAGAGCACAAACACTGCGATACCGTGGCAGCAGGAGATCCTGGCAAATAGCATGGCTTACAGCACGTATGAGAACTCGATACTCAACAACATAGAGTTCTTCTACGCCAACGGCACCGTAGTTCCGTCCTGGCTGGAGGGCAACTATCCGGGGCTGACTGGCACCACGTACCAGATAGCGGGGGCGTCCTCTGCTTCGAAAAACACGATATACTGGGTGAGCATAGCGAACGGACTTGCCGCGATAGGCCAGCAGGGCAGCAGCATAACGATATACATGGGGTTCTATCCGACAACGTACAACGCGTTCAACAGTGTAGTCGGTTCTCCCGCGAATTGGCTAACAGGCGAGGCTCCGGAGCTCAGCCAGATGCACGGGCCCGGCTATGGCGCGTACGACAACGGCAACGTTGTGTTCCCGTTTTACACTGGGTTCGAGAGCACAAGCCTGCCCTCTTACATGGCCTACCAGGGATACGGCACGTCGAAGGCGGCTGTGAATAACGGCATGAATATGTATCTCGGTGCAGTATCAAGCGGCAACTTCGTATACCCAACAACAGTTATAGGGAGTTCGTACGTGACTGAGGCGCAGGAGTCCAACAGCATTTTGGGATCGACAACGCTCCAGCTAACATTGGGAGAGACCAACACCATCACGTTTAACTCCGCACAGAATCCGCCGACGTTTAATAGCATATACAGGTTAAATATGCGATTGGGGGTGATGCAGTGCGAGCTCCAAGCGGCAAACGGGGTAGGGTCAGCGTGCGCTGGTTCGTACGAGCAGCCCTACAATGTGTTTTCCAACACAATATTGAGCTTAGCGTGGCCAGCCACCGGGGTAGAGAACCTTTACGGCAACTATACCCCTGTTGTATTAGACACCGACACGGAGATCCCGATACAAAATTACAGACCGGTCCTCGGGATAGATGGCGGCAGCGGATATTCAGGCTTCCCGCAGACTGTGAGCTTCTGGTGGTTCAGAGCCAGGCAGTATCCTCCCGGCGGCGTGATGCCGGGCGCAACGCCAGGCGGGGTCAACTCTATAGGCACCTTTATAGAAAGCGGGCTGCCTGCCAACAGCGAGAGCTGGAGCGTTACCTATATGGGCAACTCCATGAGCGTGGTGGTAGCAAACGTGATGTCGTTCTTTGTCCCTGCTGGAAACTATTTGTACACTGTCTCAAGCGTGATAGATCCCGGATCTGGAAAGACATGGAACCCGAGCCCTAGCACTTACAATTTGTTGGCACCGAATTCGGTAGTCATAACGTTCACGCCTAGTGCGCCCGGCACGTCTGTATTTTCCGTGACTTTCAATGACATACCTAGCGGAGCGAATGTTGTTGCCAATGGCGTACAGATGGCGAGCGGCGCGTCAAACACCTTCCTGTCGCCAATAACAATAAACGCGATAATAAGCGGTGCTACCGGGAACTGGGTCTTTAGCACATGGACAGGGGCATCGCCCACTGGCGGAACGACCAGCAACTTCGTATTCACGAGCCCAACTGTGACAAACACTTTTGCAACGGTTTCTGGCAATGGAATAGTTACCGCTAATTGGAACGCGCTGAGCGTGACGATGACAGCATCGAATGCCCTAATATCATCAGGAGGCTCGCAGTTCCAGATACTCACAGCTACGCTGCCAAACGGCATACAGCCGATCACGTACAACTTCCTCGTATACAACGCAGTCAACGCGCTTGTGTACAATGATCTTTTCAACCTGGTAGCCTCGACTACCAACAGCTTCACGTTCACGCAGCAATCGGCCTGGGGCAACGGCATTTTCACGGCCAATATGATAGCGACCGATCTCGGCGCCAATCCCAATGTCATAGTCAAGAACTCGATAACATACACTGCTGCTGCTGCGCCCGGTGCGCCGACAGTAGCACTTTCCAGCTGTGTTGCAAATGCAGTAGTAGATGTAGGTCAATATGAAACTTGTACAGAGACAACAAGCGGAGGGGTAAGCCCATATAATGCAGTTTGGTATATATCACAAGCAGGTTCGCCTTCTACGATAGCCAATTCTTACGTTGTAAATAATATCGGGACATCAAATACCTATACTTATTTGATAAGCAACCCTGATGTTGCAAATTCACAAGAAGTTTGGAATGTAGTTGTAACAGATTCAAGCCCGACTACCATAAATTCAGTACTGTCGTCGGCTTACAACGTATTCAGTGCGCTAGCATTATCGTCACCTATTCCAGATAATTTCATTACTGTAGGCAATAGTGTAACTTTATCATCATCGGTTACGAGCAGTGGAACAGGAACAGCGAATCTTATATACTTCTGGTCTACTAGCTTAGCCGATAATATTATATTAACGACTACAGAAGCTAATGCTTTATGTGGAACTGGGACCGGTGCGGGTCACGCACAATCAACGTCCTGCACATACACCACACCGGCAACCACTGGCGTATACGAATCAGTACTGACAGTTAAGGACACGGATACGACGACTCCTTATTTCGCTAGTTCCACTATGGCAAATGTGATAGACTATGCGATACCGAAAGTTCCAACTGGCATAGGGAATTACATACCTGTACTGGAGATAAACAATCAGGTTTCTAATCTCGGGGCAAATGTTCCTGTAGCCATTACGGTTAATGCCTTGGAATATAAAAGCTATTATACTTGCAATCTGAACAATGCAGAATTCTTCTTCGGTAATGGAACGGTTGCTACTTCATGGTTACAAGGAAACATCACAAATCAAATATGGGCAAATGCCCTTTGTACATCATCATCATCACCAAATGCATTGATAAACTCCAATGGTGTAGCATATTGGATAGAGAATGCTTGGAAGGGCTACCTTAACGGCAATGCGCCGACCACCGCCCCTAGCAATATATTATTTTTAGGTTGGGGCACATCAAATCTCATGGATGGGATAAAAACCGGAGAAGCGCCAGAACTATCCTGCTTTGACCCTATACATACCGCAATAGGATGTAATTCGCTATATTCTTATGGCAAATACGATAATGGAAATGTAATATTTGGAACAAATGGAATTTACTCTAACTTCAGTGTTTATCAAGACAGTCATGTTAATTTTCAGTTGCCAAATCCTTGGACTATAGATACTAATTGTAATGACGGTCTTGGTAGTTGCATTGATGGCGGAAGCGGCAATCAAGCATTGGGACCCAATAATGGATATTCATTCTTGATAGATAATGGATTAACATTGAGTGTATTCGCAGCCTCGGTAGCAGATAGTTATGGTAATGCTATCCAAATATATGCTAATACGCAAGTATTGGCTGGCATCCAATTTTCATTTCCACATATAGCCGAATTTGAGATTACAAACGTAACTAACCCAAGACAATCATCATTAATTGCTTATGATGTAGGAGTAACTATTGCAAATGACATCCATAATGGATACTATAGCGAGATCGTAACCCAAGGCAGCACGTTATTTGTATATAATGGATTATACTTATTCTATTGGAAAGCTGACTTGGAATATATTCCCAGCGGCAGTTTCTGTACAATTCTCCACTCACAATGCGGAATAGGTCCAAATCCGACAAGTCAAGTGTGGGAACCTGGCTTATGGGGAGCAACATGGTCATCTGCGGGAGCACAGTCGGTTCTTACTCCATTCGAAACAGTAAATACAACAGCAACAGGTTTATCATCACCAATTTATGAATTCCCATCAATGTATGTAGATACAGGAAACGTATATACCACAAATGCATTTATTCAATATGCACGCTCAAGAGCATATCCACCAGATGGCGTCATGCCTATAAACATAACAAGCACAAATGTCATAGCAGTGCTGTACAGCCTGCCTTCTCCTATCTCACTAATACCATCAAACGCAATAGTTGATCAGGGGCAGTTCGAGACATTGACATATACAGTCTCAGGAGGCACAACCCCATACACATATAACTTTGTAGTCGCCAATACCGCCGTAAGCCCCACGAACACGATAGCCAATTACATAATTGGCGGTGTGAACATTGCAAGCAACACGTTCACGTTCAATGTCCCTGTGGCAACGAATGCCATAGGTGTTGACTACATGTCAGGAAACTTGATAGACAACAACGGCAACAACGCGTTGCTGACAAACACGCTGAAGATAGACTCGCAGTTCTTGTCGACGCTATGGACCGCATCGAATTATCCGATCACAAGCACAGGAAACTTCCAGGTTCTGACCGCAGGCATATCCGGAGGAACGCCAACATACACGTACAACTTCCTTGTGTATAACGCGTACAACGTGTTGGTGGATAGCGCGCTGTTCCCAGGGCTGGGCGCGAGCAACACATTCACATTCACGCAAAGCGCAACGTGGGGCGTTGGCCTGTACACGGCGAATATAATAGTTGAAGACAGCGCTTCAACCAATGCTTTTGTGCAAAACTCGCTGCAGTATACGGTAGTGACGTCCGGAGCTTCGTCCAACTTCATAGAGACAGGGCTGCCACATGGAGCAACCTGGAATGTCATATATGGCGGCACCACCGGCTCGTCAAACACGAACACGATAACAATCTTTGGCAGCGGCACACCGTCGTTCACCGTGGCAAACCAGCTGGTGTTCGGCACCAACTACATCTCATCGCCAAATGCTGGCACGCTTGCCGCAGGCAACAACCAGTTCATCACATTCACGCCGAATGTCATGACGCCCTCGAACATCGTCTACTATGTGCCTATAAACATAACCAACTCGCAGCTGGTCAATGCGCCGGCGCCGTTCCAGCAGCTGATACCTGTTAACAATCTCAATTACACGTATCTTGAAGCCGGCAACCTGCAGAACGTGGAGTTCTTCTACGGCAACGGAACCGTTGTACCGTCATGGATGGAGAACAACAACACAAACACTAGCGCGGCCACGCTATTCTGGCTGAGGTTCAACGCAATAATACCCGCGTCATCGACAGTGCAGGCGTATCTCGGGTTCTCTCCTCCGACAAACAGCCTGCTGAACAAGTATCTGGTAGGAGAATCGCCTGTGCTCAGCGGTAACTTCTTCACCGCGCTCAGCGGAGCGGCGTACTTCAACTACGGCCAGTACGATGATGGCAATACTGTGTTCAACGGCTACTGGAACTTCTCCGGAACAGGTTCGACGCTGCCCTCGGGATGGAGCAAGTCAGGCACGCTTACGACATCGCTAAACAACGGCGTGACAATCACTGGCACCACCGGCGGCTATGACGCCGCGCAAAGCACACAGACATTTGGTGCAGGAAACGTTGTAGACTGGATGGGGTGGCTCGACGGGTCGGTGAGCGGAGGCGGCGCGGCAGTGGGATTAGGCAGCACGGCAACGACCAATTTTGCGTTTGTAGGATACACCTCTTCGGCCACGCAGTACGGCCTTTACTCCGCAGCTAGCGGCAGCGTTTACGCAAACACAATACCTTATAACACAGGATCAAGCCAGACGGCTACAGCTCCGGTGTACACATTCTCTGTAGGCTTCACCTCTGGCTATTCGTTTGCGCAGGTCAATTACGGCACGGCAGGCAACGCCGTAGGGTACGCCACGCCGGCAGCGCCTGGCGCAGCAGAGCCTGTGCAGATGTACGAGAGCAACGGCCACATCTATTATGTACAATGGATACACGTAAGGAATGCGCCTCCGAACAACCAGATGCCTACGTTGTCCTTCGGCAAGGTGTACAACTCTGTCACGGCGACTACGCTGCTTCCCTCCCTTACCATATCGTCGAATCCGGGATTCTACGCCTATAGCGACATACTCACCGCGAATGCCCCGCTCGGCACGATATCCAATACGGTCAATATTTACGTAAACGGCGTGCTCGAGGCTTCCGGGGTAGGCGGCGTGACCTACAACACCAATATGCTGCCTATCGGGCACTATGTGGCAAATACGGTCGATGCCAACACGCTGGCTTTCACATCGAACGTTGTGTTCAACATCGTAAGATCGTATGACTGGACTAAGATAAATCTGCCTGGCTACAACGCAATGACATCATATCTTTACAGCGGATGGAACACGCAGGAGCCTGTTGTTGCGTGGAACGGAAGCAGGCCCGGAATCTATTATGTGGACAAGAACAACAACCTTGACGAGTTCGAGTTCATAAACGGAAATGCGAACACGGTAGTGACTATTGCACCGATAACTCCGCTCTACCAGAACTGGCCAAGCGCCGCTTATTACATGCTGGAGAACGAGTTCTGGCTCGAGGGCCCGAATAATGACCATGCGGTGTTCTTCGGCACTCTGACTAATGTAGGCAATTGCGGCAGCGGCAACTTGTATATAGAGACGGTCAACCTGACAACAGGCAATGTCCTCATGGTAAACACAGGCGTCTCTGCCAGCGCTACCTGCCTCAACGCGCAGGTCGACTATCTCGGTGGCAACTACGTTGACCTTGTTGTATCGAGCGGAGCCATAGACATGTATGACATGGGCCTTGGCACCGAATGGTCCGGCGGCTCGCTCGCGTTCTTCGAGGCGAACAACGAGTATTGGCTGCCTAATGTCAATTCCATAATCAACGTGCAGGCCGGCGGGCTCTCAGGAGACCAGGTGCAGCAGATGAGGATAAGCGGCAACTATGTCACGCCAAAGCAGCACCCCGTATTCACGCAGAATGCGCTCATAACCATAGACAGCGGAGTCACCGTCAATTATGTGAATGGATTGTCGTACGACAGCGTGGGCAACGGAGCAGTATCCTTCATTATGGGCTATGCCAACCCCGGCGGCTCGGTAAGCAACGGCCACGAGCTCCGCAGCTATGCGATACCATTCAGCTCCCCGAACGGCAACGTGGTCACAGCAGGCATGATAAGATATTACGCGTGGCCGCAGATAATGGGCGCATATACGTCGACATGGCGCACCATTGTAACAACTACAGGATTCACGCTGCAGCAGACAGAGCTGGATACGCCCGATGTAGGGGGGTCCGGACTCAATGGCATAGGCGCGTTTCTCACTTACACAGATGTGAATCCGTTTGCAGGTAAGGCGTGCGAGGGCAACATGGTGCCAACAACTCCTTGCTCGAACGTGATACCGGTGCCTGCAAATAATGTGTGGCTGTTCAACGGAACGCAGCCGCCGGGAGGGACTCCTGCAGGCATACACCAGTTCTGGTTCAAGAACGACAGCTACGGCATCGCGCCCGTATCGACGATAAACGGCCTTGACAGCTCGCCTTCAGGCAACATAATCTGGTTCTGGAACTCGTCGGTTACGGAGTTCCCGGTGCAGACGTTCAGCATGCAGCTCAGCAACACCGCGATAAACTTCGGCATTATTCCTCCAGGAGTTAACACAATATATACAAACAACTTTGTAGTGGCGAACAACATAGGCCTCAATGCAGCAAACATACTGCTCAACGGAACCGTATGGACATACCTAAGCAACACGTTCGCCGCAGGCAACACGGTGTGGAACAGCGCCAACGTGGCGATAGGCCTGGCCAACTCGCTGCCTCAGGCGCCAAGTCTCGTTGATACCAATGTGGTGCTCCCGGGACTGTACCCGAGCATATCATCCAATGGCATCCACTTTGGTGTTTCCGTGCCTGGAGGAACACCGCCCGGAACCTACACGCAGAACATAGTCTTTACCGACAAGTTCTTCCAGACCGCAGTGGTAACTGCGAGCTTGACAGTGCCAAGCACATGCTACATCACGCTCGCGAACACGCTGATAGGGTTCGGTGCGCTCAACCCTGGCACAGCCACAGGCGTCGGCAACCAGGTCATAGTCCAGAACCTGCTCGGAGGCGTGCCCGCCAACATACTTGTTGAGGGAAGCAACTGGATAACAGGCAGCACTGCGAACTTCTTCGTCGCCAACACGCTGTGGAACAACGCATACGAGCCGACCTACACCGGAATGCCGCTCCCGCTTGCACTCTCGGGCTTGAACAACTTCTATGACACCGACATAGTGGTGCCTATCGCTGGCAGCAACTACATCTACTTCGGCGTTGCGGTCCCGCCCGGACAGACAACCAGCACATACGTGCAGAACATCATAGTGGAGAACAAGTGCTAGCGTCAGCGCGCAAACGAATCTTTAAATACATTCTTTTTGTTTCACTAATGGTGATAATGTGTTGCCCTTTGTAAGCCTTAACTGGATATCGATATTGGTAGCTGCGATCGCATACGTGGTAATTGGAGCCATATGGTACTCGCCCTCTGTTTTCGGGAAAGCATGGATGAAGTCCATGGGCATGGACATGAAGTCGATGAAGAAGACGGACATGTCGATGAACAAGATGATAGTCAAGTACATCTGGGTGCTAGTTGCCGGTTTCATACTTGCGCTGATACTCTCGATATTGATACATGTGCTTGGCACAGACCTGACGACCGCACTGCAGATAGGGTTGCTCGTTTGGGTCGGATTCGTAGCAACTGAAAAGCTTGGCAGCGTGCTCTGGGAAGGTAGGCACTTCAACTACTATGTGATAACATCGTTCTACAGCCTCGTGAGCATACTAGTCATGTGCTACATACTCGCTACCTGGCTGTAAGTCAGTGAGCATATGTCAAAACCCTACATAGTAAGGGTAAGTTCGACAAAGGGAGGCACGGGCAAGAGCGTGATCGCTACAAATCTTGCGTCCGCTATTGCGCTGTACGGGTATGACACTCTGATAATAGACACGGATTCTGTGAATCCATCTGTGGGCATCTACATGGGCCTCCAGGATGTGAGCATGGGATTGGGAGAGGTGCTTAATGGGAAACTTGCGCTCGAAAGGGCGATAGTCCCGCACCCTGCGAGCGGCGCAAGGGTGCTTCCGCAGAGAATAGACAAGAATCTCGTCGTCAAGAAGGGCGCGATAGACAAGTTCTATAGGCAGGTACAAAAAACGGGTTACAAGTTTGTCATAGTAGACACGCAGCCCGGCGTGCAGTTCCCAGACGAGCTGAAATGGTGCAGCGAGGCGCTGCTGGTTACTATTCCATACGAGAATGCGTGCATAAGCACCATCAAGATGATGGCGAGCTGCGGCAAGGTGGGCGTGAAGCCAACTCTGCTCGTGAACAGGGTCGAGAACAAGAGGCACGAGCTATCGATAAGGGAGATAGAGGAGATGTGCGAGGAAAAAGTGAGCGGGGTGCTTGATGAGGATCCGAATGTGAAGGTGGGCGTGTCCGAGCACGTGCCAGTCTATATAATGAACAAGAACTCCCCGTTCTCGAAAAGCATAGACAGCATTGCGCGCACGATGATAACAAGAACAGAGCCGATCGGCACGCCGAAGGCGGGTGGCTCTGGAATCAGCTTCTTCAAGGGCCTTGGCAAAAACAAATAATCATTATCACTTTAATTTTATCTCGTGCCTTGTTATCTTGTCGCCCTCAAAATAAAAATCGGCATCGAACTTTTTCATCTCCAGCATGTGCGGAAACCAATATTTATCGTCTTCCCACATTTCGCCCAATGGAATTGCATTTATAGGAAACCACTTGAGCTCGCCGCCGTCATCTCCCTTTTCTCTCATCTGCCCGGAAAAATCTCTTGTTGAAAAAATATGCCCATAGAGCTCTGTCTTGTCTTTGCCCACATTGTGGAACCCTATCACTCCGTGGTGAAAAAGATTTTTCACCTTTAGCCCGCTTTCCTCAAACACTTCTCGCGTTGCCGACTGCTCGGGAGTTTCTCCCGCTTCGATCTTTCCGCCAAGGCCGTTCCACTTGCCCTTGCTTATCCCCCTGGTCGCCCTCTTTAGGAGTATCTTGTCGCCTTTTATTATCTCGACCAGAGTTGCCCACGTTTCCATAGAATCTAGTACCAGCCCTTCGCCTTCATGGCCCTTGCTACTCGGTCCACTGCGATTATGTATGCTGCCATCCTCGGGCTTATCTTCTTGCCCTTTGCAGCATACGCCTTTTGCGTTGCCATCGTGTCGTTGAATGACTTGGTTATTATCCTGTCGAGCCTTGCGTGGAATTCATCCGTGTCCCAGTAGTATCCGCTCTGGTTCTGCAGCCATTCGAAGTACGAACCTACGACTCCGCCGCTGTTGACTAGGAAGTCCGGAAGATCCACTATGCCCTTTTCAAACAGCACGTCTGTTGCGTCCGGGGTGACAGGCCCGTTCGCCAGCTCCAGCACAAGCTTGCTCTTTATCCTGTCGGCGTTGTCTGCCCTTATCTGGTTTTCTATAGCCGCCGGGATGAGTATGTCGACCTTGAGCTCTAGCAATTCCTCATTCGATACCTTCTTTGAATTCTTTGTATGATAACCTTGCACGCTGCCTGTCTTCAGCTTCGCCTCGTCGAGCTTCGCAAGGTCAAGTCCGTCAGGATCATATACCCCGCCCTGCGAGTCGCTTATTGCAACCACCTTTGCGCCCAGCATCTGCTTTGATAGAGTGTACGCGAATCTTCCCGCATTCCCGAATCCCTGGACGGCTATCGTGGATTTCTTCGGGTCCATCTTCAGCGCCTTCGCCGCTTCTCTCAATATGAATATGCCGCCCATTGCGGTGGAGTCCATCCTTCCCTCCGAGCCCCACACCTCTACAGGCTTTCCTGTTATTGCGCCGAACTCGTTGTGCCTCATTATGTTGTTGTATTCGTCGAGCATCCATGCCATTATCTGCGGCGTAGTGTAAACGTCTGGTGCGGGTATGTCTATGTCCGGGCCCATGTCCCTTCCAAGATGCCTCACATATGCTCTTGATAGGAGCTCGAGGTCACGCTCGCCCATCTTCTTTGTATCGCAGATTATGCCGCCCTTTGCTCCCCCGTACGGGATGTTAGCAAGCGAGCATTTCCATGTCATCCACGCAGAAAGCGCCTTTACCGTGTCGAGTGTCTCCTGCGGATGGAACCTTATCCCTCCCTTTACAGGCCCCCTCGCGTCGTTGTATTGCACCCGGAATCCGGTGAAAACCTGCGTCTTCCCGTTGCTCATTTTTACGGGTATGTTCATTATCAGAGTCCTCTTCGGCTCCCTCAGTATCGCGTGTGCCTGCTTGTCCAGATTCATTATCTCCGCAGCTTTGTCGAGTTGCGCCTGTGCTATCTTGAATGGGTTTAGCTCCTCTTTCATTGTATCACCGATAAGGATTACAGCATAGGAAACATGAAGCTAAAGTATTTATTGCTGCTGATTAAATGCTGAAAGAGTGGGTAAAATGCGGTATTGTGCCTTTGCGCTCGGTTTTTCGTATTTGTACCTTAGAACTACCTCTCATAGTAAACTTTAAATAGATGCACTTTTTATTAGTAGTTAAGACTAGGTGAAAATCATGTTAGGAAATAAGACCTTCAAGGCACAAAGCGCAATGGAATACCTGATGACGTATGGATGGGCCATACTCATAATTGCAGTCGTCCTCGGAGCGTTGTTCTCGCTAGGAGTGTTCAGCGGTGGAAACCTGCTTGGAACTTCTTGCGTCGCATCCCCAGGATTCCTGTGCAGCAACCCGTCACTGTCACAAGTAAGCGGCGGTACGCTGTCGTTCACGTTCGGGCAGAACCTCGGCACCACGATATATAACATAATGATGGCGTGCGCGGCAACATCCAGCTCTGGCGGATTGCCAAACAACCCTGCTGCATGGAACACAATAAACACGGCAGGTTCGGCGGTATCCAATTCGCAGCCAAACATCAACTCGGCGCTGTCGCTCGTGAGCGGACAGACGCAGACGATTACAGGATTGCCATGCTGGGGAACTACAGGCACGCTTATAGGAACTGGAGCTGCGCCTGCGGCCATAGGGACATCGTTCAGCGGATATGTGTGGATTAACTACACCCAAGGAGCAATAGCATGCACTGCCCCAGGATGCACGTGGGTCACCATAAAGGCGTTGACAGTAACATTGAAAGTGGTATAAAGTTATACCACTTCTTTTCTCTTTTTCTTTTTTTATTTTGTAGGGTATAGCCGTGCACATGGCAAAAACGCCAGAAGTCCAGGCAGTTGTTTTAATAGGGGACTTGTAGCAAACTTTAAATATATGTCTTTTTTATACTAGAAGTGTTTAAGTGGTGAAAATATGTTAAGAACCAGGGCCTCAAAGGCTCAAAGCGCAATGGAGTACCTCATGACCTATGGATGGGCCATATTGATTATAGCAGTAGTACTAGGAGCACTGTTCTCCCTCGGAGTGTTCAGCGGCGGAAACCTGCTTGGAACTTCGTGCGTGTCATCGCCGGGTTACCTGTGCAGCAACCCGTCCCTTGCTACAACCGGACAGCTCTCGTTCACTTTCGGGCAGAACCTCGGCATAACCATCTACAACCTTGAGATGGCATGCGCGGCAACTTCAAACTCTGCAGGATTGCCTAACTTCGCCAGCCCGTACAACGGATGGGATGTCATCGGCGGAAATACCGCAACGTTGGGTACGGCACTGCCAACAAATGGAGTAACCCAGCTGGCGGCAAATGCGCTGGTTGCAAACGGACTCACAATGGTACCAGGACAGACACAGGTAGTCACAGGGCTGCTGTGCTATGGTTCAACTGGAGTACCAATTGCAATACCGTCTTCCGCAGCTGCTGTAGGAACATCATTCAGCGGATACATCTGGGTAAACTACACTACATCGGCGTCGGCATGCACTGCCGGGCAATGTACAGGTGGCTCCTGGGACACGGTAAAGGCGTTGACAGTAACATTGAAAGTGGTATAAAGTTATACCACTTCTTTTCTTTTTTTCTTTCTTTTTTTGTTTTTCTAACGCAGCGTGAGCTGCGCATCTAGGAATAGATCATTTCTGGTAGGAGACAAGCTCTGCCTTCATCTTTAGCACCTCCATAAGCTCGTTCGCGCTCAGCAGAGGCGCCCTTGTGCGCGCTATGTCATCTATGCTTATCCTGGGGCATGCAGTGTTGACGAATGCATCGAATTCGAGCATGTTGTCCAGTGATATGAAATCGAACGTGTTTGCTACTAGTATCTCGGCGTTCATCCCGTTCTTCTCCGCCTTTTCCTTTACTATTTTGGCAAGATTCATGTTGTGCTGGCCGTTCTTGGTGCTTACCAGTATGCCGAGGTTCTTTGCCTTGAGCGCCCTCATTATCTTGCCGCGCGACCTCTTCCTGTAGATCTGCCTGTACTTGTCTATCCTCTCTATCTTGTTTTCGAATGGCTCTACAACAAAGAATGGTTTTGTTGTGTTGAGCAGGGCTCCGAGCGGGTGGAACATTCCGCCTCCGAAGTAGACATGCGCATCAACATCTCTGTCAACGCTTGCCGCGCTCCCTATGTCGCAGCCCAGTATCTGTCCCGGGTGCTTTGCAAACCCGTATGGCTTTCCTATCAAGACCTTCTTCCCGTTGTCTTCGTAGAAGCCCTGATCGCCTCGAGCTGGTGTATGTGCTGTACCGTTGTCACTATCGATATCGTTTTGTACTCCCTGAGCTGCTCCAGTGACTCCGGAAGCAGAGATGTCGGCGCATCGATTGAGTATGGAACATATTCCACATTCGCATCGACATGATGGAACTCCGCGTGGCCGAAGTGCATCAGCTTGTCGGCCTTTATGTTCCTCATCTCATCAAGTGCAAGATCGCATGCGCCGAACGTTGGCGACGCAGATATGAACACCTCGTTTCCCTGCTTCTCCAGGTCCTGTGCGTACTCCATAGCCTTTTGCTTCAGCCCCTCAGGAAACTGCAATAAAATTCGCATAATATCAGTCTATTAAATGTGAGAAATATTAATAAGGCTTAGGCTCCTACTACCTTGTACGTGCCGGAAAGCTTTGCTGCTGCCCTCTTCAGCGCCTCTACCGCTACAACTCTGTTCTCCTCTTTTGTCTTTACCATGAAGACTGGCCTGGTTCGCCTTTATCCTTGCAGCTACAGAAATAGGCCTGCCGAAAGCAAGGCTCATTCCTCTCGATACCCGGTCTGCTCCGGCCCCTGCTGCCATCTTGTGCTCGCTTATGACATTGTGCGGATAAACAAGAAGCTTGAGATAGTACCTTGCTGGTATTGCTGCTTCGAGGTGCTTGTTTGCGACCTGCCTCGCCGCCTCTAGCGCGTTAGAGCGCAGCTGTATTGGCTGATCAGAAACAAGCGTTATTTTTGTTGTGTATTCGGCATTGTCCTTTCCCATGTCAAATATCTGTATGCTTGTGTGCGGCAGCGCCCTTATGTAGTTCTTCCTCGGTTTCTTCTGGGAGTACCTAGCCCAAGCCTGTGAGTTTGGAGTTCGACATGTCCTTCCAGGTCTAAGTCTTGCCATGTATAACACTGCTTTGCGCTTCAACTCTTGAAAAAGAGAAGCAGTAATTATGGTTATTGTTGCAAAAACATATAAAAAGATAGCGTTGTGCATGTATTTCTGCATATTTATATCTTACCTCTGCATATTAAGCGGAGAGGTGTGAACCATGGACCTTGTGGAGAGCGCACTTGAGCCCTTCTACTACGGCGGATCGATGCACTTCCAGGCGAGGATAGCGGTATGCGGATGCGGCGGAGGAGGAAGCAACACAATACAGAGACTGGCGAACATGGGCATACGCGGCGCCACACTCGTTGCGGTCAACACCGATGCAAATCACCTTAGGACGCTGAATCCTAGCATAAGGAGGATACTGATTGGAGCTGCGATAACAAGAGGGCTTGGCGCAGGGGGCTTCCCTGAAATAGGGGCAAAGGCTGCGCAGTACTCGAAGACAGAGCTCGAGGATGCACTCAAGGATTTCAATCTTGTTTTCATTACGGCCGGAATGGGAGGAGGCACAGGAACCGGCTCTGCACCTGTCATTGCCGACATAGCAAAGAAAGCCGGAGCAATCGTCATAGGCATAGTTACAGTTCCGTTTTCGCTTGAGCGTGTGAGGCTTGAAGTTGCGAGGAAGGGCCTCGAGGAGCTGAGGAAGAATGTAGATACTCTAATAGTCATAGACAACCAGAGGCTTGTAACGCTCTACCCGAACCTTGCGATGGATCAGGCGTTCAAGGTCGCTGATGAGGTAACGTCAAGGGCTGCGCGCGGTATAACCGAGATGATAAACACGCCAAGCCTGATAAACCTGGATTTCGCCGATGTGAAGACGATAATGAACAGCGGCGGACTCGCGTTCATAAGCGTTGGCGAGGGGGTAGGCTCTGACAAGGTGAATGCGGTTGTGAACGATACGTTCAAGAACAAGCTGCTGGATGTCGATTATGATGGTGCAAACTCTGTGCTGTTGCAGATAATAGGCGGCGAGGATCTCACGCTTGGGGAGGCAAATGAAGTAGGAAGAAGGATAACTGAGATGACTGCGCCAAATGCCAACGTCATATGGGGCGCAAGGATAGACCCCAATTACAACGGAAGAGTCTCGGTAATAGCCATATTCACGGGCATTGCAGGAGGCAGCTCTGTGCTGCCTGGAGGCGGTGCGCCGGCGCAAAGCCTTGGCATAGAGCCGATCTAATCCTAAGAATTAGAAATAAGAAATAATTAGAAAATAGACAGCGCAAGCTGGAGATTATCTTCTCCTGCGACTCCTCGTCCTTGTGGTTCTGGCGCGCATCGCCTTTCTTGAGGCTGGCTTCTTTGTCTTCCTTGCCGGCTTTGCCCTAAGTCTCTTCGCCCTTCTTGCCGGTGCGCCCCTATCCTGCTTCATCCTCTGGAGCTCTGCCCTCAGCTGCGCGACCTCTGACTTCAGGTCCTTATCCTCAGCCGTGAGCTTCCTCATCTTCTTGGAGTACTTCGGCTTTGGCTTCTTGGAGAACACCATGAAGTAGTAAGCCAGGCCTATGATTATTGCAAGTGCGACTATCACGACTGGTACGTACGGCAGATATTCGCTCTCAAGGAACAGGAGCGCAGGTACGGTCGTTGGCGGTGCTGTTGTAGTTGTTGTGGTAGATGCGATAACTCCTATGGAGAATCCCTTTGCCACTCCCTCTATGACCACTGCTCCGCCCGGATTCGATACGTTGGATACTTCCTGGGCTGATAGTATTCCCTCCCAAGTTGCAAAGTTAGGCATGTCATTCAATGGCATATAGATGGTTACATTGACAGCGGATTCGCCGTGCGGGGGTATGGTCAGGTTGATAGGATTGACCATATAAGTAGGGTATGTCTGGTTTCCTGTAAGCGATGCATTTGAAGTAAGCTGGAGGTGCGCCGGAGGTACCATCTGCACGCTTATCGGCTGGCCCCCTGCATTCAGCAGGTGCATCTGCAGGGTCTCGCTGTGCCCTACTTGCACTGAAAATGCAAGTTCACCGGCAATCTCCCCGAGCTGCGCTGTGGCGATGGAAAGAAGAAAACATGTAGCAAAGGCAATAACAAGGGCGCCCCTTAGCCCCGCCGTTATTTTTGCACTATCCATATTCGCAACCTTGACCATATTACATCAGCACAGGTTCTCTATGATTATGTTCTGCGTGTATGTGCCAGATGCCTGTCCCGCGGGTACTGCGACTCCGAAGTATATGTTGTTGCCGTTGCTCGTTGGCGGATATGGAATTTCTATGTTTGTATTTACGAAGTTTGCTGGCGCAAGATTGAGCGGCAGGCCTCCATATGATCCCAGAGATGTTGCAGACCACAGGGTGTTGGCGACGAAGAAGTTATTGCCTCCTGAAACCCAGTTGCTGCCCTCTACCAGTATGTTGGCATTGGAGTTTCCGCCCGGGTTGGTCACGAACTCAGCGTTTGCTGTGTTGACGGATGAACCTGGGTTCAATGCGCCGAACGATATTGCCGAGTTGCTGACACCTATGTAGCAAGTCGCCTGCACTGTAATTGCAAGTGTAGCGTTGACTGAAACCGAGTTAGATGCACCGCATGTGAGATAGAACAGCACGTTCTGCGTGTATGACCCTGGTGCAATTCCAGCAGGTACTGAAAGCCCGAAGAATACGTTATTCGATGGTATTGTTGGATATGACACAGGCAGTGATATCAGAGTCTTTGTGTTGGTCGGATACAGCGTAAGCTGGTTGCCTGTTAGTGGAACCGTAGATACAGACGATGTAGGGTTCCAATATGTGTTCGACACGAAGAAGCCGAATGCACCTCCAGGTAAAATCCAGTTGCCGCCTGCTAGGACTATGTTCCCTGATATGTTGCCTAAGCTATTGGCGACTATAAGATTTGTAACGTCATCGTTTGCAGTCGGGTAAAGCGCTCCGAAGTTTATTGCGGTGTTGCTTAGGCCGATGTTGCAGTAGTTGTTAACAGCTACCTGTGCGTTCGCGATTGTGTTCGGTGTTCCTGAATAAGATATCTCTACGCCGCTGCCCATATAAGAAATAATGGCAAAGGCTAATGCTAGTGTAATTAGCATAGAGGTGGTCCCTATAATAAGATTTCTAAGGCCGGTCATGCCCATCACTAAAACTATACTGTTATGGTATTTAAATCTTTCTGCACTTTTGGATTAGCGGATTTTAGTAAACATGTTTCATTTTATGTGGAAGATTCTCTTCAGGAACGCGACGATCCCTCCTCTGCTGCCCTTCTCCCTTGGCGCTCCTACGCCTTGCATATCTACCCTCGATGCATACATCTCTGCTATCTCGAATATTCCCTTTGAGAAGGGCGATCTCTTGTTCAGGACAGCAGCTGGTATGTGCTCTGACAGGCTTATCGGAACCGTCTCATCTTCTGGAAGAACGCCCTGCACCCTTCCCTCATATACCTCTTCTATTTCCCTGAGGCTCAATTCGTATCTCTTGTTTTTCACCCTGTTGACAAGAAGGTTGTGCTTCACAGTTTCCTTGTCATATAGATGGGCAAGCTTCAGCGCGCTCAGGCATGATGACATGTCCGGTGTTATTATTATAATGGCCTCGTTGTACATCTTGAATGATTCTGGCACGATGAGCCCGGGCTGCGTGTCTACTATTATGAAGTCATAGTTGAGCGCCTTGATCTTTGCAATCCCGGTCGCGACCTGCCGTTCTGACGGGGTGAATTGCCTTGCGGAGAGCGTTCCTGGAAGGATGCTCAATCCGGTTGCATAGTGCGGGATTATCGCCCTGCGCGGGTCAGCCTTCCCGAGCAGCACCTCCTTGAATCCTATGTTGACGTCTTCTAAACCGAGGTAGACGCCGAGCGACGGGTTTGTGAAATCCGCATCGACAAGAAGGACCTTGTAGCCCATGGATTTTATAGCCGCAGCGAGGTTCATCGCAATGACGCTCTTGCCTACCCCTCCTTTCTGCGATGATATTCGGAGTATGTACGAGTCTTGCATTGCGTCAACCTACGGAGATTGCTACGTTCACTGTAGTGGTTCGGGCCTGCCCAAGCCGCGCTACCAAGATTAATTGAAAAGCTCAGATATTAATAACGTTGCCTGCGTCATGGAGTTAGTGGTGGCGGCGATCCCCACTGCGGCCCTCCTGGCTTTCCTTCCTCTGCTATCTCCCTCTTGACCCTCTGCTTCATCCTTGACATCTCCTCCGCCCTGCCCTTGTTGTATCTCGGGACATTTACCCTCTTGTATGCGACGTAGCCTGCCAGTGCTACCACGATCAGTGCTGCCGCTCCCAAAACTATTTCTGTGGCTATCTCGTAGGTTCGTATCGCGCCCACCTGCGTCACGGAGTTTGTTGGCGGTACCGCTGCGGTCTGGTTCTGCAGCACTATGACCGGTATGCTGAACGACTGGTTGCTGTACGTGCCCCTTATCAGAAGATTGAACAGGTATGTGCCAGATGCCTTTATCGGCGCCACCCAGAACTTCGCGTCTATTATAGTATTAGGGAACGCGTGGAATACCTGCAGCTGGTTGTACACCACGATGTCCACTGGGGGCACGAGCGAGAAGGTCAGGTTTGTCGCGTTCGTCCCGGTATAGATCGCGCTTACAGTTATGTTGTTGCCCTGGTTCACGTAGAAGGTTGGCGCGACTATGTTGAAGACGCGGAGCCTTGTGGTGTTGTATTGCGAGAGCGTTGAGGTGCTTGTTATCGGATTGAAGAAGTACTGCGGTGTCGTGACGTTGTTTATCGTGAAGGCGAGTATCGAGGTCGCATGTGGCTGCAGTATAGGGATGCGCCAGTTGAGGATGTATTCGCCGTTCTTGACAGTTACATTGTTGACCGCTCCGCTAAGCACTATGCCAAGCGGGTTGGTCGTTATAGATGTGGGGAGCTCGGCCGATATCGTAGTGCTGTACAGTGTGATGTTGAACGGGTTGTACACGCTGTACTGCGTGAGGACCCTGCCTGTAGATGCTGTGTATGTGGTGCTCCTGAGCACTACGGGGTTGTTCTTCTGGAATGTGCGCACCTGGACACCCGTATAGAACTGCCCGTGCGCGGGCTTTTCGCCAACCGCGGTAACCGTGGTGTTGAATATCACCAGGTATGTGTTCTGCGTAGCGTTCTTGAAAGCGGAGATTAGCAGCTCGACGAATTGCGTGCTGTTCGGCAATATGTATATGGAAGTTGCTGACAGGTTGACGCCTCCGAACTGGAGTGCCTTGGGCACAGTGATGTTCACCCATATCGGCATGTTGTCATTGTTGTAGAGCGCGACCTGCGCCAGCGTGCTGTTCCCTGGCGTGACCGTTGATATTATCGGCATCTGCTCGAACACGAGCGTGCTTATTGCTGTGGGTATCTGCGTTATTGTGATGTTCGGCGGCAGGCCTCCACCGTGAGGAGATGGGGGAGATGTCGGTGATGGAATTGTGTAGCTCGAATACACTGTGGTCGAAATCTGGTTATATGTATATGTGACACCATTTTCTGTGAAGATTGTCTGGTAGCTCACGTTCGCCGCTACTGTATATGTGCCATAGTTGGACGTCACGCCAGTGATGAAGAATTGTGTGCTCTCGCTCTGCGTCGGGGAGAGCGATGGCAGAACCTGGTTTGTCGTGTAGGTGAGGCCGGGCCCGGTTATAGTCAGGTTCAGCAGCATGTTCGTCGCTGCCAGGGATCCCAAATTGACAGTGTTTGTTGCGATGCTAATCTGCGCATCGATGCCGGGAGATGACGGTGATACTACAAGCGAGTTCACCGATATCACCGCAGGCGTCAATACGGTCAGGCTATTCGTCGAGAAATTGGAGAAGCTTCCATATGACAGAGTCATCGCTACCTTGTCGTCACTCTGCGGTATGTTCACCGCGTTTACCGCTATGACGCCGTTTATCGGAATCGGACTCACGCTGTTGAACTGCAGGTCTGTCGTGTAGTAGGTTGCGTCTGTCGTGATGTTGCTAAGCACGAAATTGCCCACGAGCGCTATCGCAGAGCACGATACCGAAGACTTTATCGAATAGTTGACGGTTATGTAGCCGATTCGGATGAAAACCGGAGCTGTCGGGCTGAGCACAATGCTGAACGGGCAGTTCACGTTGATGGTCGCGTTCACTGTGGCAGGGGGGCTGCTGCTCGATGCCGCAAAGCCTGACGCGATTGCTGTCAGGACTAGGGTGATGAGCACGAATCTCTGTAGGTATGTAGGTCGCATTTTTATTGCACCAGCTAACGCACGGGGCATTAGACGAAATGCCTTTAATAGTTAACAATTGGGTAATTATAAATGAATATCTGTTTCTTGCGGCTTGGCAGCTATAATTCTGCCACAGATGTGGGCGCGCCCGATGCCTTGTCCCTTTCCAGCTGGTAAACCTTTGCCGAGCTTATCTGCTTTAGATTGTCGTCGTGGGTTATGATGAATATCTGCTCCACTATGCTTGGCAGCGCCTCCCCCAGCACCTCTATGAGCTTTGCTATGCCCGCGCTGTCTATGTTGTGCGTGGGCTCGTCCAGTATAAGCCATCTGAGATTCGGGACTACTACCATCGCTAGCGCTATCCTCATTGCAAGACAGCCTACGCTGCGTTCGCCACCGCTCGCTATGCCATCGACGGTTATCCAGTTCTCTGCGCTCCCGGTATTGACCTCAAGAAGATAGTCGTCTTTCTTCGCATTCAGCCTTATGCTTGTGTAATCGCCATAAGGATAGAGCTGCGGCCAGAGACCCTGCATCAGGTTGTTTATCGACGATACCAGCCTATTCCTGAGTATCGCCTCGGTGTCTATCAGCGCCATCTTGAACTTGTTCAGATTCAGGACCTGCCCCTGCCTCTTTGCAATCTCCTTTTCTATCTTCTCGAATTCTTTGACTCGTTTCTCTTTGTCGCCGATCTGCGAGTCCATGCTCTCGAGCAGCTTGGTGTGGCCCTGCAGCCTAGATGAGATGTCTGAAAGCAGGGAGCTGTGCTTTGTAATGTTATCTTGTGTTTCGTAGAGCGCCTTCTCGTCAACTTCTATCGCATCGAACTCCTTTCTCTTCTTCTGCAGCTCGGATTCCGCATCCTTCGCCTCTTTCTCGTAGCTCTTCCTTCTCTCAGCTGTTTGCATGTCGCTCCTTGCAGATGCTAGCGATTCCTTTACGGATTCGTGCTCCTTTGCTTTTGCCTCGTACTCGTCCTGTATCTCTTTCAGCTGCTTCTGGCTGCTCTTGAGCTCCTTTTCGTTCGCATCGATCGCCTTGTCAAGATCCTTGAATTCGATAAGCCTGGTGTTTGCAAGCAGTAACTTATTGTGGAGTTCGTGGAGCCTCTTTATGCGCGTGTCCTTTTCTTCTGTGGCCCTTTCCGCTTTTTTCAGCTCTCCGGCAAGCGCATCCATTGCAGACTTCTTGCCTTCGAGAAGTTTCTCGCGCATCTCGTCTCCGAGCTCCCTCTCGCAAACCGGGCACTTGCTTATGTGCTTTGTCAGCTCTGCGACCCATTCCCCCAGTTCTTTTATCTTCCCTCTTTTTGCGGCTACCTCTTTTGCAAGTTCCTGCAGCTCTTCCGTTTCTTTGTCAAGCTCCTTTTTTGTCTTTGACTGGTCGCTGTCCTTTATATCTGCTATTATCTTGTCGCGGTCTGCCAGTTTCTTTTTGTTGACCTTTGCGTTGGCTTCGTAGTCTGCAAGCTCCTTGGAGCATGCGCGCTCCTTTTTCTTGAGCTCATCGATTGTTTTTGAAAGCGCCTTGTCCTTGACTTCAAGTGAATCTATGCTTGCCCTGACTTTCTGCTCCTCTATCTTCATCGTTTCTATTTTCTTTATTTCCTCGTTTATCTTCTTGATCCTGCTCTGCATCCCCACGATCTCTTCTGATATGCTTTTCTTCTGCGCAAGCTGCTTCTTCGATGCCTCGTATTCCTTCTTCAGCCTCTCCAGCTCTTCCTTGATCTTTTTCTCCTCCTTCTGCGAGCGCTCTTTTTCTTTCGCGAGATCGTCTCTCTCATCAGACAACTTCTTCAGCTCTTTTCTTGTAACTGCGATGTCAAATCTGCTGAGCGCATCCTCCTGCCCCGCCATCGCGCTCTTCATGCTGTTTATCAGCGTTGTCGCGTTCTCTTCCGCGGTTGCAAAAGCATCGAGACCGAGCATGTGGTCGATCTGCTTCTTCCTCTCGCTCTTGGGCAGTTCGAGGAAATAGTCCAATCTGTTCTGCTCTGCATAAACGACTCTTGCGAACGTGTCGTAATCGAGCTTCAGCGCCTGCTCTATCTCCTCCGTAACTTTTGTCGCCTGGGTCTGGAAGTAGCTTCCGTTCTTGTCAAGCCTTGCGCTGTTTCCACTGCTGCCTATCTTCCTTGTCACTACATACTCGTCGTTATCCGTGCTGAACTTCAGCTTCACTTCCGCCTCCTCCTCCTGCTTCGGCCTGTTTGTTATCAATCCTGAGAGGGTTATCCTCTTGCTCTGCAGCGCAGGAAAAGTGCCGAATAGGCCGAACGATATCGCGTCTATGGTTGAGCTTTTGCCCGCGCCCATTACGCCAATAAGTACGTTGACTCCCTTCTGGAAATTCATCGCCGTCTTTTTGTGAGTTTTCCAGTTGGTTATCTCTATTGAGTCTATCATAGAATCTGACGATAGTATTTTGCCTCTTATTTATTTAAAGCTAGCTAAATAGAATGAATCAGACCAGCGTCTCCTCAGCCACTTCAACCTGGCTAACTCCAGAAATCGCCTTTATGCTATCCTCTATCTTTGAGGAGCTGTTCTGCGTGTCATCAAATGTGAACAGGACTTTTATCAGCTTTATGCCGAAGCCTATGTCCTCGGTCTGCATCCCTTGCGGGCTGAGCTTCTTCTTCAGCAAAGAGACAACGTTGTCAAGCTCCCCTTCCTTTGGATAAACCTTGAAAACTACAGCTACCTTCGCCATTATGGTCCCTCGAATTTGCATTCGCTGCATACGTACGCGTTTGTTATCTCTCTGCAGTGCTCGCACCTTATTATTATGCCCTTGCCGCATTTCGGGCACTTGAATTCGGTATACTGGTGAGTGAGCCTTCCGCATGAAACACATACCTTTCCAGGAGTAACGTCTACCATTTTACCATCAATTGAGAATTCTATTATGAAGCGATACCAATTTAACTATTTGCGTCTGCGCCTTCTTGTAGAGCGGCTGCCCGCCTTGAGCTGCTGCCTTGAGTATTTCGTTGACGGAAGCAACAGATAGAGCACAATGAAGAACAGCACTATATTTATTGCGAGCATTGCAACCGCGATCTCGAATATCTGGTGTGTGGTTTCCGTCAGATAGGACATGTATAGCGGGCTTATAGAGCTGTTTGTGCTGACGACAGGGACCGTTGTGGTGCGGATAGTCTGGTTGTTTATGCCCGGTATGCCGGTGCCGTTCACAAGATTTCGGCTTATGATCTGCATGTCATATTCGATCTGCGATGCCAGCAGCGCGGATGAATATGCGGATTCTGCGTACCCGTGCGCGGTCGACGCGTTGGATGCGAAGCCGGCTTCCTGCGCATAGAACATCGCCTCGTTCGCGAACTGCGTCGCCCATGTGCCGTATGTGGAATTAACGGCCAATGCCTTTGACATGTTTATCAGGACGCCTGTCCCCAGCGTTGCCGAGGTTGACGATGAATTTGAAAGCGCGTATGCGTAATCTGCCTCCATTATTGCAAGCGGGAAGTTGTTCGCTGCCAGTGCCTGCTCCGCGGTTATGAGATACATGTTGTTGCCGTACGCTGCTGCCCTCTGTATCCGCTCGGTCGCCAAGGTGCCCAGCCCCGGACCCTGAACCATAGCAGCGCCGTTTGTAGAATTGGCTATGCTGTACATCTCCGAGGCAGAGCTGCACCATGCGGCAGACGAAGCTGTAGCGCGCATTGCGACCAGCACATCGTCCGTTGTCTCCACGGAATTATTGTATGCGATGAGCGTGCTGTTCGCCGTGAACTCGCCCCATGACTGCCTCAGCTCTCCCCCTATGACATATTCATAGTTCGTGTTCGTAAGCTGCGGCGGGCTCAACGAGTAGCAGTAATTGTACACTTTTTCAAGCGAATAGAATCCCTGGCTTTCGTTCGTTAGGTAGCTGTTGAAGAACGTTATGTCTATATAATTCAGGAACGCCTGGTCTGCCCCGGCATAGAGATAGCCCTTCTGCACTAGCGCCCGGTCCTGCGCCAGCGCGCTCTGGAACTGCGTGAAGGCATTGTTGAAGTTAGGGTTGTTTGAGAGCAGCATCAGCGATGCGTTTGTGAAATCGAATGTGAAGTTGACAAGGCCATTGAACTGGCTTTCGTTGCAGCCGTTCGAGCAGCTCAGCGGCGCGTATGAAAGCTTTGATACGCTGTAGTTGTTGTACAGCTGCACGCTTGTTTTCGTTGGAGGTGCCTTGCCGAAGGCATAACTAGCCGCCTGGCTTACGTTCGATGCCTGCACAAGTGGAATTCCGAACGTGTCCTGGGTAAGCAGGTACAGCTCATCTTCAACGCTGTCGTTCGAAGCGGCAGGCACTATTATGAAATTCATGCCGTCCTTCTTTGCGGCCGACGTCTTGTCATAGACCCCACCTATGAGGCCTGCTATGCCGTTGCTCGATACTGTTCCGGTTACCGTGAAATTCTTTATCAGGTGCTGTCCCGAAAGCGCGGATATCGCCAGCAGCGTCATTGCAACGCCGCCGCTTGGCCCGGATACGTTGTTGCCCCCGCCTATTATAGTATATGTGAAATTGTAATTATTGAAGTTGAGCGAGAGATATTTTGCTGCATATTGCGCTGCGGTCTGCGCTGACTGCAATGTCGATTGCCCTACTATGGCCGGGCCGGTTACTGTAACGTTGCCGGTTCCATGGTATACCGTGATATTTATTGTGGTAAGGCTTCCCGTGTTGTTCTCGATTATGACGGCAGGTGCGCGTATCGATGCGCTCCCCACCACGCTTGCTGCGCCCGAAGTTATGGCAAGCAAGCCGAACGCTAAGATTACAAGTATTAATGCTCCAGACAGTTTTGATACCATCATATCACGCTGCGACGCCTTAACCGCAACAAGTCATACTTATTGTTAGTGAATCTATTTTAAACTAACGCTGTGTTTCTGTTTCTAATCATACTATGCGCAGTATTATGAAGTATATGGTAAGCGCAAGGAGTATGCCAAAGAGCAGCGGTGGTATCGCCGGCAGTGCCCTCCTGTACCTTTTCAATATAGAAAAGGTTATTATTAGCCCGACCGCCGCGCCTATGGTAATCACAAGCGGAACTGTGAAGTTGAGGTACTGGGAATACGCGGATGTTGCAAGCATCAGCGGCACAGCAAGGTCGCCGTTGCCAAGTCCTCTTGGCATGATTATGGGGATCATGTTCTTGTCCTTGAGTTCTGTCATCGTGTTCTTGTAATTCTTGAACAGCGAGTTCTTCTGCATCGACGCTATTTTCTTTTCGCTCTTGTTCGCTTCGCTGGTCGGTATTGCCTGCCCCTCACTTGTGACTACTATGAGCGCTAGGTTCATGTTGACCGCGGCCTGGCCCATCGCAACCATGTGCTTTGTTATGAACACGGCGATGAAGTCGTATATCGCGAGTATGAACATGAAAAGCAGCGCGATGCCGAAGCCAATGTTTATCCCGAGCACTACGCCGATGCCTATGCTTGATATGACAGACACCGGATTCCTCATCCTTGGCACCTTGTACTTCAGGTACAAGAGCAGGACCGAGCACACGCCTCCCGCAATTAGCTGTACATTATTACTCAGATTGGAGAGCAACGGAACATATGAGGTAAGAGCACCTATCACAGCAAGGAAAAAGAAGAACGAGCCGCCCAGGATGGCGAAAGCCTCGAACAGCCGGAGTATTTTGTCGCTCCCCTTCCTGAGCAGCATCAGGACTACGAACGAAACTGCAACTATCAGCACAATGTAGGAAAGCAGGAACTCCAATCCTGATGGGAATCCGGCAGCTGCCTGGCTTGCCGTGGCCGGTTGTACATTTATGCCATTGTAGATCTGCGTCACAAGTAATAGGCCAAGGAACTGTACAATCAGGAAGATAACAAGTATCCTAAGATTCTGCCTGTTGTCTAGTGCCGACAAGTCCAAAAACCCACCTTTGTTCTATTACAATATCAATCGCTGATTTTATACCTTGTGATTCTTTGCGATAAGCGATCAGATCGACCAATATTTCTTGTTCTTTATGAACAGCTTCTGCGCCTCTATCAGGTCCACAAAGAAAAATCTTTCCTCTCTTCTCAGCATCATCAGTATCCTTGCCGCGCTCGTAGGCCCGACCCCGTATGTTGAAAGCGCTATGGCCGCCCTTCCTCCGTACGAGCTGAAAAGGCTCGCCTGTTTCATTATCTCCTTCATCATTTCGTGCTCTGATTTCGTGAGCCGCTTGCCCTCCTTTCTCTTCTTTAGCACTTCGTTGTACTCGTCTGCATACTGCGTTATCATCGGACTGCCGCAGCTCGGGCATTTTATTGCCTTCTCGTTCCTAAGATCGGTAAGTTTCCTTGTAAAACTGAAGCCGCAGTAGGTGCACAGCAGGTTTATGCTCTTTGAAAGCAGATATTTTGAAAACGATTCTATCATTTCGCCACTCGGAAGCAGTGGCATTATCAGTTCCCTTGTGTAGTACGCTGAATTGAGCACCTGCTTTGCTATCGGTGACAGCGTTTTTGAGGAGAACTGCTTGATCGCTCTCTTTCCAGAATTGATCTCGCTGAGAAATGCATCGAGCGCATCCATGTCAAAATAATTTTGCGTGAGCTCCCTGATTGTTTCTTCATAGACAGGGGTGTCGCGCAGCACTTTCATTATTCTTTTCGCGATCGACCTTGATACCGGTGAGTCCTTCTCTATTATCCCGAACCTTTTTGCTATGGTTATGAACCTGTACCTGAATATTTCCGTTTCGTCTATCGAGTTTATCAGCAGGCTCTTCGCGTCCATCGCGCTTATCTCCTTCAATATTTTCCTCATGTCCGTGTCTGCGAGTTCGAAGAAGATCAGATATGGCGACGACTTCATGTTTATGCTTCTTCCGCTCTTCGCCGATATCCTGTATGCTATTATCCTTGAGAGTGCTTCGTTTGCGAGTGTACCAAGTCCTGTATGGAGTATCTGATAATCGTCGGCGCTCTCCACCAATACGGTATCGTTTGACGGAAGCATTGCCTTTGCCTGCTCGTCTATGAACTCGCCTATGTCTGTTGCGAGCTTTTTGTCGACGCGCACGTGCTCTCCTATTTTTATCTTGCCGTTCATTATGTCGAACACTGTTTCCACAACTGTTTTGCTGACAGGTATGTCCTCGCCGCTCCAGTCCGGTATCGCGGCCTCTAGATCTGAGCTCGGCTCAACTGTTATCACGTTTTCGTCTATGCTGATGACCTTCCATGGAAGGCCCTTTGTTATGAAGACGCTGCTCTCGTCTATCGATGAGGCGACGAAACCCTCATCAAGGCTTGATATGATCCTGTTGTCTGCTATGTTCTTCACTATGTACCTCTTCGAATCAGGTATCACACTGAGATGTTCGTAGTAGTACATCCTTGTGCGCGGTCCTGACGACACATTTGTGCCGTCGAATCCTATCATCCTCTGCTTGTTCATGAATGTGAGCAGATCGACGAGCTTGCTCCTTTCGAAGTTCTTGTAAGAATATGATCTCTTTATTATTCTGAATATGTCATCCACTTTCACAAGCCCCTTGTCAAGCGCTATTCCGTTGATCTGGTTCGCCAGGACATCGAGCGCGTTGCTCTGTGGCTTGAACCTCTCTATCTTTTTGTCGAGTGCGTTCTTGCATACGGCTACGGACTCTATCGCGTCTATCATATTGACCGCTATTATCACTCCTTTCGATGTGCCCTTCTCGGAGTGCCCGCTTCTTCCGACCCTCTGTATGAGCCTGAGCGCCTGCCTCGGCGATCCGTACTGCACCACGAGGTCTATGCTCCCTATGTCTATGCCGAGCTCGAGCGAGCTGGTCGCTATGATGCTCTTCACTTTCCCGTTCTTGAAATCGTTCTCCGTCTCTATCCTATCGGTCTTGTCCAGGGAGCTGTGATGGACGCCTATGCCGCCGAAATGTATGTTGTTGTCTATGTAGAGCAATCTGCTGCCCAGCGCCTCGACAACCTGCCTTGTGTTGCCAAAGATTATCGTTGATTTTGATTCGGATACATGAGCGGTTATCGCGCTGAGCCTTGCCACCGCCTCGTTGTCCAGCCCGAACTGGCTCACTAGGTCGGCGAGCTTCTTGTCCCTTGCGATTGGCAGTTCCACGCTCAGCTGGATGCTCTTTGTTGTGTCAACGATCGCCATCTTGCACGGGCGGCCGCTCGAAAGGAAATCCTTTACAAGCTCAGGATCTCCGACGGTTGCGCTTAGTCCTATTCTTTGATAGCCAGGCGCGAGCTCCTCCAGTCTTTCTAGCGCGATTGAAAGCTGCGCTCCCCTCTTGCTGTAGTAGAGCTCATGAATCTCGTCTATTATAACGGTCTTGACGTTCTTGAGCGCAATTCCCAGCGTCTTTGTCGGGAGTATGCTCTGCAATGTTTCGGGAGTCGTTATCATGATCATCGGGGCCCTCCTTGCCTGCCTGCTCCTTTCGCTCTGCAGTGTGTCGCCGTGCCTCACCGCTATAGTCACTTGGAGGTCGTTGCACATCCCCTCCATTCTTTTTATCATATCTCGGTTCAGCGCTCTAAGTGGGGTTATGTAAAGAGCCTGGATTCCGGAGCGGTCGCTGCTCTTGGCAAGCTTCTCTAGTATTGGTAACACCGCTGCTTCTGTCTTGCCTGCTCCTGTCGGGGCTATTATCACGCAGTTGTCTCCGTGCTCTATTACCCCGATTGCTTTCTGCTGGATTTCGGTGTAGCTGCCGTACCTTTTCAGGAACAATTCATATGCGCCTCCTATTTCTATCACTTGCGCGCTTGCGTATTTGCCTTTCTTTCCTTATGAAGTAGAATCTCTCCGTGAAGAATATTAAGATTAGGGCTATGAACGTAACCGCAACTATCGTCGGCGTGATGAAATTCACATCCACCGTGCCACCGTTTGAGAGCGTAACGTTCTTTGATTCGCCGGAGAAGCTGGCAGCGCCGAGTGCGTAGCCGTATGGCACATCGTGGAATGTTATGCTGCCGGTCGGGCCGAAGTATGTCGACAGCCTTGTGTTGTTCTCAAACGTTATGTTGAGCGATGCGTTGATCGGCTTGTCGAGGAAGCCGGTGGCACCTATCGTTATGTTGTATACGGGAAGCTTCATGTATTCTGTGGTGGGTTCCGTGATGTTTGATAGCACAATGCCTGACTGCAGCAGCGTGCCCTTGTAGTACGCGGAATCGATTGTATAGCTCCTCCCCGGGAATACGAAAAATCCGCTGCTTGTCTCGTTGCCATTGATAATGAAATAGCTCGCGTTTATCGGGTTGCCGTAATTGTCCGTTGACTTTAGCGTTACCAGATACTGGTTTGCGTATATCGCGTTCACTGACACCGGCGCATTGACGGGTATGCTTATCGTGTTTTGCGGATCGCCATTGCTCCATTCGTAGAACGCGGTCCTCTCGTAGTTTGTCTGGTTCGCGACCAGTGCGACTACGCTGAGCGTGGCGTTGGTTCCAGCGGTGTACCAGTTTATGCCTTTGATTTTGCCGTACGGGGTGCTTGCATTGACGAAATACTGCGTGGTCCATTTTGCAGTTATGTTTTCTGGGTCTGTCACCGCCAGCTGGAAGGTGCTGTTGCCAGCTCCGTTGTCCCAGCTGTCGAAGGCTACCCTCTCTTCCGTGCCTATCCCTATCTGTGTCGGCTCCACCGAGATGTTGTCAGTGCTGTTGCTCGCCTGCCAGCCGGTGCCGCCGGTGGTCCCGTAAGGAGAGGTGACGCTCACATAGTACTGAATATTCCACAGGGCGCGCTCTGTTGTATTTCCCACCATTTCCACAGATATATCAGGCTGGCTCCCCGTATACGAATCCGGGCCGGTGCCGATCCAGCCGGCGAACACAGCCCTTTTGCCCGGGCTTATGGTCACGTATGTTGGCGCTGATACGTTCACTGTAGTGTACGCGGTGTAATTGTACTTGCTTGATATGTTGCCATAGCTGGAATTGACTGCGAGTGTGTACCCGAGGCTCCAGAGAGGCCGCATAGACTGGTTCACAACCGGAATGCTGGAGCCCACTTCAAAATAATTCACACGGTTCCCGATTTCCTTTACGCCGTAGGTGTTTGCCAGGGCCCTTTCGCTGCCGACGCCATACCCTATCTTGGAATATGCTGCTGGAAGGGGCACGTATGCGGTGCCATTGTAGAACTGCATGTCCCTAAACATTACGGTAGGCATGAAATAGTTGGAGTTCGTGAACGCGTATTCTCCTACAGCAAGCACCGGATTGGCGCCGGAGCTCGATGCATACAGGTTCACGCTGCCGAACTTTTTACCGTTGACATATACACTCCATGTGTTGCCGCTCGAATTGAACGAATACGTGTTGAATGTGCCGTTCGCCCCAAGCAGCCCGTCGCCGCCCACGCTGCCGTAGAAGTCGGTGCTGTTCACTCCTGCAAGGAAATATTCCCAGAACGGGATAGGCTGGCTCGCATTGACATAGACGCTCCCGTGGCATGCGATCGGGTCACAGTTCGCTGGCAAGGATTGGGACTGGTTTGGGATCTCGTACCCGACCTGTATGAATGCGCCATTGGACAGGCTCTCCCCGACCCGGTAGGCGAGCGAGCCGTTGACCACGTGCTGCGGCGTTACCGTCTCTATCTGCACGCTTCCGCCGTAGTTCTGGGCGCTCCTCGAATCGCCCGAAGCACCCGACTGGAACCAGTACTGCGCATTCGCCAGGCTGGCCATGACAAAAAGGGCGATGAACATGACGGCGATCGTGCTAAATCTTCTCATAATCAAGACCGATTTCTCCAAGCTTGCTTATAGCACTTTTCCTTTGCTCCGCGGTAAGGCTCTTCCAGTCTATTATCGCTATCTCCGCCTTTGGAACTGAGCGGTTGATTGCCTGTTCGAACATGTCGGTGTTCTCCACGAAGTGCCTCGGTATTATATGGGAAAAAATGTACTTTTCCGATAGGGCAAGCTTTGCGAACCTGTCGGAATAATGGAGGCCTCCGATTCCGAACGCTATCTTTCCGTAATTAAGTTGCTCGTCAAATGATTCGACAATGCTTCTTGAAAGGAACATCGCATACTCTTTGCTGTCCCTTATCTCCTGGGTGCCGCCTATCTCCGCATAGAGCGATGGTGTTTTCAGCAGCGGGCCGTGGTGCGTCGCCTCGTATGTCTGCGGTATTTCGCTCTTGTTGTTCCTCTTCATCGCCTTCAGTATCTTCGCCATCTGTATCGGCGCAGCCGTGCTCAGCTCCTTCGGTTTTCCCCCGAGCTTTGCCTCGTTCGCCCAGTTGCCCTCCGGGTGTACGGTAAAGGCGGGTATGTTTTTTATGCTTCCGTGCCTGCTCAGGAATATTATCACGTCTGTTTTCAGGTAATCGTCGAGAAAATCTGCATACAGATGGATGGTATTGAGCTCCAGCATGTCGATGTTATTGCCCAGAAAATGTTTCATCCCGCCTATATCTTCCGCGGTTCAGCGCTTAATATGGATTTCATCGCTTCCGATGAGGCTGTTGACACAGGATCCAGAGGGGAGTATACTACGAATGGCATAATGCACACTGGTTGTTGAAGAATAATAAACAAGATACACTAAAAACTAAAAAGGTAGTTTCCTATGCTATATTTAATGGACGTAACATACTACAACTACATCGCCCTTGTCTTCTTCGTACTTTTCGCGCTGTTTCGTGCCAATTTCCTTCCTGATCACATCGAAGATGCTGCGGCCTGATAAGCGCGGCAACAAGGTAAAGAACGCGCCATACGAGAGTGCAGAACACACGATAGGCACGGGACGCGATGTCGCAATGAATTCCTTTCGTTCTTCGCCATCTTCCTTCCTTTCGAGATCATATCGATTGTGATTGTGCTTGTGGGCTATAGTTGCAAGGCAGCCTGCCGCTTGAAACAAATGTCTTGGTGCTGGGGCTTGCGCTACTGTCGATGGCGTTCGCGCTTGTAGGCTACAAGTTCACGAGTGATAAACGTGGCTGACGAAAAGCAAAAGGAGCAGAACGGCGCGCCTTACTCTGCCGCAAGGTTCAAGAATGCGGAGGAGGAGATGAGCGCACTTGTAGAGGACTCGCTCAGGGAGTACAAGCAAAAGCGCGCGGTGAATGCGATGTTCACGAAACTCAGCGACGTCTCAAAGGAGATGGGCAAGGGCATGGTGAACTGGGGCAGGGCAAACTCGCTCTGGCCTCTGCAGTTCGGCCTTGCGTGCTGCGCCATAGAGCTTATGGACTTCGGTGCGGCAAGAATCGATGCAGAAAGGAAGGGATACCTGCTTTTCAGGGGCACGCCGAGGCAATGCGACGTGATGATAGTTGCGGGTTGGGTCACGAAATCGATAGTCCCCAGGATAAAGAGGCTGTACGAGCAGATGGCCTCTCCGCGTTATGTTGTTGCGTTCGGGGAGTGCGCGACTTGCGGGGGCCCGTGGTGGGAGAGCTACAATATAATAAAAGGCATAGATCAGGTGCTTCCTGTTGACGTTTATGTTGCGGGGTGCCCGCCAAGGCCGGAGAATCTTTTCTCCGCGCTCATGAAGCTTCAGGAAAAAGTTGGTGGAAAAATTGCTGGAGATACCGAAAGAAACCTTAGTGAGACAACTAGAAGAAATGAAGAGCAAGGGCTTTGACTATCTGAAGAAGATAACAGCCGTTGACTACGTACAGTACCTGGAGGTAGTGTACATAGTGTACAACATGACCACGAAGGCGGAAGAAGTAGTCGGCGTGAGGCTCGAGCCAGAGAACCCGGAGATAGACAGTGTGATGAGGGTGTACAAGGCGGCCGACTGGTACGAAAGAGAGCTATCGGAGATGTTTGGCATAAGGATAAACGGGCAGCAGCACGAAGAGGCTGCTGCTTGATGAATGGAACGGCGTTGACCCGCCGCTCAGGAAGAGCTTTGCGTGGGGCAAGGACTACAAGAAGATGAGCTGATGCCTGCGATGAGAATCAACGTTGGACCAATACACCCGAGCACACACGGAGTGCTGAGGCTCATCGTAGATGTGGATGGCGACACGGTAGTGAACGTTGAGCCGCACATAGGCTTCCTTCACAGGGGTGTGGAAAAGCTCTGCGAGACCAGGATGTACATGCAGAATCCGTCATACTTTGAAAAGCTGGATTACATTTCGCCGCTGAGCTGGGACGAGCTCTACGTTGCAGCGGTTGAGAGCGCGATGGGCATAGAGGTAAAGGAGTCGGCGCAGTACGCTCGTGTCATACTTCTCGAGCTCCAGAGGATTGCCAACCATCTGCTATGGATAGGAAGCCTGTGCAATGACATGGGCCAGCTATTTACTACATTCATGTGGTGCTTCAGGGAGCGCGCAAAGGTGCTCAAGCTCCTTGAGGATGTTACAGGAGGAAGGATGTTCTACCTCAACATGAGGATGGGCGGCCTCAACAGGGCGCTGCCAGCGGATTTTTCGGAGCGCACGTACGAACTCGCCGATTATTTAAAGCAGAAAGTGTCCGAATATGCTGATGTGCTCGACTCCAATGTGGTTTTCCTGGAGAGGCTCAAGGGAGTCGGCGTGCTGAAGAAGGAGGATGCGATAAACTACGGGGTCAGCGGGCCGGTGCTCAGGGCCTCTGGAGTAGAGGAGGATGTGAGAAAGTCGAAGCCGTACTATATCTATGACAAGCTCGGTTTCACGATACCTACAAAGGCGAGCGGCGATTCATATGCAAGGTATAGAGTAAGATACGAGGAAATATTCCAGAGCATAAGCATAATCACGCAGGCCCTCGACAGAATGCCTAACGGCGACGTGCTCGGCATGCCGATAAAGCTGATAGGCCCTGTTGCAAAGCCAGATATTGTGATAAAAGAAGGGAGCTCCCGAAAGGCGAAGGACTAATCTACATGGTGCCGGACAAGCAGAAGCCATACAGGATATCGATAAGATCTCCTGCGTTCGTGAACCTTTCAGTGCTGCCGAAGCTTCTTGAGGGCGCGAAGTTCGCAGACATATTCGCCGTTTTCGGGAGCCTTGACATAATATTCGGGGAAACGGACAGGTAGCTACCCCTTTCTTGATACATCTTTTATGTCTGTATTTTTGGCAACTTCCTTTGACGCGGATGCAGAAACCCTATGTACGATCTTTGCGAGCGCTTCTCCGGATTCCTCGGCAAGCGACATGTCGAGTATGGTGTCGTTGGACAGCATCGCCTTCTTGAACCTCCAAACAAAGGACGCAACGCCTGCCGGGTTCCTACCTATGGCCTTCCATTCGTTGCCAAGTTCTTCAACCACGAGCGAGAGCACCTTTGAAATCGCAGCCCTCGGCAGTTTTTTTGATGCCATGAGACTTGACGCAAGGCTGCACGTTTCCTCTGCTATCACATTCTCATCTGCGCCGTATTTATGCAGCGTTCTCATCAGGTCCCTGGAGTTAAGCACGATGTCGTATACTAAATCAAGCACAGCATCGCCGCCGAGCTCCGGAGCATCCCTGTTCATCCTCCTAAGGCGCAGCACCTGCTCCGAGTACATGGTCATTGAAAAGTCTAACGCAATAGTTTGGGTGTTGGCATGGGCGATGCAGCGCATAGATGCCCACACCTTGAGCATGAAGCGGTGGTCTATGTCATCTATCTTGAGAAGCTCCAGCGCACGTTCCGCCACGCTTATGTGCGCCTTCGTATTAAGCCACCATAGCGATGAGACGATCTCGCTGATGTCGCGCGCATCGTATTTTCCTGAGGCGATCAGCCTGTCCGTAGAGTTCAGCATATCGGCCATTAATGCCGATATCCTTTCTGGGGTCACCGGCGAATGGGGTACCACCAGCTCCCCCAGCTTCAATGAAAACGCGCCAATTCTGTCATCTATGTGGTCTCCGTTAAGCGCAATCATCTTCTCGACCACAGAGTCGCGCAGACCCACTACGGCAGGGTCCTGGTATTTTTGATACGAATAGGTTTCTGCCCCTGTCAAGCGCACTCTGCGCCTCGGTTGGGATGCCCCTATGAACGCCATGGTTGGCGATTGTTACCGACATAAACACGCAATAAGCACTCGGTTTTTCCAGATATTTAATTGTATCGGGAAGCTTTAAAGTTTCTCACTACGAATCAATAGCGTGATTCGATGGAGAGGCAGGAGCTCGAGAAGCTTACAAGAGATTATCAGACGCTGCAGGAACAGTTGCAGACGCTGGCAGTGCAAAAGGAGCAGTTCGCGATTCAAAAGGAGGAGCACAAGGAGGCCATGGCTGAGGTGGAGAAGTCTTCTGGCAAAATCTACGTGAATGTTGGCGGCGTTGTTGTAGAGACAACGAAGGGCGAGGCGGTTGCAAAGATAAAGGAAAGGCAGGAGTCAATAGAGATGAGGCTCGCGATAATAAACAAGCAGTATGATGAATTCTCGAAGAGGGAGAAGGCGCTCAGGGAGACCATAACTGGCGCATTGAAGAGCGAAAAGCCCCAATGATGATCTGGTTCGATGAAAAAGATAAACCTCCAGGCTTTGGAGTTTATTGTGAAAGAGAATAAGGACAAGAACGTAGTGATCACGTTCCACTCGATGGGCGACTCCGACGCGGTATCTTCCGCGATTTCGCTGTCTGGCTACTTCTCAAATGCAAGGGTAGTGACTCCCGATTCCATAACAACAAACGCGGGCAGGATACTCAAGACGCTTGGCTTCAATCCGAATGCCATAACCCACGATTTCGACGAAAACGTGGACATGATAGTGATGGTCGACGTCAACAACTTCGAGGATTGCGGCACGTTCAGATACAAGCTTGAGGAATTCAAGAAAGATATTTTGATAATAGACCATCATGCCCCGAAGGACATAGCCACGGATAACGTCAGCGCATTCAACGACGAGCATTACAATTCCGCATGCAGCATAGTCTACGAACTGCTGGAGTCACTTGGCATGGAAGTAGATGACAAAATCGCAATGATACTGCTCAGCGGCATAATCTCTGATTCTGCAGACCTGAAAAATGCAACCGCAAAGACGTTCATACAGATTGGGCAGCTGCTTGGGATTGCAAAGATGGACTACTACGAGTTCCTTGACAACATGTCGCATGTGTCTGACCCTATATCGAGGGCAAAAACCTTTGAGGACATTTCAAAATCCACAGTAGAAGTGATTGACGACATGCTCATAGTGCACGGAAAGGCGCACTCGCATGCGAATATCGCAGCCGATTATGCGATAAAGATAGGCGCAGACTTCGCACTGTTCTATTCTGAGAACAACACGGAACTCTCTTTCTCCACAAGGCTCAGGCCTCCGCTGGACAAGAAGCTTGGGCTGCATCTTGGCATAATGATGAAGGGAGTGGCGAAAAGGTTGGGTGGCAACGGCGGGGGGCATCCTTGCGCAGCAGGTGCCTATGGCCCTATTGGAACAGACCCGAAAGAAATAGAAGAACTTATAATTTCGCAAGTGCTGGCCAGGGCGAGGGGCAAATAATCAAATACTTTAGGAACAGAGTGAATGCTATGAAGCTTGCAATAGTCTCAGATATGCATATTGGCTACGAGCGCTTTGAGGAGGATGCGTACAACCAGGCACGTGAAGCGCTCTTCGCCGCGTCCGAAGAGGCGGATGCGATACTTATTGCCGGTGATGTCTTTGACAAGAGGGCGCCCAAGCCCGAAGTCATAGCCCAGGCGATAAACATATTCAGAGATGTATCAAGGAAACCGTGGAAGGCGCGTGTCAAGGAATTCAGGAGCGCTGGCGGAGGCAAGATGCACACCGATGTCCCGATAATCGCGATTCCTGGAACGCACGAAAGAGTGGCAGAAGGAAAGGACAATGTGTTGAAGCTGCTTGCGCTTGCAGGATTGATAGTTGATGCCAGCGAGGCCACAGCTGTAATAGAATTGGAAGGCGAGAAGGTTGCAGTGTTCGGGCTCGGAGGCGTCTCCGAGGAGCGCGTGAAAGAGATGTTCGAGCAGCTGAAGCCGAAACCCGTGCCGGGCGCGTTCAATGTCTTCATGATGCACCAGTCGATATATGAGCTGCTGCCGTTCAGCGACGACATAATAAGATATGAGGATCTTCCAAAAGGATTTGACCTTTATATTGATGGGCACATACACAACAGGGTCGAGGCTACTGTGCACGGAAAGAAATTCCTTATACCTGGAAGCACAGTGCTTACGCAGCTCAAGGACGGCGAACAGGAATCAAAGGGCTTTGTGATCTTTGACACAAAAAGCTACACGCATAGGTTCAGGCCCATAAACTCAAGGAGGTTCGTTTCCGTGAACATAAGCATCGGGGATGCGAATCCGAAGATTGTGAGCGAGCTGTGCGAAAAAGAGATCGAGAAGGTACTTTCGAAGAAAGACAGGCCGATAATAAGGCTGAGGCTCGACGGCACAATTGCGAAGGGCTACACCAACTCTGACATGCCGCTTAGAAGCCTTATCGCAAGATATTCTCAGCAGGCAACGGTAGAGATAGACTCGTCGCGATTGAAAAGCCCTGATTCTGCAAAGGAGATTGAGGACCTTCGCGAGGGGATGGTCGGTGGTATGTCGATAAAGGAGCTTGGCATGAGGACCTTCTCTGCAAAACTGAAGGAGCACAAGGTGGATGAAAGCATAGACTCGCAGAAGCTTTTTGAGATACTCAGCAGCGACCAGAACAAGGAGAAGAAGATGAAGGCTGCTACCGAACTTCTCGGTGAAGAATAATCACAAAATGCGTATTATTTGTCTCAGGAAGTCGAGATTCGAACTTGCTGCAAAACTCTCTCCCTCTTTGGTTATGCCATAATATGTAACATCGCCATAACCGTTGTTTCCTACAGTAGTTACTGTGACATATCGATCGGCAATTAATCCTGCCATCAATAAACGGGCCGTCTTTGTGTCTATGTGTATCCTGTTTATGTCATTAAGTTCGATTAACATTGATGATTCTTTTACGCTTTCGTGCCCCTGCCTCGCCGCCTGTGAGAGGTACACCAAAAGCACTGTCTGATATTGCCTTGTCTCCCTCTGGTCCGGCCTATGACTCGGTGTTCGTAGTGAGGGTGGCGCCATCATGAGATAACCTTATGCTGGTCTCTTTGCGGGCTTTGCTGGTTGTTTAGTCTCTTTTGGAGCATACTGCTTCTTCGCCTGTATCCCTAGTGTCTTGATGACAAGCTCCTTATCCTTTGTATCTATAACCTCGTTGAGGAACTCAAGATGAGCGGGGTTGCACTTCCTCTCCTTCGGCCTTATCGCAGTCATTATCCTGACGCTGCCGTCCTTCTCCACTGCCGTTATGACGGCTCTGCTACCCGCATCGCGCCCGTATTTCTTTACGCACATCCTTCCAACTTGCAATAACATGTTATCACTTTATAAAGTGCAATTCCTTCAGCTTCTGCATTATCGCATCTGCGACTTGCTCCGCTGTTATATTGTCCGTGTCTATTATTATGTCGAATGGCTTTTTATCACTACCTAATTTAATGTTGTACATCTTGGAATAGATATCGGAGTTGCCCTTGTCCCTGAACGCTATGGCCTCCTTCGCCTTCCCCATGTCGATATTGTCTCGCTTCGCCATCCTCTTTGCCCTTGTCTCCGGCGTTGCATTCAGCCAGATCTTTATCCCGTCCTTAAACAGCCAGGGCGCGGTGTAGCTTGTCAGTATTATATTTCCCTTCTTTACCTTCTCCTCCATGCGCCTGTCCGCCTCCTTGTCGAAGTTGGGATCCTTTTGCCTTTCCGATACGAATCTCATGCCCTCTTCCGTGTCCCACCAGTCATCTCCAGTAGGATGATAGCCCCTCTCCCTTGCCATCTCCTTCAATATGTCCCCGCCGCCCATCATCGGTATTCCAAGCCTTTCGCTGAGAATTCGTGCAGCCTCGGTCTTTCCAGTGGCTGGCATCCCAGATATTATTATCGCTTTCATAAGCTGCACCGGAATAACGATGCTACCTTAATGTGCTACCAGCTGCAGAACGTAGGATCTTTGCCTTATCCCTATGTCGCCGAGCTTCATATCGCCGTTCTCCACCCTGCTGCCGAGCTTGACTACCTCAGCAGTGCACTTTGCGCACAGGACTCCGCCGAAAAGCCTGCTGTTTGTACGCCTCGACTTCCCGCCGCTTGTGCCTATCCCGTTGAGCTCTGCCCTGCATATCGCGCAGTGCGGCATCGACGGGGCTGCCCTCCGGTAGTGGATAACGTTCTTTCCCGACTTTGTTATCCTGTGTAGCTTCTTGAAGCTGTGTGATCTATGCATTGGTTTTGGCATCTCGGCACCTTTGGGTAACTATGATTTTTACAATAGATATTGATTCGCAACTTATTTAGCGTTATTTGTGCTCCTGTTGCTGCTGCTGTTCCTTGGGCTGTTGGGATTGCTGCGGCTGTTGTGCCTGCATCGCCTTCATTCTCTTCGCAACAGTCCTGTCCCTGATCATTATTCCAGCGCTGTATATCAGCCCGGTTATTATCGCGGTTGCGATGAAAAGCCCCCCGTAGTTCAGCGGGAGAACCAGAAGCGTGACCATGTCGGCGGAGAATTTGCCGAATACGAGAGGCATTATGCCATAATATATGACGAAAAAGACAGGGAGTATCACGAACATGCTCTTCATCTGCGACTTCATGCTCTCGTTCAGCATTGGCATCAGCTCGCTCTGCTTGGCCGAGATGTCCTCGCCCCTCTTCGCCATCGCATTGAGCTCCTTTGTGAGCGCCTGAATCTTTTGCTGGATCTCACGGGCCTTTGCCGGGTTTGACAGCTTTCGCTGCAGCACCAGGGCAAAGGTAGCGTAGCCTATGCCGAGTAGCACTAGCGCCGTTGTGATGGCTAATGGCATGGCTGGGGCAATCACTGTTAAAAGAGCCGTATACATTATTTTTCACCGAATGCGTCTTTGAGGTGGTCCATGAACTGTTTGCGCGTTTCCTGTAGCTGTCCTTCCTCGTTATTTATTACGTATAGGGGTATATTTAATTCTGTGGCATAGTACGACAGTATCGCGAGGTTTATGTCCCTTTGCGTGTTTATGAGCCATGCCTCCTCCATCTCCCTCTTTCTGCTTGTATCTTTCTTCCTCCTTTCCAGAACAGAATTTGTATCCGCGTCTATGTAGAACAGCGCGTTCAGGTGCTTTAAGTGATTCATCATGTAGTGGGGCAGGCCTGGGAAGAACCTTCCGTGCTGCTCTATCGATGGCTGCGTCTCCAAGATTACACAACCGTCCATCTTCCCGACCTCTGCAACGGCCATTGTCCTTAAATCCGTTATAGTGTCATTGTCCAGATATCTGATCTCGTCCCTGTCCTTCAGCACATTTTTCTTGATGCCGCTGCTTAGCATTATGTCCCCAAGATTGACACGCGTGTACTTCTTGTTGCCCTTGATTGCGTCTACAACGGAGGTCTTTCCCGCGCCCTGGGTGCCCAGCACGATTACGAGTTTCTTCATCGAACCGATTAATGATGCTAGAATTAAATATAAGAAGCTTCACACTTGAGCGGCTTTGCACATTTAATCCAAAATAAGGCGAATAAATGTGCAGACGAGCGATTTATTGTGCAGGTTATTCTTCCTCTATCTTTCCGTCTAAAAGGTCTTGCACAGTTCTAAGGATTATGTCTAATCCGTCTTGGTTTTTGGCTCGTGCAACCTCTTCTATTGCCCCCCTGCCAAAAGAGTAAGCAACTACATACCCCTTCTTCTTGTTCATACGACGCATAGCAGTCTCAAAATTGTCTATAACATTCCTGCCTATGTCTGGGCTTTGCTTAACCTGAATAGGAAAACTGCCTTTTATCGGTGCTGTAGTTCCATCTATTCCCATATCGCTTGACTTTGTTCTGCTCACAGTTCCAAAGAATTTATCAACAACCACCCAATTCTGAAACTCAAAAGGTGCTAACTTCTTGATATAACTCAAATCCACATCGCCTTTTACCAACTGAACCTTTATGTTAAACTCCTTTTGTAGCCGCTTTTGCATAAGCTTACACGCTGTCGGGCTTACGTCTATTCCTATCCACTTTCTATGAAGCCTCTGGGCGGCTACGAGTGCTGTTCCGCAACCGCAGAACGGGTCTAAAATTAAGTCGCCCCCCCCCCCTTTCGGCGTTGCCACCATTAGAGGATGCCTTTATTATCCTCTCTAAAAGTGCTACTGGCTTCTGTGTTGGGTATCCCATATACTCTTTCACAGTAGAGGCTTGCTGGAAAGACATTATGTCGCTCCAAACATCGCCGAGCATTTTTCCTTGTGTCTCGTCTAAGTATTGGATTCTTCCGCCCCTATCGTCTCTATAACTCCTGCCTTCTTTGTCTACCTTTCTGAATCGTGCGATATATTCTGGCTTATGCGTCGTGTATTCCTTATTGAAAGTGTATTTGCTTGACTTCGTATAGAACAGAATCGTATCATGCCCTCTAATCCACTTGTTAGCTTGTGATTTGAAACCCGATGCGGTTTCAGTAGACCATATTATTTCGCTTCTAAAGTTCTTCTCTCCAAAGATTTTATCCATTAGAAGCCTAAGATGAGCGTTAGCGTGAGAATCACAGTGCAAATACATAGAGCCAGTATCTTTCAGTAGCCTATAACACTCGGTTAATCTCGGCTCCATCCAACCGATATAGTGTTCTATCCCTCCTGCCCACCTATCCTCAAAAGCCCTTTTCTCGGCGTTGTCCTTCCAAATTATTTCAAAGCCCTTATTCGTGTAGAAGGGTGGGTCTGCATAAACCAAATCAACGCTCTTATCGGGAAACTTGCTTAAGATTTCTAAGTTGTCGCCCTCGTATATGGCGTTAATCTCCATGTTCTTTATTGGCATAGGCATCCTTTTATCTATTGTGGGGCAAAATCAACGGCTATGCCGAGTTCGTGCATCTCCTGAATCAGAACCATAATGTTGTATGCTATGACCTTGCATAGCAGTTCGTTCTCTTGTGCAACAGGTAGCCTTGACTTCAAGACCTCGCCGAGTTTCTTTTTCATAGCGGCAAAGGTGCTTTCTATGTTGCTCCTCTGATGGTAGTTCTGCATAAACTCGTCTTGGTTCATCTTGAAATAAAAGTATGCCTTTCTCCAAATTGTGCTTCCGCCAGATTTGCCGCTTGTATTTGACTTGAAGGGTATGTAAGGCATAGCTCCGAGTTCCGTTATGCGTTCAAGATTATCTTTGCCTATGTATCCTTTGTCTGCATAGACCTTCTGCATATCAAACCCGTTCTTTGCCGTCTCTTCTGTAAGCGGTATAAGCTGAGGGCTATCCGCCCCTTCCCCTTCTGTAATCCTTACAGCAGTTATGATATTTGTCTTAACGCCGCAAGAGGCATGAAGCTTCAACCATTTATGCTGTCTGCCAGTTGGATATTTGCCTTCGCAGTAAGCCCCAAAGCATGTTGTTCTGAATCCAGTAGAATCTACCGCAAAGCCCGTTTCAACTTCTCTTAGTGGCGAAGCGGTTATTGCTATTAACTCGTGAAGTATCGGCGTTATCTTTGGGTTATTCAAGAACAACAGAACAGTATTGAAGTGGGGGGTATGACTTATCTGCCCCTTGTCTTGCGATGCCTTGAAAGCTGAGATAGAACGTCGGCTTGACATTTGCAGATACAGCTTCTTCACTATCACGAATAGCTGGTCTCTTGCGAGAAGATGCGGTCTGCCCCTTCTTTGTGGGGTTTCCCTTACTTGTATGCTGTAAGTAAGGTCTTTCAGAAGGACATCAAATAGCCGCCCCTCTTGCGTCTGTGCCTTATTGTAAGCAGACCACGCCTGTTTATAGGTAAGCCTTACCTTGTCGGTCTCTATGCCCTCTGGCTTTCGCTTCTCTATTTCAAGGTAGTATCTTACAGCGTATGCGTGTTTGCAGGTCTCATTATGCAGTTCTGAATCTGGGCAGTCGCATACGAACATATCCGACACTCCATAAAATCCGTTGCCAGATTGCGACCTTACGAGCCACCCGTCTTTCATCTGTTGTATCTGTCCATGCTGGGCTATTTCGTAGCCTTTCGCTTGTCTCTTCCCTGAAGAGAAACCTATATCTTTTTTTGCGTTCATATATACTCACTTGATTTGTGCGAGAGGCGGGATTTGAACCCACGTCATCGGGCTGGTAAGACCACGACGTGCTTCCAAACTACACCACCCTCGCATCATATTTCTTATACTATTATATGCTACCTTCAGATATATAAAGGTTAGCCTAAAATAGTTTAAAATAGCTTTTGGGAATGGCTTAAGACATAGCTTTATATATCTTGAGGACTATACTATAGACTATGCCACAAACCCAAACCATCGAATATCCAAGATACATATCCATATCTGAAGGGATAGAAATAGCGAAGAAACTGGTAGGCACGTTCAAGGGGAATGCTATCAGTAAGGATGCGTTAGCAAACATGCTAAACCATAAGAATTCTACAAGTGGCACATTCTTGGTTAAACTTTCAGATTTGAAGAAGTTAGGCATAATAGAAGGCAGAGGAGATTCGTTTTCTACTACAGAAGTAGCTAAAAAAATTGCAATCCCAACTGATGAGAATGAGAAGAATTTGGCTATCCGAGAAATGATAAATAACGTCAGAATACTAACGCAACTCTATGAAAATCTACATTCAGATACAGCACCAACTGACAACGATATACTAATTCAATTAATCAATATAACGCATAAAGACAGAGCTATGATTCAGCCTTTGGTGGCTGAAATTAGTAAGCTTTATAAGGATGCTCTCCCATATATTAGTATGGCTACATCTACCGCATCTATACAAATGCAAAGACCTACGTCAGTTAATAATCCTTCTCCTAATCTAAATGAGATGCCACAGTCCTCTGATATTCTTCAGATTAAGGATGACGGAATTGTAATGAATATCAAGAAGGACAAGGAACATTTAGAAACAGCAAAAGAGCTTTTGGAGTTCTACATTAAGAAAATACCAAAATCTAAGTAAGCAACTAATGTGCAGAGGGGTATTATTTGTGCAAAGCTGCTCTCGGCTATGAAATTGGTAGTAAGTTTCTTCATTTAACTGGTAATTCGCTCGGCTGGGCAATTGGGATATCTGCGGTAATTGGACTCATACTTTCTTATATAGCAACGCTGGCTCTATCCTAATTATTGTGCAAACCTATGATTAAATGTGCAGAGGGGTATTATTTGTGCAAAGCTCACTTGAGCGATATGTATAAATATTTCCCAAATTGAGAGGTTATTGTTGATGATTACAATGCCAGGACAATATTTAGGAATATCCAGATGGCAGCAGCATCGAAAAATACATGAGCACAGCAGGGTAGCGGAGAGACAGGAAGAACCGGTTGTTACCGTTTCAAGACTTTTGCGAGAAGCGGGAGAGGCTTGGACGCACAAGGGCAGAAATGCGGCGTTGGACAGGGCGAGAGACCTGATAAGGAAGAGTGGGCTGGGCGAGGCACTCGAAAAGGAGGTCGAAGAGGTCCGTACAAATCTTGCAAGGGATGATGAAAGGAGCGCCCTTGTGGTGCTCGGTCTGTTTGGGAGATAGCGCCCAGGCTAATCCTAATTAAAAGAAAAAGATGAAATTAATTTATTCCATCTCAGGCATTCCGCCGTGGTCGTGGCCGCCCATTCCGCCTGGTGCCATCGGCCTGCTTCTCGCGCTTATCATGTCGTCTATCCTTAGTATTATCTCAGCGGCTTCCGTAGCGCTCGATATTGCCTGCAGCTTGACCTTCAGCGGCTCGAATGACTCCGTGCTTGCTCATGTCGCCGATGGCTGTTCTTGTATATGTCAACTCCATAGACGCTTCCGTCCTTTGTCTTGTGCTTGCTCCTGAGCTGCACGAGCGTGTCTATCGCATCCATTCCCGCGCTGTCGGCGAGCGTCTTTGGGATCACTTCCAGTGCGTCTGCGAACTGCCTGTATTGCGAGCTGCTCCCTTCCGCCTACGTCGTTGCGTAGTCCCTCAGCTTCGTTGCGACGTCTATCTCTATTGCTGCCTCCGCCAGTCACGTACTTGCCTGTCTTCTACAGCGCTTGAAGTGCACCTATCACGTCTGTTAGTGCCCTCTCGACCTCGTCTATGACCTGCTTTGTGCCTCCTCTTATGAATATCGTTACGCTCTTCGGGTCCTTGCACTTCTCTACGAAGACCATCTGCTCTCCAGATATCTTTCTCTCCTCTACCAGTCCTGCGAATCCGAGATCCTTTTCGAGTCAGGTCGTCAAGGCTTGTTACTATCTTGCTCCTGTTGCCTTTGCGAGCTTCTCCATGTCGCTCTTCTTTACCCTCCTTATCGCCGATTATTCCCGCCTTTGAGAGGTAGTGCTGTGCGACGTCGTCTATTCCCTTCTGCACGAAGACTACGTTTGCCTTGCTCTTTGTTATCTTGTCAACCATCTCCTTGAGCATCTTCTCCTCCTGTTGCAGGAATGCCTGCATCTGGTCTGGAGATGTTATCTCTATCTTTGCATCTGTCTCTGTCTTCTCTATCTCAAGTGCAACGTCGAGAAGCGCTATCTTTGCGTTCTTTATCGACTTTGGCATTCCTGGATGTGCTATCTCCTTGTCTACGCAGCACTCCGTTTATGAATGTCTGTGTCCTCTATCGATGCCTCCTTCCTTCTTCTCCAGCTTTATGAAGTCCTTGTCTATCACTGTCCTTGCCTGCCTGTCTTCTCTGCCAACCTGCTTTATCGCCTGTATCGCGAGCTTTGCACAGATGCGTCCTTTGTCGTCTCGTCTTCCTATGTTCTTTGAGCCCATTGAGATCATTGCTATCTTCTGAAGCTTGTCATCGTCGTCTATATGCTATGTTGCCTTGCATGCTGCCTGTAAGCATCTCCGTTGCCTTCTCCTGCTGCCATCTCGTATCCCTTGATTATTGCTGCTGGAGGTATTCCCTGCTCAAGAAGCTCGTCCTGCATTCTTGAGCAGCTCTCCTGCCATTATCACTGCGGTTGTTGTTCCGTCTCCGACTTCCTTGTCCTGGGTCTTTGCTATTTCAACCATTATCTTTGCGACTGGGTGCTCTACGTTCATCTCCTCGAGTATCGTTGCGCCGTCGTTTGTTATTACTATGTCGCCGAGCTCGCTTACGAGCATCTTGTCCATTCCCTTTGGACCAAGTGTTGTCTTTATCGCATTCGCCACCGCATCGCCAACTGCTATGTTAGTCCTCTGCGCGTCCCTTCCCAGCAGTCTCGATGCTCCCTCCGGAAGCAATAGTACTGTTGTCCTCCGCCTAGTTGATTTTCTGCCATATCTATCACTTTTTAGTTGAATATAATGAGAAATTTGTCGTCGCTAACTGCATTTCATATATACATGTGTCTATACAAAAATCTGATGTATTATGTTATAGGACGTTAAGGTATTTATACCTTGTGCTAGGCGATACTGACGTGTTTTATAGAATAGGAAACCGGCCTTTCGGCCGGTCCCAAAACAGGAAATTAGCCCTTTCTCCTCAGCAGGAATATGCTGCCTATCATGGCAAGTATGAACCCGGCAAGGAATCCGCCTCCTGCCAACAGGCTAAGGATGCCGAATATCAGCGCTGCAGTCGCCCACATTCTCCTTCCCCTGCGCTCTGTGCTCATTATCATTATCGCGCATATTATCAGCAAAAGGCCTATTATTATGCCGAAATACTCGAAGTACTGGGCGAGCAGGCTCGCACCGAACCCCAGGTTTGTTATCGGTCCTATTATGCTGTCGCTTACTACAAAAATACCGGCCAGGAATATCAGTATGAATTCTGTCTCCGGCAGATTCTTCATTGGTTTCTTTGGCATGTTCTACACCCAGTTAATTATAATGATGGTTAGTAATTAAAACCTTGTTATTGAGAGCCTCGCCTGCCGGTGAGCTTCTTGACAATTATATCAAAGGCCTTTTGCATCTCGATGTCTTCCATCACGTGAATCTTGCCGTTGTCGGTCATATCCGCAATCTCCTTCTTCATCGGAACCACGCCGAGCAACTCGGTGTCCAATGTTTTCACCACATCGTTCGTCTTCTCGCTGGCCGTGCCCCTTGACATGTTTTCGACGACACCGAGCACAGATACGCCAAGCCTTTTCGCCATCAGGCCTGACCTCGCAGCGTTTATTCCGGATACTTTCTGCGGCGTGGTAACTATAATGAAGCCATCGAGCTCGAGCACCTGCATTATTGTAAGTGGATTGTCGCTGGTATTGTGCACTATAGAATTTTTTGCGATAAAGCTGTGGTAATCATCCAGTTGCAAGTCGTATGTTTCCATGATGCCACCGGGATATATGGACTTTATTCTTTCAAGCTTGAAAGTTTTGTTATTGAATTTCTGCGAGTATTCAAACTCGTACTGAATGCTTGGGCTTATGATTCTCCCTGTTGATAGTACATTGCCAGTTCTAGCGCGTTCTCTCAAATTTGAGGTTCTAACCCCACTTATCTGACATAGTTGATGCAGTTGCTCGGCCAGGTGCCTATTTGTGGTTCCTATAGCAACAGTATCATTAATGATCTTTACGGCTTCGACTTGCCCGTTGTAACGAGGTAGTAGCCGCACGACTTCACGGTGTCTGATGTGAGCGTCAGCCTCCGAATAGCCCTCTATAAATGCAAGTCTCTGATCAAGTGGTAATGAAAAAATCCAATCTGGCACCCGCTTTTCAAGCGCCGGATGATCAAGATTTAGAGATTGGAATAGCTTTACAATGGGCAACGAAGCTATTGCAAACTGCGTCCCGTCTTTGTATATTTTACATCCAAAAACTTCATTGTACAGTGCTTCATATTTATCTCTGAACTTGCTTCCCTCTGGCTCACAGATTCTTAACCCGATTACTTTATTTTTGGTTCTATTTATTCGTATATAGCCGTCACCAATAAAATGTCCAACTATCCGCATAAAATTTACATCGGTAAAGGATGGTAACCTTACGTGTGTTTTTTTATTGTACTCACTGTCCTTAATTTGTGGTAATTTCATGGAATTTCCTGTAGGTACGGTATTCACAACGACTATCCTATCCGTAGGTTTTAACTCCGATAGCCGCTTCCAGGAAACAGTACCGTAGCTGTATTTCAAAAACGGATGATTGGCCGTCGCCATAATAGTCCTTTTAGGCGTTTTTAGGCATAATACGGGGCGTTTGCCTTGAGGAATTACGTCTACAACTCTGTTTTTAATCAATTTGTTATTATCATAGCTAAAGACGTATTCTTTAGGCTTTATCTCCTCGATTGGTTTTGAGGTGCTGTCAGCCATTAATATAGGAGTGCCAGCAGGCAGGCAGCCTGGAGGCAGATCAATTATTAGATAGTCGAGAGCTCCCCAGTCTGTGTTCTCGAAGAAATCGCCGAGCATTTTCACCATTATAGGGCCTCTCCATATTATGGGCCTCTTGAGTTCGTCTACCAACATCGCAGTTGACGCAATCTTTACCCCCGCCTTGTCAACCGGCTTAAGAGGTATTGTGGGCTCCATCTTCTCGTCCATGCCGAGGAACATCGTCACGTTAGGGCAGTCTATGTCCGCATCGAGGAGGCCCACCTTGAAGCCGTTCTGCATGAGCGAGAAAGCGAGGTTTATCGCTATTGTGGTCTTTCCCACTCCCCCTTTGGCGCTATAGACGCCTATCTTGTGCTTAATGCCAGAGAGCTTCTGCTTTACCCTCTGCCTCTGCTGTATCACCCTCATAAAAGATGGGTGCATATGCTGCATATGCTCCTCGTGGCTGTGCGTCTGCTGCTCCCCCTCTGCCATGATGATATTTACCCGTTCTTTATTAATAATTCTCGCATAATTCCGCAATTCAAAAAGGCTAAACCTTAAAATAGCTTCGTATTCATATAATGCTTGCATTTCAAAAGAATAGAAAAACTCTACTTATTTTGAAGTACCAAAACAAAAAACAAGGTGTAAAAATGAAAATCAGCGAACTGAAAGCAGGCACTAGCAACGTTACGATAACGGCTACAGTGTCACAAAAGGACGAACCTAGAGAGGTAGTCACCAAGTATGGAAAGAGGCTCAACGTAGCAAACATAATACTGAAGGATGACAGCGGAACAATCGCGATGTCGCTCTGGGGAGCTGACATAAACTCCGTAGACGTTGGCGACAAGATAGAGATATCGAACGGCTATGTCAACGAGTTCAGGGGATCGCCGCAGCTCTCAACAGGAAAGTTCGGAAAGATAAAGGTAATAGAGAAGGGAGACGGCTCTGCTGCAAAGACAGAAGGGGCAGCAGAAGACTTCGACGAAATGGGAGACGAGGACGCATAATCCTTTTCCCATTCTTTTCTTTTTCTTAGCTAAGGTTTAGTATCCGCGATACATACGGTGCGTCGCACACGCTTGCAGGGGTAAAGTTGTCTATCTGGCAAATATGAGCAGTGTAGATGTTCGCACCCCCTATTACCGACTGTGAAATTGTTGAGTTAGGGTTGCTCAGTTGGGATATTATCTGGCTCCAGCTGTACTGGTTTATTATATATGGCGAATAATCCGCTCCTGCCTGTATTGACTTGTTGCCGAAGTCTATGAACGGGATTCCCTGTGTATCGTACTTGTAGAACGTGGTATTTTCCAGCGGGCTGAGCGTTTGTAGTGGAAATCCTGTAACGTTTTCCGTCTCCACATGCAGGAAAGTTATCGCGGTGCTGCTATACGTTGCATTAGAGAATGTGAATGTCGGGGTAGAAGCGGCGACGTCTGTCGCCGATGAGGTCATGTACTGCAGTCCTGTAAGGTTTCCGAATCTCATGAGCGCAAGGACCAGGCTCCATCTTGCGGCTGCGCAGAACGGGCAGTAGTCCGCTCCAACAAACATTACGGTAGGCTTGCCGTTTACCATTAATGATGAGCCAGATATCTTGACCGGATATGTCCCTATGACGCCGAAGCCTATCTTCTTTGCAAGAGTTGCGTTGTTCGCTATGGAATACAGCTGTGACACTTGCGCCTGCGGGACCGGCTTGTTGTCAAATGAGGCGAACGACGAGTTGCCGTTGAATGCATTGTACGCAACCGCAGCTACGACGAGTATCGCGACCACGACTACTAAAGCTATCTTCACTTTCTTCTCCATAGGACAACCGTATTAAATTATTATGTATCTCATTTATATTACATTTGGTAGGTTTAGTGTTCACTCTTACCCAGCTTGTATATTCTATCATAATTGGCATAGTGCAGGGCATAGCTGAGTGGCTGCCGATCAGCAGCAAGACGCAGGTCCTTGTCGCATCGCAGACTCTCCTTAACCTTACCTACTCACAGGCCTACACCTTTGGACTGTTCATGGAGATAGGCACAGTGATCGCCGCGATAATATATTTCAGAAAAGAACTCTGGGAACTAATTAGCGTTCTGTTGGGCTCGAAGGACCAGATGAGAAGGAAGCTCTTTGTCTACGTCCTGGTAGCGACGATAATAACCGGTATAATCGGCACGCCGCTCTACCTAATTGCTGATTCTATAACAGGAATCTCTGTGGGGATACCTATGCTGATAATAGGTATTGTGCTAATCGGCGATGCCTTTTTCATAAGGTATTCGAGGAAAAAGAGGGAGCAGGGGGCGAACACAAGGAAGTTTGCAGACCTCAAGATGAAAGATTACATTTTAATCGGGATTGCGCAGGGCATAGCCGCACTTCCAGGAGTCAGCAGGTCTGGAATAACCACAAGCGTGATGTTCCTGATGAACATCGAGGCGGATGAGGCATTCAGGCTCTCTTTCATCATTGGAATCTTCGCTGCTATAGCAGCTTTCAGCCTGACGGTCATCGCATCGCATGCAAATGTGTCTGCCGCTTTGGCACAGATAGGACTGACAGGCCTTGCGATAGCGATAGTTACGTCTGCGGTAGTGAGCCTCTTCCTGATAGACTTCCTTATCAAGATCGCAGGCAAGTCAAGGATAGTGTACGTGACGGGCGCGCTGGGAGTAATAGCCATAGCAAGCGGCTCGCTCTACCTGATACTTGGCCTCTGACACGAATGTATTAATATTCTTTATCTCAGAAGCACTAATGCCTGTCATGGGGCTGTAGCGTAACCTGGCAGCGCGGCTGGCTCCAGATGTTTATAATTAAGTTGAGCAAGAAATTGCGATGATGAGGATCTGGAATTTTAATTAGAATATGAAGTAACCAGCAAATCCGGGTTCAAATCCCGGCGGCCCCAAACTTGTGATTAATTGAAGATAATATTCGTAAGGCACGGAGAAACTGTTGAAAACCGGGATAAAATAGTACAGGGCCACCGCCCCGGTAAATTGAGCGCTGTGGGAATCAGACAGGCTAAAGAGCTCGCTCTGAAGCTAAAGGACGAAAAAATAGACTGCATATATGCCAGCGATCTCGCCAGGGCAGCAGATACCGCAAAGGAGATAGCTGTTTTTCACCCAAAAGCAAAATTAATACTGGCAAAGGAGCTTCGCGAAAGAAGCTATGGCGACTGGGAGGGGAAGAAAAGGGAGGCGGTTAACTGGGATATGAATGACATTTGGACCCCTGGCAAAAGATTCGGAGGCGGAGAGACCATAGAAGAGGTATATGAGAGGATGAAAAATTTTGCTTTGGATATTTTTAAAAAACACAAGAACGATACTGTGCTGATAATCGGACATGGGAATTCAGGCATGTATCTTCTTGCTGCGCTTCAAGGAAAGCCGGCATCTGGAGCCAAAGAGTTCGGTGTCTTAGATAACGCAGGGCTGTTATCTTTTACTGTGGATAAGCTATGATGTGTGATTAGATGAAATTGATCCAACTCAACATATGGGATGGCAGACTGATAATGCAGGCCATACCTTTCCTGAAAAAGGAGGACCCAGATATAGTCAATCTTCAGGAAGTTGGAGCGGGAATGGATGTTGCACTCTACTTTACTACGTACCAGAAATTGAAGTCTGCGCTTAATTATAAGTACACGTTCTATGCGCCCTGGATCACAACAACCTTTGCGGGCCGCGAAGTAAGCTTTGGGCAACTCATCATGTCAAAATATCCGATAACGTACAAGAATTTGATATTTACGCACGGGCAGTTCACCAGAAACCATGCGTTTGACAAGGCGATATTTGATGTACGTGCGTTGCAACATGCAAGAATAAAGATTGGAAAGGAAGTCATCAATGATCTTAGCTACCACGGATACCTTGTATTTAACAACGGTAGAATGGGAAATAGCGTAACGGAAGCGGATTCCAAGAAAATACTCAGATACATGAAATCGCTGGATCACGATGAAAAAATAATGCTTACTGGGGATTTCAATCTTAGCCCGAGATCTGAATCGCTCAAAATCCTAAGCGAAGATTATGAGAATCTTATTTTGAAGTACAAAATAAAGACGACAAGAAACCAGTTCGCCTTCGACTCCGTGCCTGTGGACAACATATTTGTAAATGACCGCGTGAAAGTCAGGTCTTTTAGGGTGCCGAAGGTGCTCATATCTGACCATCTTCCTTTGGTGATGAATTTTGACTAGGTATGCGGTGTTGAACGGCTTTGGCATCTTTGATGAGTCCAAGAAGGAGTATAAAGAATATCTTGATAGGTTTGTAGAGTTTGTAAAGAAGAAAAAGATAAATGAGGTTGTGCTGTGCGGAGGGCGCAGCGATGTGAATATGCCAGAAAAGTCGGAGGCTGAGAGCATCGCGGAGTACATAGGGCCGCGCATCAATGAAGTGAAGATAAATCTGGAGACCGAATCGCTCACCACAGAGCAGAACATAAAGAATGCGAAGGCGTTCATAGACTTTGATCTGAAAAACAGGATATTCCTCATATCGGACAGCGTGCGCTTCTTCAGGAACATGTGGTTCGTGCTGCATTATTGGTATGGCCTCGACAGGAAGCAGATCACGCTCTTTTGGTTCGAGCTTGACATGAAGATATACAATAATCCGAAGAAGAAGGAGACAGCGCTCAGACTGAAGGACATAAAGCCGCTCCTCAAGTACAATAACACAAAAATCATAGTCGACAAGCTGCACAGGAACTACAAGGAGAGCGTGCATGTGATACTGGGGGAGGTTTTTGACATCGAGTCTCTTTACGACAAGGATGCCTATGACAGGTCGATGACGCTGATAAGGAAGAAGTTCAAAATGCAGTAATTACTAATATTTCTTGTAATTTAATCGGCTAAAATAACCGCTAGTCTTAAATATCTTACTTGGCGCTATTTCTCCATGGTAAACAGATCTGCAATGTCGCTGATGGCAATAACCTTCACTTTACTCATATCTATTTCTCAGTTTGCTTCTGCCTCGGGGTTGGGTTGGGTTCTGTACGGAAATATAACGAGCGCGAGCACATGCCTGCCTATTGCCGGTGCTAAGATCGTCTCTCCTTACAACAATTACGCTTATAACATAACAAATTCGAACGGCGAATACAGGATGATTCTTGGCTCAGGGAATTGGTCCGTAACGGTGTCTGCTGCAGGCTACAATAATGGGAGCTATCTTACCCCGTATTACAGCACTGGAGCATGGGAGCACAACTTTTCGCTCGTGCCTGTAGGAGGGACAGCCAGGACCACCCCGTGTAACGGCGCCACTGTGATAAATGTAACACAGACGACAATAACCCCTGGAGTAAACACTTATCAGACTACATCGATAGTGCAGAACACGACCTCAGTGTTAAGCGCATCAAGCTCTTCCGGAATAAGCGGGAGTGAAGCGGCAGGCATAGCAATCGTGGTCATAATCATAATAGTAATCGTGGCCTACTTCGCAATGCAGGGAAAGAAGAAGCCTCCGGAGCACCATCATACAGAAGAGCACCATCACACAGGCGAGCACACTACCTGATTTATAGCCTCTCCGTATCTTCAGTCCAGTCGAGGGTCTCGTAGCCTGTTTTTACATCTATGCTCCTGAGAGGCAGCCTCCCGAGCAATACCCTGTCTATGGCGTTGAAGTCTATTTTTACTATGTGCCTGCCCATTGTCTGCTTGTAGTACATCGCGCAGTGCTCGTAGCCGATGTCATAGCTGTCGAACACGCCCATGCCGAAGAGGTCCCAGCTGCCCACCAGTGATGAGTTAAATACGTAGCGGTTCACTATGGAGTCAGGATCATCTGACTTGATCGCGAGCCTTGCCTTCGACGAGTCCCTCTCGCGGTGCTCTTTGATCACGTACTTTATCATGAAGCACGCCGGGGCCATGTGCTTCTGGCGCGCTATCGTAAGGGTAAACCTCTTTATGTAACCGCTCTTGATCAGCTTTTCAAGCCGATATGTGACTGTGTTGAAATGCTTCCCCAGCGCTTTCGATATGTGCTGTATCGATGCCCTGCTATTTTCGTTGAGCTGTTTTATGAGCGCCTTCTCGTCTGGATCTATGTCAAGCCTTTCCAGAAGTTCGTTGCGGAACGGCACGAATCCGAGATGCTTGTGTATAACCTCAGATGAGTAGGAGTTCACCCCGTATCTTGATAGGAATATCGACATAGTGCTATTCCAATATGCGTACTGCGTCGGCGATGTGGCTATTGCGTATATGCATAACTGGTTCTTGCCTTTTATTGTGAATGCAAGCTGTGGTATGTATGACTTTTTGAGCAGTTTTGTGATGTAATCGTAGTCTGGCTTCTTTGCGAACTCCATAAGGACGATATGCGGCACAAGAGTGCCGAGCTTCTTCTCATTCAGCTCCAGCGTATAACATATGTCAAGTGCTTTCTCCATGTTGCCAAGCCTGCTCTTGGCGGTTTGCCTTGACAGTTTCAAATCCATGGCTATCTTGGTTATAGAAGCCCTGGAATCCTCTGACAGCATCCTTATAATTTTTCTTGTTGGGGCAGTGTACTCGTCGTTGAACTTGCTGTGGAACTCATAGTCTATGCCACCTGCCACACCCATCACCAAAATAACGAATATATGTAAGTAGATTGTTGTTTTCCAATGTATATAAATTGTTTGTTTTTACATGTGTTTTTATGACAGCTGCACAAAGAACTGCGCCAAGAAAAGAGACAGTGGGGATTGCAGCCTTGGCAGGATATTCAGGAGACAGGATAGGCCCTGCCGTTGATGTGCTAAGGAATGGAGATGTCAATTATGGAGTCTTTGAGTGCCTTGCTGAGAGGACAATTGCGCTCGCACAACGGGAGAGATTAAAGGACCCGAAGCTCGGTTATGACCCTTTGCTGGTACGCAGGATGGAGGCGGTTATACCGATATGCGAAAGAAAGGGCATCAAGATAATAACAAATATGGGGGCTGCAAACCCTGTTGCGGCTGCGAATGTGGTAAGGGCAATCGTGTCAGGCCTGGGTATAAAGGGCATGAAGGTAAGCGTGGTGCTTGGCGACGACATATTTGACAAATTAGACAATTATGCAGATACGCGGCTGACGGATGATGCAACTCCGGGGATGAAGGATGCTGCTGTCAGAGACCTCCCTAGCAAGATATCGGCAAATGCGTATCTGGGCGCAGAGGGAATAGTAAAGGCGCTGGAAGGCGGAGCAGACATAGTAATTACAGGGCGTGTCGCCGACTCATCGTTGTTCCTTGCCATACCGATGTTCGAGTTTGGATGGCACAGCACTGATTACGGATTGTTAGGCAATGGGATTGTAGCAGGTCATCTTCTTGAATGCGGAGCCCAGGTCACAGGTGGCTACTTCTACGACGGCCATTATGAGACCAAGGTGCCCAACCTTTGGAATGTGGGCTTCCCGATAGCGGAGATTTCGAGCGGCGGTACCGTTTTAATAACAAAGGCAAAGCGCACTGGTGGAATGGTCACAAAAGCGACCTGTACAGCACAATTGCTATATGAGATACACGATCCTGGAAGCTACATAACGCCAGATGCTGTTGCCGACTTCTCGCATGTGGACTTTAGGGAGGTTGCTAAAAACAGAATTATGGTGGAGGGAGCCACGGCAAGGGAGCGCACAGACACGCTGAAGGTAAGCATAGGTTATATTGATGACTATATGGGTAGGGGGGAGATAGGCTACAGCGGCGATCGGGCACGAGAAAGAGCGATTGAAGCGGCCGATATTGTAGTGAGAAGGCTGAAACGCGCGGAAATGCCTCTGGTTGGGGAACCGCTTGTTGAGATAATTGGAGACGTTAGCCCTTCTTCGCAGCGCAAAGCAGCTAAAATTGAGAGCAAAGGTCCTTATCACATGATTGATGGAGTACGGCTTTATGTTTCGGCAAGGGCATTGACCAAGGAGGCGGCTGCGCAGGTTGGCAGTGAAGTTGAAACTTTATATCTAAACGGCCCGGCAGGAGGAGGCGGCGCGCGAAGTCAAACCGAAATGAATGTAGCAATAGCCTCAATCCTTGTGCCGAGGAGGGATGTTCCTGTGCGTGTTGAATAATAGATGATACAATGAAACTGGGCAATATAGCGTTTTCAAGATCCGGCGACAAGGGGAACACGCTTGACGTAACGCTTGTTGCGCGAGAGGGCAGAAATTATGAACTGCTACGCAGAGAGGTTACGGCAGAGAAAGTCAAGGAGCACTTGCGTGGGCTTGTACGCGGAAAGATCGAAAGGTTCGAGCTGCCACAGCTGAATGCCCTGAAGTTTGTGCTGCATAGAGCACTTGATGGGGGAGTCACGCGATCGCGTGCAGTGGACAGGCACGGCAAGACGCTGAGCGCCGTGCTCTTGGATATGGAGGTGCAGTCAGAATCGATGCTGGATGAACTGTCACCCGATGATCGTAGTCAGATTGTGCTTGGATGAGTATATGGCAACGACAAGGAGCGAAGCGTGGTATAGAGCTAAATACGGTGTCCAATTCATAGTAGTTTATCTTGATTCTGGAGATTATAATGGTAGATTCTATGACTGGAACAAATACAATTGCGGCAAGGAATGGGGGCATACAAATAGTAAGTGAAATACCTGGTCCAAAGGCAAAAGAGGCTCTTGTGGATTTTAGAAAAAACGTTTCAAACGTGATGTACAACATAATGCCAGGGCTTGTACCGAAGAGCGGAAGCGGCTCGTTGATCATTGATGTTGATGGCAACAGGTATATAGATTTCCTCTCGGGCGTTGGCGTAAACGCAATCGGCATCTCACACCCTAGAGTGGTTGCTGCGGCAAAAGCAGAGATGGATGCAATGATGCACATGAATGTTCATGTAGGACCACTCCCAATATACGGGCAGTTCCTCAGTAGGATAGCGAGCACAGCGCCTGAAGGGTTAAAGGATGGCGGAGGTATTCTCGGCAACTCTGGAGCTGAGGCAGTGGAGGCTGCAATGAAGCTGGCCAGATCACATACACACAAACCAACGATAATTGCGCTTGACCCGTGTTTCCATGGAAGGACAGCTGGCGCGCTTGCGGCAACTACAGGAGGAAAGGGCAGGAAGGGCATGGACGGAGCACTTACTGGAGTAGTACATGCAATGTATCCATATGCATATCGTGCCCCAGATGGCGCAGACGTAACAGATTGGGCAATAGGATCTGTGGAGAACCTTCTGCAGCAGACGCACCCTGCGGAGAATGTTGCGGCTTTGATAATGGAAACGATTGCAGGAGAACCTGGGGTGATAGTGCCGCCGAAAGACTATTTGCCAAGATTGAAGAAGTTGCTCAGCAATAATGGGATCCTTCTAATATCAGATGAGGTGCAAGTAGGGCTCGGGAAGACAGGTGCCTGGTGGGCGGTTAATCATTTCGGAGTGACTCCTGATATCATGACGTTTGCAAAGGCAGCGGGAGGCGGACTGCCGCTCGGCGGTATGATCGCGAGAAAAGAGATATCAGATGCGTGGCCGCCTGGCCATCATGCGTCTACATTCGGCGGAAACCCTGTTGCATGCGCAGCTGGGCTGGCAACAATTGACGTCATACAGGAAGAGGGATTGGTAGAACGTTCTGCCAGAATGGGAGAATATGTGCTGAAGCGCCTTGGCGAATTCGACTATGATCAGATTGGTGATGTAAGGGGTAAGGGAATGCTGTTTGGCATTGAGCTGGTGACGGACCAAAGAAAAAAGACGCCGGCTGCAAAGGAGGCAGGAGACATAAAGACGGCTGCATTCAAGATGGGGCTCATTACGTCGACAACAGGGCCTTATGGAAACGTGGTGAGGCTGACCCCTGCGCTTAACACACCGCAGGAGTACCTTGATGAGGGCTTAGATGTTCTTAACAAAGCATTCGGCGAGGTGCTGAAAAAATAAATATAAGGTAAGAGTATGAGCGGGGAAAGAAGCAAAACAAAACTGACGATAGAACAGCGCGATGCGTTAGTGGCAAGAGTAGTTTTAAGCGAGACAGATCCGCGTAATCTAAATGCATTGAAGCCACATAGGGTCGCAGCTGAGGTTGCGAAGCTGATAGGCAAGGCGGATGAGCACCAGGCAACCGAAGTGAGAAGAAAGGCTGTGGAAGTTTTAACAGGAGTCGAAATGCCACACATCGGAGGCGAAAATATAGACATGAACGATGTAGAGAATGATGGCCTCACTATAGGAAGAGTGGAGGTTCCAGTAAAAGATGTCGGTAAAATTAGGATAAATGGGCAGTGGGCGCATGGAGAATTCCATGTCTTCGTAGCGCAGACCGAGGGTTTGGTTGGCGCCGGACTCGCGAGGGGCATAGAAACCTTCAACATGGCGGGAGGGATAACCACAATTATCAAAAAGGATGGGATGACACGTGATGTTCTCATTGCGCTTGATAGTATCGCCGATGCACAGGCATTACGCGCGTATATAAAATCTCCTGCTGGACAAAAATTCATTTTTGAAGAATTCGGCAAAAGAACGCAGCATGGAAGGCTTGTCGATGCTGAGCCGTACACAACCGGCAGCAATGTACACCTGCGGTTTAGGGCTGCCTCTGGAGCAGCTAACGGAATGAACATGGTTACTGATATAGGCAAGCAGGTAGTGCAGGAGCTCATTAAAAAAGTGGCTGAAACGCCTGAACTAGGAGTAACCGGGACTCTTGATTTGCTTACTAATTCTGGAAACATGTGCACGGACAAGAAAGCCGCATTCATAAATATGCTGGAGGGTAGGGGCCTGTCCATTGAGACCGAGGCTTTTCTCCCCGCAGAATTAATCAAATTACGCTTCTTTAAGAACAGTACACGATTTGCAACTCCACTCGCTGCTGCAAAGAGGCTTGTAAGAGTGAATCAGGAGAAAAATGAAAGGGGAACGATAGATGCAGGATCGTTATATGGGAATACGCATATTGCGAATATACTTAACGGTATTTACACGGCATACGGGCAGGACGTAGCGCAGATAGTTGAGGGCAGCATGGTAAATGTGCGCATGGAATTGACAGAGGATGACAGCAGTGTGCATGTGCATGCAACTTTCCCAGCGCTTGAATTGGCTACTTACAAGGGAGAAACCGGATGGGGCGGCCAAAAAGAACTTCTGCAAGCAACCGGCGTGTGGGGAGAAGGTGATGATACAGGAATCACCAGGCATAGATTCGGTGAAATAGTTGCAGGTATGGCGCTCGCAGGCGATGTCAACCTCACCGCTGTTCAAGCGGCAGGAGAACTCGGGATAGCAAAGGCGCTAAGGAAACCTAGTGTGATTTCAGCATGAGCAAAGAACGCGAGTACCTTAATCCAAGAACCATATTCGGAGCTGGAGCTCTGACACACCTGGCTCCAGAGGCAGCCAAGCTAGGATTGAAAAAGGTTGCACTTTTCACAACAAAGGGCGCTGTAAACAGGGGTGTAGTAAAAAAGATCGAAGATCAGTTGAAAGAAAAGGGAATTTCTGTGGCTGTTTTTACAGAGATAGAGGCAGAACCTTCTGTTGCGACTGCGGAAAGGGCTTCGTCTTTCGTAAAGGAAACCGGTGCTGGCGGAGTGATAGGCTTGGGTGGAGGCAGTATATTGGATGTTTCAAAGGCCGCAGCCGCTGCTGCTACAAACAACGGGCTAGGTGCGTGTGCAGGCATAAGTACAATGCGGAACCCTGCATTGCCATTGATCTTGATACCTACTACGTCTGGGACAGGCTCGGAAGCAACTACGGTTTCTGTATTGATTGATAATGCTGGTAAAAAGTTTGTGATATACAGCAAGTATCTTCTCCCTGATTTAGCCATAATCGACCCTGAGCTTACGCACTCAATGCCGCAGGATGTGACAGTACATACCGCAATGGATGCCATGTGCCACGCTGTGGAATCTTATCTGTCTGTAAACTCCAGCAAAGTGAGTGAGGCTACCGCACTGACTGCTATTGCACTTTTGTCAAAGAACTTGCCGCTTGTGTGCAAAAATCCTGATGACAAAACGGCAAGGCATGACATGTCGCTTGGCGCACATCTGGCAGGAGTTGCGATGACGAACAGTGGTGCAGAGATAAATGGCTGTCCGATCGCAGGCGCAGGCATAACGCATGCGGTTGGCCTTGCTACAGGAGCGAGGTACGGACTTCCGCATGGACTTTCCGTTGGAATGGTGCTGCCGTATGCGATGGAATCACTGAAGGACACTTCTAAGGACAGGCTGGAGGCAATTGGAGTTGCGATGGGCGTTGGGCCGTCTGCAGACGGTGCCATTATGAGGGTAAAAGAGATAATAAAGGAAAGTGGTATGAAAAAGTCACTACGCGAGTGCGGGAAAGATGCTGCACCTGATATTGAAAACCTGGTTACGGATTCTTTGGCGGCGAAGAGGCTCCTTGGGAACTGCTCAAAAGAGATAGGGGACAAGGAAATGCGGGAAGTTGTAGCAAAAATATTATGAGGTGGTGTAATGAAGCTTAAGTTCTTGGGTGCGAGCGAAGCCTTCCACGATAGCAAGACCAACATATCTATGGTAGTATCTGCAAGGGCGAACTTGTTATTGGATTGCGGATACAATGTACCGCAGAAATTCTGGCAGAGCTACCCAGACAAAGACTTTCTTGATGCTGTTTTTGTGAGCCATTTTCATGCTGATCATGTTGCAGGGTTACCGATGTTGCTTATGAGAATGCGGCAAGACAAAAGAACGAACCCGCTCACATTGATAGGTCCGGACGGTTTCGAAGATTCATTTAAAAAACTATACAGATTGGTATACCGCGGATTCCTTGAAGTAAGTGGCTTTGAGATAGACTATAAGGAAGCTAAAGAGGGTGATGCGTTTAGCGTGGGGGATTTAAAACTCTCGTTTGCAGCCGCAGCGCATTTGGTTAATACCCCTTACTTTGTACCGACCTTGGCAATAAGGATAGATTGTGCAGGGAAGTCGCTATGTTATTCTTCTGATACGGTGTATACCGAAAGGATAACCAAGCTCTCGAAAGGCTGTGATATCCTGGTGCATGATGCATTTATGCCAGCTGCGTCAGAGTACCATGCGAGAATGCCTGCGCATTCATCGCCGCGGGATGCCGGGAGGGCCGCAAGCAAAGCTGGCGTTAAAAAGCTTGCGTTGTTTAATATACATAGAACGTTTGAGGGAAGCGCACCCGCCATGTTGGATGAGGCGCGGAAAGAGTTTTCTGGCCCCATATTTATACCGGAAGAGGGCCAGGCCTTTGACGTTTGAGTTGCTCAAAAGTTATTATAATGCAATAGTGAAAGTAACTGATCTATATGGAGGTAAAAGCGCCAGGTGTGATAAAACTCTTAGGGGAGCATGCGGTTGTCTATGGAAAGCTTGCCATTGCTGCTGGCATAGATATGAATGCAAAGGCATCGTCATCGCAGAACGACTCTAACACTCTTAATATAGTACTTAGTGATTTCAATAAAGATGTGGTGCTCGGTGCCGGAACATTGAAGGTGCTTTACGACAGGTACCTAAATAAGCAGGGTATTGATGAGTATGTAGATTGGGCTACTCTTGATAAAGACATTCTTCCCTATGCAACTATAGCCGCCAGGCTTGCAAACGAGTTTGGGATGGACGTGCTTGGCAATGAAATTTCCATAACCTCTACAATACCACCGCAGAGCGGCCTTGCAAGCAGCGCGGCGTGTAGCACAGCATTTGTGGTAGCGCTCGCCAATGCTGTTGGAAAGAGCCTGCCCGATGAAAAGATGATAGATGTAGCTAGGGATGGTGATAGGGTGGTGCACAAGAACCCAAATGCCGGTGCAATAGATGTGAGCACCGCATATTACGGGGGAGTAGTGAGCTTCAGTAAAACAGCAGGGGCGCGCAAGGAGAACATTACAGACAGCCTTGGGTTAATACTGATAGATACTGGGCCAAAGAAAAGCACTGCAGAAACAGTAGGGCACATTGCAGAGCTGTACAAGCAGCAGAAGAAGTATGTTGAGGAACGCACAGCAAAGATAAACAACTGCAGCGTGAATGGCCTAAAGGCGCTGAAGGCCGGTAACATGAAAAAGCTAGGCGCACTTATGTACGAAGACCATGAGCTCCTTAAAGAGCTTGGTGTTTCTAGTAACGGGCTTGATAGGGCAGTTGCAATAGGAAAGAGTATCGGAGCCTACGGTGTAAAGCTGAGTGGTGGCGGTGGAGGAGGCATAGCAGTTGCAATAGCAAAGGATGAGGGGCAGTTGATAAAGGCTATGGTGGAGGCAGGATTCAAGGCATACAAAACAGGGCTGTCTACAAAGGGGGCGAAGGACTATCTGGCAGGCAATCACACATAATTTTGTATATAGGACTTCGGCAAGAAACGTTTGTAGGTTAATGTATAAGTATGTGAAAAATCAACCAAACTTGCTATATATGAAAGGGAAAGCGCAAGCAAGGAAAACGTAGTGAAACTATGGCAAAACCGCTCATAATCTATATCGGTGGCGTCCCGGGAGTGGGGAAAACTAGCTATGCCGAACATCTGGCAAAAGAATTCGGAATAGGGATAGTGCTTAGCGGAGATTACCTTAGGGAATACCTCAAGAACAGCATGCCAGAAAACTCTGAAAATTCCATATTGAAGTATAGCGTTTATGATTCTTGGAAGGCTTTTGGTGATAAGACAGATGGAAATATAATTAAGGGATACTTGAAACAGGGTGCAATAATCAACAAGGGAATAGACGCGCTTATAAAAAGAGCTAGGAAGAATGGCGAGAACATACTGATAGAGTCGTTATATTTTGTACCGGAACAGATAGAATCCCTAAAGGACAGCGATGTGATAAAGTTTTACATTCATTTATCGAACAAAGAAATATACAAGAAGAGGCTTCTCGAAAGGACGAAGTTCACTCATTTTAATGCGCCCGGCGACCGCCTGGTAGAAGAGATTGATACTTATGCTGAGATAATGGATCATTCGCTCAAAGCTGCAAAGAACTCTGGCATAAGGACGTTCGATAATATAGACTACGCAAGGACAAGGGAGGAAATCCTAGAATACGTCAAAAGCTGTAAGCTCAAACTTGATAATGGAAATATCTCTGAGGAAAAGAGATCTGTAGATGTGTGATAGTATGGAATTGACACAAGATGTTGGACTATTATTGAGGCCGGATGCAGACCAAAAGCAGCTAAGAGTGGCGCTTGATGTCGACCAGGTGCTAGTCAACGCCTTCGAGGCTGCGATGCAATTGATAAATGAAACGCGGGGGGAGCATCATACTATGACGGAACTGACTGACTATCCAAGAAAGGGCGGCACAATCTTTGGCATACCTTATGAGGAATGGACCGGATTCTATGAACGTGCATGGGCCGAGCGCTGGAGCGTGATGCAGCGTTTGGTTGATGAAGCAGCAATAGCCACGCTGATGCAACATTATGCTGTTGACCTCGTCACAAGCAGAGGAGACGACAGTGTCGCATTCCTTAAAGGCTGGCTGGGAGCGAATTATCCCAATCTTAAGTTTAATATTGTAGTTTCGAAGAAGGGCAGTGACAAGGCAGAGTTGCCATATGATATTTACATAGATGATGCACCGCGCCTTGCCAATAGCATAAGCGGGAAGGGAGGCAAGATGGTGTTTATGGTGAGATGGCCGCACAATGCACAGCTTGAAGGCATTGCGGCAAATGTCAAGTTTGTGAGGAGCGGGACAGAGGCGTGCAATGTACTGGTAGAGGCTGCGCGCACGCAGAGAAGCCAGAAAGTCGAGGGTGCACCCGTTAGGATGGCTAGCGTTCATTAGAGTGATATCATGGTAGAAAAAATAGTTACTGCAAAGGGCCCATCGAACATTGCTTTTGTTAAGCACTGGGGCAAGTCAAGCAGGGCTACGAACAAGCCGGAGAGTTCATCGATAAGCGCGACCCTTGACATGGTAAGCGCAGACGGCGAGCCATTCTGCACCACAACGAGCGTGTTGTTCTCGGACAGGCTTGCTTCGGATAGTCTATTTATCAACGGAGAGGCGCAGGATTTCGCCTCCAAAGAAACACAGGAAAGGTTCAGGGTCGTAGATGTCCTTAGAAAGGAAGCGGGTATAAAAACGCCAGTCTTGGTAGTTTCGAAGAACTCGTTCCCGACGGCGAGCGGGCTCGCGTCGAGCGCTTCGGGGGTGGCTACATTGGTATATGCATCGGCAAAGGCGCTAGGCCTTGAGATGAGCCCGAAGGAGCTTTCCATGGTTGCAAGGCAGGGCAGTGGGAGCGCGGCCAGGAGCGTATTTGGCGGTTATGTTGTATGGTGGAAGGGGACAAAGCCTGATGGGAGCGACTCGTATTCCGAGCAGCTCTTTGATGCGAAGCATTGGCCTGACCTCGTTGATGTGATTGCGGTCGCATCTTCAAATAGAAAGGAGGTGTCGTCTACCGAGGGCATGGGGCTCTCTGCAGAGCAGGGTGAAGGCCTGATGTACAAGAAGAGGAGTATACTGTACGGAGAAAGGATAAGGTACACGGATGCCGCGGTAGCAGAAGTCACTGAGGCGCTTAGAGCCAGGAACTTCGACAGACTTGCAGAAGCAATAATGAGGGAGAGCAACAACCTGCAGGCCGTCATGCTTGATACATGGCCGCCTTTGCTGTATATCAATGGAACTTCATTGAGTGTGATGCAGAAGATACTTGACCTGAACAAGAAGGCAGGCAAGAACATTGCCGCATATACGATAAGCGCGAGCCCCAACGTTCACATAATAACAGAAAGGAAAAGCGTGGACAGGGTGCTGGAAGCGATAAGGCAGGTGGATGGGATAGAAAGGAAGTTTGTTGTCGGAGTTGGTGGCAGCGGGCCAGTTGTGCTAGAAGACGGCACTACACTGATAAATCCCGAAAGCCTCGCACCTGCGTAAGATTGTTGGATGAATTTAATGGCGGAACCAGAAAAAATCGCAATGATGTTGGTGGATACACCGGAGGGTCTCCTTTTCCTGCAAAGGGCAGCGCACAAAAGCTCGCCTTTCAAATGGGCTCCGCCCGCAGGGCACATAAAGGAAGGAGAGACCGCGTTGGATGCTGCAATCAGGGAGCTTTCCGAGGAAACTGGCCTCACCTGGAGTACGCCTCCAAAATCTATAGGCAGGGTGGTCAATGAAACCTTCGATGTCGAGGTTTTCTATATCAGATTTGAGGAGAAAGTAAATGTGAGGATTTCAGACGAGCATGTCGGCCATGCCTTCGTACCCATGAATTCGCTGAAGGAACAGTTCTCTGAAGAAAGGGTAAGCCTGCTTAGAGATAGCACCGGACCGAAGAATGCAAGCGATTATACAAAGACAACACAGCAGCTGTTCAATGCGGCGTTTGCCGGGAGAATAGCGATACCCGCAAGGCAAAGGCTTAAAACCTAAAGTGAAGGGCTAAACTATCTTATATCTTAGCGTGACATTAATACGTGATACAATGGACTGGGAAGTAGTAACAGCAATAGGGACACCTAACATTGCGCTGACTAAGTACTGGGGCAAGCGTGATGATAAACTGATATTGCCGATGAACTCGTCGATTAGCATAACCCTCGGTGAGCAACTCAATACAAAAACCAGCGTGCTATTCTCTGATAAATTCAAGTCGGATAAGCTCTACATCAACGGGGAGCTGCAGAACATGGGCGACAAGGAGCTGTCCGACCGCTTCCAGATGCTTAACCGCATGAGGGGGATGGCAAAGAGCGATGCGAAAGCGCTCGTCGTTTCCTATAACTCGTTCCCGACAGCAAGCGGACTCGCATCGAGCGCGTCAGGAATGGCGACCCTGGCATTTGCCGCATCAAAGGCGCTCGGGCTTAACCTGTCGACAAAGGATCTTTCCATACTTGCAAGGATGGGAAGCGGGAGTGCATGCAGAAGCGTTCTTGGCGGCATAGTGGAATGGAAAAAGGGCACGAAGAGCGATGGATCAGATTCTTACGCGGAGCAGATAGTCGATGAGAAGTACTGGCCAGAGCTTATCGATATTGTCTCGATTGTTACGGTAGCGAAGAAGAAGGTATCGTCTACCGCAGGCATGAAACAGACTGTCGCAAACGGTATCCTCTATAAGGGCAGGCCCGAGTATGTGGAAAAGGCAAACCTGTGGCTTATCGATGCCATAAAGAAGAGGGATTTCAAGACGCTTGCAGAAATAACGATGAGGGATAGCAACAATCTGCACTCTGTAATGCTCGATACCTGGCCACCAATAATTTATCTGTCTGACGTGTCCAAAAACATAATCTACAAGATACACGAGCTGAATGATGCGGCGGGGGAGCCTGTGGCCGCTTATACGTTTGACGCCGGAGCCAACGCAAACATTATAACCCTTGCCAAGCATAGTGCTCTGGTGACCAAGGCGTTGAAGGAAGTAGAGGGCGTAACCAAGACTATACGGCTCGCGGCTGGAGGAGGCCCGAGGCTACTTGCTGAAAAAGACTCACTGATAGATGAGAGGCATCTATCGCCAAAGTGAGCCCGTGATCCTATGAGCAACGATAAAAAAATTATACACGCTGTGGCGCCCGGTAAGATATTGTGGCTCGGGAGCTATGCGGTGCTGGAGAGGCCTAACGTAGGTTTCGTAACTGCGGTCAACGCTTATACGCATGCGAAGGTGTTTGACACAAATAGCGGCGTGATGAAGCTTGATGCGCCACAATTCGGCGTGAAGATCGAGGGAAGGGTGGATCCGACGACAGGCGCGCTGGAAATGCAGGTTCCGAAGGAGCTTGTCCTATTGAAGACTGCTGTAGAGATCGCATCAAAATATGCCGCAGGCCTTGGGATTAGGCCACAGGGAGGCACAATAGTCACAACAGGAGATTCCGGCTTTGAATATGCCATAAACGTCCATAAGGGGCTCGGGGGCAGGGCACAGGGGAGCCACGGCGACATTCATGTTTCTAAGAGTGGTTTGGGCGGCAGCGCCGCAGTCACAGTTGCGTCTATAGCAGGAATGCTGCAGCTGTTTGGTATAGATCCAGATAAGAAGGATGCGCTACACAAACTCGCGCAGGCCGCACACAGCTTAGCCAACGGAAAGATAGGGAGCGGGTTCGACATTGCCGCATCGACATACGGAAGCATAGCATATGTAAGGTATAGCCCGGAGATGATAAGTTCAATGCCAAGCGACTACACTTCTGATGACGTCGTAAAGCTGGTCAACAAGAGATGGGACTATTCGATAACAAAGGCAGAACTGCCAAGCATGTTCGGATCAAGCATGGCGCACTTCCTTGAAGAAGGAGTTTCGACCACTTCTTTTGTATCAAAGGTGAACGAATTCAAGAAGAAGAACCCGGAAGAGCACAAGAGGCTGATCGAGGAGATAAATGCACATAATCTCAAGGCGTTGGAGGCACTTTCAAATATAAATGCGGGTACAGATGTAGAGCACAATCTCAGTGTATTCAAAAGCTCTGCTGAAGCCGGACGAATTAAAACCAAACTGCTTGGAAAAGCGAGTGAAACTGACATAGAGCCGGAATCCTGCACAAAGCTCATAGAGGAGAGCGAGCGCAACGGCGCTTTCATTGCAAAGCTTCCCGGTGCCGGAGGCAAGGAGGCTATAGCTGCCCTGTGCACCAATGGGATGTGCGCTGAGCTGGAAAAGTTCTGGAGAACAAGAGCGGACTTGAGGGTCCTTGACGTGAAAATGGTTAACCAAGGTTACTCCGTATCTGTTGAAAATCAGTGATCAGCTAATACAATAAATACTTTTACTTTGCATCTACTTTGTTGTGGGTGCACGTATGTCTTTTGATGCTTATGCCGAGAGGCTGTTTGCTGGGAAATGGATTGCGGGTCCTGGAATCGAAGATGCCGTTAGAGTGAGCAGGAAATTCAACAAGAACGGCATGCGCACGATAATAAATTATCTTGGCGAGGAGTACAAGGACGCGGAATCGGTAGAACAGTCTGTGAGGATATGCCTAGCGCTTATCGCAGAGGTAAAAAGAAGAGGGTTGAGGGCAGATGTAACCGTGAAGCCCACGCAGATAGGCATGCTTATCGGCAAATCCGTATTCAAGAGGAATTACAAGATGCTTATAGACTGCGCCAAGAGAAACGGGGTATTCCTCTGGTTCGACATGGAGGAGGCATGGTCTGTCTCTGGCACCATAGAAATGTACAATGCGTTTGTGCATAGCGGGAATACTGGCATATGCATACAGTCGTATCTCAAAAGAAGCCTGGGCGACGTCAAAAAGCTCGCGAAGAAAAATGCAATTATAAGGCTTGTGAAGGGAGCATACAATACGCCAGATGGCGGCGGCTACAAAAACCGTGAAGATACGACAAAGAACTACATGGAAATGATGGAATACATGTTTGCGCACTGCAAGCGTTTTACCATTGGCACTCATGATAGCAAGGTCGTAACCGCTGCGCTCAAGCTGAATAAGAAATATAAGAGGGACGTTACGTATGCGATGCTCAACGGCATAAGGAACAATTACGCGCTTAGGCTTGCAAGGAGCGGAGAAAAGGTCTCCATATACGTGCCTTTCGGAGAGGCGTGGATTCCATACTCATATAGAAGGCTTAAAGAATTGAGCAATCTCAAATTAATCATAAGATCTATGTTTGGAGGTTAGCGTGGCTGGCAAAAAGGATGGCAAGGAGAAGCAGGAGGGCATCACTGTGAAGAAGGACGATAATTTCTCAGAGTGGTATACACAGGCATTAACAAAAACAGAGTTTGTGGATTATACTTCCGTTTCCGGATGTCTCGCATTCAGGCCAGATGGCTACTTTGCGTGGGAGACCCTGCAAAGGGCTACTGATATGCTGTTCAAGGAGGTTGGAATACAGAATGTCTACTTCCCGATGTTCATACCGGAGAAGCTGCTCAACAAGGAGAAGGAGCATGTTGAGGGATTCAATCCAGAAGTTGCGTGGGTGACGCATGCTGGGGATTCAAAGCTGGATGAAAGACTGGCGATAAGACCAACTTCTGAGACTATAATGTATGAAAGCTATTCTAAATGGATCAGATCGTGGAGGGACCTGCCAATGAGATACAACCAGTGGAATAATGTTGTTAGGTGGGAGTTTAAACACCCTACGCCTTTGCTGAGGAGTAGGGAGTTCCTATGGAATGAGGGGCACACAGCATTTGCCACAAAGGAGGAAGCGGATGAAGAGCGGGATGTGATACTTACTATAGAGGAAATGGTATGCAGGGATTATTTGGCTTTGCCAGGTATAGTAGGGAAAAAGACCGACAAAGAGAAGTTTCCTGGCGCTGAGGCGTCTTACAGCATAGAGCACTTGATGCCTGACGGCCTTGTAGTCCAGGGGCCTGACTTCCACAGCGACGGCCAGAGATTTGCGAAGGCTTTTGAGGTAACCTTCATAGACAAGGACGAGCAGCGCAAATATGTTTATCAGAATACATTTGCAATTACAACAAGAGAGCTTGGAGTGATGATAGCAGTGCATGGCGACGACAAGGGACTTATAATACCGCCTAGAGTCGCAAGGACACAGATTGTAATTGTGCCAATATACAGTAATGAAAATAGGAATTCGGTGCTTGTAGAGGCCGAGAACCTTATGGCGAAGCTAAGGCACAAGTTCAGGGTTGTTGTTGATGACCGCGATGTATATTCTCCAGGCTGGAAGTACAATGAATGGGAGATGAAAGGCGTGCCGTTGAGGATAGAGCTTGGCGACCGCGAGATAAAGAGCGGAGAGCTCGTAGCCGTTAGAAGGGACACGGGAGAAAAGGTCAAGATAAAGATTGCAAGCGCAGAAATGCACATAGGAGAACTGCTGAACGACATAAACAGCAACCTTTTTGCCAGGGCAAAGAAGGTGCTTGCAGATAATACTCATAAGGTAAAGGGCTATGAAGAGCTCAAGAAGGTAATCGGTGGGAAGAAAGGAGGTATAGCCCAAGTGCCGTGGTGCGGATCAGTTGAATGCGAGAACAAAGTAAAGGAAGATACGGGTGCAAAGATATCAAACCTGCCGTTCGATGCGCAGGAAGATGCGAAGGGAAAGAAGTGTGTGTATTGCGGGAAGGAAGCGAAGCATATTGCCAATTTTGCCAAGTCTTATTGAACAATCGGAGCCACTACTTTTGGAGGGATGAGTCTTGCTTCTGTAACTCTGCCGCTGATGTTCAAGCCAATTGACGCATTGGCTAATTCCTGTCCTTTCGGAGTTGGGTATACTCTATTTAAGCAACCAGTGCAGATAGGATTAGGTATCGACGCTCTTAGTTCATCTAATGGGAGATATTCGAGCCTGTCGGCGCCTATCTTCGCTCTTACTTTCTCTATTTGCGCTGGGGATGAATCCTTTGCAAAAAACTCCCTGGGATTTGACATGTTTATCCCATAGGTACATATGCTGACTAGGGGAGGGCACGTCACCCACACTTCGATTGAGAGTGGCTCGTGCTTTCTCAGCTTTTTGATAAGCCCAACCATTGTGGTGCCACGAACTATGCTGTCCTCAACAAGCAGCACCCTCCTGCCCCTTAATACTGCAGGGTTTGGATTGTGCTTGAATCTTACGGCTTCCTCGCGCTTATCCTGGTCCGGAAGTATGAACGACCTTCCTACTGAAAACCTGTCTTTTATGATCCCTTCCCTTACTGAGATGCCTAGGACCTCAGATATTGCCTCCGCTGAAGATCTTGATGTATCTGGGACAGCAACAATCACATCTGGTCGCTGAACTTCGTTTCCATTCACCGTTACTGGCCAATGACCGTATTTGTTGGCAAGTCTTCTTCCAAGCTCCCTTCTGACATCATAGATGTATTGCCCGTCAACCGCGCTCTCGACCCTGCTGAAATACACATACTCGAACATGCATTCGGCTTTCTGCCTTGGCTTGCCTATCTGCGTGACAGTCACTGCACCGCTATTGCCCTTTACTAAAAACAATTCGCCTGGCTCGACTGCTCTTAAATAATCAAATCCCGCGCCGTTCATAGCAACGCTCTCAGAGGCGAACATCACGCCACCCTCATCTGTGCGACCGAACACCAGAGGCCTGAGGCCGTTTGGATCTCTAAATGCAGCGAGCTCGCCTCTTGATGTCAACAGAACTATTGCGTATCCGCCGTCTATCCTCTTTTCCATTCCACGGAAAGCCGATATTAGGTTGCTTGTTTTTCTGTACTCCGATGCTATGAGCTCGGCTAGGACTTCTGCGTCGCAATCGCTCTGGAAGTTGCAATTTGGCATACTTGCCTTAAGGTCCAATATGTTAGCAATGTTCCCGTTGAATGCGAACCCGAATTGCAAATCTCTATTGACCTGCACTATTACAGGATGCGCGTTGGCTAATACTGAAGACCCAGAAGTGCCATACCTTACATGCCCTATGCCAATGTCTCCAGATAGTTCTGCGAATGCTTCCCTGTCCTTAGGAAGCTCTGTCGCCAATCCCTCTACCTTATGAACCGTGAGTCTACCAGGTGCGGCAAAGTTTGCTCCGGGTGAGTATGTGGAAATCCCTGCGGCCTCTTGCCCACGGTGATTGAGCATTCTTAGGGCAAAATATGTCTCACGCGCAGCAGGATTATCGCCAAGGCTGATACGTCTCTCACCTTCCCTATCCAAAAATACGCCGACAATGCCGCAGTTTTCTCGTGGATGTTCTGATGGCCTAAGCAGCCGGCTGCGTGCCGGATTAAAGGCGACTGCCCTAGATAAAGATGCATTTCCCCCAGACATGCATGCCCACACTAGATGGAGGGATTAGTAAATATTTATATGCTTCCTTAATCTTAATATAACGTGATAATATGTCGCGCTCGAACTTCGATCTTGACATGGTGGACGACTATCCAGATGCGCTTGGGAGCAGAAATACCAAAGATGCACCTGCCAAAACTGCGCCGGTAGAGAGCATTACGCCAAGCGAGCCAAAGCATGTTGAATATGAGGGCATAGAGTTCAGGGATTTTGAGAAAGTAGACCTTAGAGTCGGCAACATTACGGAGGTTTCCGATGTGCCGGGTGCAAAGAAGCCACTTTACAAGCTTACTGTTGATCTGGGAGAGCTAGGAACCAGGACAATAGTTGCCGGGATTGGCGCATTCTACACTGCAGATGAGCTGATAAACAGGCAGATTGTTGTTGTGGTAAACCTCAAGCCGAGAAGCCTGGCCGGAATAATGTCATATGGAATGCTTCTTGCTGCGGAAGACGAGTCAGGAAAGGTTTCGCTTGTGAGTCCGGATGCGGAAGTAAAACCAGGATGCAGGTTACGGTGATTCTTTAGCAAAAGACAATTTTTACATTACAGCATCTATACCATACGTAAACGCAGCTCCGCACATAGGCCATGCGTTCGAGTTCGTGCAGACTGACGTCATCAGGCGCTTCCATAAGTTGTTTGGAGATGAAACCCTTTTGCTTACAGGAACAGATGAGAACAGCTTGAAGAACGTAAAGGCGGCTGAGGACCTAAAGATCAGCACGCAGAAGCTGTGCGATAAGAATTCGAAACTCTTTCTTGAGCTTGCGAAAGCTATCGATCTGTCATTTGATGTTTTTATCAGATCGTCGGACAAAAATGCGCATTGGCCAGGAGTACACGCAGTCTGGAAGGCGTGCGTAGCCTCTGGAGACATCTACAAAAAGAAGTACAAGGGATTGTATTGCGTTGGCTGCGAGGCATTCTACACTGAAAATGAGCTCGACAACGGACTTTGCCCGATTCATCATACAAAACCAGACCTCGTTGAAGAGCAGAATTACTTTTTCAGGCTTTCCAAGTACCAGGACAGACTGCAAAAGCTGATTGAAAGCGATGAATTCAGGGTCGTTCCTGAAACAAGGAAGAATGAGGTGCTCGGATTCATAAAAACAGGGCTTGAGGACTTCAGCGTTTCGAGATCCGCGGAGCGCGCAAGGGGCTGGGGCGTTCCAGTACCTGATGATCCATCACAAATAATCTATGTCTGGGTAGATGCACTGTCATGTTACATGACAGGCATAGGTTTCGGCACCGACGACAAAATATACAATAAGTGGTGGCCCGCCGATGTTCATGTGATTGGCAAGGACATAATACGATTCCATACTGTTTATTGGCCTGCGATTCTGCTTTCCGCAAAGCTGAAGCTGCCAAAATGTGTTTTTGTTCATGGTTTCCTTTCGGTAGAAGGCAAAAAGATGAGCAAGTCATTGGGGAATGTTGTTGACCCGCTCAAGCTTCTCAAGAGTTACACCTCGGATGAGCTGAGATACTACCTGATGCGTGACATACCGACCTTCGATGATGGGGACTTCACCGAAAGCGCGCTCAAGAACAGGGTGAACAAGGAGTTGCTCGGCGATTTGGGCAACCTTGTGAACAGAGTATTGACAATAGTGGAGAAGTCTGGCATGAAAAGCTTCTCCGGGAAGAATGAGCTTGAAGAGAAGCTTGACCTCAAAGGCATAATATCACTTGTTGAACGCCTTGAGCTTCACGAAACGCTTGAAAGGACCATGGAATTCGTGAGACACTGCAACAAGTACATAAACGAGACAGAACCATGGAAGCTGAAGGGCAAGGAGTTGGAGGCGGTGCTCTACAATCTCCTCGAAGCGATAAGAATAATCAGCATTTTGCTCTATCCATTCATACCGGAAACGTCTGAAAGCATTGCGAAGAAACTCGGGACCGGAATAACAGGCATAAAGGACTGCAAATTCCGGGCAAGCTTCGGCGAAAAGGTAGAAAAGGGCGGTTACCTCTTCAAGAAGATCGAATGATTCCAGTGCACTTCCACATCTACGCTTTTCGTTAATCTATATTAAGGTTTCGCCTGCCTTTCCCTAATGTAAACGGCCAGTTGGGTGACTGGTTTCTGGTGGTGATTTGGTAGATGCGCTTATTGAGGCAATAAAGGCTAGATTCGATGATTTTTTCGAGCGCTACTACAGAAGCGCGATAGAGGACATAGTAATATCTTTTCCTAACAAAAGGAGCCTTAAGGTTGATTTCAACGATTTGATACAGTTCGACCCCGAGCTTGCAGATGAGCTGATAAACAAGCCGGATATGATAAGAGAAGCTGCGGACGAGTCGCTCAAGGGAAAGCTCAGTGACCTTGAAATCGGTGATCATGACTTCCATGTCAGGTTCTTCGGGCAAAACATAAACAATCCGCTTGTGCAAGACGTAGGCGCCGTGTTCATAGGGAAGATGATAAGCCTGGACAGCCTTGTTGTTAAGAGATCGGAGATTAATCCCAAGGCGAAGATAGACGCCTATAAGTGCTCTTTTTGCGGCGCGCTATACAGGTTCAGGTCCGGGAAGGACGAAGTGCTGGAGATGTGCGCACAGTGCAAGAGAAAGTCGCTGAAGCAGGTGCCAGAAGACTCTGTTTTCATAAACCTGCAGAAGATTGCTGTGCAGGACCCGCTAGAAAAGCTTAGGGGCAACACGCCAACATGGCAGCTGGAGGTGTGGATTGAAGACGATCTGGTAAACAGCGTGATCCCCGGGGACATAATCGAGCTGACAGGCATACTTAGGATAAGGCCAAGGAGGAATGCAAGGGGCAAGCTTGAGAGTAACCTCTATACCATGTTCCTTGATACGGTTTCGATAGTGCCAAAGCAGAAAGAGTTCGCCGAGCTTCTCATAAACGAAGAGGAGGAGAGGCAGATAATGGCGCTCGCAAAGGACCCTAAGATATTTGAAAGGATTTCGAAGTCTATCGCTCCATCAATATACGGCCACGAGGAGATAAAGCAGGCAGTAGCTCTACAGCTTTTCGGAGGCACCCCAGGAAAGAGGCTTGTCGACGGCGGAATGATAAGGGCAGATATGCATATTCTACTTATCGGCGATCCTGGAAGCGCAAAGACAAGAATATTGCAAGCAGTTTCAAGACTGGTGCCAAAGGGAATCTATGTAAGCGGAAAGTCGGTGACAGGGGGAGGAATGACAGCCGTTGCAGAGCGCGATGAATTCTCGGAAGGAGGATGGACACTTAAGGCAGGGGCGCTTGTTCTGGGTTCAGGAGGGACAGTTTCTATAGACGAATTCGACAAGATCAGCGATGAAGACAGAGGTGCATTGCACGAGGCGCTTGAATCGCAGACTATAAGCGTTGCAAAGGCAGGAATTATCGCTACATTCAATGCAAGGACAGCAGTTCTTGCCGCTGCGAACCCGAAGTTCGGAAGATTCGATCCAAATACATATCCTGCTCAGCAGTTTGACATACCGCCGACATTGCTGTCTAGATTCGACCTGATATTCCCGATAAGGGACGAGATGGACGAAGAGCGGGACAAGAACATCGCCAGATACATATTGCAGCAGCACGAAGCCGCTGGTGCAGAGATTGCAGATGTCAAGGGAGTCGCACAGGTGGAGCGTCCTTCGATAGAGGGGGAGCTTCTCAGGAAGTACATCGCCTATGCGAAGAAGCACGTGATGCCGAGGCTTACCGAGACCGCTTCGCAAAGGATACAGGCGTATTACGTTGATCTAAGAAAGAGCGGAATGAAGGCGGGAGCCGTGCCCATAACCCCGCGTCAGATAGAGGGGCTTGTAAGGATGGCGGAGGCGAGCGCAAAGACAAGGCTCTCCGATATTGTTGAGGTTATTGATGCTGATAGGGCAATAGCGCTGTCGGAGTTCATGCTGAAGACGCTTGCAGTTGACACAGGCGGAAGAAGAGACATCGATGCAATACTCACAGGTATGCCAAGGGAGAAGGTCGACAAGATAAACAACATGCTCTCGATAATAAGGAAGCTTGAAGAATCATCGGGAGGTGGCGGAGCAAGGTACGGATCCGTAATGGAAGAAGCTGCTAAGCTTGGAATGGATGAGGCCACTGCAAGGAAGACGCTTGAGGAGCTCGAAAGGAGCGGCGATGTATTCAGCCCGAAGAGCGGAATAATAAGGATAGTGAAGAGGGAAGCAGAATAAGTATATTAAACCGATTTTTCTAATCCTTGTCATGGATAGCGCGATCGTTGTCAGCAATATAGAGAAAAGGTTCGGCAAAACCGTTGCATTAAAGAACCTGAATTATCGCTCTGCCAAGGGCGTGAACATCATACTCGGGCCTAACGGAGCGGGAAAGAGCACATTGCTTAGGTGCATAGACGGCCTTTACAGGGTTGAATCTGGAAAGATAACGGTGCTTGGCGTTGACCCCTACCGCGATGATACGATAAAGTCGAGGCTCTCTTTGCTCACCGATAATTATGCGCTTTATGATTTTCTAAGCGTCAGGAACAACCTTGGGTTCTTCGGGAGATTGTATGGAATGAGCGACGAGGCAACGTTGGCCAAGTCGATGGATCTGCTAAAGAAACTTGACGCGTTGGAGTACCTTGATAGAAAGGTGTACGAGTTAAGCCGAGGTACAAAACAGAAGGTGGCTTTCTGTAGGGCTGTGCTCAACGACCCCGAAATAATACTGCTGGATGAGCCCACAGCCTTCCTTGATGCGCATTCCGCAGACATGGTACGCAAGATATTGCTTGGTTATGAGAAGGAGGGCAAGACCATAGTATTTGTGACGCAGAAGCTCGACGAAGTGACCAGGTTCGACGGCAAAATATCGATAATAAGGGCAGGCAGGATAGTAAAGGAAACTACGACGGAAGGGCTCTACAAGACGGTGCTAAAGAACACGATGGTCAACATAAGGCTGGCCAAGCCCCTCAATCATGCTTCGGTAAAAAAGATACCTGGTTTTGTAGATGCGAATCAGAATAAACCAACATTGATAAAATTCCAAGTAAGGAATTACAGGGATATAACTAGGATATTAAAGGAATTGCTTGCGCTTGGTGGCAACATAGTGAGCATAGATTATATAGAACACTTGATAGAGGATCTTTCTACGCGGTGATTGTGTAAACATTAAAAAAGCCTATTCTGTTGCGGTGAAGGACCTTCGCGAGGTCTTTTCTAGTCCCGAAATCTTCGGACCTATGCTCGGCGTCCCGCTCTTCTTCTCAGTCATACTGCCATTCCTGACCTTCTACGTGACGCAGCATTCGGGAGGCAGCGTGATAGCAAACCTTCTTTCGGTGCCAGCCTCAGCAGCTGGCATTCCAGGTGCACAGGGTTTGATATTCATGACATTCTTCTCGGTAAGCGTTCTTGGCCCCATATTCCTTACCATGCCGATACTGACTGCTTCGGTGATTGCGGCCGATAGCTTTGCCGGTGAAAAGGAGCGGAAGACGTCTGAGGCGCTGCTTGCCACTCCGATAAAAATACCGGAGTTGCTGCTTGGCAAAATCATTGCATCTTTTGTTCCGACGATATTGCTGACCATAGCCATATTCGTGATTTATGGATATGTGACAAACTATCTCGCCCTCCAGATCTTCAACAGCACGATACTGCCAACAGGGCCGTGGCTGATGATGCTTTTTGTCGCGCCGTTTCTTGCCATAGGCACGATAGGCATAGTCGTATTCGTGTCATCTCACGTCAGGGGCATAAAGGAGGCGCAGCAGATAAGCACGCTTTTGGTGCTGCCCATACTCGTGATGCCGTTCATAGCCGTACTTGGAATCGCGAACCTCAGCGTCGCCTTCTTCGCATGGATGGCCTTATTCCTCGCGATCGGCGATATTCTGATAATATATGCCGGTGTGAAGAGCTTTAGAAAGGAGAATATGCTTTGACTATCGTAACTGCGAAAGCCTTTTGTAATCCTCATCGCTGAGCCCCCATCCGACGCTTCCCAGTATCTCCTTTATGTGCTTTGTGCTGCTTGCCTTCGGTATAGGCAGCGATTTCTTCATGAGATAATTTATCGCGATCTGTATTGGGGTCTTTTTGTACTTCTCTGCAAGCTCTATGACCTCTTTCATCCTGGCGACCTTTCCGTATTCCAGCGGCGTGTACGATATTATCTTTATCCTGTTCTTTGCGCAGTACGGAATCAGGTAGTCCTCAGGATCTCTCTTCATAAGGCTGTAGTGTATCTCGTTTGCCGCTATGTTGTACTTCTTTGTGGCAAGGATCGCCTTCTTTACGTCGTCCGCATTGAAGTTGCTGACTCCCATGTGCCTTATCAGTCCCTTCTCGATCAGCTCCTCCATCGTGCTGATTACTTCCTGCATGTTCATGGTAGGAGTAGGCCAGTGCACCAGATAGAGGTCGATGTACTTTGTGTTCATCCTCCTTAGGCTACCCTCCGCCGCCTTGATCATTTTGTCATGCGTCAGGTTTCCTGGCCACACCTTTGATATTATGAACAGGTTATCGCGCTTCTCTCCCTTTATCGCCTGCCCTACAAGCTCCTCTGCGTGGCCCTTTGCGTATATCTCCGCAGTGTCTATGACATTGACGCCGTGGCCTATCGCAAACTTTATCGCCTTGATGTCCTGCTTGTCGTTAGCGGTGCTGGAGGTGAATGTCTCTCCGCCCATATGCCAAGTGCCAAGGCCTATCGGGAACACCCTCCTGCCTCCCAAATCGGTTATCATCTCATCCGGAATTATATTATCAGCCAATGCTTTTTAAGGTTTGGACTTGTCGTGGTGTAACTAAAGATATAAATAAATAATTGATTTCAGTCTTTAAAGGCAAGGGCGCCAGTTTGGTTGTATGGTTGGAGGTAGGGCTACGATTGGGGCTGTCATGGTCCCGCAGGGTAATGCAGGTTTAAGACCCATCGAGGTCGTTGCGATGGGAACTGTGGAGCGTTCCGTGATTTATATAGGCAGGGAGGTACATGCTTCTTTTCAGCGGTGGAGGGCCATGCCTTCTGTGTTTTCCATAGCGGAATCATCGAAACCGCTAAGATTCATTGTGACTATGGGAGAGATATTTGCACCGCAGACTACATCAGAACAGCTCGCGAATAAACTTGTAGGTGAGTCCACCAGGGCTTTGACCAACCCTGAAGAGATTAGAATGCAGTTCTTTGAAGCGTTGGAAGGAAAGAGGCTATGGGCAATAGGTGTCATGCTAAGGAGAGACAGTGGCTCTCCAATAATTGCCTAACCGTAGAATCTTTTACCTATTCCCTTAGACCTGCTTATCAGGCTGTACCTGTCCCAGTGCTGCTGGAAGGTCTCCTTAGGAGGCTCCGGCTCCCTTGCCTTTTCAGTCTCTGTAGGCTGATAGTCCATGCCGCTCGCTGACTGTTGCGCGGCAAGGAATATCCTATAGCCTTCTACATAGCCTTCGACCGCCGTTGGGTGGGTGTTTGTCGGGATCTCGTGGCCTTTCTCATTTCTTTCTAGGTTTAGAACTTCACGTTGAGCATTAAAGGTTGGCCTTGGCTTTGGAAGCGGACCGACCGGGCCTCTTGGCTCCGCCGCTCTCACTTCGACATCGCGCCTGAGCATTTGATTCCTGGTGCCTTGTCTATCGCTCATCGCAATCATTCCTTCTTTGATAGATACGTGATTTTACTGATATATAAATAAAGCGAAAATTGACATTTTGTTGGTAGTTTTTTGCTATTTTGTAAAGCCTCTAGTATAGCTCTTTAAGATTATGCAACAAAGCATTAGCGTGGGGCTGTAAGCTAACCTGGCAGACGGCACGCCTCGGGCGCGTGTAACCTGGGTTCAAATCCCAGCAGCCCCATTACTACTCGTATTTTAAGCTTTTGGAAGAAAAGTGCACTGTATGCCATCAAATCAGAACGCTGCTGCAAGTGATGGGTTAAAGGAGGCGCTACATCGGCTTGGCTATCAGGATAAATCAGTTGTAGTTGCAGATCTGCATGGTACTCTTGTGTATCCTTCTAGTTCTCTGGGCTCAGAGATGGCTAGCCTAATAATTGATCTGCTCGGGAAGAAGAAGCTTGCAATAATTACCGGGGACAGTTTTGATCGCATGAAGAGCAGGGTATTATCGCATTTGCCAAACGCGCCGAAGGCGCTTGAGAATCTCTATCTGTTGCCGACAAACGGGCAATCGCTTTATGTATTCAGGGATGGGGCATGGCGCCAACTGTATGGAGAAAACCTGGACGGCAAGGAAAGGGAGAAAATAACAAGCGCGTTTAAGGAAGTTTTAACGAAGTTGGGTATAAGCTTATCTGATTCTGAGAAAGGCCCTAGGATAATAGACATGGGCCCGCTGATAACATTTAATGCTACCGGACCTGGCGATTCTCAAGAGGCGCTGAGAAGTTGGGATCCTGGCAGAGGAAAAAGGACTGCAATAGCCGACGCTCTTAAGGCGCTGCTCCCGGAATTTGAAGTTGTTATTAGTGGCCCGATATCCGTGGATGTGACCAGACAGGGCCGTAACAAGGGTTATGGCGTGAGCATGTTAAAGGAGAAATTCGGATACGACTTTAATGATATGGTATTCGTAGGGGATTCGCTTTACAAAGGAGGAAATGATTACCCAGTCAAGATTCTTGGTGTTGACTGTATATCGGTAAGAGGCCCTGAAGAGACAAGGATAGTACTGCAAAGTATAATAGATAGAAGCGCGGTCAGGGGAGCGAAATTAAAAACCTAGCACTCAGGTTTTTATAAGCATGCTTGCATAATTCGTATACTTTTGGTGGGTTGTATGGCAGATGCTAAAAAGATCGTAGGTAATACAGCAAAAACAGGCGGATTTGGCGTAGGGAAGTTTGTCGCCGTACTCATAATAATAGGGATCATAGGCTTTGCCGTATTCTTTGTGGTTGGAACTGCGCCGCCACCTGCGCTTCAGAGCTTTACGAATTCGCAAGGCGCGGTGCCTATAGCATATTCCACAGCATTGGGACCGCCCGGCTCCTCACTAAACGGCCTTGTGTCAGTCATAGCTAACCACACCAACACGACAAATCAGTTCCATGTGAATTATTCAGGAACAATATATGCGAAATTGAACGGGTTTGGCAGCGCATTCGGAACAGTGAGCTCCCCGCTTTACCTTTGGCTCTCACAGTATTCCGGCAGCAAGAAGCTCTCTGCAACTGTAACTTCTGCATCTGCAGCAGGGATGATCAACCTCCAGTATGTCCTTGTTCCAGGACCATACATCTGCACAAACTTCAATACCACAGCGGTATCGCAGGGCAGCATAACGGCATTGATAGTATCGAAAACACCGCAGTGCGTGAGTGGAGATACAGTATATGGATTAAACATGTCACAGATGTACAACTTCGACTTTGCGCAGTTCTCAAACTTCGGCATGAACTTTAATTATGTTAACGGCTATCAAAGCACATACCAGGGGGTACCTTGCACTGCGATTTTTGGCACAATAACCGGATCTGCGGGAAGCGGGCATTTTGTGATGTGCATGTCAGACAGATACTTCGTGCCGTTGAGTATAGGAATAAACTTCACCGGGCAGCAGGGAGATGTTGTGATCATATTGAATGAGACAGACATCGGAAACTACTCTGTGCAGAGCGCGGTAACCTCATTGCCATACCCGACAGTTTAGAAAGTTATATAAGAACTGGCAGCTAATCATACTTAGAGGGGGGATTCTAATGGAAGCATACAACGTTAAGAGCCAGAAGGGCGGAAACACAGGAAACACTATATTGGCAATATTGATCGGGATAATATTTTCTGCGATAGTTGCATATTTACTCTCTTTGGGAAGCATAGGGGCGGGCTTTGGCATTACGTTCATCATTGTACTTATAATCTACCTCGCGCTTAGCATAAAGATACTCCCGGAATGGAGGCGTGCGCCCATACTTGCTCTTGGCAGGTACAAGGGCATCTACGGGCCAGGAATGTTCTTCATAATACCGATAATACAGAGCATGCCATACAACTATGACCTCAGGACATTTTCGACAACATTCTCTGCGGAAAGAACGCTCACATCCGACAACGTTGGCGTAGATGTTGATGCGATAATGTTTTCAAAGGTAGAAGACCCTGAAAAAACAGTGCTTCAGGTATCAAACATGTCCGAGTCTGTGACCCTTGCAGCACAAACCGCACTCAGGGACGTAATCGGAAAGGTAGAGCTTAGCAAGATGATACAGGGAAGGACGGAAATTGCAGACGAAGTCAAGGCGCTCATAGACGAAAGAGTGCTTCCGTGGGGCGTAAATGTGATATCTGTGGAGCTTCGTGATGTGAGGATACCTGCTGAGCTTCAGGATGCGATGGCAAAGGTCGCAATCGCCTCTAGGGAGCGAGATGCAAGGGTAGTGCTTGCCGAATCTGAGAAGCTGGCCGCACAGAAAATGATAGATGCAGCCAATATGTACACCAACAACCATTACGCAATGCAGCTCAGGGCACTTAACATGCTATACGAAATAGGAATAAGCGGGAAGAACAGCCTGATATTCATCCCAACTGAGTCAAGAGGCCTTGGAATGCCGACGCCGGTAGGCGTGTTTGGCATGGCCGGAGACCTCAAGGACGGGAAGGTGAACTTCACAATGGGAGGCCCGGACAACTTGGATCAGATGCCGCAGGGGAAGCCAAAGAAGCAGGGCAAACAGCAGCAATAGCCTGCGGGTTTCTGACGGGGTAATCCCCTATTCCAAGATTTAGTATAGCTTTAAATTCTTTTAGAATAAAGATACTTTACTTGTACTAGGGGGTAATATGTTCGAACTAAAGATAGACGATGCCAGATACTGGAAGAATTGCGTTGAGTCGATACAGAGTCTGGTAGACGAGGGTACGTTCAACATAGCGAAGGAGGGCATATCGCTCAAGGCGATGGACCCCTCTGGAATAAGCATGGTCTCTTTCTTCATGCCAAGCAAGGCGTTTTCGAAATACGAGGTAGAAAAGACCACTGCAATAGGGCTTAACATTGACAATCTGAGCAAGATACTTGCCAGCTCCCGTGGAGGAGAGTCGCTCGTGCTCAAGGACTCTGGAAACAAGCTTTCCATGGAGTTCATAGGCCAGTCCAGCAGGAGGAGATTCAAGCTGCCGATTATAGACGCGAGGAAGGAAGCAGACAAGGAGCCGAAGATCGCGTTCGAATCGAATGTAGAAGTGAGGGGAGACGCGCTCAAGGAGATCCTAAAAGACGCAAACCTTCTTTCGACATACATAGGTTTCAAGACTGAGAAGGACTCATTCATGGTGCTAGCAAAGGGCGACGCGGGAGAGCTTGAGGAAGAACACATGAACAACACAGATGCGGTAAAGAAGCTGAGCGTGACAAAGGCATCTTCTGTAACGTTCAATCTCGAGTACCTTGAAAGGATAATAAGAGCATGCCCGCAGGAGTCAGCAGTATCACTTTCGATAAAGACAGAGGAGCCAATAAGGGTCGAGTACAAGATAGGGGATGCAATGCTGTCCTACTATTTGGCCCCGTATATGGAGTCATGATGGTTTGATGAAGTTTCTTTTGTTCATAGCACCAAAAGATTTCAAGGATGAAACCCTTGCCACAATAAAGGCTTTTTTTGACAGGTGGGGCGTTCAGTACGACATAACGAGCTATTCCAACAAGGAGTGCATGGGTTATCATGGCGCAGTCTGCAGGCCTGACATCAATACTTCGAAGGTTTCTACTTCTGACTACGACGGCATAATAATAGTTGACGGGAAGGGCATAGAGGACTACAAACTATACGATTATAGGCCACTGCTAGATGTGCTGCTGCAGTTCAATGAGAAGAAAAAGACAATAGGCGCTGTGAACAACGGGATAAAAGTAGTCGCCCGCGCCAACATAATACAAGACAAGAAGATATCGACCCCTGATGAGCAGGAGCTGAAAAGGCTTGTGCTTCTTTTCCATGGAATACCCTCTGAGAGCGCGATAGAGATCTCGGGAAACATTGTGACGATGAAGGAGTCGAGGGGCCTTGAAACCCCGCTGCAGGTCATGCTGCAGTACCTTGGCGTAATGTAGGTCAAACGATGTTGGACAACAGGAAGGAGCTCGTCAAGAAGATAGCATCTGAGCGCATAGATATTCTTTTTGGACTGGCCGAAGGCTCGCTGAAGGAAAATGGCGCTCTTTCTAAGAGGTATGTTTCCGAACTCAGGAAAATAAGTACTCATTATAAAGTCAGAATACCGAAAAAGCTGCGCAACTCTATATGCACGAGATGCAACGTTGTGCTTTCTCCCGGATTCAACGCAACCGTAAGGATCGTAAGCTCACGTAGGTACGTGGCATATAAGTGCAACAGCTGCGGGAAGGAAATCCACGTAAGGTATTAGTTAGTTCTTTAGATCTGACAGCCTCGCTATCGCGAAAGGTATTAGCATCTCCTGCTCCGAAAGACCGCCGTGGTGTCCCTCGAACTTAAAATCGCCGCTGTGTCTGTACCATATTCCATGGCCCTCGTAAGGAAAGAGTATCAGATTACCTGTCCTGTTCAGGAACTCCTTGCTCGGCTTTCCTGCACCGAAAAGGTTTGCTCTTATCGCTTGCTCCGTTGTCAACACCATAGCTCCTGATGTGAACATCTTTGAAAATAGTTTGCGAGCCTCCTCCAGCCTGCCAGGTTTTATGTGCAGGAAGACATCCCTTGGGCTCCCCGTTGGCGGGATCATGCGGCCGTTCCTGCTCTTCTCAAACATGGCCATTATGTTGTTGTAGTCATCTAGATACACCATTCCTTTGAGGTCCATCTTTACCTGGCCGTGGTCTGCGGTTATCATTACCAGTGTATCCGCTATTGATTTTTTGCTTATCTTGTCTACTAGCTCCTCTTGCAGCAAATGCGATATCATGTTTAGCGTCGCTTCGTGCTGCTCGGTGTACGGACCGTATTTGTGCTCTATGCTGTCAACGTCTGTTATGTAAACGTAGTAGTATGCTCTGCCTTTTTCTTTTTCAAGCTGGTGCCTAAGTCTTACAACCATCTCAGGCAGTGAATTATATCCTACGGTCTCTACGTATTTTCTTGCTTTTGCTTGCTGTTCCGACTCCATGATGTCGTTTGGCACAAACATGTACGACTTTACGCCGTTGGTTTTCAGCGTTTTATCTATAGGTATCCCGTGGAACAAGTCCTTGCTTGTTACTCCCTCCTTTAGTAGTGTGTTCCTTCCTGTCTCGCCTAACCTTCGCAGCGGCAGCGTCTCAATAACCGCATCTATCTTATTCAGGTACATCGTCCACTCTATCAATTCGTGCTGTATTGTAGTCTGCCCGGTGGCTACCGCGGTCACAGCGTTTGCAGTCGTAGATGGGAACACTGTCGTTATTGGGGATACGATGCCTTTTTTGGTGAAGTTCCTGAAGAACTCCATTTTTTTATAATATTTCAGCCACTGCATGTAACCGAAACCGTCGATGAGTATTAGTATTATCTTCTTTGGACGTCTCCCTTGGGTCAGTCTCTTGTGCAGCTTTTTGTTCAGTGCATTTTCCTTTTTGATGCCGAACAGATTGACTACAGTATTTGGAATGTTAGGCAGCGAGTAGCCATCATACCTTGGGTAGACCATGCCTCTTGGGCTCTTCGCCTTCAGCTTCCTCCTTAGCCTGTCGTTCAACATGTAACCATCATGGGCCCGGTGAGATTTGAACTCACGACATCTGGCTTATAAGACCAGCGCTCTGACCAGGCTGAGCTACGAGCCCACAATTACTCACTTTGATAAGACAGCTATTTTAAGCTATTGATTGCTTTACGGCATTGTGTAGTTGTTGACTATCCATGATGGCTTTTGCGGCACAGGTGGAAGGCCTCCGGTGAAGTTGTTAAGCTCGAAGATCCTTACCGGGTAGGTGCCGTTCACGTAGTTGATTCCGATGCCATTAGCCGGGTATACTTCTGTGAAGCCGGGAAGATCTCCGAGTATGAAGCCCTTGTAATAGTTTGAATCATAGAATTGGGATGGTGCGTCGGTTATCACGCCGTTTGCAGCGTTCGGCGTGTATATCATCATGTACTCGACGAATTCCGTGCCCTGGACATTTATCACGCCAAGATAGTTCTGCGCAGATATGTACGCATTGAGCTGCTTGCCCGTCTGGTTGTACACCTTGAGCACGCCCAGCGCATTGGGCTGGATGCTCACACACGCGGTCTGGTTGGAGAAGTTCTGCCCTACAAGCAGGAATGACTCAACGTACTGCACAGTGCTGTTGGATATGCTGCAGTAGTAGTTTATGCTCTGCTGTGTGGAATTCTGTATCAGCGCAGCCAAAGGTATCAGCGCATATTGCGGATCGTGGGTCTGCTCGCATTGTGATGTGCCTAGAACGTATGGCTGCGGAGGGCTTTGCGACTGTCCGGCTGCTATGGCAAATGCGTATGATGTCTGGTTGGTGTATATGCACGCAAGGAAGTCAAGCGCCTGCCACTTCGATATAAGATCCTGGTCCATGAGCACGTACTTTGATTGGTTTCCGTTCATGAAGTTCGCAAGCGATTGCGGCGTGTATGTGTTGCCGCCAAGCACGTAGTGCGCTGCTGTTGCGTAGTCCTCTGTTGCGTTCGCATTGTCACCTCTTAGGAATGCGTTGCTGTTTCCGAACCAGTTTATCCAGTCTCCGTAGTCCCACCATGACAGCACTCTTGGTGCGTTGGGCCCCACGTTCTGCTTGATCCATGCCATCGCATTGAGCCAATACTGGGGCACTATGTTGCAGTACATCGTATATCCGATGCTGGCGCCGTCGCTCGAGAGGGTGCTGCATAGCTGTGTTTGTGATGTAGCGCTCGATGCTGCAATCCCAGAGCTTATCGCATCCATGTAGGAGGCGCTTTCGCCGTAGATTACGGTGTGCGAGGCGACTATGCCCACGACTATTGCGAGTATGAACAGCACTGCGAGGCCGTACATGTACACCTTCATGTTCTTCGTGGTCGTACCGAGTGCCATATAAATAAGATAAATTATCCCCAGAATGCTTGAGACGAAGAATATCCCTATTGCGAGTATCATCGTTGCCATCTCCTTGTTCTTGCCCTTGCTCTCATCGATTAGCCCGCCTGACTGCTCTGCCGCGACTACTTTCTTTGAAGCGAACCCGATCTTGAAGTTCTGTTCGGACCAGTATATTACCTCCCCGAGTATGATGCAGAAAATCATTATGTATGCCACGCCGAAATGCGGCAAGTATTTGACCTCAGAGAATCCTGCGAACATCAGCGGCAGGGCGATTGCCATGTAGAGTATGCCGGTCTTGCTGTTCCTGAGTATTATGCTCATCGCTATCATTATCAGGCCGAGGCCGCAGATTATCCATACAAGCACCGGCACTCCGTTTATGTCCTGCCCCAAGATCCCGAATCCCTGCGCACCGAAATTGTAGAAGAGCCCTGTGGGTATGTATTCTTCTACTGTCATGAAGAGCGGGCTTGATGGCGTGGTGAACCTTGTGCTAAGGTTGAGGTAACCTGCTATGGGCTTGCCCAGCGGGGTCAACAGCACGAGAAGGGCGCCTATTATCAGGATTGCCGCAATCCATGCCACACGTGACTTTATGTTGAGATCCTTGAATATGATCTTGCGCCCGTGGAGGAACTTAAGACCGTAGTCCATGAACGCAACTAGTACCAGCGCGATTATAGGGCCTGATAGGATCAGCGGCACGCCCAATACCGTCGGTATCCTGTTCTGCAGCGTGGAGCTGTACGGCAGGTAGATTATGTAGAAAATCGCTATTACGGCTATGACTATCGCATTCATCTTGTAGAAGTCTATGTTGTGCTCGCCCCTGATCACGTCGATGCAGCCCTGCAGTATTATGTATATGACAAACACGCCGGCAGTTACCGTGTAATAGTGCGCGCCGAGGAAGTTGGCTGCGAATGCAAGGCCGGCAAATATGGCAAGCCGTTTGCTCTTGGGGTTCTTTGTTGCTAACATATACGCGAGTATGAAGAAGAACAGCGCGAATATGCCCCAGTTCTCCACAAGCTGCTCTCCTGCTATGAATGTGGTGAACAGCACAGGCATGGTTGCGGTAAGGCCGGCTGCTATGAGCCCTATGTAGGCATCATACTCGTGGTAGATTATTACGAAAATTGCAAATACAAGGAGCGCGGCCGTTATCGGCGGATACACGCCGCTCACCAGGCTTAACAGGGTTGTGTTGAGGCTTTGGTAGTTAGGCCCGAGCGCGTTCGAGACATCATACCAATAAGCCTCTATGTATGGTATGATGGGCTCGATCCTGTGGTTTGTGCCCATTGCGGCTGCGGGCCAGGCAGACGGGTCGAGCAGCAGCTGCTGTCCGTATGTGAGTATGTATTGGGTGTCGACCATGTCGAAGTACGGGTCGAATTCGAAGAAGGTGGGTGCTATTACTATGCTCTGCATCCTTGTGGCAAATACGGAGAGCATGATTATGATGAGCACTGCCCATACCCACCATGGAGTGGTCTTGGTATGATGAGCAGGCCTGTGCGAAGCCTCATCTTCTGTGCCTTTTGAAAGGTATTCCTGCTTGAAGTTCTTGAACGCGCCCTGCTGGTAGCAGAATATTAATCCAATTATCGTGAGCACTACTGTGTTCGCAACGTAGAGGCCTAGTGAATAGGAGAATATGTGGACGTAGTTCATCAGGTATGACTCGAGCCACGTAAGCCCCGGAGTTACCATGAACCCGAATATGAATCCTATGACGCCTATCTCGAAAAGATTGAGTTCTGTCTTCCTAAGAAGGGCGAGTGCAAACAGGAATCCGGGCACCATTATTGATATGAATGCAATGAACGCCACTAAGATTGTTCCTAACAACATTTGTTTGACACCCCCTGCATATGCTGCATCGCAGCAAAAAATCAGTTGCCGCAATTCAAAATATTATATTCTGATGTTTATTACACATTTTTAAGCATTTAGTATCGACTTTGGTATCTCAATCGGCTTCAGTTCCCTGTCTGGGAACACAGTACCTGGCGGCACTATCCTTACCTTGACACCTATTGCACCATATTTAGGATATGACGTCGCTGCTGCCTCCCTTACGAGCTCCGTTACATTGCCCGCTTTTGGTATGTAGCCTATGCTCTTCCTTATTGTCTTGGCTCTTGCACCTTTGGCCGCGAGCTTCCCGCTTGCTATTATCTCTGCGCCAAGAGCTCCGTTCTCGATTATTATCTTTAATGCTCCCTGTATGACCTTCCTTGCATTGAGCCCTCTCTCGAATTTCTCCGCTATGTCCCTTGCCACAAGCATCGGCTCAAGCATCTTGTTTCCTACCTCCATGACGTTTATCTGTGGGTTATCGACATTGAACTTGTTCCTTATCGTTTCTGTCAATCTGTCTATTGTCGCGCCTGCCCTTCCTATTACCTTACCTGGATTGAGCACGTATACGGTTATCCTTGTGAGCACCGGTGTCTTTTGTATTTCCACCCTTGAGAAGCCTGCCCTGACAAGTTCCTTGCCAAGGTACTTTGAAATCTTGAGCTTGATTATCGAATTGTCTATGAATTTTCTTTCTATCGTCATTGATTCGCCTGTTGTGTTATTTTTGGCTTCTCGTCCTTCTCAATTTCCGTCTTCTCTTTTGGAGTCAGCGCAGTTGGCGGCTCCTGCTTCGGTACATCCTTCTTCTGCTCCGGCGCCTTCTGCTCCTCTTTCTTCTCTATCCTAACAAATGGCTTCTTCTCCTTTTCTTTTTCCTTCTCTTTCTCCTTTCCTTTCTTTGCAGTCTTCTTCGCCTCCTGGGGCTTGACCTTTGGAGCGTTCTTCATCGTGAACTTTATCTTTGAAACCAGGCTCTTGCCTAGTGTCTTCTCGTCCATTGTTGAGATTCCTATCTCAACCCTTGCGAATTCCAGATCAGAGTGCCTTGCCGGAACCTGACCGCTTGGTCCTCCTGTAACGTAGAGTGCGCCCTTTGGCGGGAATCTCCTCGCTATTATCGTCTTGTTTGCAGCTGCGTGCACAACATACATTATGTCGGGCTCCATCTGCTTGTTCCTCGCATTCGCAGATGCGTTTACTAGAACTCTCCTTACAATCTTCGCGCACTTTATTGGCGTCCTGCCCTTCCTGCCGCCCAGCTCATGCCTGGCTCCCATGTTTATGTTGTGTGTCCTGAAAAGTATGGGCTTGTTGTCGATTATGACGCTGTCAAGGGTATCGAGCGCAAGCTTGACGCTCTTGTATCTTATCGCATCGCATACCGCCCCGAGGTCCTTGTAGCTCGCGTTGATGTCCTTCATGTTGGCGAAGACGACGCTTTCCCTGTTTTGATTGTATGAATATCTCATTACTTCACCGCTAGGAACTTGCTACCCTTCGTTGCCCTTATACCTGGCGCAGAGTGCTGCACCCTCTTTGTCGTGAACGCGAATTCACCGAGCCTGTGACCGAGCATGTTTGCAGTTATGTCAATCTGCTGGAACTCCTTACCGTTGTGCACTGCGAACTTCATGCCGATCCATGACGGCAGAATCACGGCTTCGCGCACGTGCGTCTTTATCGCCTTGGGCGCTGCTCCCTTCTTCCTGATTTCCTCGACCTTCTGTACTAGCTTCTTGTACTGCAGGCCGGATCTCTTTATGCTCCTTCTCTGCCTTGACTTTACAAGCTTGATATATTCCTCTGGCTTTATTGCCTGGGCTTCTGCCGCTGTTTTTCCTCTAAATGCAATTCTTTCTACCATTTTATCATGCCTTCTTGCTTAGTCCGTACCTTCTTATGTTCTCTTCCATCTTCTTCTCGAATTCCTTCTCCATGTCTATGTCGAGAAGGTCTGCAATCCTCGAGACATAGAATAAAACATCTGCCACTTCATCTCTTATCCCATCTTCGAGGTTGTCCTCGGTGTGCGCGCTTGTATAGTATTTCTTCCTGAACTTCTTCTTCAGCTTGTTTAGCAGCTCTCCGGTCTCGCCCCCGAGGCATGTAGCAACATAGAGCATCTCTATGTCCTTCGGCTCATACTTGTCAACCTTCGGTATCGGCGACCAGGTCCTCATGGAATTCTTTTTGAGATCGTTGAGCTTCATTTTTATCCCTTCTTCTTTCTTCCTACTCTTCTTGCAGCGATATGGCCCACCTTCCTTCCAGGCGGCGCATTCCTCGACGTCATGCTGCTCTTTCCCTTGTGGTGCTGCTTCCCGCCGAATGGGTGGTCGACAGGGTTTGACTTGACTCCCCTGAAGCCTGGCCACATCCTGTTTGTAGCGTGCATTATGTAATGGTTCTTTCCTGCCTTGACTATCGGCTGCTCGCTCATTCCTCCGCCTGCGACTACTCCGAGCTGCGCCCTGCACTCATTGACAAGAGTGACGCTGCTCTTTGATGGCATTGCTATCGTCGTTGTGTTGCCCGTGTGCGCAGATACGTAAGCTACGCTTCCCGCTGCTCTTACGAACTTGCCGCCGTCTCCTGGCATTGACTCAATGTTGTAGATTGGAATTCCTTCTGGTATGTCTCCGAGCCTCATCACGCTGCCTATGCTGTAGCTTGGCGTCGGTCCTATGTGGATCTTGTTGCCTATCCTTATACCCTCCGGGGCGATGAGATAGCCTCTTGTAAAGTCCTCAAAAAGTATTTCCATGAGCGGAGCTGTGTGCCCTGTGTGATTTATTATCTGTATCACTTCCCCGATCATCTCCTTTGACCTGTCATTTGTATAGTTCACTCTAATATCGAACGTGCCTGGGGCTTTTGTGTAGGCTACCGAGCCCTTGCCCCTTCTTTGCTGCCTCATTTTCTTTCCCATTTTTGCACCATCATACTAGTTTGAGCTTCGATGCTACATCGCTTGCCTTGTAGCCCTTTGCAATCTTTATGTAAGCCTTCTTTTGGTTTTCCGCTGTGTTCGCAGATCGGATTCCCGCGACCTTGACCTGGAACATCGACTCGAACTCCTTCCTTATCTCGGTCTTCGTTGCCCTGAAATCAACTATGTAAGTGATCACGTTGTTCCTGTCTATCTGCGATACGGCTTTTTCTGTTGCTAGCGGATATTTCAATACTGTCATTATTGCACCAATGATAATTTCGATATTTCTTCCTTCATGTTCTTTATTGCGGACTCGCTCCACAGAGTTATCCTTCCCGGAACGCCGCCTGGGGCAAGCATGCCTGCCCTTATGCCCTTGAGCGTGCACGAGTCTACTCCGGGTATGTTTCGTGCCGCCTTTACTATGCCCTTATCATCGTTTACGACGATAAGCAGCGACTTCCTGAAATGCCTTCTTGCTGCGAGGCGCCTCAATCCCTTCCTTATTTGAGGGCTCTTGCTTTTTTCCAGGTCTGCTGTGAGCTTGAATGCATTGAGTATCTTCATCAGTTCCCTTGTTTTCTTTACAGACTCGATGTCGTTCGTGACAACTATCGGCAGTTTTATCGCTTCGCCGATTTTGCCGGAGACATATTCCTGCTTTCCTGTTGCAGCTATCGAACTCATTATTGCCTTTTGGTATTCCTTCTTGTTTATCCTCTCTACGAGCGTCTTCTCTATCTGGTGCGGGTGAGCCCTCTTTCCCTTTACCGATGATGGAATCCTTCTGACCTGACCTTGCACTCCGCCTCCGAGCTTCTGCCTCGGCCTAATCGCTATTCCCATGTGCCTTCCAGATCTGTATGAGCTCATCGTTCCGTAGTATCTCGCTGTGGTGTTCATTCCCGCAAGTATGTAATGACCTTGTGGCTGGAGCTTGAGCGTGTTTTCTGCAATGACCGCCCTTCTTATCAGATCGTCTCTCACTTCCTCGTTGAAAACCTCAGACAGCTCTACGCTGCCGCTTACTGTTCCTTGAAGGTTCATCACGTTTGCGTTCATGATCATCACTTTGCAATGTAGGTAATCTTCGGCTCTTTTATCCCTGTCTCATTTCTGTGCCTTACGGATTTTCTGAGACGGACGAGCCTCTTTGATGGGCCGGCTACCGAACCCAACACTATGACATAATCGTTATCAATAACTCCGTAGTTCTGGAAACCTGCCTTCTTGTTTATCTGCTCTATGTCTGCCTTCTGCCCTATCTTTAGGATGCGCTTGTTGTGTTCTGTCCTGTAGTTGAAGCCGAGCTGGCCTGCCCTTGGTACGGTGAAAAATATCTTGCCTGAGCCGAATGCACCGAGAGGACCCCCGTGCCTTACTTTGTTTGTTGATCTGTGCGAGTTTCTCTTCACATGGAAACGCTTTATCGGGCCTGCCCATCCTTTCCCCTTTGATACGGAGCTTATGTCAACGAATTCTCCCGGTTTGAATATCTCGTTGATCTTTACTTCCTTGCCCAAGGTCTTTGCTATGAATTCGAACTTCTGCTCTATCGTATCGCCGCCGATTGGAGCCTCGAACCTGATTGGGTGGTGCTGCTCCACTGAGAGATCTTTTGGATAAGCGACTATCAATGCGGTTACGTTGGTGAATTCCTTTAGCTTCGCCTTCATCGCCTCTATCTTCGTTTCGTCGTGCTTCAGCTTCTTCATGTTCAGCTTCTGCGCTATTGCCTTGTTGTAAACCTCTGCCCTCGCTTCTTTGTAATTGTTCAGAGAATTAGTAGAATAGAATCTTGCCCCGTATACTTCCATCTTTGGCACTTCGAGGACGGTGCACGCTTCTGCGACTTCCGCATTCTTCGATGGTGATTCCGAGTCGTCTATCATGGTAAGATGCGTCATGCCGACCTTGAATGCGACTGCATTGCATGGAATCTGCTCCTTTATGTTCGGATGGTTGCGCAGCCTGGCTAGCCTATTCTTTGCGCGTCTGTGCGGCCAATATTGCATCGAACCGTGTGTCGACATAAGTAACACTAAAGTATAATTATTCCAATGTCTTGGAATCTGTAAAAAGCAGGGAGTCGGGAGACCGCTGCGGGTAGCAAAAAGCTAACGAAAATTATGTGTTTACTATTAAGAGTCGCTATGTTTATATAGTTTTAGTTTGGAGGCATTTGTGGAAATTTCCCATCTATTTTGGGGTGTTTGCGCCCTCTATGACCTGTACATCTCTGATTATCGCGTTCAGCGATGCCCTGAGCGCTGTGATGTCCTTTGTTTCTATCGTGATCTTGAGCTCGCTGTCGGTCTCGCTTATGTTGATGCCGCTCCTTTTGTGCTCCTTTATCTCTCCTAAGATCTTCTTGTAGCTCATCTTTGCCCTCTTTTGGATTATGATCGTTGCTTTGCTCATCATTTTATCACAAATTTCTTGTTTTCCCGTACTTCCAGCCCGTTGCCCCTTCCTTCATCGTTATCGTGATCTCTGTCGCTTGCATTTTCCCTTTCTTTTTATTTATTATCAGCACGTTCTTGAAACCTTTTGCCTTGGCACGCGCTATTATTTTGTTTATCGTCTTGCTGCCCCTTAGCTCTACCGCGGAGTCCTTTGCCACCTTGTTCCTCTCGATTATCCTCTTTGCTCCGCGCTGGTCTGCGAACTTCTTGGAGAAAGTTATGTATGGCATAGACTGTATAGGAAACTGTTATTAAAATTAGCTCCTGTTGTGCTGCCTCTTGCTCGGCCTGTAGCCCGCTGTACCGAATCCCCTGCTTGCCAATCCTCTGTGCAGCCTTCCCGCATATGTGAGGCCTCTGTCTGCCCTGTGGCTCTGCGCAACTATGCTCCTGTACTGATTGTCTGAGAGTATCACAGGGTTTGCCTTTTCCAGCAGTATTACCTCGTAAAACTTGTTTGACCCCGCTTCTCCCACTAAATATGAGTTTAACACTTCGCAGTTCGTGAACCTTCTTGCAGCCCTCTCCTCTGCTATTGCCTGGACAGACTTCCTTCTCGCAAAGAATCTGCCGCTCTTCGACGGCTTTCTGCCACCGCCTACTGTTGCCCTCTTCTTCTTGCCTCCTATTACCCTGACGCGTGCTACTATGACCCCTTCCTTCGCCTTGTAGCCCAGCTCCCTCGCCCTCGCTATGTTGGTTGGCTTCTCCACTCTCATTATCGGAGACTCGGTGTTCCACTTGATTATGCGCTCTTTGTATTCTGGCGAGCGTTCCTTGTACTCCGACTGAAACGTCTTCTTCATTTGCTTGTAGAATGGCACTTGTATCACTATATCTTATCTTCATCGAAGAAGAAAGAGCCGTGATTGTATTAGATGGGAAAAGTATATAAGACTAGTGCAGTTTCTGAGTTGCGGAAGCGCTCGTTATACCAGCGATGCTATCTGCGAGTCTGTCACAGGGCCGGATACCCATAGCTCGGGCGTAATCGTGAAAAGTTCGCCGTGCGACTTCCTTAGAAGCAGCACATGCGGATCGCCTGTGCGGTCCCTATTGTGAAGGTATATGTAGACCATGGAACCTTCGAGTATGTTCTTGTTGGCACGTATTCTTCCGACCGTGCCCCTGACTGCCCTGCTGACCGGGCCGGTGAGGTGCGCCCATGTGAGAATGTTTGATAGGTATATGAAACTGGCTCCCGGTTCTTTTATGTCTCTGATGAACTCTGATGCTTCCGCCAATTCCAACCTGATTTTTATAGCGGTCTCTATCTGAGGTTTTGCCCATCGTGGGGGCTTATCCCGGCATATCCCTTTTGCTTTGTGGTCTTCTATTGCGCGCTCATATCCCTCGTCATCATTCTCGTTGAAGATTGCTATGACATCCCTTGCATTTAGTAGCTGCACCGGATCTTTGTCGAATAGCACTATTCTTCTCAGTGGGTTGTTTTGCAACAGCTTTGCTGTGTGGTCCAGGTTCTGCGTGGTTCCGCCTGCCACTCCAAAATACGTAGTGATGCCGAGCGGCTTTGAGAGTATTGTCTGTATTTCTGGGTCAGGCCATTCGTTTGAAATTGGATAGACCACACGGGGCGGACTCTCAGATAGTGTGAGGTTTCCACTGGCGCTTATGCTTATCGTACCGGAAGTGGTTGGTCTTATTCCGATTCCTGGCGGTACCGTTATTGCTATCGCAGGGGCCCCAAAGCTCGGAGCTGCCCTTAATGTCGTGGTTGTCGCACTTGTCATAATAGGAAATGGTAAATTTATTGTGATATTTATATCTGTCTATTTTTGACAGTTTTTTGATGAAATTTATTAGGTTTGTGATTAAGGCTGCATCCAGTCTATCTCGTAGTATTCGTACTCGCTTCTGGGGAGCTCTATCCTCCTCACTTTGTAGTATGTGACTGCTGTCTCTCTGTCTGCTATCGCTATAATCAACTCGAGTCTGTGTTCCCTTGCATTGTTCAGTATCGCTGACAGCTCCGCCCCTCCTATGTACTCGTCTTCGCTCAGCGACAGCATCCCGTATCTCGGATGATCGGTCTCTGGCACCTCTATGTTCCCTCCCTTCCTGTGGAAGAGCACGAAATCTATCTCGAGCGTTTTCTTCCTGCTCTTCCCGGGTATCGCGAGTATGAACGTCTTCCTTACGGAATGCGCGACTCTTATCGCCCTAGCCCATTCTGATATGAGCAGCTTCTCGTCCCTCGGGAAAACCTGTATCACGTGCTTTGAGTGTGTCCATTCTTCTCCTTCCTGCATCGGCTTTGCTCCCGGGAAGTATATCCTGAAGTGCGTGCCGAACTTGAATCCCGTCTTTACCACATAGCCCTTGCTCCTCCAGTCCTCGTATACCTCATAGAGCTTCGGGAAATCGCTTCTTCTCTTCTCAGCGGCGTCGACTATCTCCTTTCTTGACGCGTTCTCCACTTTCAGCACATCGTTGTCTATCAGGAAAACTGTCTCGTATATGTCAAGCTTGTTCAGAGCGCCCCTGTCGCTTAGTTTGTATGTGCCGTACTGCCCGAACCAGTGGTCTTCGTATATCTTCTTCCCAGCTTTTGCATCTTCGACTATCGTGATAAGATCATTTGGCAGGAACGTGCCCTCCATGCTGTAGTCCTTCAGCTTTATCGCAGATGCGGGATACTTTTTAATCTGGAGCTTTCCTTTCTCCCTCTCCTTTTCTCCGGTGTGGAATTCTGGCCTTTTTATTATCAGTCCTCTGTCTCTCCAGTCCTTGTACGTGAGATATCTCGCCATCATCCTGCCCTTTAGCCCGAGCTCGTTTATCAATTCATTGTATCCGAGCTTCTTCCCGTCCATCCTGCACTCCGCGTTCCTTATGTCCATGAGATAGAGCGCTTCCTCAGGCTCCAGATGGAGAATGTTTCCTGATAGTTTGCCGAATGCACCTTTTTTTAGAATGTCTTTTGTAGACTGGTCTGTGACTACGATTCTTTTCCCGTCCACAAGTTCGAGCTGGAGCATTTGACCATCAGTATATGCTGTCGAGTATTTCCTTCTCTATGTCTGTGAGCTTCGCAGGGATTATCAGCGTTGTAGGTCCTTCGCCAAGAGCTATGCTTTCCGCGTCGCCTATTGTGGTGAGCACTTTCTTCTCGTCATCGAAGCTCAGCTTGTGCATCACTATCAGCTGCTTGTCATCGGTGGCCGCACCCGCCCTGTAGCTCTGCTCCGCCTTTTTGAGTATCCTTATGCCCTCCCTAAGCTCAAGCGACGAGTTGCTGCTTATGTCATAATCAAGAAGGACGATGCTGTGGAGGTTGTTTGCCGCGTTTCTTTTTATCGTGTCGTAAAAAGATACCGGAGAGTAATGCTCTGTCCATCTCGATATGGTGCATATCTGCCCGAATCTGTAGAAATCTAGCCCTGATTCGCCCATGAGAACAGATAGCATCGATGTCGCGTGTATTACTCTTATAGGCACTTTCGCTTTCTTCGCGGCTATGAATATGATCTTGTGCGTTGTTGCTATGAGCGGGTCTCCGCCTATCAGCACTGCGATATTCTTTTCCTTTGCCTGCTCGAGCAGCCCGTATATCTTTTCCTCCAGATCCGCTCTGGTCAGTTTCTTTATGCTCCTTCCGGCCAGATATTCTATCTGCTCTATCCTCTCCTGCGGCACGTATGTGGTGTAGGTGTCTACATAAAGGTCGCACTTCCTGCAGACATCAAGCGCGCCTGCTGGCAGGTCTGCTTTTGTCAATCCGATGCCGACTAGGTATAGCATTGGTGCACCGTTAGTCCTTTATGCCGTCCGGCGTAACCTTTATAACGCACTCTCCTTCTGGCTGGTTTGGTGAATCCACAAGCCTTACTATCCTCTTCTCCTCCTTGCTCTTCCTGAGATAGAGCCTCGTTGCTGCGGCATGCGCCATCACATTGCCTCCTATAGGAGTCGTAGGATCTCCGAAAAGGATTCCCGGGTTGTCCATTACCTGGTTTGTGATGTATACCGCGATGTTGAACTTGTCGGCGAGCATCTGCAGCTTGTGTATGTGCGAGTTGAGCTTCTGCTGCCTCTCTGAAAGAGCGCCTCTTCCCAAAAACTCTGCCCTGAAAAGCGAGGTTATCGAGTCTACTATGATGAGCTTTATGTTTTTCTCCTGGATAAGCTTGTCTGCCCTTTCTACTGTGAGGATCTGCTGCTCTGTTGTTGTAGCCCTGACAACTATGATGTTCTCGAGCGTCTTCTTCACGTCGAGACCGGCCGCCTTTGCAAGGCTTGTTATTCGCTCTGGCCTGAATGTCCCTTCTGTGTCTATGAACAAAACAGCCCCTTCAAGACCTCCGTTCTTCTTTGGAAGCTGCGCATTGACCGATAGCTGAAATGCGATCTGTGATTTCCCGCTTGCAAACCTTCCGTAAGCTTCTGTTATGGCGTTTGTCTCTACTCCTCCGCCTATGAGCTCATCAAGATCCTTTGAGCCAGTGGTTATCCTGCCCAGATCCTTCCTTCTTTCAGATATTGCCTCTCCTGTCTCGTAGTTTATCGTTGTAGATTCTTGTGCTGCGAGTATTGCCTTCTTCGCTGCCTCCACACTTATCCCTGTCATTTCTGAGATATCGTGCGGAGCTGCGACCGCCACCTTGTCGAGAGTGTCTATGCCGGCTGCTTTGAGCTTTTCCGCTGAAGTTGGGCCTATGCCAGGCAAGTCCTCCAGCTCCCTTATAGTTTTGTCTTTAGCCATTTATTGCCCCCATGATTAGATTTTATAATTTATGGACTTATAGTTATTTAAAGGTTCGAATTAAATTATCGATGATGAATGTAGAGAGCAAAAGCGGAGCTGTTGCTGTGTTTGTTGGTAAAAAGGACAAGTGCTGGCGTGTTAGACACGCCAGCAAGGCGACCAGTTCTTCACGACCTTCCTACAGTAGAGAACCCGTAGATAAATATGAAGTGTATATCTTTAAAAAACTATGTGAAATCGACTGTTTAGCGGAGTATTATCATTAAAATGGAACGATATTTATGGATTATTTGACCCTTGATGTTAGAGGAGTTATCCTCGCCTTCGTCCTTGCGTTTATAATGATTTACGTCGCTACATTCACCGAACCCACTATAGTAGCAGGGTGGACTCTGGGTCTCTTCTACGTCGTTGCAATGCTCTATTTCCTGACGCTGTCAGCCGTTGTGACAAAGCTCGGGATGCGCTACAAGCTCAGCATAATGCAGTATCAGAAGACCCGCGGAGTGAAAAATGTCCTTGCAAATGGCGTTGGTCCCCTGCTTTTCGTAATATTGATCTTCTTTGTGGCAAACAGCGCGTGGGGCGACCTTGCCTTCATTGCAGGATTCATAGCAAGCGTTGCAGCCGTCTCTGCAGACAAATTCAGCAGCGAAATCGGGGTGCTTGACGGGACTCCTGTCTCTATTTTGACCTTCAAAAAGGTAAGAAAGGGCGTGAGCGGCGGCATAACTTTGCTCGGCCTGTGCGCCGGCCTTGTCGGTGCATTCCTTATTGCGCTTGTCCTGGGCGCTTTGTACCTCGGGCTGCTTCCTCCAATATACAACTGCCCGGTGAATGGTTGCGGAAACATCCCTAATATCGTCGTGTTCTCGCTGATTGCGGCTGTGACCATAGCCGGCTTCATCGGCACCATCATAGACTCGATATTGGGGCACTGGGAGGAGAAAGGATTCGGCAACAAGTATACAACAAACTTCGTCTGCAGCGTGTTCGGCGGGATTTTTGGCGTCCTTATCTACTTCCTGCTGTTCAATGCGCTTGTCGCATGAGCGCAAACGGTTAAATATTTTGCTTGCCAGAAACACTTAGGCAAAGCGCACTCTGCGCTATACAAGCATCTGCAGTTGATCACAAATGTTGGGCCGTTAGCGTGCGCTCTTTTTTAGATAGCTCCTCAGTATCTGCGCCTTGTCCGTCTTCTCCCATGTGAACTCTGGGCCCGTCCTGCCAAAGTGGCCGTATGCGGCTGTCTTTTTGAATATAGGACGCCTCATCTTCAACTCAATCATCATTGCGCCAGGCCTCATGTCGAAGTTCTTCTCTACGATCTCTGTGATCCTCTCGTCGCTAAGCCTGCCTGTGCCCTGCGTGTTCACATAAAAGGATATGGGCTTCGCAACCCCGATCGCGTATGCTATCTGCACCTCGCATTTGTCTGCCAGCCCAGCTGCAACTATGTTCTTTGCGATGTACCTTGCATAGTATGCACCCGTCCTGTCAACCTTTGTCGGGTCTTTGCCGCTGAAGCAGCCTCCGCCAGACTTGCCAATGCCACCATAGGCATCTACTATTGTCTTTCTTCCTGTCAGCCCAGAATCTGCGAGCGTGCCGCCTATCGTGAACTTGCCTGTACCGTTTATCACGAATTTCGTCCTGCTGTCTATCATACTCTTTGGTATGACATTCCTGATTACGTTCTTCATTACGTCCTGCCTTACCTTTTCTATGCTCGATCCATTGCTGTGTTGTGCTGCTATGACTACTGTATCTACCCTTTTCGGCACCCCGTTCACGTACTCGACCGTTACTTGTGACTTGCCGTCAGGTCTCAGATAGGGTATTATTCCCTTCTTTCTGCACTCTGTGAGCCTCATGACCAGCTTATGCGCAAGCATTATGTGCAGCGGCATAAGTTCAGGCGTTTCCTTGCACGCATAACCGAAAACGAATCCTTGATCGCCAGCTCCTATGTTCAGCCCCGACTTTTCGTTGACTCCCTGCGCTATGTCCGGGGATTGCTCCTCTATCGATGTAACTACGCTGCATGTCTGCCAGTCAAGGCCGTCCTTCGCATTGTTCAGCCCTATTTCCTTGAGCGTGTGCCTCACTATTGAGGGTATATTCACATATGCTGTCGTAGTTATCTGGCCTGTGACTATCACAGCACCTTGCATTATTAGCGTCTCGCAGTCTACGTGCGCATGGGAATCCTTTCTTATTATCGCATCGAGTATCGAGTCCGATACTTGGTCTGCTACCTTGTCTGGGTGTCCCTCTGTTACGCTCTCCGATGTTACTAGGTATCTTGTCATTTTTCCACCTGGATTGCTAAACATAAGTTCCTACATTTAAAAACGTTGACCTCAAGAATACGATAAACGTAGCCTGTTTCTGCATATGCCTAATAAGCGCCAGGGTAGGGATTTGAACCCTAAAGCCCGTGAGGGCACCGGTTTTCTTTTTGCATCACGAATCAGCTCTTGATATTTTGAAAATTCAAGACCGGCGCATTACCTGTTTCTGCCACCCTGGCTTGGTAGTAATTGACGATAAAGATTTATAACATAGGCAGTAGGCGGTTTCCATATTAGAATGTGATTTCATGAATATTAGAAAAAATGCAAACTGGATTTTTAAGAAGATAAATAATTCATTTAAATATTCAAAGAAAGCTGGTGAAAAAGTAGCCGATGTGCCTGCCTTTTCCTTGTTTGTGGGTGTCTCGAAAGAGAAACTAGCAAGAAAACCCGGCTATTCCGCGCAGTTCAACGGGAAATTCCTGTCGTTGACGAAAACGCACACGCTGAAATGGGTAAATTGCATCGAAGACGTAAGGATCAATCCGCTTGTGGAGCCGAATCCTCACATAGTGATAGTGGGAATGAGTGGATTCGGAAAGAGCACCCTGTTCAAGTCGTTCATCGTAGACATAAATAACGCGAAAAGGAATGCCATCGTATTCGATGCACACAGCGAGCATGCGGCAGTTGTAAGATCTCTGGGCGGCAATGCATACAATGCCGCATTTTACGGCATAAACGTATTTGACTTGAACGGGGCAACGGTAGGAGATAGAATCGCGAGCCTCAAGGATCTTTTCAAGGAGGTGTATTCTCTCGGACATATACAGGAAACGAAGCTCGCGGACTGCCTCTGGTATACATATAGGAAGTTTGGGGTTGGGAGCAAGCACGACACGAAGATAAAATCGTTGCCTACCATTGCAGACCTCATCGATGAGCTCTCCATTTTCATAAAGAACTCGGACACTGCAAGTGAAAAGAACACGCTGCAACACCTGCGTGACAAAATATCGCTGCTTAACACCGTTGCTTTCACGAGGAATTTTGTAAGCATAGACTCGCTGAAGCACGGAGTAAACTCGTTTTCTTTGGCAGAACTGAAAAACAGGGAGGCGCAGATAATCTACATCAATGAATTGCTCAGGAGGCTCTACAGCACGATGAAGGAGCATGAGAAAGAGAAGGGAGTGGCTCTCTATATAATGCTGGATGAGGCGCAGTTCCTGATAAACAGCTCCCAGTCTGGCGGCGAAACCATAAGCAAGCTGATAAGCGAGGGCAGGAAATACGGTGTCGGAGTGATAATAGCGACGCACATGGCGAACGTGCTTGATAAAAGGGTCGTTTCCAATGCCGCAACCTTCATAACATTCTATGCAAGGGAGCCGACTGAAATAAATTATGTGTCGAATGTGCTTTCCGGAGGAGATCCGCAGCGCGGGTTCTTCATAAAGCAGAAGCTGATGAACCTGAACAGGAATGTCGCAATTGTCATGAGCGATTTCGTGAAGAATCCTGTTGTTGTGAATACGCCGCGGTTCGATGACATCGGCGTGACTGACATTGCGGACACAACTGACATCAAGGACAAGCTGCTGTTCTTGTGCAGGAGGCCGGTGCTCTACAACGAGCTGAAATACGACGACAAGATTATACGCGGGCTGATCGACGCGCACGAGCTTGAGACAATGCAGACTGATTTCATGGGCAGGCAGGAAACCTGGGTGATGAAGCGCAACGGCGCATTCAGCATAGAGCACGAGGTGTGGGTGAGGAAGATACGCGATTACATCGCAGCGCTCGGGGTGAATGTGTATATAGTAAATTCGGCAAACGGACCGGACGTTGTCGTGTATTCGAAGGGCGCAAAATACGCGATCGAGTACGAGACCGGAAGAAAGGACCTTAAGTCGACCAAGCAGATGATTGACAAGAGGCTGAGCCAGTTTACGAAGATCGTTGTAGTCGTCAACGAGGCTTCATATGATGCTTACAAGAAGGAGTTGGAGAGGCCGAGGGTCTTGGTGATTACGCTGAAAGAACTCGAAAAGCTGAAAGAGCTGCTCGGTGTAGTAAGCTAGATATAGTTTATCAGCGCTATTGATTTGATGAACAAGATATTGGCAATAGCAAAACTCACCAGGATAGAGCACTCGCTGATGCTCGTGGTGGCGGTTGTGGCTGCTGAGCTGATAGCCGGGGGCATACCCATATTGCTTCCGTTTGCGCTCAGCATCATAACGCCAATATTAATCAGCATGGGCGCATTTGCAATAAACGATTACTTTGACGTAAACGCAGACAGGGCGAACAAGAGGACGGAGCGCCCCATAGTCTCGGGCGCGATCTCAAAGAGAGGAGCGTATAACGTTGCGGTTGCATGCCTCGTCCTCGGGGCGTTCGCAAGCCTGTTCATAAACTTCTATGTGTTTGCGATTGCGGTCGTGTTTTCCCTGCTATCGTATCTCTATAGCTGGAAGCTGAAGGACATGCTGCTGATCGGCAATGTATATGTGGCATTCGCCACCGTGATACCTTTCCTCTATGGGGATTTTGTTGTTTCCACACAACTGAATGAAGTGATAGTACTGATATCCTTTGTTGTGTTCCTTGGCACGCTGGCGCGCGAAGTGCACGGAATGATAAGGGACAGGGCCGGAGACCAGCAAGCGAGGAGGTCGCACAACCTCGTATACCATATCGGTGTGAAAAGTTCGGCATATTTCGCGCTGGTGCTCTATGCCGAGAGCATAGCTTTCTCGCTCTTCATCTTCTTCTACGAATTGCCATTCAGGTACAACGCAGTTTACATCGTTCCAATAGTTTTCGTGTGCCTTGCGTTCCTTTACATAGCGATAGGGTACACATCAAAGAGTTCGCGCGGGTTTTTCGACTTCTCGAGGAACCTGAGCCTTGGCGCAATGGCGTTGACGCTGCTTACGTATCTTATTGCTACCCTGATTTACATCCCGATATGATTAGTACTGAGTTTCCTGCGTCCTTGTAATCGGCTTTGCCTCCGATTTGGCTTCGAAGTCCTCGGGGCTGAACTTGAATTCCTCGTTGCTCTTTATCTCGCCCCTTGCCCTCAAGCACCTCCCTTGCGAGTAGATAGTAGATGAATGCGAGCGATTTCCTGCCGCGGTTGTTCGCCGGTATTATAAGATCTACGAACTTGGTTGAATTGTCAGTGTCGCTGAGCGCTATTATAGGTATGTTCTTCATGCTTGCCTCCTTTATCGCCTGCTTCTCGTTCCTTGAATCGCTTATCATGATCAGCTTTGCCTCCATGTAGTCCGCCCTGTGCGGGTTCGTGAATATTCCTGGAGTCACTCTGCCTTTTATGAACTTTGCGCCTATTATGTCTGCGAATTTCTCTGCGGCGACTATCGCGTAGATTCTTGATGCTGTAACGACTACGTCCTTCGGGTCGTACATTGCTATCATGTTTGCAGCGACCCTTATCTTCGTGTCTATGGTCTTTAGGTCAAGAAGGTAGAGCCCGTCTTCCCTTACCTTGTAGATGAATCTTTTCATCCCAGCGCTCTTCACCTTTGTTGCGATGTGTATTCCGACCTCAAGGTAATCGTTCTGGTTGACTAGAAGAGTTGCTGTTGCTGCTCCTGTTGCACCTGTTCCTGCACTTCGTTTGCTGTTTCCTCCATGATAATCATATAATGGGGCCGCCGAGATTTTCAGATTTCTCTTTTGAACTCGGGTCGCTACCACCCCAAGGTAGAAGCCTACCAGACTAGCAGACGGCCCCCTTGCTAAATCTCTTTGGCACTTGTTATTAAATCATTTCTTATTCAGTGTTATGAACTCATCAATCAGTTCCACATTGCTTATGAACATCCTTCTGCAGCAGTATCTCTTTACTCCGAGATCATCGAGCACCTTGCCCGCGTCCTCCTTGTCCCTGTTCACTCTTTTGTCATATTCCTCCCATTTGTCGGCTACTACTGCGCCGCATGTGAAACATCTTACAGGCATCATCATCTATATCACCATTATCTGTATGAGGTCTGGAACCTTGCCCTTGCCTTTGGACCCTTGAACTTCTTTGGCTCTACTCTTCTCTGAGTCATCAACCAGCAATGATCTGTCGTAATTGAGATATTCCTTCTTTAGCGCCTCGCTCTTTGAGAACTGCTACAAGCGCCTTTGCTATTGCGCCCCTTACCGCCTGGATCTGCGAGCTTACGCCCCCTCCGTATACATTGATCTTTATGTCGACCTTCTTTGACCAGCTCCTTCGCAAGCTCGGAAATTGTTACCGGCTCCATTATTATGTCCTTTGCAGCATCGAACTCCATCGCACCTTATGTCCCTTCCGTTTATCCTTATCGATCCCTTCCCGCTCTTTACATATGCCCTTGCGACAGTTGTCTTCCTCTTGCTCTTTACTACTATTGTCTTGTCTTCTTCTTTGCCGGCCTTCTCTTTTGCAGGAGCGCGCTTTGCCTTTTCCTCCTGCACAGGTGCCGATGTGGGTGCTGTGGCTACAGGCGTCTTCACGACAGTTTGCTGCACTTGCTGTTTGTTCTGCCATTTCATCACTTGTTGTAACCAAGCATCTTTGAGAGCTCCGAAACTGTTACGTAGTCAGTGTATAGCATCTTTGGATCCTTTGTCTTTATCTCTATCGGATTTACTTTCTTGAATGCTTCCGGAGTGCCGACGAATACCATGAGCCTCTTGTAGGCGTCCTTGCCTGTCGTCTTCTTATGATATGGGAGCATGCCCCTTATTACTCTCTTGACAAGGAAGTCCGGTCTCCTTGACCAATATGGCGAGTGCTCCGGATTCTCCTTTTCCTGGAGGTCAAGCCTTGTCTTGTACTTTCACTTGTATGCCCTTCTTGTCTCCGCTTATTATCGACTGCTCGGCGTTTATTATCGCAACGCTTCTTGCCCTGCATCAGTCTCTTTGCAACTATGCTCGCGAGCCTGCCAAGTATCTTGTCCTTTGCGTCAAAGACTTCATATTCTGCTGGTTTGATTTCTTTCATCTGATTATCTACACTATTAGGCTTATCCTCTCTTGTTGATCATCTCCTTTATGTCTGACTACGCTGCATCCTGCACTCTTGAGCGCTTGAAGCGCGTTCGCCGAATATTCGAGCGCCGCTTATGTTTATCTTGTGGTCTATCTTTCCAGTTGAAAGCACCTTCTTCGGCACTATGACGTTGTCGCCCTCCTTTGTGTACTTGTTGAGCTTGTAAATGCTGACGGCGCCCCTGCTTCTTGACGGCACCTTGAGCAATTTGTATACCCTCTTGTATAGTGCAGGGTAGTGACTACCCTTTGATGCGCCTTCTAGCGCAGTGCAGCCATTCGTTTATGTTCTTCTTTCTCTGCGTTTGCCATTTTTTCACCGTTATGCGGAGGTAGGGATTTGAACCCTAGCAGTCACTAAAGACACTGGAACCTCAATCCAGCGCATTTGGCCAAGCTCTGCCACCTCCGCACATAAAATTAGAGCTTCTTTGCTTCCTTTTCAACGTCCTTGAGCTCCTCTTTTATTGCTTCGAATGCCTTATTAATAATTTCTTTGGGTGGCATCTGGCCGAACGATTCAATGTAAAAATGTGTAAACCGTTCTTGTCCTTGCTCGTATGTGACAAGCCCAGGCTGGAACTTTGAGTGCTTTGATCGCCGTCGCCATCATCGCCTTGCACTCTATCCTTAGCCTCTGGCCCTTCGGCAAGCTTTATTATCGGTATGTTCTCGTTTGCGACCTTTACCTCCTTGTCCGATGATTCCAGATCCTTTGGAGTATACGGTCTTCGGGCCGGTTGCGTCGAGCGTGAATAGTATCTCGTCCGTGTCGCTGTAGCCCTTCGCACGGCGTCTTTATCGGAACAAGGCCTATCCTGTGCGCTATGTACTCGTCGAACATCGCGGTCGTGTTCTCGTAGAAGGTGATCTTGTCTATCGCGAAGGTCTTTACGGAGTTTATCGCTGCTCTTCTTATCGCATTCGCGAAGCCTGGGCCTGCGTCCTTTAGGGTGAACCTGAATACGCGTTCGTTGCTCTCTAGTACGTCTATTTTCATATATTCACTTTCAAGAACACAAAATACAAGACTTTTATACCTTCTGGCCCATAAAATCAATGGTGCCGTAACAAGCCGTATCCGTCGATTTGATGATTAATTTATGCAGGATAATATTTATATATATTGGTGGTATTTCTGAGTTTTGAGAAGTTTCTTTGGACCGAGCTCGTCAGCGAGGATTTTGGCAAGGCGGCGTTTGTAAAGAACGCAAAGGAGAGGCAGAACATCTCGAAAATAGTACTCGATTCGGATTCCGGGTGCAAATACCTGGACATCGGGGCCTGCACGCACAGAAATATGCGGAGCTTGCCGAATTCAGGTATGTTGCCTGTCTCTCTTTGACATACGATGTTGTTTTGAGCCTCTTTGAGGTGAATTCCAGGCCCTTGCGGTTTACAGATTCACGCAGTTCTCGGAGAGCGTTGGTGTGGATATGCAAAAGTGGTTCAGATACTTCAAGGATCCGAACGTCGAAGCCAGGATAATCGGGCTGCAGAACGGCCAGCCGCGCTCGGTTTTGGACAGCGTGAGCATATTCCTGCGCGGGAACCACATGCGCCTCTGCGAAATTGACCTGTTTGGCGACCAGACGCGCCATGTGTGCTTTGACACCAAGACAGGGGCAAGCTTTGACGTGCTCGTGAACAACAAACTTTACACGCCAGGGGAGCTGATGAACAGAATGACCATGGAACAGTTCGAGAAAAGCACGATGGGCAGACGCCCGACGGCATAATAACGCGGTATTTACAAAATAACAACGAAATGTTATGATAACTCAAATTTAAAAAAGGTTTAAATACCTCAGAGTTCACTAAAACTCTTGTAAATAAAAGTAAACTTACCCACCCTGGTCTTTTTTATGAGCAAGATTAATAAAAAAATGAAAAGGCGCATGCATGTGCATGCCAAAAAGGCGCACAGGGCAGCCAGAAAGGCCATTGCCAGAAGGCACGCTAAGCCAATGCCGGTTAAGATTAAAAAATCCGCGAAAGCGACAAAGGTCGTGACGGAGAAAGTCGCATCTGCGCGTGAGGAGGCGGCTAGCCAAAGATCAACGAAGAAGAGCAGGGAGGCAGTTGCGAATGTTTATACTCAGGATGAGATAACGGCTGCGGTAGAAGAGCTTTCTAGAAATGTGTCCGCTGCGGGTTACCTGAAGAAAAACGTGAGCAAGAGGGCGCTCGATGTGATCAACAAGCTGGTAGTGCCGAAAACCGACGAGGCGCTCGCCGCCGAGCTTGACATGAAGATAAATGCTGTGAGGAGAATACTCAATATAATGCAGGGTTACGGGATAACCAACTATTACATCGCAAAGAATGTAAACGGGTGGCTCTCCTTTGCTTGGTACATAAACATAAGCAAGCTCCCTCCGTTCTTTGAGTACATTGACAGTATAGAAAACAAGAAGCCAGCGATAAACACAGAGTGCAACGACTATTTCATATGCAAAAACTGCTACGATGCAAACAAGCTGATATTCACCTTCGACGCCGCGTTCGAAGAGAACTTCAGGTGCAGCGGTTGCGGGAAGAGCATGATTATGATGGACAAGGAGCAGGCTTCTGCACTCATAACCGAGACGCACGTGTGATGTGGCGGGCGTCGGCGGTATAACTTTATATATTCTCTTCCTAAATCATTATTGCTGATTTTGTTTATAGCGAGGTGGGGTAGTCTGGAGTGCCCGCCGGGCTCATAACCCGGAGATCAATGGTTCAAATCCATTCCTCGCTACCTTTTTTGTGCTAGACCCCACAGTTCTGGTATTCCGGAAAGTTCGTTGTTTTTATATTATGTAATGTTTAATGCTTATCTACTAATAACTAATATAAGATAAGACGACGCGATTAGCGGAATTGTGGGGGGTAGTATATACATGGCTAGCAACTTGAATTATGATTTATTATGGCAGTTCGTCCAGAAAGAACGACAGACCAATGAACTCCAGCCGCTGCCCAAAACCTTCTATGATGATATGAGAACCGCGCTGAGTATCTACCGAAGATAAAAATCTGACAGAAGATGAAATAAACACAAAAAAGAATGCACTAAGGCTAATGAGCGAGATATACGAAAGGAGGAAACAGAAGATACTTATATATGTGGCATACAAAAAACAATTGCCACAGCCGGCAATACAAGCAGAGCAGCAGTTCTATAACACTCTTATAGAAACTACGAACAACAACAAGCTTGATATGCAGAGGCCAAAGGAAGGCGGAAAACAAACGCTGCAGACTTTACAGGCGCTGCCCGAGATAATCCTTCCATCAGGGAAGAAGATAGGGCCGCTCGAAAAGGATCAGACGGTAGTGATAGATGCTGACGAAGAGGACATAAAGTTCCTGGTCAGCAATACAATATGCAAAAAAGTCTAGGCTTATTTTGCAGACAGATGGTTTCATGAAAATAGTAAAAGAGATCAACACATTTTGTCCGAAGTGCAACAAGCACACGCCACATAGCGTAAAGCTCTATTCAAAAGGGGCGATGCGTGGCACAGACATAGGCAGCAGGCGCAGAACCAGGAAGCTCAAGGGCTATGTCGGGAAGGTAAAGGGTCAGGCAACAGTGAAGAAGCTGGCCAAGCGGCAAAAGATACTTCTGACATGCAAGGTGTGCAAGTATACTATAGAAAGGGTAGTCGGCTCGAGGACCAAAAAGAGGCTCGAGTTCAACGTCGAGACTGCTTAAAAGTGATTGATGCATGGCGCAAGAGCAAAAACGCATACCAAAGGTAGGAGAGCTGGTCATAGCGCAGATAAGCAAAATAATGCCTTTCGGCGCGTATTGCAAACTGCTCGAGTATGACAATCTCGACGTGTTTTTGCCTATCAAGGAAGTATCATCGGGCTGGATAAAAAACATACACGAGTTCATACACGAAGGGCAGAAGGTTGTATGCAAGGTAATATTCTATGACGTCAACAGGCAGAGCGTAGACGTCTCGATTAAAAAAGTGACGCCGCAGGATTCGAAGCAGAAGATCAACGTCTACAATCTTGAAAGGAGGCTCAACGCGCTGTTCCTGCAGGCGGTCCGCGCGTCCGGCCTTGACCAGCAGAAAAATGAGATGATAGCACAGGCGCTCGCAGAGTTTCAGAGCTACACAAACACGATCCGCAACGCGGCCGGGTCCACGAAAGAGTTCCAGGAATCGAAGCTGCCAAAGAAGCTGAGGGACAGCATCCAGAAACTCATCGAGACCAGCAGGAAGAAGAAAAAGTATGAAGTGTCATACATAATGAGACTATCAACATACAATACGAAGAACGGCGCAAGCGAGCTGCGCGATATACTGTCAAGCATAGCAGAAAAGGGCGTCAATGTCCAATACATAAGCGCCCCGAAATACCATCTCATGGCGGCGGGAAAGGATTACGCCGACGCCGAGGGCAAAATCAAGAGCGCCGCAGACATGATCAGCGAGAAGCTGAAGAAGGGAGAGTTCGAAATAGAGAAGGAGAAGCACAAGAAGGAGAAGGAGGACATACTCGCAACACTATGATTATTATACTAATTCCGCCAAAAGCTACTGTGGGAGAATGAAGGATACAGTCATAATTATAAACAAGGAAGTCAAGCTCAGGCATCCGGTGCTTGTGGTCGGGCTACCCGGCATAGGCAACGTAGGGAAGCTTGTTGCCGAGCACCTGAGGCGCGAATTCAAGACAGAGAGGATTGCCACTCTCTACTCGCCGCATTTCCCGCACCAAGTAGTGATGCTCAAGAGCGGCGGCATAAGGCTTGTCGGCAACAGGTTCTATCTCCTAAGGAGCAAGAGTCTCAAAAAAGATATTGTGCTGCTAACAGGCGAGACGCAGGCCGTGACCCCTGAGGGGCAGTACGAAGTCAACCACCAGATAGTGAAGTTCTTCAAGGATAAGCTCAAGGGCGAATTCATATACACGTTGGGCGGCTACAGCATAGCAGGCGGCATTCCGGAATCGCCAAAAGTATACGGCAACGTTACAAGAAAGGAAGTGATACCGAAGTTCAAGGACAGCGGAGTGATATTCGGCAAGTCGAGGGGCATGATTCTCGGATCTGCAGGGCTGATAATCGCATTTGCGAAGATGGAGAAGCTCGATGGCATATGTCTGATGGGCGAGACCAGCTTCCTCGATGTCGATGCTGCCGCGGCGAAGGCGGTGCTCATGGTGCTCGCAAAGAATCTCGGCCTCGAGATAAACACCAAGAACCTAGACAAGATAATAGCCAAGACCGCGCAGACGATAAAGGAGCTCGAGAAGCAGGCAGCAGGCTTTGCGACCCAGGTCGGTGCAGAGGGGGAAAAGCACCCATCCTACATACGCTGAGCTGACATCCTATTTTAAATCATAGACTCCAAATCTAGTTGTGCGAGCATAGTCTAGCCTGGTAGGACTATGGCTTCCCAAGCCATCGGCCCGGGTTCAAATCCCGGTGCTCGCATAGCTCATTTACTCCTCGGGAGAAGGAAGCCCACGCAAGCAGCCACAATCGTCATGTATATGGTGACAAACCAGGTGGACATTATCAGATTGAGAAGAGGATGGTTTATTACTGCCTGCTGGTACAAAGTAGAGAAGTAGGTCAGGAATATTGCGGAGTTGTTTGTAAGCAAGAATACGTAAAGCAAACCAAACCCGCCGACAATGAGTGATACGATGAGCGCATTCAAGAAGCACATCGGAAGCCCGCCCTTTTTATCAGACTTCATTCCTATCCAGAGACCAAAACCAAGCGAAAGGAAAAGCGGCGCAGAACTGTACTGGCTAAACAGCACCTGCTTCGGTATATCCGGGTATTGGGTGAATAACCCCATGAGAAATGCTATAGTATACATTGCCAGCCATACGACAAGCGGATACACAACAGCCATTTTCACATATTCCTTCACTATACCACTAAATAAACTTGTATGCCAGCATTTAATAATATTTGCTGCACATGTTTTTAAGTCACTGAAATATAAAAGGCCGATATCACATGATTCTACACTCGCACCATAAATCGCAAAGCGCAATGGAATACCTGATGACGTATGGATGGGCCATACTAATTATCGCGGTTATCCTCGGCATATTGTTTCAGCTCGGCGTTTTCAGCAGCGGCACGCTCACCGGGACAGCATGCATCGCGACATCCGGGTATTACTGCAGCAACCCTACCCTTACCACAGGCGGCACGCTCACATTCATATTCGGCCAGAGCACTGGGTCCACATTATATAATCTGGAGATCGCATGTACCGACGCAGGAAATACGCTCGGCCCGTACCCAATAACATCATTTAATAGCATTACTGGCACAGGCCTGGCCATAGTAGCGTCAAGCACAGGCAACCAGCTCAACAGCGGGCAGTCTATAGTGGTGAGCGCCCTCCCGTGCTATACCTCGAGCGGAGTATTTATCGGTTCGCGTCCTGTTGGCTACGCGTACTCTGGTTACATATGGGTCAATTACACACAGTACGCTACTCCAGCGGGAGCAGGAAATCCGTGGCAGACCGTAAAATCATCGGCAATCACAGTCAAGGTTTCATAACGGTACGACAAATTATAGCACATAAAAGTTGCGGAAAACAGCAAATTCTGCCTAATCCTCGCAAAGTGCCACTATAGGGAAAAAAGGTAAAAATATATAAATAGATTCTATGTAATACTATTAGCGACTATAGCGACTAATGGTGTTTCCATGGTAAAATTCATAATTGCAAGACAGCTGGTAGGGAAAAAGGTAATAACGAGCGACGGATTCGATGTTGGCAGACTCTTCGATGTGGAGATAAGCGAAGTGACCGGCAAGATAGTTAGCCTGGTCGTGGAGCCAAATCTTGACAGCGGACTGGCGAGCAAGCTTAAGGTTGAGGGCGGGCAAATAAAGATACCTTACAATTCTGTTCTTGCTGTGAACGACTACGCAGTGGTCGACAGGAAGAACTGGTAAGCTACTTTTTCGCTTCCTTCAGCTCAGTACGGTCATCGGTGATTCAATCATAATTTCCGGAGGAGACGAAGCTGGGAGGGGCGCTGTTTTTGGTCCATTGGTAGTGTCAGTGGTAGCCATAAAGAAGGACCAGGAGAAGAACCTCTCCAGTATAGGAGTAAGGGACTCGAAGCTCCTTTCAAGAGCGCGCAGGGAGGAGCTCTACGCAAAAATAAACAAGACCGCACTGGAGGTGCTTGTTGATCTGATATACCCTGAGGACATAAACAGGGCGATGCAGAACAACATCTCGCTCAACGAGCTGGAAGCGGTCAGATTCTCAAAGCTTTTCGACCAGCTCACAAACCACACTTCCATATTGTATCTGGACTCACCAGACGTCATCGCGCACAAGTTCGGGATGCGCGTCAACATATACAGCTCAAAGCCCACCACGGTGATGGGCGTGCAATCGACGAGGGAGAAGGGCAAGCAGTACACAAAGATAATATCGGAGCACAAGGCGGATGCAAGATATCCGGTAGTATCTGCGGCAAGCATAATCGCAAAGGTTACGAGGGACAACGCGGTGAAGAAGCTCGAAGAGGAACTCGGCATAGAAGTCGGCTCAGGCTATCCATCTGATCAGCAAACAGTCGATGCGGTCAAGGCCAACTTCAAGAATCCGCAGTTCAAGAAGCACATCCGGGAATACTGGGTGACAATAGACGCGATAAAGCAGCAGAAGATAGATTCGTTCTATGACTGACTATTTATTTGCTTCTGTCTCTAATTAATAAGGATCTGTGGCGTAATTTGGATAGCGCACCTGGCTTCGGACCAGGGGGTTGCGGGTTCAAAATAAACTCCTAAAAAAAGTTATGAAAATCCCGCCAGATCCGCATGCTAAAAAGGAGAATAAATGGCAGGCACAATAATTCTCAAGGAGAAGCAGGCGAAGATACTGCTCTCTTTGAAGAACACACAACAACCATGGCGCATCGGCAGCCTGTCTGTCGCATGCGGCACAACCTACGTGCACACCCACAATTTCATAAAGATGTGCACGGAGAGCGGCCTCACATCAATAGAAAAGCACGGCAAGATCAAGGAGATAAAGCTGACCGAAAAGGGCGCACAGGTCGCGGAGATGATATCTGGAATATATGCGATAATCAGCCCACAGGCAGCCGCAGCCCGCACCAAAGGTTCAGGAGGAAAAGAAAGAAGAGAAGAAAGAGGAAAAGAAATAAGTTATCTACACTACTTCTACCGTGACTCTCTTCTTGACCGCGTTGAGCACGTGCCCGTAGTCGCGGTAGTGCGCCATGACTGTCAGGTTGACGGTGTATTCGCCAGAATCGGCGTTCAGCCCGCTGTAAACATCGAATCGGAGTTCGCGTTCTTCGTCCGGAGGCAACTCACCAACACGTATCTCGCGCTCCTTTGAAAGCCCGACCGCCTCAAAAGCAAGCTGCTTCGGAAGTTCTGCCACAACAGAAGTGAGCAGTATCTCGTTTGTCACATTTCTTAGCCTTAACGAGCAGCATGCAAGAGCTTTTTCTGCTTGCATAAAGCTTGTACGGCACCCATTCTGTTGCAACTTTGTAGGGCGAGCTCTTTGTCAGTTCTGAACCTACATCTTTTTTCCCAAAGAGGTTGAATATTCCCATATGATCGCCGAGGTTGGTCAAATATAGATGCGGTAATTATGCTTATATAGTTTTTCATTCAATATATGATAGCAGAAGTACCTTCCAACAAGCGGCATCATACAATCAACTTGGATTAAAAGATGGAAAGGTAAAGAGTAAATGCCAATAAAGTACAATTTAACCAAGTATGATATGTTATCTACGAAGATAAAGAAGGTGTCGACCAAAAAGGCGCCAAAGGAGATGAGCCCCGAAGAGCGCAACGTAATGATGAAGGCTGTGCTCATAGCTTCTTTTGCTTCAGGACATTCATGGCAGACCTTCAGGACTCTTACATCACAGGTATCCGCTTCAATGCACAGGCCGGAAATCAAGAAAGAGTTCATCGATGCGGCAAGCAGCAAGTGGAGGCTTATAACACCCTTTGATATTTTGGAAGTCTCAACCACAAGCATACCTGATAATGCTTTTTCTGAATGGCTTTTCTTTACTGTTGAGAAGGATCAGCAGGAGGACTACAAGAAAGCTTGGGGCCAGCTCAAATCCGAGTTCGACGAAGACTGCGATGCTGTGGAAAGGAAGGAGTAAACGGTCATTTCTTCGACGACAAATGTATACTAAATACAACAAAGAGACTGTCTAGTATACAACAGTGAAACGATTAGGACAAAAATAAAAGAAGTGTATTTAAAGCTTCATTAAAAAGTAGTTACCACGGCATGGTGGTTCTCCTGGCGACTGACTCAAATTCTAATCCAAAATTTGTTATCAAAAGGGACAACGAGAGGGTCGCTTTCAACAGCGACAAGATAACCACGGCGGTATTCAAGGCATACAGCAACATCTACTACTTCAAGGAAATAGAAGAGAACCAGGAATCTGCCAGGCAGGTTGCTGCCCAGATCGTGGAAGAGCTCAAGAAGTTAAACAAGGAGGAGCTCCACGTTGAGAACATACAGGACATAGTGGAAATGGTTCTGATGAAGAACGACCCCATCGTTGCAAAGGCTTACATCCTGTACAGGAACAAGCACAAGGAGCTCAGGGCGTTCAGGAAGTCGCTTGGCATACCAAATGACGAGCTCAAAGTCCCAATAAATTCGCTGATAGTACTTGCTGCAAGATATTTGCTAAAGGATGAGAACGGAAAGATAGTAGAAACACCAACGCAACTGTTCCACAGGGTCGCGAAGGCAATCGCGGAAGCGGAGAAAAAGTTCGGAAAGAACGAAGAGCAGATGCAAAAGATAGAAGAGGAGTTCTACCAGGCAATGGCTAGCTTCAAGTTCATGCCAAACTCGCCAACACTCATGAACGCAGGCACAAAGGACGGCCAGCTGAGCGCGTGCTTCGTGCTCCCGGTTGGAGACTCAATCCCAGAAATATTCGATGCGATAAAATACCAGGCGATGGTGCACAAGACCGGAGGAGGCACGGGGTTCGCATTCTCAAGGCTCAGGCCATCAAACGATTTCGTCAAGAGCACGAGCGGAGTGGCATCGGGTCCGGTATCATTCATGAAAATATTCGACTCTGCTACAGAAGAGATAAAGCAGGGAGGCAAGCGCAGGGGCGCAAACATGGGCATACTGAATGTGCACCACCCGGACATACTCAACTTCATAGTTCTAAAGGAGAGCGAAGGCACACTTAGGAACTTCAACATATCAGTAGGGATAACCGACGAGTTCATGAAGGCGGTAAAGGCGAACCGTGATTATGCGCTGATAAATCCAAGGAGCGGCAAGCCTGTTGGCAAGCTTAACGCAAAGGCGGTCTGGAACCTCATAGTTACAATGGCGTGGAAGACAGGAGACCCAGGCCTGGTATTCCTTGACAGGATAAACGCGAGCTATGCAAATCCTGTCCCTTCACTAGGTCCAATTGAGGCCACAAATCCGTGTGGCGAACAGCCGCTTTACGCATGGGACTCGTGCAACCTCGGGTCGATAAACCTTGCAAAGATGGTCAAGAAGACAGATCACCACTATGAGATAGACTGGGACGAGCTCAGGAGAACAACGAGGCTCGGTGCCAGATTCCTTGATGATGTTGTAGAAGTCAACCACTATCCACTGCCTCAAATAGACGAAGTAAGCAGGAGGATAAGGAGGATAGGTCTCGGAGTCATGGGCTGGGCCGATGCTGCTGATCAAGCTCGGCATAAGATACGACAGCAACGAAGCCCTGATGCTCGGCGAACAGGTAATGTCGTTCATAACCCAGAATGCTAGGAAGATGAGCCAGGAGATGGCGGAGGAGCGCGGGGCGTTCCCGGAGTTCCCGAACAGCATATGGGCAAGGCTGGGCTACAAGCCGCTGAGAAACTCAACAGTGACAACAATAGCACCGACAGGCACGATAAGCATAATCACAGGAGGATGCTCGCAAGGCATAGAGCCGATATTCTCCGTTGTATATCTAAGAAACGTAAGGGACACTATAGGATCGAATCTCATAGAAGTCAACAACGAGTTCGAGGCATTCGCACTTGAAAACAATTTCTATTCTGAAGAGCTGATGCAGAAGCTCGCAAATAGAGTATCAATACAAGACGTAGAGGAGGTGCCAGAAAAGATAAGGAAGCTGTTCGAGACTGCATACGACATAGCTCCGGAATGGCACGTAAAGATGCAGGCTGCATTCCAGAAGTTCACTGACAATGGCGTTTCAAAGACAATAAACTTCCCGAACTGGGCAACACCTCAGGACATCGAGAAAGCATACGGCCTTGCATGGGACCTTAACTGCAAGGGTATAACTGTTTACAGGGACTCATCAAAGAGCATACAGGTGCTTCAGGCGGTCAACAGTGACAGCGCGCAGAGAAGCCTGGACAGCATAAAACAGGCGCACGATGCCGGATTAGCAGAGCCCAAGACAATGAGCGTGGCATCGGCGATTGCAGGCGCTCAGGGATATGTTCTGATGGCAGGCTCAGAAGAGAAGTGCCCAGAATGCGGCAACACCATGATTGCAGGAAGCGGATGTTTAACGTGCCCGAAATGTGCATACAGCAAGTGCGGTTAAGTCTTATTTTGTGAGCACTTCGCAGCCCTCTTTTGTTACCAACACCTGGGCTTCAGCCTGTGCAACGTTTCCGCCGCCTATGGTAATAAGAGTAGGATGCGGTGCCAGAGCACCTGCCCGCACAAGCTCCATAACGCCAGCATAAAGATTGAAGCGCTCTTTTATTTTTCCCGAAAGCCACCTTACTGCAAATGGCTCGCTCGGATATTTTTCCATAACCTCTTTCAGGACTGCTCTTGCATACGGCGCCCTGACCAAGGCCTCGCCCGCGAATTCGTATATCTCGCAGATGTCGCTTTCAAATATCAGGCCCTTGCTGTCTGTGGTAGCAAACGGCTCTATTGCTATTACCGTGTCTTCTTCAAGCTCTGTGTCATCGCCGTTGTCATAATTCGGTATGAATGGATACGAATGCAGGTCATTTTTTTCGACTCCGTGTCCGCCAAGATTCTTTATCGGCAGAAATCCTTTACTTTCTATTGCCTTCTGCACGACTCCACCTATTGCCGATACCTTTCTACCTGCCTTTACTGTACTAATCGCATCCTTCAGTGCCTGCTCAACTGCCTCAACAAGCGCTCCGTTCTCCTTAGATAAGTCTACGGTCAGGGCGCAATCGCCGAGTATGCCCTCTTTGGACAGGCCAAAATCTATCTTTACCACATCTTTTTCAGAAAATACCTTTTCATCATTGACCGTAGGCGAATAATGCGCAGCCTGCTGGTTTATTGATAGGTTTATAGGAAATGCGCATCCAAAACCGCTCTCTGCAGCAAACTTCTCTGCCTTTTCAGCAACATCCAGAAGCTTCGCTCCTGGTTTTACAAGCTCCTTTGCATGGAGCAACGCCTTGTAAGAGGCGGCACCGACTTCTTTTACTAGATTAGCATCTTCCAAAATATCACCTACAACTTGTGCTGCTTTCCTTCTCCCTTGAGCTCGTCCTCTTGGAAGTCAAGTTCCTTAAGTATTCTCATTGTCGCAGGTAGCACCTGGTGGTTTATGTAGTAATCGGGATCATAATCCGTTGCGAATTCCTCAAGCTCCGCCTTTTCAGATATCGTATTACCGTGCTTTGTTATCACATATCCTATTACAGCGCGCTCCACCTCGTCTCTTGTCTTCAATCCCTTCTGTACCGCCTTTCTTGCCGCCCCAAGCTCCGGAGACTTCGAATCATAAGCGTCTATGCCCTTTCTCAGCTGCGTGTTTATCACAAGGTCCTTTATTGGCACCTTTCCCTCCTTTAGCCTTTTCACTACATCCTTTACTATCTCACCGGCCTTCTCCTTGCTGCCCTCCTTCAGTATTGTTTCAAGCACAAGCCTCTGCGTGTCTCTTGCTATGCGGGACCAGTCCCTCCTCACAAGCTCGAATCCACGGATTTTTATCCTTCCGGATTCCGATATCATTGCGTACTTCTTTTTCGCGCCAGCCCGCTCCTTTTCAGACTTCTTGCCTACAAAGACCCCTCTTGTGTAGAAGTCCTCGAGTTCCAGCTGCATGGATTCCGGCAGATTCGAATTGATGCCCTTCATGTAATTGAGGGCATCATCCTTCTTTTGATCACCGAGAAGCATTACAATCGAATCCGTATCGCTGTAGATGACCCTGAATCCGAGGTTCTCTGCAACGCCTATGGTTTCTTTTATGTACTGCCTTCCGTACGCAGTGACGCTTGCCGCGCAATCTCTCGAGTACCATCTCGATCTTGCATAGCCCAGATACCCGTAGAAGGAATTAGATACAATTTTCAGAGCCTGCGAACGCGATCCGAGCTCTATGTCATTCGGATTCTTCTTGTACTCCTTCTTTACGTTTGTCCTTTGCTCTATCAGCAGTTTCAATATTGTAGGTATGGTGCACTTCCTGTCTCTGTTGAACTTCGCGCCTGTCGGCGAAGTGTAATAATTGGTGCAGTCAGTGCAAAGCGCAGACGGGTCTATGTTATGCGATATGATTATTGAAGGGTACAGCCCCCTGAAGTCGAATACCACCAGATTGTCATAGATTCCCGGGTCCGGCGTCTTTACATATGCGCCTTCAATCGGATTCATCGACCTCCTTCTTATCTCTCCATCATCTGGCTTGTTCGGTATGAGCTCCTTGAAGTCATGAGCATAGCGCATCAAAGTGAACTCTACAAGCTGGCCAGCTGTCGAGACTGCGACATCTGTCGGCATGTCTCCGGTCGTAATCGCAAGCGCATTCATGATCGGCATGAAGGTATTGTAAACCTCGAGCAACGCTTCAGAATCGTTGAGATTGTACCCTGCAAGGGTTTCCAGATCCTCATTTCCGCCGTCCCAAAGCTTCCAGATGTCCTTTTTCTCAACCGTAACCTTCTTCTCCTTGCTTATCGCCTCATAAACGTTCTTGAGTGTATAGCTGTTCAGCTTCATCAGGTGTTCCGCTGCCCCGACTATCGCGATGAACCTTATCACGAGATACATGTCGATGTGTATTCTCCCTGCACACTTCACGCGCTCCACAAGGCCGTGCCTTTCAAGCTTCGTGCCCCCCTCAAACCTGCTAATATCAAAATCTATTCTGAGCCTGCGTGCCCTCTCCAACATGTATTTTATGTCGAAATTAGCAGAATTGTAACCGGTTATGATGTCTATGTCAAGCTCCTTTATTATCCCCATAAAACGCCTGAGCAGCGCAGCCTCATCCTTAACGACTTCCACATACGGCTTGTTTATCTTTTTGAACGTTATTACTCCATTCCCCTTTTTTCCATTTGATGAATAGGTGTAGCTTATCATTATCACAGGGTCGATATCCGTTCTCGGCATGCCAAGCGGGTTGTAGACCTCAATGTCAAAGCAGAGAAGGTTTGGCTGGATTTCTGCGACTGTGCGCTGTGTCTTCTTTACCGATACAAGGCTAAGCCGCTTGCCGTCGTCTGCAAAAGTTATCAGGTACGGCGTCAGGGGGAACAAATCAGTATCAATCACGTACCTTTTTGCAAAGGGAATGTCAAATTCATAACAATCGCCGAGCTGCTGCATGACCGCGCTTAATTTCGGAACGCATGATGGGTTCCTTACAAATATCTTGTAAGCGTCTACCGGCTTGCCGAATATGCTCTGCTTCTCCATCTCTATTTTTGTGGATTTTATTGTACCGGAAGGATCCGCCACTGACACTTCCCTCATCGCCTCTACTGTCATCGCCTTTGCTGGTACGAAATAGAAATAGGGTTTGAATGCAGTGTCGAGTATTTCGTATGCCTTGCCCTCCGTGTCCTTTACAAGAAGCCTTATGAATACATCCTCGCCTGCGCCCTTGTAATCGACATCGAGTATCATGCCCTCTATCGATGTTTCATTGTCAATGCTCGTCTTCTCCAAGGCCTGAGCCTTTCCAGAAATAGCCATATGCAATCTTATATAATTTTACCTTCGGCTGTTTAAATTCCTTGTGCAAAAGGCAAAATAAAAGAAAGGGGTTACTTCCCCTCCTGGATCTTTGTCGTGCTTATTACCAAAGGCGGTATCAAGCCGAGTGCGTATGCAACAAGCGTTCCGGTTGCGCTGCACCTGAAGTTCAAGCCGTTTATTATCTCCTCTGCGGTTTCAACAGGCAGCGTCTTCTTATCGCTCCATCTCTTCATAAGCGCAGCCGCGTTCTCCTTCGTCTCAGTCAATTCGACAACGCCACCAAGCTTTAGCTGGCCGATGTTCTTGGCTTCCTTTGCATCGCTGTCAAAGTAGTCAGCAATGAAGGTGTAATCTATCTTTATCTTCGTGCCGTCCGCGTTCACTGCATCTAGGCTTATGTTGAGCTTTGGGAACCTTTGCTTCGTTAAAGATTCTGCAGAGTCTATCTTCCCCTCAACTCGGGATATTGTAAATCCTGTTATCATTGAATCACTTCGTGTTCTTTACTAATTCTATAATGAAGCTATTTAAACATGCCTTTTTTGTGGCAGTCTACGTCTGTATCTACCGATCAAGATGCTAGACATGAGAGTTGTGTTTATTATTACTAAGTAAATAGGAAAACCATAAGACGAGAACGTCCAAGTGGTTATTGCACCAAAGGCCGTTAAAGCATTAAAAAGTCCAGCTGCATACACGTAGATGGATTCACTTTCCGGATGCACCAAGCTCTTCAGTATAGTTGGGACAGCTGCCAAACCATCGCTTGCAATCGAGAATACTATTGCAACGTTCGGGTTTTTTGTTATTGCCCAAAATACAAGTGCAAGGGCGGATAAAGCACCACAAACATAATCAAAAGTTTTTAGTTTCCAGTAAGCATCCTTTACCGCAAACGAAGAAATCAATATTAAGAGTGGAACGAAGCCAGACATAAAAACAGGCAATGCTGCCCAACCAACACCTGCAGACACCGATGCCACCGATGCTATTATTGGTGCCGCAGACCACATCAACCAGCTTACTCTATTTGGTTTTGCGCCTCCTTTAAGCATTGAGCTGATATAAGGTATTGCTGAAATTAGTTGTACAAATGCGCCAACAAAAACCAGATACTGTAAGAAGGACATGGTATCACATTAGGCTCTCATGAATCTCTGCAGCTCCCCTGAGCATGATATAAGCCACAAGTATGGTCACGAATGCCCAGCCTATTATTATGGGCCATCCAGCGATGTAAACCAACGCAAGGTATGCAAAAGTTACGCACTTAACAACATTTATGCCACCTCGACCTATAGGTGATGAATAAACCCACTTTGCGAATGCGCTGTGCATTTTCGATGACGTTCCCTTCGCTCCCATGAGTGCATCAACGAACGAGTGTCTTAGCACTATAAGGAAAAGCACAAAGAGCGGCACTATGTTTATGTAGACGAAGACAATCCAGAACACGTATTCCACTACGCGGTCGCCTGCAATATCGATTCTTGCCCCGAAACGCGATGATTTTCAGGATCAAGGGCTTGTACTTCGCAGCTTTCTTCATTGCCTGCTCATTACCAGACACGGCCTTCAAGTAATCGGCGAAGCTTACTGCCCCTCTACTTGCGTCCCTGAGCGCGGCATAGCCATCTATTGCATCAAGAACCATTATCACGGCTATAAGTGCGACCACCACAAGCGCATTAAACTTCGCGAGTATCATGTATGCTACAGGGAAGACAAGGAATGTCCTGAACAGCGTTATAGCGTCTGCCGATCTCATGCGCTCTACCTAACTTAATAAGCATACAAAACAAGAAATATTAAGCTTATGCGGAGCAACTTATTCTATCGCAGCCCCATCATCTAGTGGCCAAGGATAGCGGGCTTTGGACCCGTTTACACCGGTTCGAATCCGGTTGGGGCTATCGTGTGTATAAATGTTGGAATGGTACTACCTTGCCATAGCGTCCGGCGCTCTGCTCAGCATCACTACGCTGATGGAGAAGCACCTGCTCAAGGCAGAGCACGCTACTTCATTTACCGCAGTCACGACCATTGCCATATTCCTGATCTCACTGCTTCTCCTGCCGCTCGTGAATTTTGGCATAAGCGCCTACCAATACCTACTGATATTCATAGCAAGCGTCGGCTTCATCGGAAGCACCCTGTTTGTGGCTAGGCTCTACAGGCACGGCGATGTATCGTCAGTGACGCCTATAACAAGCACATTGCCGATACTTGTCCTTACCGTCACTGCGTTCATTTTTCTCGGAGAGGCGCTTTCACTACAGCAGTATGTCGGAATAATAATCATAGTGATTGCGACATACCTGATACTGAGCGACACAAGGAAAGCCACCCCAGTAGCGTTCCTCAGGAAGAACATACAATATTTCATCCTTGCCGCACTGTTCTACGCGCTGGGAGCAACAATATTGAAGTACGAGCTATTTGGGATAAGCCCCTACACATTCCTTGTAATATCAGAGATTTTCATGTCGGCAATAATATTGGCGTACGTTTTCCTCAGGTTCGACACGTTCAGGTACTTGGCAAGGGACGTAAAGGCGTACAAAAAGGAGATCGTGATATTCTCTGCGGCCAACATCGGATATACCCTTCTCTATTACCTGGCTGCCACAGCAGGCAGCATAAGCATAGTGTACACGATGCGGGCCGGCGTATCCATAGTCCTTGCGGTGCTTGGGTCTGCACTAATATTCAAGGAAAGAGTCAACAAGCGGCTTCCGCTTGCCATAGTGATAATCGCCGCACTCTACCTGCTCCTCTGACAAAGAACCTCTAAATACCTTTGATGCACAATTAATGCTGTGATGACTCACGAGGTATTTCTGATTTGTGATGAAAAGAGAGTCGCTGAAGTGTTTTCATGAAGGATACGGTAAGAAACACTATACCTGCAGCCGTTATAGTCATAGCATTAGCTGTGCTGAGCTATTTTGTGCCAGCCACGCCGCAAATGCAAAGTTCCTCGGGCCTCAACAGCACATTTAATGTGGTGCAGTTAAACATCCAATTGAACGGCACTAACACACCGAGCACATATTATGCATACGTTGCAACAACACAAGCGCAGCAGGAACAGGGTTACATGAACCAGACAAATCTCGGCGACTGCAGGGGCATGTCCCCATGTATTGGCATGCTTTTCGTATTCAACACCACATACAACCTGTGCTTCTGGATGAAAAACACAGGGTTGCCCCTGAAACAACTATGGATAGCTACAAACGGCACAGTAGTCTACGAGTATGACGGTGCACCGTATTCGACCGAAGCGGTATGTTATACTGCGCAGTCGGTTCTTGAGACCTCTGACAATCAGGCACTCCCTGCTGGCAGCAAAGTAATAGTCACTTAGCTCTTGTTCATTGCGGAATATGTGCCTATCGCCTTCTGTGCCGCCTTCAGCGACAGGACGGCGCAATTCAACCTTACCGGCCCTGGGTCTATGCCAAGCAATTCTATTATGTCCTTGGGCCCGAGCTTTGCAACCGCGGAAAGTTTCATCCCCTTAAGGTGATCGGTTAGCATGCTAGCGCTTCCCACGCTGATGGCGCATCCCACCCCGTCAAATTTTGCGTCAACAACGACTCCATTTTCTATTTTCAAGTATACTGTAAGATCATCGCCGCAAAGCGGATTTTGCTCACGAAAACTTGCGCTTGCACCGTTCAATTTGCCCTTGTTGTGCGGATGCTCGTAGTGCGCAACTATCTCTTCAGCATAGATCTCCATTCCCAAGGTCACACCTGCGCCTCACGCTTGTCCTTAATCTTAAAAGTAGCCTTCACTTTGGCTATCGCCTTGATTGCTGCGTCAACATCGGCCTCGTTATTGTATATGTAAAAGCTCATCCTGCTCAAAGCTGGCTTGTGCAACGTTTCTACCACCAGCGGCATTGCGCAATGATGCCCCGCCCGTATTGCGATGCCCTCATTGTCGAATATCGCCGCAACGTCGTGCGGATGCACTCCCGCGATGTCAAACGCTATCACTCCCGCCTTTGACTCTGATTTCTGCGGCACGCGGGCCAAAAACCTCAACTCCCTCTATCTTATCCAGCTTCTCCAAGGCATACCTGGTCAAAGCTTTTTCATGTTCGCGTACGTTCCCCATGCCAAGCTTATTCAGGTAGTCTATCGCTGCCCCAAACGCCACTCCTCCTTCAACATTCGGGGTTCCAGCCTCGAATTTCCATGGAAGATCGTTGCATGTGAAGTCTGTGTGCGAAACAGTCCTTATCATTTCGCCACCGCCATACACTGGCGGCATGTCATCGAGCAGATCCCTCTTTCCATACAGCGCCCCTATGCCCATCGGCGCCAGCATCTTATGTCCGGAAAACGCGACAAAGTCCGCATCTATGTCCCTCATGCTTATTTTCATATGCGGAGCGCTCTGCGCAGCGTCAACAAGGCACCTTTGCGCCTGCGGCATGCGCCTTCTTTGCTATGCTCTTCACGTCGATTATTGTGCCGAGCACGTTTGAGCAGTGACTTATTGCGACAAGCTTCGGCGATTTCTCGAGCTCGGCTTCTATGCTCCCCTCATCCAGCTTGCGTTTTGTATGGTCCAGCTTTATGTAGTCAAGCACCGCGCCCTTCCTCTTCGTTAGCATCAGCCACGGCACGATGTTACTGTGATGCTCAAGTTCTGATATAAGTACATGGTCTCCCCTACCTACATTTTGTTCTCCCCAGCTCCGCGCCACTACGTTTATGGATTCGGACGTATTGCGCGTGAATATTACCTCCTCCGGGCTCTTCGCATCTATGAACTTTGCAATCTTTTTCCTTGCCTTTTCATATTCTGCCGTCGCCTTTTCGGCAATCTGATAGGTGCCCCTGTGTACGTTTGCATTATAATTTCTGTAGTACTTAGAAATTGCATTTATTACCTTTCTAGGCTTTTGCGATGTGGCTGCGCTATCGAGGTATATCAACGGCTTTCCGTCCATTTTTATTTTAAATATTGGGAAATCCGTCTTTATCTTTTCTACATCTAACGCTTGCATAGAATCATTACTCTTTTCCATTCGGCTTTATAAAAGACTCGTAGCCGTTCTTCTCAAGCTTCTCTATGAGCTCGTGCCCGCCTTCCGCGATCATCTTTCCGTCTGACATTATGTGGACAAATTGCGGCTCCATGTAGCTGAGGATCCTGCTGTAGTGCGTTATCACAAGCAGGGCCATCTTCTCCTTTTTCGCGACTTCGTTTATGTTCTGTGCCACAACCTTTATCGCATCTATATCCAACCCGGAGTCCGGCTCGTCAAGTATTGCGATTTTCGGCTTCAGTATGGCCAGCTGCAGGATCTCCGCTTTCTTCTTTTCTCCGCCGGAGAAACCCTGGTTGAGTGATCTGCCTATTATGCCGTTGGTTATCGCAAGCTTTTCCGTATACGTTCGTATTTCGCCCATGAACTGCTTGATGTCAGTTGTACTGTCCGTAAGAGATTCCTTTGCCGCCCTCAAGAAGTTAACGAAGCCTACGCCCTCTATCTCTACCGGGTTCTGGAACTGCAAAAATATTCCGAGCTTTGCCCGCTTGTCAGGACTGAGGCCCTTTATGCTTTCACCGTTGAAAAGTATGTCGCCGCTTGTTATTTTTACACCCGGATGGCCCATCACCGCCTTCGCGAGCGTTGTCTTGCCCGATCCGTTCGGTCCCATTATTACGTGGAACTCTCCATCCTTTATCTTAAGGTCTACGCCCCTTACAATTTCCTTGCCTGCAGCAGATACGTACAGGTCTTTTATTTCCAATGTCATCATAATCACTTTTGGTCTCTGTATTTATAATGCCCAGCAAACATGTCCTGTGCCTGCGCAGCCTTCTGGTCGAACCAGACACTGCTTATATCCATTTTCGGTATGTCTCCAAAGCCCTTGCTGCCAATTTTCTCGTTCATTAGCGAAGCCGCGGCCTCCTTTACCACTGCGCTCTGCATTTTAGCTATGCTGCTTGAGAAGAAACCAGATACCAGCAACCTCTTTGCGCTCGTCTCATTAGCCCCTCTCGACATAAGGTAAAACAATAAGTCCTCATCAACAGGCGCAGTGGCAGAAGAGTGTGTAGCCTTTACGTTGCTGTTGTTTATTGACATTCCAGGTATGGAGCTCATGTAGGCCCTGCTGTCAAGCAGTATGCCTCTTTCGTTTACAAAAGACCTTGAGCCGCTTGCCTCTTCACCTACATTTGCAAATCCCTTTAGAATGCATACCGACTTATCCATGAGCACTGCCTTTGATTCCAGATCAGACACCGTATCCTCGCCAACATTGGCGATTATGGTATTGAGGTCGAACTTCTGTTCGGCCGAGCCTATAACCATCTCAATAACCTCGCTTTTAGAAGAGTAACCTTCTGCCCTTATCTCATTTTTTGATCGCGCTACCAATCCGCCATTGTAAATGTAATTCACTTTTAGCAGCGCGTTATCGCCAACCTTTCCCCTTGAGAAGCCAATAACATACGTCTTCGCATCCTCGTTGTGCACCAGGTTGACCTCTGCCTTTCCATAAGCACCTACGGTTATCTCGTGCAAGACCGCCATCAGCGAACTGCTCTTTGTTTTTGAAGCATACCATTCAAAGATGTTCAGGTCCGATTCTCGCCCTGTGTTTATCAGAACCTGTGTAGACAACGCAGCATCAGAATTTGCAAACAGTATGTTAAGCCCGGCGGTCTCCCTGTCCGGCACATCTATGAATATTACTCTGTCGGAATGCGCATGTATAAAGGCAACAAGCTTGTCGTCACTGCTCTTGTACATTTTCCCGCTAAGGTGCTCTTCGGTAAGATCACCAGCGTCTATCACCCTGATGTACTTGCTGTTTTTGCCCAATATGCATCTGGTGCTCCCTACAATCAAATCGAACTTTATTCTAAGGTTAGTCAAGAGCTTCGCTGCGATTTCCTGCAGCATCTTCTCTTCCGCATCGCCGCCATCTCCCTGCAGATCGGTTTCAAAGTTCTCCAAGGGAATAGGAACGAAGTACCTCTTGTAGAGTGTGCCCTGCTCCTCTGGCAGCGATTTTGAAAGCTCTAGGGCTTCCGCATTGAACGACTTGTAGTATTCCAAGAAATTACCTTGTGTTTAACCGACTCCTCCCGAAGTGTCTAATTTTATCAGCCTTTTCAATTCCAAAGAGTATTCCAGCGGCAGTACCTTTGCCAACGAATCTATGAAACCTAGGACTACGGTAGCGGTTGCATCCTCTTCGCTCATGCCTCTCGACATTAAGTAGAAGAGATGCTCCTCACCTATTTTGCCGACTGTGGCCTCGTGCGTTATTGTTGCATCTTCTCGGTACACTTGCATGTAAGGATAAGTGTTAGTTCGTGCGTGCTCATCTAGCAACAGCGCATCGCACCTTACCGTGGATTTCACGTTCGCTGCATTCTTCGCTATGTAAAGGAGCCCCCTATACGAAGCAACGCCCGATCCCTTCGAAACGCTCTTCGATATTATCTTTGATGATGTGTTTGGCGCCAGGTGGTAAATCTTTCCACCTGAGTCCTGTGTCTGCCCCTCTCCTGCAATTGCAATAGAAAGAACCTCTCCCTTCGCTCCTTCTTCCTTTAGATAAACGCTCGGATACTTCATGTTTAGTCTACTGCCTATGTTGCCGTCAATCCATTCCACAGATGCATTCTGATATGCGAACGCGCGCTGCGTCACAAGGTTGTAAACGTTCTTCGACCAGTTCTGTATTGTGACATACCTTATGTGCGAATCTTTATGTGCAACAAGCTCTACAACTGCAGCATGCAGCGAAGAGCTCATGTATATGGGCGCAGTGCAACCCTCGATATATGTGACATCGGCTCCCTCATCTGTAACAATAAGTGTCCTTTCGAACTGCCCTGCCTTCTCGGCATTTATCCTGAAGTAGGCTTGCAGCGGCATCGCGACTTTCACGCCTTTTGGCACGTAAATGAAGCTGCCACCGCTGAAAACTGCAGTATTAAGTGCAGCAAACTTGTTATCTGATGGCGGTATTACTGTTCCAAAATATTTCTTTACAAGCTCAGGATACTTCCTGATTGCAGTATCCATGTCAGTGAAGATGACTCCCTGTTTTTCAAGATCTTCGCGCACCTTGCCATATACGACCTCCGAATCATATTGTATCTCAGCTCCTGCGAAGAACTTGCGCTCGGCTTCCGGTATGCCGAGCTTGTCAAAAGTCCTCTTTATTTCCTCGGGCACCTTGTCCCACGAGTCTTCCTTTTTGCCCATCGGCTTCAGATAATAATAAACATCATTGAAGTCTATGTTGCTGAGGTCTCCACCCCACGTCGGCATAGGCTTGCTTTCGAAAACCCTGTAACCTGCCACGCGCTTCTCTGTCATCCATTCAGGCTCGCCCTTGAACTTCGAAATCTGCCTTACAATCTTCTCCGAAAGCCCCTTATCGGTCTTGAACGCATATTCGATGTCGTCACTAAAGCCGTACAAGTCCTTGTACTCGCTGCTCTGCTGTTCCAGCACTGCCTTAAGGTTTTCATCAGCCATTTTCATCCCTAAATCCGCATGTTTTGAGGGGCATCACAGCCTCTCATTATTCCTATATTATCCTCTGTCGGCAACGTTTAAATACTGTCTATGATAACAGAATGGAGGCACCTTCAAAAAACGTAAAATCCAGCTGTAATATTCAAGTAAAACCCAGCTTTTGATAACTTTATATTTGTTAGAGTGGAAGTCCTTACGCGATATCCTGGTGATCACAGTGCCAAAGTTAGAATTCAATAACGAATCCACGTACAAAAAGTTCCTCGAGGCGGGGAAAGAAGAGGAATTTGACGCTCTTTTTGACAACGCAGTAAACGATGCCAGAAAACTTTTTGGCAAAACGTACCCTCTCTACATAGGAGGCAAGCCCATAACCGCACAGGACAAGATCAAGGAGAAATCTCCGATAGACGGCACAGTGATAGGCTACTTCCAGAAGGGTACAAGGGAGCACGCGAGGATGGCGATAAAGGAAGCACAAGCCGCATTTGAAAAATGGAGAAAAACCGACTACAAGGACCGCGCTGCGCTGTTCAGGAAAGCGGCCTCAGTATTCTCAAAGAACAAGTTCCTGCTTTCTGCAATACTCAGCTACGAGAACGGCAAATCAAGGTACGAATCTGTCGGCGAGGTGGACGAGGCAATAGACTTCATGCACTATTATGCAAACGAGATGGAGATGAACAAGGGATTCGTAAGGAAAACTGCAATGAAGCAGAGCACGGTCAAGGTGGCAGCAGGGTTCCAGGGCGCTCCATCGACTAAATCAGAGAAGGTTACAATAAGCCTGGGGCCATTTGGCGTGTTCGGGGTGATTGCACCGTTCAATTTCCCAGTTTCGATATCTACCGGGATGAGCGTCGGTGCCATGATCACCGGCAATACCGTTATTTTCAAGCCATCTGCGTCGGACAGCATGACAATGCTCACGGGGCTCAAAATATACGAGTATCTGAAGGAAGCCGGGATTCCAGATGGCGTGTTCAACTACCTATCAGGTCCAGGTTCGGAAGTAGGGGACGAACTAGTAGTCAATCGCGGTGTATCTGGTATTGCATTTACGGGATCCAGGAGCGTAGGCACAGCCATGATCGCAAAGGCATACGCACTCGGTCTGCAGAAGACGTTCATTGTTGAGATGGGAGGGAAGAACCCGACAATAGTGTCAAAGACCGCGACGATAGATGATGCAGTTTCCGGTATAGCAAGCTCTGCGTTCGGATTTGACGGACAGAAATGCAGTGCATGCTCAAGGGTCTACGTGCACGATTCGATAAAGGAGGAGTTTGTAAGTAAGCTAATAGAGAAAGCCAGGAATTTCAAGATTGGAAATCCCCTCCAAAAAGACATCTACATGGGCCCGCTCATAAGCGAAAACGCGAATAACACGTACATGGAAGCGATTGAAAGGGCCAGGTCAGCAGGAAGAATACTTTATGGGGGAAACATAGTCAAGACAGGAATAGACGGCTATTACGTAGAACCTGCAATAATAGAAGTGAGGCACGACAACGAACTCGTGCACAAAGAACTGTTCGTGCCTATCCTGATAATCGAAAGCTACAAGGACTTCGGCGATGCGCTGAAGCTTGCAAACGATGTTGACTACGGACTAACGGCAGGCCTTTACAGTAACAATAGAAAGGAGATAAGTGACTTCATGGACAGGATAGAAGCGGGCACGGTTTACATAAACAGGCAGACCGGCGCGACGACAGGTGCGATAGTCGGGCTGCACACATTTGTTGGGTGGAAGGGAAGCAGCGTAAACGGAAAGGGAACGGGCAGCAAGTTCTACCTCCAACAGTTCATGAGAGAGCAAAGCATGTCAATTACAAAATAGTGCGACCATGTGGACCAAAACCCTAAAGAGCGTGCAGGAGTACCAAAGGAAAAAGGTTTCGATAAACGGCAAAACACTAACCGCAGACATTGCAGACACTCATACAAAGAGGGGCTTGGGGCTGATGCACAGGAAAAGCCTCGGTAAGAACCAGTGCATGCTATTCTTATTCGATGGCGAGGCATCGCAGCCGATATGGATGCGCCACATGAACTTTCAAATCGATGCGATCTGGCTCGACAACAGAAAGAAGATAGTGCACGCAGAGGAAAATCTCAAACCCGCAAAATATTTCGAGTTCAAGACATACTCCTCGCGCAAGCCTGCAAAATACATAATCGAGCTGCCCGCAGGATTTATAAAAAAGAACAGGCTCAGACTAAACTCAAGAGTAAGCTTCTAATAATAAAAAAGAAAAAAACAAAAATAAAATGGGATTAGCGTCCCCTTCTGTTCATCTTGGCCCTTGCCACATATCCCGACTTGTCTAAGAAGTACAGGAATCCTGTATCTCTCCTAATCTTCTCGCTGCCAACCTTTCCCTTTCTGCCGCGAGAGTTTGTCTTCATAGGAGTCCTCCATACAAATCCATCCTTTCCGAGGAAATACAAGTACCCCTCTTCTCTTGCTATCTTTTCGCTTCCTATTCGTTCTGCCATAGTATTCACCTTTGTTATCTATGAAAGTATATCCTTAAATATCTATCGTCGGTGTGTCGTCAGTAACGATACAAAATACAGCCAAAACCACCCAAAGCAGTTTAAATATGTTTACTCGCAATCTTCTATGTGTCGTCATGATAAACATCAAACTGATAGATAAGGCAAACCTCAAGGACTATACTTTCATAGAGGGATTCCCCGGCGCGGGGCTAGTCGGCCCTATGGCAATAAGCTACATAATTGACAAACTCGGCATGAAATACGTAGGATACATAGAAAGCGACCAATTCCCGCCGCTCATAGCAATACACAATGACAGGCCGATGCCTCCGGTAAGGATTTACGCTAGCGAAAAATCGCACATAGCCGCGATACTTGCAGAATTTGCAATACCTGTCGAGACCACGTATGCGCTCTCCGATGAAATTTACAAGTTTATAAAATCGAGCGGGATATCAAAGATTGTTTCCATAGGTGGAATACCATCACAACACCCCGAACCTGACCAGGTCTTTGCAATAACGTCAACAGAAGCGCTGAAGAAGGACGTGCAAAAGGCAGGACTTAAGCCTGTCGGTGAAGGTGTTGCAACAGGCGTAAGCGCACTGTTGTTAATAAAGGCTGCGGCGGACAACGCCCCTGACATAAGCGTGCTTGTCCCGGTAGATCCCAACATACTCGATCCGAAATACGCCGAGCTTGCCATAATAAGCCTGAACAAGCTCATAGATCTGAACGTGGATGTGAAAGAGTTGGAGAAGGAGTCGCAGGAGGTTGAGGCCAAGATACGCGAGTTGATGAAGAAGAACAGGGAGCTTCAGGACGCACACAAGAAGGTGGTCGATGACACAGGACCATCGATGTACGCATAATCCGCTATTCCTATCGCCCTCAAACAAACTATTAAATTGATTGTCCAGATTAATCTATCTATGCAGGGGTGGCAGAGCCTGGAATGGCAATTATGCCACGGAAAATGCGCGGGACTTAAGATCCCGTGGCCTAGCGCCTTCGAGAGTTCAAATCTCTCCCCCTGCACCAAAGTGATTGATTGGTTAAGATTAGCGTAGTAATACCAGCCCTGAACGAAGAGAAGTACATCTCAACCACACTGGAAGGTCTGAATAAGCAGACTTTCAAGGACTTCGAGATAATCGTAGCCGATGGTAACAGTCAGGACCGCACAAGACAGATCGCCAAAAGATACGGCAGGGTGGTCATCGAGAAAAGGAAGGGCATAGGCGTGGGAAGAAACGCAGGAGCAAGGATCGCAAAAGGGGAAATACTAGTTTTTCTTGACGCGGACACGAAGCCGTCGAAGGATCTGCTGAAAATCTATTCTGCAGCATTCAACAACGGCATTGTTGCGGCAACAGGACCAATATTGCCTTTGGAAAAAGTAGGTGCAGATGTCGGCCTTGGCTACTTAATAGTATCTATCTTATTTGTAAAGCTCAGCATACTTGTCGGCAAACCATCGATTGTAGGGTCAAATTTTGCCGTCAAGAAATCAACGTTCAACAAGGTACACGGATTCAATCCAAACCTGCTTACATACGAGGACTATGACCTTTCTGACAGGCTGAAAAAGTATGGAAAGATAGCATATCTCAACGACGCGGAGGTACTGGCGAGTGCGAGGAGGGTGATGGCATGGGGCGTCTTCGGGTATTTCATATACCACGTAGAAAACATGTTCCGCTGGCACACAATAAGGAAGCCAAGGACCGATTATCCGCTGATAAGGTAATCATACCGTTCCTTTATGCCGATAAAAGCATAATTTTAAATAGAATGACTCGCCAAACTAATTGTCGATCAAGCAGTGGTAGCTACACCTTTTCTGATTATTCGACGGAATGTTTTCATGGAAGAGAGATATGATGTAATAGTTGCAGGCTCTGGCATGTCCGGCACGCTGGCCGCCGCAGCATCTGCAAGGACAGGCCTGAATGTGTTGCTCATAGACAAGAACGACCCTGAAAAGGTGGGCAAGAAGACTAACTGGGGCTGGGTATGCGGCGACGCGGTGGCCAAAGACCATCTAGACTTTGTAAAGTCCAAGATAAACCTTAGCTTTGACAAGCCGGAACTTAACCTGAAAGTAGACGGAGTAATAGCATATTCACCAGACATGGAATCAAAGTTCCTTTTTGAGGGGGAGGGCTATGTCCTTGACAGACCGGAGTTCGAAAAAAAGCTCAGGGACTATGCGGTAAAGTGCGGAGCGCACTACCTACCGAATTTCGATGTAGAGGGGCCGATACTGGAGGACAACAAGGTAGTCGGCGTTTTCGGCAAGGACAAAGGCATGGTCCACAAGGAGCTAAGGGCAAAGGTGGTGGTGGATGCGCTCGGGGTTGCGACAACCCTCCGAAGAAGGCTGCCAGACAACCAATATGTCGACAGAGTCGTCGACATCGACGATCTGGAGTCGACAGGAAGATATATTTACGATTGCGATGTAGAGGGAGAAGACCTGAGATGGTATGATCCGAAGAACGCGCTCATCCACCTTAACCAGAATGTCTCGCCCGGAGGCTACGGCTGGGTGTTTCCAAAAGAAGGCAAGGGCAGGGTAAACATAGGAATAGGCGTGCAGAAGTCAAGCATCCAGGTAAGGAACCAGAAGCTTGGCAAGAACGACACGCTCCACACACTGATGGACGAATACGTGAAGATGAATCCCATACTTAAGAATCCAAGGCTGTTCAACAAGGACGAGAACGGGAAGGGCTATTGGTCTGTCGCCGTAAGGAGACAGCTCGAGTGCCTGGTTTTCGACGGTTACATAGGAGCCGGGGACAGCATGGCAATGCCAAACCCGATCAGCGCAGGAGGCATAGGCCCGGCGCTCGTTGCCGGAGTGCTCGCAGGGGAACACGCGGCCAGGGCGGTGCATGACAACGACACAAGCCTCAACAACCTGTGGCAGTACAATCTGGACTACAACGCTGCGTATGGCAACAAGACAGCAGGAATGGAAGCGTTCAGGACATACCTGCAGTCGCTCAACAATGACGTTATCAACTACGGATTTAGAAACTTCCTTTCTTCAGAACAGGCGGTAGGCCTTGCTTATGGGAAAATGGGCGGCCTCAACCTGGAGGCAAAGGCCACAATGCTCATAAAAGGCATGCAAAACATAAGCGCATTCAAGAACCTGCTCTACGTAGTAAGTAAGATGAAGGCCCTTAACGCGATATACAAGGAATATCCGAAGACACCAGCCGAATTTCCAAAGTGGAGGGCAACGGTTAACAAGGAGATTGAGGAAACGAAGGAAAGATTTAAGCCAAACCCGATATGATACTATAATATTGATGATTTTATGGCAGACAAATACACAAAGTTTGAAAAGGCAAGAATAATAGGCGCAAGAGCTCTCCAACTTGCATACGGAGCCCCGCCTCTTGTAAAGGTGCCACCAGGAATGATAAACCCAATCGATCTCGCAGAGATAGAATTCGATAAGGGTGCAATCCCTATAACGATATTGAAGTAATCACTTCACTCTTTTTATCCCAGAAGGAGTCCCTATCATTTCACCGTGCAGGCTGTAGACCTTGGCACTTCTGTAGTCGAAGATTTTGTTCCTGAACAACGGGCTTAGATTATCACCTTTCAAGTCGTTGACCGGCATTCCGACTATAAGGTCGTTAAAGGCCGGCAGAACGACAAAAACTATATTCTTGTTCGCATCCGGGTATCTTTCAAGCCCAGGTTTCTTGTTGAACTTTGACACGAGCCATGCTTTCTGGTTGTAAAACGCATTATTCTTGTCCCTAAGACTCACTGCAACATGATTGTGGCCGGCAAAAATGTAATCCGAGCGCATAGCCTCATCAGAAGGCCACCTGTGCCCGTGCAAAAATGCATAACCTCCAATTACGAGCTCATCAACAATTTTACAGTCGGCAATTTCATTAAGATGCGGATCATGGTTTCCTGCGGTTACGGTTATCGTGTAGTCGCTAAGCTCCTTGAAGAAGTTTTTTACCTCTGCGCTCTCCACAGGCTCAGGATACAGTACAGTGTCCTTCACATCCCCAAGTATTATCAGCTCCTTTATGCCGAATTCTTTTGTGATGTGCTTTATCTTTTTGATCATCTGCTCCACAGCATTGTAAAGCTTGATACCCTTCCTTATGAAGGCCTTCTCGGCACCGATGTGCAGGTCCCCTATTACAAGTCTGTCGATGCCGTCGATGGTCACGGCTACCGCCGCCTCGTTGTAAATGAACCGCACATTTTCCTTCGCTGCCATTACCCACCAACTAATAAAATAAATGTAGAATAAATAGTTATAATACAAGGTATTTGCGTGAAACGATGGCAGACTCGCTGACCATAGGCAAGATATACGGAATTCCAATACAACTTCATTGGACATTTATACTAATACTGATCATTGCGCTGTACTTTGGCATATTCTCGTTCATAGTCATACTTTTTGCCATTGTGCTATTGCACGAGCTCGCGCATTCGCTTACCGCACTGCACTACAAGGTAAAAGTCAAGAAGATCGTGCTCATACCGCTCGGTGGTGCATCGATAATAGACCTTGACGAAGTGAAGCCGGAACTCTCTTTCAGGATAGCTGCGGCCGGGCCCCTGTTAAATGTCGTCCTGACGGCAATATTCGGAATCCTATACCTGTACCTGCCGGGCGGCGCGCTCGGCAGCTTCCTGTATCTTGTATTTCTGCTAAACGTGCTGCTTGCAATCTCGAACATAGCCCCGGCGTTCCCACTCGATGGAGGCAGGGTACTGAAGAGCTACCTCGAAGAAAAATACGACCAGCTTACTGCCACCAAGAAAGCGGTGAAGGTGAGCCAGATAACGCTCCTGGTCTATCTTGTGGTGAGCACCGCCTATGTATTCTACCTGCCAAGCGTTTCACTCTCAACGCTCGTGCTGCTTCTCCTATGGAACCTGATAATAATCATGTTCATATACGGCGGTGCGCAAAGCGAGCTTGCATCCGCATACATGGAGAAGTATACGGTCAAGCTGCACGCACGCGACGCGATTACCAAGGATTACATCGAAGTCACGCCAAACACGACGCTCAGAAGGCTGTACGGGATACTCTTGAAGAGGGGCACCAAGACTGTTCTGTTCAAGAAGAACGACAGCGTGATGATGGTCTCAGGGATAAACGCCAACCCGATGGACAAGAATTCGCAAAAGATGCTTTCAAAGAAGGTAAGTGATTTCGGGCACGAGATACCGAAGATGGACTACAAAGACAAACTCTCAAGGGCGGTAGAGAAAATGAAATATGAGGAGACGGGGGTGGTCGCGGTAATGCACCATGGAAAGATATCGGGCATCCTGCTCGCCGAGCACGTCGAATCGATAGTGGCGCTGCACATGCAGCACAGCCAACCCCGATAGTGCCGCAATTAGGAAAGTAATAAAAAAGGATTCTTCGCATATCTAGTGCGACCGGTGCATGAATGCTGTATCTAGATGAAGTAGTTATACACAATTTCAAGTCTTTCAAACACACAGTAATAAAGTTCAACAAGGGCTTCAGCTGCATTGTCGGGCCCAACGGCTCCGGCAAGTCTAACATATGCGATTCGCTACTTTTTGCCCTCGGTGAAACATCGCTCAAGAGGCTCAGGGTAAGCTCCTCAGCGCAGCTGATAAACAAGTCGGCAAAGCCCGGCGAGGACGAGGGACTCAGGCGCGCATACGTCAAGGTGAAGTTCTCGGGAAGCAAGGACCTTGAGGTAATGAAGACGATAAAGTCAAATCAGAAGGTCGCGTACAGGCTGAACGGCAAGAGGGTTACAAGGCAGGAGATAATTGAAGTGCTAAGGGAGTACAACAGCAACATAAACGAGACAAACACGATCACGCAAAGCGAGATAGCACAGCTTTTGGGCCTGAATTCCAGGCAGAGAAGGGAGCTCATCGATGTTGCGGCAGGAATCAAGGAGTACAATGACAAGAGGGACGTGTCGCTCAAGGAACTGGAGAAGGTGGATGCCAAGATAAACGAGTCAAAGATCATGCTCAACGAAAGGCTAGGGTTCCTGAACGAGCTAGAAAAGGAGAAGAACGACGCAGAGCGATACAACAAGCTCAGCACCGAGATAAAGCAGATGAACTACACTGTGCTGAAGATAAGGGAGAAGGAGGTAGAATCCAGATATGAAGAGACGACAGAGCAGATGAACCAAAAGTCTGCTCTCCAGCAAAAGCTGGACAAGCAGATATCCGACCTCGACCTGGAGCTGACATCGCTCCTGAACGAGAAGGAAAGAATATCAAAGGGGCTGTCTGCGAAATCCGCGGAAGCGGGCTCCGCAAACAAGATACTAGAAGAAGTGAACAAGAACATCGCGATTAACAGCACACAGCTCTCATCTTCGAACGAAGGCAAAAAGAGCGCAAAGGAGAGGATACACACGCTGCAGGGAGAGCTAAAGAAGATAAAGGCAAAGGAAAATGAGAACGCCGAGGCGATAAAGAAGATGAGCTTCGAGCTGGAGGTGAAGGCAAAGGACCTTCCGGAGCATGGATCTTATGACGACAGCGAGGCGGCCTCGCTCTCAGAACAGTATAATGTAAACTACAAGAAGGTAGAGGAGCTGGACTCAAGGCTCTCATCGATGTCCCTGCAGCACGCGCAATTCACTGCTGAGTACGAAAACCTGAGCAAGACAATAATGGAGATGCACAAGTCCATGAACGAGTTCGGCGCAAAGAGAACCACACTCACAAATGACATAAAATCTGGCAAGGATGCGATTTCAAGCCTTGGCAAGAACAAGGCGGAGATGGAAAAGGAGCTCGTCAGCTCGCAGGAAAAGCTCAAGGCGCTCCAAGAGAAGCTGAATTTGATTTATGCTGATAATGTCTCATTGAGGGAGACCTTGGCCGTGGTCGGAAGGGAGTCAGGAAAGGGTTCCGATGTGCTTGCAAAGGAACTGGGTAAGGGATTCCATGGAAAGGCCCAGAACATATGCACTTACGACGACAAATATGCGCTTGCAGCCGAGTCGGCAGCAGGAAGCAGATTCGGATATTTTGTGGTAGACAGCATAGACGTTGCGAGCGCCGCGATAGACATACTCAAGTCGAAGAAGCTAGGTCGCGCATCATTCATACCAATCAAGGAGATATCGGCGAAAGAGTCGAAGGGACCTGCCTCGCTCAAGCCGATGCTCGACTACATCAAGTTCGATGCAAAGTACGCAAAGGTTTTCTCATACATATTCGCGAACACATTCCTTGTCGAGAACATAAAGGAGGCGCAGAAGGTAGGGATAGGATCATACAGATTTGTAACGCTTGAAGGTGACCTTGTGGAGCCGTCTGGAATAGTGAGCGGAGGCAGCCCAAGGTCAACACAATCCGCATCTGTGCTCGAGAGCAAGATAAAGAAGCTCGCCAACGAAGACAAAGAAGTCCGCGCAAAAATAGACGAAGCGAATGCAACACTAGAGATCGTAAAGAAGAAGATCGCAAATTATCAGGTAGAGATACTTAACTACGAGCTTGGCCTGAAGCAGTCGCTTGCGCAGGAAGACGACGCAAACAGGAACATGGACTCCCTGGATCAGAAAGTAACACAGTACGAGTCAAGGTGCAAGGAGCTCAAAGAGAAAATAGCGGCGACAAAGTCGGAGAAGGAAAGGGCAGAGACCGCTGCAAACCTCCTGAAGCAGGAGAATGCGCAGCTGCGCGCTGCAATCGATGGCATAATTGCAGGAAGGGCAGGCAACGCAAAGGCAAAGGAGGCGTCGCACAAGCTCACCGCGCTCAGGGAGGAGGTGGAGAAGCTGAAAATAAGCATAGCCGAGACCACAAAAGAGAACGCAATGATCAAGACAAGGATGGAAGAGCTTGGCAAGGAGATAAAGGATGACGATACTAATTTGAGCATTCTGGGCGATAAGACAGGGCAACTCGAGAAGGAGATAGCAAAGCTGTCACAGCAGAAGACAGAACTCGAGGCTTCGCTCGAAACGCACGGCAAGAAGGCATCACAAGTCCTAAAGGAGCTGCAGGCGCTTGATGAAAAGCTGGCAAAGCTCGGCATGGAAAAGGGCAAGAGCTCAGCCGACAGAGAGAGGACAAGCAGGGAGATGATAGAGCTAGATGGCAGGAAGACGCAATTGCAGACAAGGCTCAGCGACATAAAAGCGGAGCTGGCGTCGTATCCAAAAATGGAGATGATAGAGGGAGCCAAGACAGACGAGCTGGAGAAGCGCGTCACCATATCAAAGAACGACCTGGAAAGGCTCGGGGCGGTCAACCTCAAGGCGCCGGAAATGTACGAGCTCAGGAAGAAGGACATGGAGGAGTCGAAGGCGAGGCTCGAGACGTTAGAGATGGAGAAGAATTCCATACTGTCCATGATAGAGCAGATAGAGACGAAGAAGCTCGGCGTTTTCAGCGACACACTCAACACGGTCAACGAGAACTTCAAGAAGATCTACGGCTACATATTCGACGGCAGCGCATCGCTGTCGCTCAAGAACCCCAAGGATCCGTTCAACTCCGGCCTTGACATAAACGTGGAGCTCAAGCACAAGAAGCGCAACCTCGAGGAGCTCTCCGGCGGGCAGAAGTCGCTGATAATGCTCACACTGATATTTGCGATACAGATGAGGGTGCCGATGTCATTCTACATATTCGACGAGATAGACATCGCGCTCGACAAGGAGAACTCGAAGGTGCTCTCAAAGCTAATAAAGGAGCTAAGCCAGAAGTCCCAGTTCATAGTCGTGAGCCACAACGACTCCCTCATAACAGCGGCGGATACCGCGATAGGCGTGGTGAACAAGGCAAACGAGTCCCAGGTTGTCGGCGTACAGATAACAACAAAACAATAAGCATTTATCCGTATCCTAGCCATAACTAGTACCGGTGTTTAGTTGCCAAGGAAAGCGAAGAAAAATTATAAAGCAAGACGTCGTGCCGCACCAAAACCAAAGAAAATCGTAAACACGCTGCCGCTGTACATAATCCTAATAATAGCCTTTATCGGATATTTCCTGCTCCAGGCATATACGGGAATAGCTGTGGTGCTTGGCGTCATTGTTTTCTTCCTTATAATCGCAATACTTGTAATCGAAGTGTCAAACGGCATCAAAGAGGAGGGCTTCAAGAAGAATCTGATCGAAATCGCAGTCGCAATAATTCTCGTGCTTGTTTTATGGTTCGGTCTACGCGCACTCCTGAACACACAATATCCCCTGGATGTAGTCCCGAGCTGCAGCATGCTGCCTGCGCTCAGCCGAGGTGACATGATAGTGCTTCAGGGCGCCAATCAGAACAACCTAGTCGCTCCGATAGTGAATGTGACGACGAGCCAATGGGGCAAGTCCTTCTCAAACATAAACACAGAGGCGCTTGAATGCGTCGCTTACAACCAGAGCTCTACAGGAGTGAAGCTTTCGCAACTCATACTGCCCGGCTACAGGATAGGCCTGCTCAAAGACAACAACGGAAGCGAGGTTATTGTGCAGCAGCAGAGCCAGAACGGATCGCTGATAAGATACACATGCGGTGCAGTGCCCATAGTGCTGCAGGGCGGAGGGATCGAGCAGGAGGTGTCGACAACCGCGATAACAATAGGAAATACGACAATAACCGGGGACAAGAACAACAGCATAGTGGTTTACCAGACCGTCCCGCAGGATTCATTCTACAAGGACGGCGACAGCTACATAGTGCACAGGGTCTATGCGCTCGTGAACGTGAGCGGCACTTATTACACGCTTACAAAGGGAGACAACAACCCCGGCCTCGATATCCAATATTTCAACACGCCCGCGAACCTCAGCCAGCTCGGCGGGAAGGTCATAGCCAGCATCCCTTATATCGGCTACGTGAAGCTGATCCTGAGCAACAATTTCGTGGAACCTACCGGCTGCAACTACACGACAGAAAACTGAACTGCGCAGGAAGCCCCCTCGCCTAGCAGGCGTGAACTATTCCGCTAAAAGCAAATACTTATATATACTTTTCCGTCATAAGTAATCATGAGTTTTCTCTCGAAAGAGTCCAAACTCGCAAGGAACTTTCTAGTTGTTTTGCATGGCAGATTTGGCAAACAATATACGCTTAGCTGTAGACAGCGGTAAGGTAGCCCTGGGCGTAAATAAAGTGCTGGACACGATAAAGGAAAACAATGCGAAGCTCATAATCATGGCTTCGAAAAACAGGAAGGACATACTCGACGATGTGCAGCATCTATCGAAAGTTTCAAATATCAAGACGATAATGTTTGATGGTAACTCCATGGAGCTTGGCGCCGTGTGCGGCAAGCCCTATTCTGTTTCCGTGCTCTCTGTGATTGAGGAGGGCCACTCGAGGATTTTGGAAGAAGCGTGATGAATTGCCAAACGGAGAATTTGCAGCTAGGAAACTTCTCAAGCAGAGAAAACACCAGCGCCTGCTAAAGAAACCGCTGAAGAGAAGGAAGCTCAAGAACAAGCAGAAGTACGACCCTATGGGAACAGTGCCGATGGCAAAGGGCCTGGTTCTGCAGAAGTTCGCGGTCGAGCAGAAGCAACCACACTCAGGAATGATAAAGTGCGTGAAGCGTGCAATTGATAAAGAATCACAAAGTGGTCGGCGCATTTGTCCCTGGAGACGGCTCGATAAACTTCATAGACGAGCACGACGAGGTCACGATAGTAGGCATGGGAGGCTCGCAGAGGGGCCAGATGGGATGCATACCAGGATGGAAGTACAAGGTCATAATGGTAAACGGCACAGACATCCAGCAGGTAAGGAAAGGAAGGAAGGAGAAACCAAAGAGATGATGATTTATGGCAGAGACGCAGCAAGAAGCAACGGTTCCGATATCGCAGGAGCCAAAGCCTGGCGAGGCACAGCAGCCCCAGGAGGTCAAGAAGCCTGCAAGAAAAAGGAGCCGAAGCCTCCGGCAGAAGGCGAAGGCAGCGCATGTCGCATCTACGCCAAACAGCGACGATACTGCTTTTCAACAAGTACAGCTATAACGTCGAGATACTCGACCCAAGCCTGAGGAATTACATTAACCTGAAGCCGCTCGTATACCCGGAAACATTCAGGAAGACGAGCCAGAAGAAGTTCTCAAAGGCCAACCTCAACATAATAGAGAGGCTTGCCAACGACATAATGAGGGGAGGCACAGGAGGCAAGATAAGCGGCAAGGTTATAAGGACAAAGGGCAGGCTGCAGGGCAAGAAGTTCACGGTAATGAGGATAATAGAAGAAGGCGTTTGACAAGGTTCAAAAGCAGACAGGACAGAACCCGATTCAGATACTGGTGAGGGCGCTTGAGAACATGCGCGCCAATAGAAGACACTACAAGGGTAAGATACGGAGGAATAATCTCAAACATCCCAGTTGACGTAAGCGCGAGCAGAAGGCTTGACATAGCGCTCAGGAACCTGGCTATGGCCACAATAATAGGCTCATTCGGCAACAAGAGGACAATAGCAGATACGCTTGCAAACGAGCTTATACTTGCGGCAAGGGGCGATGTCAACAGCTACGCGATAAAGCGCAAGAACGAGATAGAGCGCATGGCGAGAAGCGCAAAGTAAGTGTGCTGATTCATGGTAAGAAAGGAATTCGTTGTTGAAGAAATAACAAAGATAATGGGCAACATAGACAGGATAAGGAATGTTGCGATAATCGCCCACGTTCACCACGGAAAGACAACACTCACAGACTCGCTGCTTGCAAAGGCAGGCCTGATACTCAAAGTCGATAGCCGGAGATGTGCTCTACACAAACTACGAAGCGATAGAAAAAGACAGGAGGATGACGATAAAATCAGCAGCGATCTCGCTGGGATTCACTTACAAGGGCAAGGACTACATAATAAATCTGATCGATACGCCAGGCCACGTAGACTTCGGCGGCCACGTCACCAGATCGATGAGGGCGGTAGACGGTGTGGTACTTGTTGTGGATCCGGTAGAAGGAATAATGCCGCAGACAGAGACAGTGCTCAGGCAGTCGATGAAGGAGAAGGCAAAGCCTGTGCTTTTCATAAACAAGAGCGACAGGCTGCTTACAGAACTAAGGCTTACACCAGAACAGACGTTCGAGCGCCTGCTTACGCTGATAAACAATGTCAACAAGCTGATAGAGCAGTATGCGCCAGTAGGAATTCGCAGAGAAATGGAAGGTGAGCGTAGAGGCTAACAGCGTTGCCATAGGATCTGCGCTCAGAGAAGTGGGCGATATCAAAGAGAACAATGGAAATGCACAAGGTCATCGTTCAAGGACATATTTGAATTGACTGGCAAAGGGAGACGAAAAGAAGCTGCAGGAGGTCGCGCCTATAGACGAGACTGTGCTCTCGATGATAATCGAGCACCTTCCGAACTCCGAAGGAGGCCCAGAGATACAGGATACCGCACCTCTGGCACGGAGACTTGAACAGCCCAGACGGCAAGGCGATGATGGATGTCGATGCGAAGGCAAAGACGAATGCAGTCGTATTCGGAATAACATACGACCAGCACAGCGGCGAGATCGCCATAGCGAGGATGTTCTCAGGAACAGTAAAGAAGGGAATGGAGTTTCACATATCAGGGCAGAACAACCCAGGAAGGTTGCAGCAGGTTGGCGTGTTCATGGCACCTGACAGAGTGCTGGTGGATGCAGATACCGGCAGGTAACATAGCAGCACTGATAGGATTGAAGGATGCAAACGTAGGCGATACGCTAAGCGAAGACGAGATAGAGCCGTTCGAGCAGATAACCCACTACTCGAAGCCAGTGGTCACAAAGGCGATAGAGGCAAAGGATTCAAGAGACACAACAAAGCTGATAGAGGCGCTTAGGGAACTTTCAAAGGCAGACCCCACTATAGAGGTGAGGATAGACCAGGATACAGGAGAGCACCTTGTGAGCGGAATGGGAGAGCTGCACTTGGAGATAATAGAGACAAAGCTAAGGGACGAATTCAAGGTGCCGATAATATCAAGCGAACCGATAGTCGTTTATCAGGAAACGATAGAGAAGCAAGGCTGGGCCGATAGAGGGAAAGTCGCCGAACAAGCACTCGAAGTTTTATGTTGAATGTGAGCCCGCTGCCGAAGGCTTTTGTCGAGGCAATCGACTAGGGGGCAATAAAGGAGGGCAAGCCAAAGGGGCAGGCGGCAATAGAGGCGATGATAAAGGCGGGGCTGGACAGGCCAACTGCAAAGGGAGTTGTCGACATATCGAACAGATGCGTTCTAGTCGACACGACAAAGGGAGTACAGTACATGCACGAAGTCATGGAGCTGCTCATAGACGGATTTGAGGAGGCGGTGAAGGACGGGCCTCTTGCAAGGGAGAAGTGCAACGGCGTTATGATCAGCATAGTGGATGCAACTATCCACGAAGATCCGGTGCACAGGGGTCCAGCGCAGATAATCCCGGCCATAAGGAATGCGATATACGCCGGAATGCTTACTGCCGGAGTGTTCCTGCTCGAGCCAAAGCAGAACTTCACTGTCAACATACCACAGGAGTACCTGTCTGACATAATAACTCTCCTACAAGGGAAGAGGGGAGTCATCGGCACGATAAACCAGGACAGGGAACAGGTGTCAATAATAGCAAAGATGCCAGTTGCAGAGGTCATAAAGGGATTCTCCAACGACATAAGGGGAGAGACACAGGGCAGGGCGATCTGGTACACAGAGTTTGCAGGCTACGAGAAGCATGCCGACAGAACTGCAGAACAAGATCGTGAGGGAGATAAGGAAGAGGAAGGGACAGCCCGAAGAGCCTCCAAAGCCAGAGCAGTTCATGGAGTAATCATCCAAAGCCAGTCCTAGTGCTTTCTGGAATTTGTTCATGCCTACGCAGCCACTGCTGGCAAACACTGCGAGTTCTAGGCTTGTAATGACTTTCAATCTCCTCCTGCCTCTTTCGCTCTATTTCTACAAGTTTCTTTATCTGCCTTAAGCCCCTAGCGCTACGCTCCCCCACTACAAGTTCGAGCCGATTCTCTCTCGGCGGGACCGGATGAATCCGAACGGTGATATGGTGCTGGTTGTTCAAAAAACTAATCGCACGCAGCATCCGTTTTTTTGCGACTATGGTATTTTCTCCGTGCAATCTACTGCTCACGTACAAATCAGCACGCAACGGCCCTCCTCCCACGAGTAGTTCAATTCCTACGCTCTCGGGTCCTCTCCGCCATCCTCCCACAAGGAAAAGTTCAATTGAATGCAGTATTTATACATGCCCCTGTTTTGTTGCCACTAATCCTCCATACAAAAAGGTTTAAATATATTCACGACACATAACCACTTACAGTCTAATTTCTCATTGTTGGGCAACCAACCACGAATGAGGGAAACTGACGTGATAATATGGCAAAATCTTACGTGAACTTTACGGTGTCGAATGAAGTAGTCGCGAAGACGCTGGAAGCGTTGCAGCTAGCTAAGCAGAGCGGGGCAGTAAGAAAGGGAGCGAACGAGGTTACGAAGAGCGTAGAAAGAGGGCTCGCAACTTTCGTAGTGCTTGCCGAGGACGTGGAGCCTGAAGAGGTAGTAGTCCACATACCGAAGCTCTGCGAGCAGAAGAAGATTGCATACTCCTACGTTCCAAAGAAGGTCGACCTTGGAAAGGCGATAGGAATGAGCGTTCCTTGCGCTGCAGTTGCTATAGAGACTCAGGGAACAGCGGCAAACGCAATAAAGGATGTTGTTTCAAAGATAACAGGCGCATCAAAGAAGGAAGAGCACAAGGAGGCAAAAGCCAGAGGCGCCAAAGGAGGAAAAGAAGGCAGCGCCAAAGCCTAAGAAGGAAGAGGCGAAGGCCCCAGCCTGATGATCTAGATGGCAGACGAGCAACCCCAGCAGCCAATATTCTCCGGATTCCTTGCAGAGATAGTGGAGATAAACGAGACCGTAAAGACAGGAATCTACGGCGAGATTTACACCGTATCATGCAAGATCATGGAGGGCAAGGACAAGGGCAGGATAATAAGGAGGAACATGCTCGGCCCAGCAAAGGTCGGTGACATAATAAGGCTGCCTGACACAAGCAGAGAGGCACGTGAGATAAAGGTAAAGTAAAGTGATGTTATGGTCAAATGCACTTATTGTTTAAGCGAATTGAAGAAAGGAACGGGCATGATGTATGTCCATAGGATAGGGACGATAGAATACTACTGCTCAAACAGCTGCTTCCAGAATCATGTAGTCATGAGGAAGAAAATAAACAGAAAACTCGTGACAAGCGAAGTAAAAATCAAGGCGGCAACCACAGCGAAAATCGCAGAAAAGCCACAAAAGAAGTAATTATTTGCTGGTAAAGTTGCCCTTGCTCATCTCTTCCTCAAATACCTCGTCAAGGTCTATCGACTCGTTCTGCTTTATCTTTTTTGCAAGCCCGGATTCGCTGTATTCTGGGAATTCTACGCCAGAAACCACGAGCATTATCCTAAGCGACTCCTTTTGCATCTCTGGGTCTATCCTTGCGCCCCACTTCAGCAGCGCATCCCCGCTTATCCTCCCGGCTACGTCCTGGAATATCGATTCAGCTTCACGGAGCGTGAGGCTTTCTCCGCCAACTATGTTGACAAGCGCCTTGCGTGCAGTGGTGAGATTCGCGTCCAGCATCGGGCTCTTTACCGCATTCTCTAACGCCACCATCGCCCTGCTCCTGCCGTTGTTTGTCGCAACTCCCTCGCCTGAGCCTATTACCGCGTAACCCGCATCCTTCAGCACACTTCTCAAATCTGCAAAGTCTATGTTTACCATCCCCGGCTTTGTCACCATCTCCACTATGCCCTTTGTTGCGCCTGCGAGCACCTCGTCTGATACCCTAAATGCCATGTTGAGCGGAAGATCCGGAGCAACGGCAAGCAGTTTGTCGTTGTGAATTATTATCGTAGTGTCTGTCATCTTCTTCAGTCTTGAAAGGCCTTCCATCGCATTCCTCATTCTTGTCCTGCCCTCGCTCGAGAACGGCAAAGTGACAATCGCAACTGTGAGCGCACCCGCATCCCTGGCCTGCTGCGCAATTGTGCTGATTGATCCGGTGCCGGTTCCTCCTCCAAGCCCGCATGTGATAAACACAAGCTGCGCGTCGCTGAGCAAATGCTTTATTTCATCCTTGCTTTCATTGGCAGCTTCTTCTCCAACCCTGATATCACTCCCAGCCCCGAGGCCCTTCGTAAGCTTCTTTCCCAGAAGAAGCTTCCTTTCGGATTTTGTCTTCACAAGATGCGGAGCATCGGTGTTCATTGCGATGAGCGTGGCGCCCTGTACGCCTATCCCTGCAAGTCTTGTTATTGTGTTGCTGCCGCTGCCTCCAGTTCCAACAACATAAATTTTGGGTTTTGCACTTTCAATGAAGTGAAGTATCTCTTCATCGTCAGGGCTCAATGTAGGTGCCATGCGATTACCAGTCGTGTAAGGTCCTATCTATATATCTACAAAAGGATAAAAAGCTATTGCAATAGATTAATTAGTGGAAACGAGCGAGAGGAGCGATTTGATGGTATCAAAAAAGTCAATTCTTGGAAATAAAGTGCGCGACATAAAGCTCAAAAAGGGAATGAAAGTAGCGGAGCTGATCAAATCCATGGACGCAATCGGCGGATTCTCAGCGCAGCACATGGTAAACGGCGTAAAAATACTGGACAGGATGTTCTCCGACAAGGATTCGTACAACTTCCTCTCATTTCCAGCAGCTTTGGTCTCGACCGGGCTAAGGGGCGTACTTGCGGATTCGGTAAAGCACTTCGATGCGATAATCACAACATGCGGTACCTTTGACCACGACATAGCAAGGGCAAACAATGGCGTGTACAATGTCGGCACGTTTGAAGTAGATGACAATTTTCTGCACAAGCAAGGCATATACCGATTAGGAAACGTGTTCATAGAGAAAGAGGAATACGGAATGAAGCTTGAAACCGCATTCAACGAGATAATGAATGACATATACCACGCAAAGGATTACAAGATGGAGTACAGCCCGAGCGAAATCGCGTACGAATTCGGGAAGAGAATGAAAGACCCAGGCTCGATACTGAGGCAGGCATACCTGAACAAGGTTCCTGTGTTCTGCCCCGGTATAGTAGACGGCGCATTCGGCACACAGCTCACCATCTTTTCACAAGATCACGACTTCAAGCTCAACGTGCTCAAGGACGAAAGGATACTCAGCGACATCCCGTTCGACAACAAGGTGACAGGGGCGCTGATGATAGGCGGTGGGATAAGCAAGCACCATGTAATCTGGTGGAACCAGTTCAAGGGCGGACTCGACTATGCCGTTTATATAACTACTGCATCGCAATATGATGGAAGTTTGTCGGGTGCGAGGCTTACAGAAGCAGTCTCATGGGGCAAGGTCAAAGAGAAGGCAAAGTATGTCACAATCGACGGCGATGCCACCATAATACTCCCCGTGATGTTCGCTGCGCTCGACATACTCTGATAAGGTGGGGATTTGGTTGCAATGGCTAGAAAAAATGCGGCTGCAGTGAAGGTTAGCACTGAGGTTCTTGTTCCCAAGGAGATAAGCGAGGCTTTGGTCAAGGTGGAAAGGCGGCTTACCAGCATCGGGCCAGAAGAGCTGGGGGTCAACAGGCTTTACGAACCCGCAGTCCATCTGCTTAAACAACCGGGCAAGCTGTTCAGATCAGGTCTCATACTCAGCTCCGCGCTCACGCTCGGCCTTGATCTTAATCAGTTCATCGAGCTCTGCGCAGGGATAGAGGTGTTGCATGTGTCGTCCCTGATACTGGATGACGTGATAGACCAGGACAGGGTCAGGCGTGGCATACCCGCGGTGCATGTTGTGTACGGTAGGAATACTGCAGATCTCGCCATGGTGGCAGACATAGCGCTTTCTATAAGAATTTCATTGCCATATGGCCAAGGCGTAGTCGGTAATGCTTCAAGAGCGGCATCTGACATGGCGGAGGGCCAGCATCTCGACGCGGAGTACCAGTCGAAGGAGGCGGTGCCGACGCGTTCGGCATACATGGAGATAATAAGGTTGAAAACCGCGTCGCTCATGGCCGTCGCGGCAAGCGCCCCGGCAACATATGCAGGGGACAGAAGCGCGGAAAGGACACTGTACGAAATAGGCTACAACATGGGCTTCTCCTTCCAGCTGAAGAACGACATACTGAACGTGCTTCACGCCGAGCAGTCAAGCGCCGGGCAAAATCCAGATAAAACGACGTTCAGGCCCAACATAGTGGCCGTTTTCGCAAACGAGGGCGCAACGAATCCCCTTGAGCATGCAATAAGGCTGAACAACCGCTACGTTTCCGAGGCGAGGAAACATCTACGTGATCTCAAAAAGCCAGAGACGTTCGAGGCGTATCTGGACTTCCTCGACATAAAGCAGTAGACAATAGGTTTAAAGAAATAGGATTTGATAGCTTATCCTAGTGTGCGGAATGAGAGGCCCAAACATAACTATAATAGTGCTCGACACGCTGAGGCTTGACGAGTTTACAAAACTGGAGCGGAAGCACGGGCGGTTGCAGAGCCTGGGATTCTCGTTCATCAACAACTGCATCGCACCATCCGCATGGACGCTGCCATCCCACGCTTCTTTGTTTACAGGAATGTACCCGAGTGAGCACGGGGCGCACGAAACAACGAAGATAAAGTCGCTCGACATAGAAAAGATAAAGCTGAAGACGCCGACCTTCATCAGCGACCTTTCCAGACAGGGATACAAGACATATGCGATATCCGCAAACCCATACGTGCACCCGATATACGGGTTCGACGAATTCGACGACTTCAAGGAGGAATCATATTTTACGGACATATACGGCCATGTAATCGAGATCCCGGTCAAGCTAAGGCCGAAGATCGCGTCATACAGGGAGAGGTATGGCAACAACGTGAGCAGGATAGCATTTGCGATACTGAACGAGGATCCAAACCTCATACTGGAGGCACCGTCCGTGTTCTCGGCTACGCTGCAATCGGCTGCAAAGAAGGCGCGGGCCAAGCTGATAGATGGATGGCCTATAGAGAAAGGGGGCAAGAACATAGTGAAGACCGTAAAAAACACCGAATTCAAGAGGCCGTTCTTCATGTTCATCAACATAATGGAGGCGCACGATCCGTACATAGGCAAAAAGGGCAAGGACTTCAACTGGTCAACTCCGTTCATGAAGAAAAAGCCGGAACCGGGCGTGATAAAGGAGTGGAAAAGGCTGTACACAAAAGCATCGCTCAGGGCGTACAACTACGGAGTGGAGATAATCAGCGACATAATAGACAGGTATGGCACAAACCAGCTGGTAATGCTCACAAGCGACCACGGCCAGGGTTTCAACGAGCACGGATTCATAGGGCACGGTACCGTGCTATATGACGAGGTGACGAAAATACCAATGGCGGTAAGGGCGCCAGGCAGGGATTTCGTGCAGCCAAAGGACCTTGGCGTCTCATCCCTTGTCAATGTCAGGAATTTCATATCTGACGTGCTCAAGGAGAACAGGAACGCGTTCGCGAATTTCAACAACAAGGTAGTGTATTCGGAGAGCTTCGGGATACCTGCGAACATAAAGATGGTGGAAGGCATAGACGCAGCGAAGCTGAGGGCTTATGACAGGCCGCGCAGAAGGAAATTTTCATGATAAGTTGATCAAATGAAGATTTTGATAATGGATCTTGCCTCAAGGACGAACAAGGTGGGAGGCGAGGCACGTGTTGTGGCACAACTGTTCAAGGGACTCAAGAAGAATCTCAGGACTTATTATCTCGGATATGAGACAAGCTACATAAATGCGCAGGGACCGAACAAAATAATCCTGAAAAAGACTGCGCCGGTTGGCACCGAAACCAGAAAGCTCAAGATATCAGAGCTGAGGATAATGAGGCTGGCCTACAACCTTGTATTTGTACGCAGGATGAAATGGTTCGGGGTCAGCAAAGGGGAGAACGAAGCAATCAGCAAGATAGCGCCAGATGTAATAATATCAAATTCGCTGGCAGATTTCCCGCTCCTGAACTACCTGAAGGGGCAGGGGCTGAAGTTCAAGTCCATATATGTTGATCACGGCAGCATTTCAACCGTAGATACTGCAGGATACTTCTCCAAAGAGAGCATACCGTTGACCGTGGGCACTGGATTGGCCGGGTCTAGCGTCGAAGAGATAAAGAGAAAGTTCTTCAGCTTCTTTGATTTGTGTGTTGCGCTCAACAAGGTGCAACTGTCTGCAATGAGGGAATTCACTCCGAATGTCGCCTACATACCAAACAGCCTCGGGCTTGCAGTCAAGAAGAACGAGCCGGAGAAGGCAAAGTTCAAGAAGATGCACAATCTCAGCGAGGATAACTTTGTTGTTCTATACCTTGGCAGGATGTTCGAGCGCCAGAAAAGGATCAGTACGCTCATAGAGGCATTCAAAAAGGTAAAGCACAGGGAGATGAGACTGCTTCTGGTCGGGAGCGGACCCTCGCTTAGTGACTATCTCACGCTAGCCACTGATGATCATAGGATAATCTTCGCAGGCAATCTTCCGGAAGAGAGATTGAATTCAGCATACGAGGTTTCTGATGTATTTGTACTACCATCAATGTGGGAGGGCTTCAGCCTGGTTATACTGGAAGCCGCGGCAAACTCCCTTCCGTTGATACTGTCGAAGAATGCGTACACCGATGACCTGAAAATAAGGGGCATAGGTCCGATACCTAGCTTCAAGCCAGGTGATTCAGATGAGCTTGCGCATCTTATAGAGAAAATGTACGGCGACAAGAAATTCAGGGAGAAGACAATAGCAGCGTCAGTAGCAATAACAAAGGAATTCACGGAAAAAAAGATGCTGAAAAGGTACAAGGATGCGATAGACTCGATAGCCTAGCAGTTCATTATTATTCCTATAGCTGCAAACTCGCTTCCATTATAGACCAGGAACCTTCCCAACTCCTTCAGCGTGTCGAATTTCTCGGCCACGATGCCAGTATCGAACTTTACATTGACGATTCCGGCATTCAATGGAGCCAATATCCTATCAGGTGTCAACTCCCCAGTCTCGATGTTTACTCCTTTGACCATATCAAAGGTCATCGGTCTGATATCAGTGCCGTTGAATTTTATCTTGTAGCCTCTTTTCAGGCTGGCCACGCAAAACACAAGCGCGCTGACCTCCTTCTTCAGCGCATCCTTGTCGTCGAAGTTGCATATTACCATGCCCCTCGGATCTTGGCCAATTTTTCTATCGAACGACAACGCAACGTTTTCGCCGACAGACGCGGATTTCACCCTAGTTCCCTTTACAAATATCGATCTTACCGCAAGCTCCATGTCAATAGGCATCAATCTTACCATGTCTCCGACCTTAATCGTGCCGCTTATTAGCTTTCCAACTACTCTTACGTCTGGCGCCTCTATCGCTCCCTGAGCCACGATCCTGAGCTTGTTGTAATTATCAGTGTTTTTTTGCTTCGCTGCCTTGTAAAGCACAGACATGAGCGTGTCACCATGATACCACGGCATCTTCTTCGATGCTTTCACAAGATTATCCCCCGTATACGCAGATATTGGCACAAAGGATATGTTCTTTTCTTCAAAGCCAATATTCTTCAGATACTCTAGCAATCCCTCCTTTATCGATTCGTATCGTTTCTCGCTGTACCTTAGAGTGTCTATCTTGTTGACTGCAACTACAAGCGTGTTTATTCCGAGCATCTTCGCGATGAAGACATGCCTCTTGGTCTGTGGCCTTATCCCCTCGTCGCTCTTTGCCGACACGAGCAGCAGCGCAATCTCACCATAGGATGCGCCGCTGATCATGTTCTTTATCAGTTCCTCATGCCCCGGGACGTCGATGAATGCAAATGCGATGTTCTTGTACTTGATTTCCGCCCTAGTAGTGTCATAAGTCATCTCCTGCTCCCTCTCCTCCGCAAAGCTGTCAAGGATGAACGCGGGCTCGAATTTCTTGTGCGAGTTTCTTGCTCCATTGCTGGGCCTCCTTGATCCTCACCTGCGTGGCAGAGCCTGTCTCCATGAGCAGGCTGCCTATCAAGTGTGGACTTTCCGTGGTCCTTGTGCCCCAGCAGCGAAATACGTTTTTACTAGCATACCCTCACTCACATGTAGCCCAGCGCCCTGAGTTTCTGCATGACATATTCCCTCTCCTTGTCCATGCTTCTGCCCGATCGCTCCTCCTCTTTTGTCGTCTCCAACTCCTTTATTATGTCATCGACATTCTTTGCGTTGGACTTCAGTGGAATAGTGCAGTGCGTGCACCCAAGGCTTCTATACCTATAGCCGTTTCTAGAGAAGTAAAGCGGATTCACAGGTATCTTCTCCTGCTTGACGTAGCTCCAGATGTCAATTTCGTTCCAGTCCAGCAGCGGATGCACCCTCACGTGACCCTTTGCGTCGAGCTTTGATGAATAATCGTCCCAGAGCTCCGCGGGCTGGTTCTTGTAGTCCCACTTGAAGTCCTTGTCCCTCGGGCTCATATATCTCTCCTTGCGCCTTATCCCGTGCTCGTCCCTCCTTATCGAGACGATAAGCGCATCAAATCCGTACTTGTCCATTATCTTCTTGAGCGTCTCTGGCTTGTTCTTGCCGCAGCATGCTGAGCCGACAAGGTCTGGCTTTATCTCGCTCGGTGCGACTATCAGATTCAGCTTCCACTTCTTGGCCAGGTCCATCCTGAACTTGTATGTTTCAGGGAAATCGATGCTGTTGTCTATGTGAATTACTGGGAATGGCACCTTTCCCAGGAACGCCTTCCTGGCAAGTGCAAGCATCGTTGTCGAGTCCTTGCCCATGCTCCAGAGCGCAGCCACGTTCTTGAACTTGAGCTTCGCTTCCCTTATGACGTATATGCTCTTTTCCTCCAAAACTTTGAGATCTTGTTTTATCATAATATCACCTGTTGTAAACCTGCAGTCCCATCAGGTATATCGTCGCGCCACTGACCTTCTTGCCCTCCTTCTTGAATATCGGCACCTTTGTCACCAGCTTGTATTTCGCATCATAAAGCTCTGCGAACGATTTTGTAATGTCCTGCATCTTGTTGAGCTTCCCCTCATTCGCGAACACTACTCTGTAATACCTGATGCCGCTTTTTCCAAGCCCCTTTGCGAAAGCTTCCCAGCTTTTCTCACTCTTGTCCTTCCAAAGTTTGTCGGCTAAGCCAACAATTTCTTTTGATTCAACCATAAAATCACATATATCCGAGCGCCTTGAGCTTCGAGATTACCGCATCCTTGTCCCCGCTCTTGCCTTTGTCCCTTATCTTTATCACGGTCTCCCTAAGTATGAAAGTCACGTAGTCGGATACCGACGAGAAACCCGTATCTTTTATCTCCTCCTTTATCTTTGCGAATAAAGGTGCAGGTATAGTTATCGTTGTGTACTTTCTCTTCTCCGCCATACGCTCATCAATGTTATATAATGTTATAACATTATAGGACATTAACATATTTAAACCTTTCTGATCTGAGCATCAGCACGGTGCTATTTAAAGATATAAATCCCTCCTAATAGCAGATAGGTGATTTTATGGCATCTAAAGGATTCAGAAGTTTCTTGAAGAAGAACGGCGCATGGGCGCCGGTAATAATAATCGGTGGAATAGTCGCAGTGATAATCGGCGCTTATGTCATACCGTGGGTTTTTATCTGGGCACTAAATACGCTCTTCGGCCTGAGCATACAGTATAACTTTTACACATGGCTAGCCGCAGTGATAATATTAATGTTTCTGTTTGGATGGAGGGGCAGAAAGTAGCAATTCCTTAATCAGGCAGCTTTATTGTATCTCCTATCTTTGGCGCGTAGGCGTCATATCCTTCCAGCTTTAGGGATTCTGCCATCGTCTTCGCGTTTTCTGGGTCTCCATGGACGCAGATCACAGCTTTTGGCGAGCTCTTCTTCACGTATTCGAACAGATCGCTCTTCCCCGCATGTGCGGAAAAGTCGTGGAAACTCACAGGCGTAGTTATCTTTTTCTTCTGCCCTTCCAGATGTATAATGCCGGTATCGAGTAGAGTCCTGCCATTCGTGCCCTCCTGCTGGTACCCCGTCAGGAAAATATGCGAATTCCTGTTCAGCTTTGTTATGTAATCGAGCACCGGCCCTCCATTCAGCATACCAGAGGTAGTCAGTACGATCGATGGGCCCTCAAGCGCGTGCTTCCTTTCGCTCCTGGCTCCTATCCAGCTTGCCTCCCTAGATGCTTTTGCCAGTGCATCGGCATTGTGTATGAATTTCGAGTAGTTCAGCACTATAGAGGTCGCATCCTTTACCATCCCGTCTATGTATGTGTATCTGGTAAGGTCGTTCTGGTGAAGCATGAGCAGTATCTCCTGGCTTCTGCCAACGGCAAAGGCAGGCACCAACGCTGTACCCTTGTTATCCACGATCTCCTTGATCTTCTCTATGAATTCCCTTACCGATTTATCGCGATTGGGGTGCTCCCTAGTCGCATATGTGGATTCCGTTATCAGCAAATCGCTCTTGACCACCTCCGCGCCGCGGTGCAGTCCCTGCTCCTGCAGTTTGAAATCTCCGGTATAAACAATCCTCTTGTAATCTTTTCCCAGCGCCCTTTCGACAAGCGTTACCGCACTGCCGCTTATGTGCCCCGCATCAAAGAACTCAAGATCGAAATTCCCAAAATGCACCTTGTTGTGATAATCGAGGGCGTTGTACTTATCGACAAACTCATTCAGCTGTTTCCTGTGGAACCTGGGCGCGGTGTGCTGCTTCTTCGCGATCTTTACAGAATCGTCAAGCAGCAGGTTCGATAATCTCAATGTCGGGGCGGTACCAAAGGTCGGTATATTCATCTCTGTATAGAGCCCTGGCGTGAAGCCGCTGTGGTCAAGGTGGGCATGGCTCAGCACAAGCGCATCGACATTCGGTATGCTTGTGGGGTAGTCTATCTTATGGTCGATCTTTATCCCATAGTCGAACATTATGCTCCTGTCGTCCTTGAGCAGTATGGCAGACCTGCCTACTTCCTGGGCTCCGCCGTAGAATTTCAGCTGCATCAAAAACACGTTTTCGTCCTGGTCAATTTAACTTAATTAATAATGTATATAAAGATTCTTATCCAAGCGTATTCACCACGGATGATTTTATGCCAGACGAAGTCACGTTTTTTGATTTGGTTTCCCTCGTCAAGATAAAGCCGGGGATTACGGTAGAGAGATACGGTGGACTGATAAACTCCTCGTTCTTTGACGGCGCAAGGGTTCTGGGAACGCTGCAGCAAAAGAAGCTCATCACCCTCAGCACTGCAATGCCGGACCAAAACCCCATAACGGTCACAGATACGGGCAAGCAGCTGATAGCAGAGGCAGACTCGAAGGCAGAGCAGGACTTCGACCATCTCGATCTTGAGATACTTACACAGATCCAAAAGGGCAAGAACACACCGGAAGACCTAGGGGCTGCGGTCAACGTAAGGCCGAGAGATCTTGCAATGCACCTGTATAGGCTGTCGAAAACGGATTATGCGACTTACGAGCTTGTCAACGGCACAGTAAGCATGATGCTCACAGAGAAGGGATTCGCACAGACGAAGGCAGGCATGCCAATGAAGCCGCAGCCGGCTCCTAGTGCAGTGATGGGCCAGTCTACAGTCACGAAATCGATAATGATGCAGCCTCCGGAGATGCTCGGGCAGAAGCAGCAGGGCACGCCTCCGGCACCACCGCAACCACAACCGCAACCGAGCGGCATGAAGCCAACTGCACCGATGCCTCCAAAGATGGAGGGCGGAGCGATGCCCGAGAAGAAGAAAGGCCACAAGCTGCTCTACATCTTGATAGTAATAATCATCATAATCATAATCGCAGCAGGCTACGCGTATTATGCGCATCTCATCAGCATCTAATCAAAAGGTAATATTGAGAGAGGGGAATACATGCTTAGTCTTATGGAATACAGCAAGGCGAATCTTCTGCTTAAGAGATATGGGATAAGGGCCGTAGACAACAAGTACATCTCAAGTGCAGAAGATGCTGTAAAGTTCGCTGCAGGGAAGCCGATAGTGCTCAAGGCGATATCAAATAAAGCGCTCCACAAAACAAAAAGCGGGCTGATACAGCTGAACCTCAATACTCCTCAGGACATTGCGGCTGCATACAAGTTGCTTTCAAAGCGTGCGCAGAAGTTCAGACCATACAAGATACAGGCGCAGCATATGGTCAAGAACGGCATCGAGATCATAATAGGCGGAAAGGTAGACGGGCAATTCGGCCAGCTGATTCTCATAGGCCTGGGCGGGATATATGTAGAGATATTCAAGGACTTTGCACTAAGGGTATGCCCGATAAGCAAATACGATGCAAGGACGATGATCAACCAATTAAAATCAAAGAAGGTGCTTGCACCGGACGAAAAGGGAGAGCAGCTCCTAGAATCGCTACTCATCAAAGTCTCAAAAATGCTCTCTGAAAACAACATAACCGAACTGGATCTAAATCCATTGATACTTCATGACGGGACCTACGATGCGGTAGACATAAGAATATTGAAATAGTGCTCAAATGCCAAAACCAAAGCAGGAGAATAGAAAATACGCAGAATTATCTTACATACTGAGCCCAAAGAGCGTTGCTATAATAGGCGCGTCTGAAAATCCTGCGAAAGTGGGCTACGTAATAATGAAGAACTATCTGGACGTCGGTTACCAGGGCTCACTTTACCCGATAAACATAGCCGCTGAAGGCAAAATAATGGGCTGCGAAGCGTACAAGAGCATACTGAACGTGAAGAAACCTATAGATCTTGCAGTTATAGCCATACCCGCCGAGTTCGTTCCATCCACTATAGAAGAATGCGGAAAGGCAGGCGTAAAAGGCATAGTGGTAGTGAGCAGCGGATTTGCAGAGGTAGGCAATCAGAAGCTTGAGGACCAGCTAGTTGCGGCTGCGCGCAAGTATAATATTCCAACAATCGGGCCAAACTGCCTTGGCGTGATGGACACAAGGGCGAGGAATGACACGCTCTTTCTCCCCACTTACAAGATTGACAGGCCAAAAGTGGGAAACATAAGCTTCGCGTCGCAGAGCGGCGCCGTAGGCAGTACAGTGCTCGACCTTGTAAGCGGGCAGGGCCTTGGCATGTCTAAGTTCATCTCTTATGGAAACGCATCAGTTGTCGATGAAGCTGACATTTTGAACTATCTGGCTCATGACGAGCAGACAAAGGTGATAATCTACTACATCGAAGGAGTAAAGAGAGGCAAGGCGTTCATAGAGGTTGCAAAGAAGGCAACGAAGATTAAGCCGGTTGTGATAATAAAGGGCGGAGTCACCGATGCGGGGGCAGGAGCAGCGCATTCACACACAGCGTCACTGGCGGGAGACAACCAGGCATACGAAGCCGTGTTTAGGCAATATGGCTTCTCAGTAGGACGGGACCTCAATGATTTGCTTTATTTTGCAAAGATATTTGATACGCAGCCACTGGCCACGGGAAACAGGATTGCAATACTGACAAACGGCGGAGGCCACGGCGTGCTTGCAACCGATGCACTATACCAAAATGGCCTGAAGCTTGCTGAAATGTCAAAGGAATCGCAAAAGACGCTAAGGAAGATAATGCCCTCATTCGTGAACATACGCATGCCTTTCGACATGAGCGGAGAAGCGACAGAAAAGGATTATGCAGCGGCCCTGGAAGTGTTCGATAATGACCCCGGGATTGATGCATTCCTGGTCATAGCCCTGTTCCAGACTCCAGGAATCGACGAAAAAGTCGTTGAGATGCTAGCAAACTTCTCTGCAAAAAAGAAAAAGCCAATGGTTGTCGTTAGCACCGGCGGTGCCTATACTATGGCGCATGTGGTTGAGATGGGAAATTCAGGAGTACCTGTTTATGATTCGCCAACATCAGCAGCCAGGTCGCTCGCAGCATTGATAAACTATTCCAGATATAAGATGGGTGTGGAAGAATGATAAAGATAACAAAAAAGATAAAAAACGTCATAGCAAGGGACAAGAAAGTGATGTTTACAACTACAAGGGAGCATTTTCCGTTCGTAGCGGCGAAGGGAGAGGGGGATTTTGCATACGACATAGAGGGCAACAGGTTCATAGACTTCTCAAGCTTCATCAGCGTCTACAATTTCGGCGTGAACGGCAACACAGAGATACGCAGGGCAGTAAAGGCGCAGGTTGACAAGCTGATGCACGCTGCATTTCTGGATTATTACTCGGAACTGCCTGTCAAGTTCGCAGAAAACCTCCTAAGCATGATGCCAAACGGCTTCGGCCGCGTGTTCTTCTCCAATTCGGGTACAGAAGCAAATGAAGACGCAATAAAACTTGCAAAGCTATTCACAAAGAAGAGCTATCTGATAGGTTTCTATGGTGCATTCCACGGCAGGACACTAGGATCACTCGGATTGACAGCAACAAGGACCGTGCATAGGGCACATTTCGGGCCATTTCCTAATATTGTGCATGCAATCTACCCGAATCCATACAGGCCGCAGTTCAACACAAGCGACGCGGACGAATGCGCAGTCGCATGCATAGAGCACATAGAAAAGAACATTTTAGGCAAGGAGTATTCCGGCAAGGAGGTAGCTGCAATATTCGTAGAGCCGATACAGGGGGAGGGCGGCTACATAGTGCCACCCAAACTTTTTATGAAGGAATTGAGGAGAGTTGCAAGCGAGAATGATATACTTCTCGTATCTGACGAGGTCCAAGCTGGCTACTTCAGGACAGGCAAGTTCCTAGCACTGGATAATTTCGGAGTTACTGCTGATATCTACACGATGGCAAAGGCGTTAGGTGGGGGCCTTCCTATAGGCGCGACAATTGCAAGAAGCTCTTTGGGCGACACGCCGCAGGGATCGCATGCCGGCACATTCGGCGGGAACCTGTTGACCATGGCAGCTGCAAATGCCTCTCTGAACTATGTAAAGAGAAACAAGAAGGGCATAGAGAGGATGGTGAAGGAAAAGAACAAGTACCTGATGAAAAGGCTGGAGCGGATGAAGGAGAACTACGAGATAATTGGAGACGTAAGGGGCTTGGGTATGATGCTTGCGGCTGAACTTGTAAAAGACAAGAGGACAAAGGAGCCGGCAGCAAAGGAGAGCGCAGAGGTAATCGAAGCATGTTTCAACAACGGGCTGCTCATGCTTCCTGCAGGCACTTCTTCAATAAGGATTATACCACCATTGACAATCTCTAAGGAGCACCTAGAAAAAGGAATGGATATTTTCGAAGACGCGATAAGAGCCACGAATTTTAAGCTGTATAAGAAATGACGTATAGTGTGTGCTCACGCAATGTAATAAATTCTATCTGGATAACTCGGCGCTTTCCTGATAAAAGGCCTTAAATTTTCTGGGATTACTAATTTAGGCTCTTTAGTTCCATTTCCCAGATCTATTTCCTCCACCTCCTTCACTAAACCCTCTGCCTTTATCACACGTATGCCCTCTTGAACTGTCAATGGCACAGTTCCGCTCCTCAAAAGGGCCAGGCCTTCTTGTACCTCCTCTCTACTTCCAAACTTTTCAGCTTCAAAACGAGCAATGAGCATGCTTAAACTTATCGGTGCGCCGCTCTCGTTTGCTTCTGCTATAGCATGTGCCACTCTCCACATAACTTCTACCGGCCTTTCATTAGTGGACGGGCCATGCATACCTATTGGTCCGGGCACAGTTCTCATTTTCACCATAGGTTCACTATCAAAGCACTTGGTTTCTAAACTATGCTTCCGCTCTAATTTCTACTGGCGTCATAATCTTGTTGAGCTTTTCTACCGCTGCTTGTGCCCTTACTGCTATATCTGGCGATGCTTCTGGAGTAGACTGCGTCATTATTGCCCTGCCTTCTATAGCAAAGACCTTATGGCGTGGTCCAATAGCATCTTTGAGTACCTTTACGTCAGCACCTTGTGCTCCTATACCTGGTGAGGTGAATGTCAATTGTATCTCTGGTAGTCCGAGCTTCTCATATTCCTCTTCTATTGCCTTTACTATCTTCTTTACCGCTTCTGGTTTTGTGGCTGGCACTACAAATGTAGTTATTCCGGACCTAGCCCAAATCCTATATGCATTAAGAAGGTATTCCTCGCTAAATGCTCCGATCGGTGCTTCAAAGCCGGGATGGGTCATCCAAGCCCCTCCGATTATTGTTACGCCTTCTTGCAGCGCCCTATATACTGCCGAACGCTGCGTTTCTGGGCCGGAATGTGGGAAATTAATCAAAAGTTTTATTCCTGCGGCCTTCGCAGCCCTTATGAAATTCAAGTTCATATCCGGAATATCCCCTCCCCATTTTTGCCAATCTACTATCAGCGTAGCCTCAGGCCCTGCTGCCTGTGCAATAGCAGCTAAGCCTACCTGGTTAATCAAGTCGGCGCCTACCTTATAGGCAACTATCCCCTTCACATTGCGCGTTTTTGCAACAAGATCGCGGAATGCCTCAATAGTCAGACCATCACACGCAGGTATAACACCATACTGCTCCTGGAAGATTGGCGGCTGCAGTTTGACCCCTATCGCTTTTATCGCCTCTTCCGACCCATACGCCCTAATGTAGCTTTGAAAATCTAAAACGACCTTTTCTGTTACTCGGGAATTGCGCACAGCCTCTGGCTTTGCAAGCTCCTCTACAAGATAAGTGTTGATGTCAGAGGCATTTACTATCGATTCTGTTCGTATTCCATTCTTTTCCTCAAAAGTGCTCACGGCAGTTTTACCATCGAGGCCAACTTCTTGCCTATCGAGTGCAATCACCAATCCTATTATCTTTATATCAAGAGAAATCTTCCTTATTGTTGCTACTGCTTCCTCCTTAGTTTCACCGGTTGTAAGTACATCATCAAGTAATATTACCTTATCGCCAGCTTTGGGTTTTTGCCCCACAAAATCCGTGGGCTTACCTGTTGCATCACCATAATCTTTCGGCATTTTTCTTGAGAAGCACCAGCCAGCCTCAACTCCAAGTTCAGCGAGTTCAGATGCAACTGCCCCTACAAATCCGACACCCTTTTCCGGTATCCCGTATAATATAGTATTCTCATCTATCTGGTCTCCAAACTTTTCCTTTATTGCATGTGCATAAGCTTTTGCAAGACGGTTCGTTGGCGTTCCTTTCGAATACCCGCCCATATTGAAGAAAAACGAAGACATTCTTTTACTCTTAAGTGCCTTCTCCTGCGAAAGCGTCAGTGCATCTATATTAATCGCATTTCCAATAAATGTCCATTTGTAAGCAGGTAGTGCCGTCTCCTGTAAGCTTTTTCGAGCAGCAACTGCGTCCCCCTCAGCATGCATTCTTCCTACCATATATCACACCTCTGCACAGCATCAGTCCGACTCTATATTTATAGCTTTCTGCGTTACGCAACAAACAAACCTTTTAATAGGTTTTCGACATAATAGTAGTGCTTAGAAGGGCTAATTCTTCTGCTCTTATTCAGGTAGTTTAATGGCTAATACATTCGACGTCAAGGGCTCAGACTTGGTTAGCTTGGCGGCCCAGCGTCTCAAGGACAAGATAAAGAAGCCTGATTATGTGAACTATGTTAAGTCAGGCTCAAATAAGGAGAGGCCGCCACTTGACCCAGATTTCTGGTATGTAAGAAGCGCGTCGATACTGAGACAAGTATATGTAAACGGGCCAGTAGGCGTATCAAGACTAAGGACAAGATACGGCAGCAGCAAGGGCCACACGGTGCACAGGCACCACCACCAACAGGCTGGAGGCAGCATAATTCGCGATTCATTGATGGCTCTGGAAGCGGCAAGCCTCGTCAAGAAGACAAAGAAGGGAAGGGTTATAACCCCTCAGGGCAAATCATTCCTTGACAAGATAGCCAAGGAGCTAAAGAAGGATTAACAAGTGCAATTCAATGCCGGAAGAGGAAGACCAACAAAACCAGAAAAGGTTGCGAAAGGTTTTGATAGAGCAATTGAAAAGGCAGCAAATGGAGCAGCAGAAGAAAGAGATATTGAAGAAGTTGATGGAGCAGCCGGCTTATGACAGGCTGATGAACATAAGGATCTCAAATGCGGATCTTTATTCGCAGCTTGTAGATCTGGTAATCTCGCTTGCACAGAGCAACAGGATACAGGGAAAGCTGACAGAAGCGCAGTTGCTTCAGATACTGGAAAAAGTCACATACAGACCGGATACAAAGATAGAATATAGTCACAAATGATCGCATGACAAAAAAGACACAGTACTTCAAGAGAAGGCTCGGCAAGAAGATAAGGCAATCAAGAAGGATGCCGTTACTGACAAGGCTGCGCACGCACCAGAGGCTGCAGCAAAACACGTTCAAGAGAGATTGGAGAAGGTCTAAAATGAGATTGAAGGATGAATGAAATGGCAGATAGGATACTCACAATAGGCGTAAGGAAATACCTTGTAAACCAGCCTAGGTCAAAGAGGGCCAGGAAGGCTGTCAAGTACATAAGGGACAGGGTCTCGCACTACACAAAGATAAAACCAGAGAACATAAGGATCGGCTACAACCTCAACGCGCTTATTTTCAAGAAGTATTCAAGGACAATGGTGCCGGTCAAGCTTAGGGTGAAGATAGGAACGGATACCGCAGACGTTCTTCCGTTCGAGGACCTTGCGGTCAAGAAGGAAGAGACAAAGGCTCCCGCCGAGGCGGCAAAGGCAGCAAAGCAGCCTCTCATAAAGTTCAAGAAGAAAGAGGACAAGCCGGCGCAGGCGCCACAACCAAAAGCGCTGCCTGCGGAGCAAAAGCCCGCACAGCAGAAGACAGAAAAGAATTAAGGACAGCATTCTGATTATTAGTGAGAAGATGGGAGTCGCTAAGTGTATTATCGATGGTAGCGATTACGTTGGCTGCTTTGCCACGGCCAGCGACAAGCATGTATTCTTCGGCAGCGGCATACATTGGAAGGGCAAGCAGCTCCTCGCCAGCACGCTTGGAGTAAAGACAGTAGAACTTTCTATATTCGGCACAAATCTTGTCGGCCTTTTCCTAAAGGCGAATTCGAACGGGCTCCTAGTTTCAAATATCATAGAAGATTACGAACTGAAGAGGCTGATGGACCAGAAACTGGACATAAACATAGAGGTCATAGACAGCAATCTCAACGCACTTGGCAATGACATACTTGCAAATGACAAGATTGCAGTAGTGAATCCGGAATACGGTGCAAAAGAAAGAAAGCAGATAGGCGATGTGCTTAATGTAGAAGTATTGGACGGCGCGATAGGCGGATTCAAGACGATAGGCGCCAACAACATACTGACGAACAAGGGATTTGTGATAAGCAACAGGGCAACTGACGAGCAAAAGGAGTCGATTGATAAGATCATAGGCTTCGATTCCGTAAGGACAACGGCGAACACGGGTTCGCTCAGCATAGGTCTGGCAGCGGTAGGCAATTCGCGCGGCGTGGTGCTTGGCGACGACACAACAGGGTACGAGCTCACGAGAATAGCAGACGGACTTAACATTAGCGATTAAGGTGTTATAATGAAATTCATCATAGAAGGAACAGCCGGAAGGGCAGACCCAAGGCCGTTCAAGATAGAAATAGAGGCGAAGTCGGAGAAGCATGCCAAGGAGTTAGCCATGGTAAGGATAGGAGCTACGAACGGCGTAAGAAAGGAGCAGATAAGCATAATAAAGGTAGAAGTCAATAAAAATAAAGCATAGGCGTTTCGATGGCAGGAGAGAAGAATCCAAAGGAATCGCGTCCAATGGCGACTACTATAGAGGAGTTCAGGTACCTGCAGCAGGTCTACCAGAACCAGTACATGATGCTGGCGCAGGAGCTGAGCAACAGATCAGACACGCTAAAGCAGCTTGACACCGCTCTCAAAACGCTAGAGGACATGGACATGATAAAGGAGAGGGACACTCTTGTTCCTATAGGCTACGGAACTTACACAAAAGGCAGGATATTGGGCGGTGACAAGGTGATTCTGGGAATAGGCGCCGGCTACATGCTAGAAAAGAACATCGATGAGGCAAAGGGCTTCATAACAAAGGCACTCGATGGCGAGACAAAGTACATAAACAAGCTTACAAAGACCAAGAAGGAGCTAGAAGCTGCCCTGATGGACATAGCCTACAAGATGGAGGAGCTTTCGCACTAATCAGGTATCCACATGTTCGATGGTTTAAGAAAGAAATTATCAGATGCAGTCAAGGGATTCATCAAGAAGGAGGAAAAGACAATAGAGCAGGAGGAGAAAAAGGAGGAACAGCAGGCACGCGCGCAGCCGGAAAAGGAGGAGGTAGTAAAACTCTCGTTAAAAACCAAGATAAAAAGCGCATTCATCAGTTCGGTAAGCCTGAACGATGATGAAATAGAGAATTTCCTTGAGAACATAAAGGTCCCGCTGCTCGAATCCGATGTATCCTACGAAACAACGGACGCATTTCTCGATAATCTGAAGGCGAATCTGAAATTAGCGAAGATAGACTCAAGGGACATAAACAAGGAGCTCATAGAACTTGTAAGGAAGTCCCTTTTTGAGGTGCTGAGCAAGAGTGCCAGTGGCGTGGATGTCGTCGAATTCATAAAAGGGAAGACAGCATCAGGCAATGCGCCTGTAAAGATACTATTCCTAGGTCCCAACGGGACGGGCAAGACGACAACAATGGCAAAGATAGCATACAAGCTCAAGAATTCAGGGATAACCTGCGTACTTTCCGCAAGCGACACGTTCAGGGCAGCTGCAATAGAGCAGACAGAGCACCATGCAAACAAGGTCGGAGTGCCTGTCATCAAGAGCAAGTACGGCGCGGACCCGGCAAGCATAGCATTCGATGCCATAGCATACGCAAAGGCTCACAACATACAAGCTGTTCTCATAGACAGTGCGGGAAGGCAGGAGACAAACAGGAATCTGATAAACGAGATGCAGAAGATGGTGAAGGTTGCGAAGCCGGATCTGATAATATTCGTAGGAGAGAGCACAGCGGGCAACGCGCTGTCCGAACAAGTAAAGGAGTTCAACAAGTTCATGAAGATAGACGGCATAGTTCTTACGAAGATAGATTGCGACGTCAAGGGCGGCAACGCGATATCGATAGCCTACACGACCGGGATACCGTTGCTATACCTTGGCACTGGCGAATCCTACGATGCACTTGTGCCCTACACCCCAGAATTCATAGTAAACGCGATAATGCCGAACAACTAAGCGTCGCTTCACAGTTCATAATACTTAATTTATAGCTTTTCATACATTTATTAGGGACTGTGATTTCATGGATGAGAAGCTCTCCGAATTAGAGGACATGGTACTTGACCAGCTTGTCGGTAAATTCGTTGAGATAGGCGACGCAGAGAGAAGGAAAGGGCTAGTGCGCGATGCGGCAAAAAGGCTCAGTCCACAGGTATCAGATGCGAATATCGATGAAATGCTCAAGGACATGAATGACATAGCCCCGATTACCAAATATCTCGAGATACCAACGATAGAAGACATAATGGTCAACAACACCGAAAGCATCTTCGTTTTTGATTCGGGCAGCGGCTACTATCAGATAAAGGAGAAATTTGAGAACAGGATGGAGCTCAACAAGTTCGTGCGCAAGCTAAAGCTCTATGCAACAAACCAGGCCGCCAACGGAAACATACAGGACGTGCACATGTACCAGGGCAGCAGGGCGAATATCATAACATCGCCGCTCGGCTATGACATTACAATCAGAAACTTCAAGAAGCAGCCGCTCAGCATAATTGATTTGATAAACCTAAGGACCATAGATTACAAAATCGCAGCGAGACTTTGGCTTTATACGGATGGATTCAGGATAAGGCCTGCGAACATCCTGATAGGCGGAGTCCCGGCAGCAGGCAAGACCACACTGCTAAACACGATGTTCTCGTTCTTCAGGCCTGAGCAAAGGATAGTGACGATAGAGGAGACATACGAGCTTGACACCAAGGCCCACGAGAACACAGTAAGGCTCGAGACCAACGAGGACCTTCCCATGGTCGAGCTGGTGAAGAACGCATTGAGGATGCGCCCCGACATAATAGTAATTGGAGAAGTGAGGGGTGCGGAGGCCAACGACATGGTAGCCGCCATGAATGTAGGAAAGATCTGTATGGGCACCATACACGCCTCATCTACCCGTGATATAATAAGCAGGCTCGAGCACTCGCCGATGAACGTGCCGCTCGACATACTGCAGGTGATAGACGCGC
>CAVXKI010000004.1:0-16357 GCA_963762345.1 uncultured Microcaldota archaeon
AATATATGCTGCCATTGAACATCTTTCCTATTCCCGATTTTGTTTCTTTTTTTGCGAAGGTTGATGCAAAGAATGGCAACAGTACGAATGATGTCGAGGTGAATATTATCCCAACGAGTTTTTCTGCAGCTCGTATCCTGCGTTATAGTTTCCCACGACCGACTAGGCTGCATACACACCCAATAGAAGTATTGCAAAATATGGCGGGCCAAGCACTGCTACGTTTGATGTAGCAACAGGTGTCGCAAAATTCATCAGTTCCCTTACTACCTTTTTCACAGGCTTGACTATCAGACTGTCTATCTCCTTCGAAAGATAGAACAATCCAAGCGCTGAACCCACGATTATGCTGAATGTTATTCCTGCTATTGCACCAAATACGCCGTATCCCATGTATACAAGCCCTACCGCGGCAATCGGCTGCAGTATCGAATACAATAAATCTATTATGACCGCTTCCTTCACCTTGTCAAGCGCCACTAGAACTGAGCTCGTTAGGTTAAAGAACACCCAGAATATCACAAGAACAGATGCCAATGCAAGAGCGGTTCCTATCGATGGCTGGTGATAGATGTACGTGGCTATGCCGCCGCTGAAGACTATCCCAAGTACTGCTATGGTTATTGATATCGTAATTGCTATGGCGTATGCATTTGATATCAGCATTGACCTTTCCTTCCTGCTCCTTGTCTCGGGAATCTTTTTCCTTACTGCGGTCCCCAAGCTGAATTGGCCACATATGCCCAACAGGGAATAGAACGCGACTATTATTGCGTACAACCCGAACAACGCCGGTTGAAGAAGCCTTGCGAGCAGCGCGAGCATCACAAGCACGGACAACGAGGCTGTCATCTGTCCCACTACATAAAGCGATCCGCTTCTTGCGGCCCTGACTCCCAGCTTGCTTATTTCCTTCCTTGCTTTTGAGGCATCGGGCAACAAAATGCACCTAATCTTTTACAATGAAGCTGTCGAGCTTTTCCTTTACGCGCTCCTTTCTTTTATTGTGTATTTCCAGGAACCCGTTTATGCGCTTCGCAAGGTCTGCCTTGTGCTCTCCCGCAAGTATCGTTCCGCTCCGCTCCGACTGGAATATCTTCTCAAGCTTCCTGTCATCTGGTTCAAATAGGAACCTGTAGTATTGGCATACCATGCAGTTGTCAGGATTGCCGCCGTGTTTCCTCTGCAGTTCAGCGGTTGATTGCTGGCCTGTGAGCGCCTTGTTTACTTTCTTGACAACATCCTCGTGCGAATCGTTCAGGTATATCGCGTTTTGGCCCTCGCTCGCCGACATCTTTGCCTCTCCGCTGAGCGACGGCAGGAACATGTTGTGCATTATCGCAGGCTTGTAGTAGCCGAGTTTGCCTATCACGTCCCTTGCCACTCTGAAATGAACGTCCTGGTCTATCCCGAGCGGTATGAGGCACGGCACATTCTTCCCTTGCTCTACTGATTTGAGTATAGCCGGGACTGCCTGCATGCTGGTGTAGAATATCCAGCCTATGTTCGTGTCGTTACCGACCCCGAATGCGTCCTTTATTGTAGAGAACGTGATATGCCCCGCTACTTTCACCGCATGTTTGTAAAGGGTCTTTGCATAATCAGTGTCGAGGAATATCTTTGTTTTCTTTGGCTTGAAGCCCAAAGCGGCTATGTTGAGTGCGGCATCCTCTGAAAGCTTGTGGTAGTCCTCAAGGCTCATCCCCTGGTTCTGCCTCGCCCAGTATTTTTCCTCGTCTGGTATTTGTATGAGGACCTCGACATTGAATTTTTCCTGAAGCCATTGTGTAAATATGAATGGCAGCAGGTGCCCCAGATGCATCTGGCCCGATGGGGCAAGTCCGGTGTAAAGATAAAACTTGTTTCCCTTCTCGTATTCATCAAGAAGCCATGCCAGCTCCCTTTGCGCGAAGAATATCTTCCTTCTTAGGAGCCAGTGAAGCGGACCCGTGAATTTCTCTATTTTAGTAAGTAGCTCATCGTTGATCGGCTTTATCCCGAATCTCTTCTCTAAGACCTCATAGTCTATCTTGCCCTCCACTTTCCAAGGAGTGACGTTGAAGGATTCAGCCATAGGATCAGTTATACTGTCAAAACAAGGCTTTTATGCCTTTTGAGGATACAATAGTGGATCTACGTTCTTAGGCTGAACCCGGATGGGGACTGCTTCGTGCATTTGCAGTAAACATATGAGACACCATTGAAGCTGTACGCAACAACATATCCCTTTCCCAATATGTTGAATGCCTCATTTACATAATTTAGATGTACATCTTTCCCTGGAAAATTTACGTTTTTAACCATCTCCATTCCCGCCATGAGCGATATAACTGATGCAACGTCAAATGCTGGCGGCCAATTGGAATAAGTCGAAGATTCTGGTGATGCCCTCATCGCCAAATTCATGCCTGCCTTGTAGCCAGCGCTTCTTGCGATGCTCCATATGGTACTTCTTTCGAGGTCTGTCTTTATCGCACTTAGTGGAGAGCCAATAGCCTGTGTTTCTGCATCTATTTCGGTGTACCGGCCATCGGCAAATGCCGCGCGCCTTGCAGCTTCTCGTGCAGATACCCATGTCTTGCCATAAAATAGCCTCCAGCTATCTTTTGGATCCATATCGGGCCTTAGATAATTTATGTCTCTGACCCGGGATAGAAGAGAATTCAGGTTTCTTTCATCCTCCTTGGTTGGTTTGATCGAGCTTAAGTTTAACCTTGCCACTTGGATTTCTGCTGCCATTTTATCATCTATTTTCTTTCTCTGCGTTATAATATTTATATGTTGTTGCGCTTTTTTGGCAAAAGGGATGCTATCTTTTAAAAGCTTTATTACGGATTGATACTCTCGCTTCCCTATACAATGGCAGTATATTGCCAATTTTCAATACCACCATTTTATATTGTTTCGATGAACATTCATGAGGATATAATGGACCAGCAGAAACAGATAAAATCGATAGCAGAGGTACAGGAGGCGGAGGCCTACGCCATAAAGACGATGGCAGATGCGGGAAAGGAAAAAGATAAGTTGCTAGCCGATGCGCGGGAGAAGGCTGCGAACATAGTCTCAGTTTCTATAAATGATTCCAAGGAGAAACGAGAGCTCGAGGTAAAGAAATTCACTGCGGAGCTGGAGGACAGGAAAAAGAGGGCCATAGAGAAGGCGCTGAAGGATTCAAAATCTACAAAGGACAAAAGGCTGAGCCAGACCAAAAGGAAAGAGGTAGTAAATAGATTAGTAAGGATTATTTTAGGTGTATGAATTGGTTTTAGGCACTGAAAAGATGCAGAAAGTGCGCATAATAGCGCTCGATGAGGTAAAATACGAGCTCATAAAGTCGCTGCATGACTTAGGGGTAATAGACATAAGGAAGAGCGGGCTCGCCCTAAGCGATGACAGGGCGCTCGACCAGTTCCCGGAGATATCCACCAGGCTGATCAAGTTCGAGAGCGCGCTTGCGCTGCTCAAGGAGCCGAAGAAGGAGGTCAGGCACATAAGCTTCGAGAGGCACGTGGAGCTCGAGCAGATCCTGCACAAGTGCGACAACCTGCACGTTGTGGCTGAGATATTTGCACTCAATGAGGAGAGGAAAAAACTTCAGGAGGGAATGAAACCGATTGAGGAGGCGCTCAACACCGCAAGGCTTTTCGAGGGCGTAGAGATTGATTTCGGAAAGCTGAGGAGCAACGCGCTGGCTTTCAGGGCGTTCATAACTGACAAGAGAGGAGCCAACGCCCTGAGAAGCAGGGCAGAGCAGCGCGGGATAAGAAATGAGATAGTAGACAAGCAGCTGCAGAGCAAAGAGATCCTGCTCTTCATAGCATACGAGAAGGCAAAGGCCAAGGATTTTGAGGACGTAATAAGAGGGATAGGTCACATGGAGATCGACCTTTCCAACACCTACATTGATTCTACACCGAAGAATGTTATCGCACACACGGAAAAGGCAAAGAGGGATTCAACAAACAGGATAAACGAGATCAACAAAAGGTTCGAATCGATAAGCAAGGATAGCTATTACGATATCGCAAGCCTCATGGAGATGCTCGAGATAGAGTATGAGCGCGCCAACGTGAGCACGAACTTCAAGAGGACAGGCCGCACTTTCGTAATAGAGGGCTGGATAGCGAAGAGGAAGATGCACGAGCTCAAGAGCCAGGTCAACAGGGCAACTGATGGCAAGTTTGAGATTGAGGAATTGCATGACAAGGAGCTTGCGCCAACTCTTATCAACAGGCCCGGCTTCCTGGCGCCATTTGATTACCTGATGGAGTTCTTCTCGCTTCCAAGGAGCGACGAGATAGACCCGACTTACATATTCATAATATCGCTTGCGCTGTTCTACGGACTTACTGTAAGCGATGTCGGCTACGGGCTCGTATCGCTTGTATTTGCTTACATAATAATAAAAAAGACAGACCAGCTGGGCCTCCTTCACAATGTCGCGAAGGTCTGGGCTATGTTCTCCGTATCGATAATATTCTTCGGGCTCATATCAAACCAGTTCTTCGGGTACTCGTTGGCGCAGTTCAACGGGATAAAGGTGTTTGACTGGCTCACGGACATACAGACGCTCATACTTCTGACCATATTCATAGGGGTGACGCAGGTCAGCCTGGGCCAGATATTCAGCTTCATAAACCACTGGCACCACCATGAGAGGAAGCTTGCCGCGAGCAAGCTCATATCTTTGTTCGCGATAGGCTTCGGCATAGTCGCAATAGGGGGCTGGTTCTTCAACGCCTTCACTCCAATGATAACACTTCCAGCAACGGCGATAGCAATTGTAGCCGTGATACTCACAGCCGCGCTCAGCGGCATAGAGGCGGGCGAGATCACGAACCTGATATCCCACCCGCTCAGCTACATAAGATTATTCGGGTTCGGGCTAGCCAGCGTTATAATCGCATCACTGATAGACAAGACACTAGCACCCAGTTTTTCGCAAGGGCCAGTCGTTTTTATACTTTACCTGACAATCTTCATCGTGCTCCACCTCATGAACATGCTTCTCAGCATATTCGAGGGGATAGTGCAGAGCGCGAGGCTCAACTTCGTTGAATTCTTCTCGAAGTTTTACAAGGGAAATGGGGTCAAGTTCAAGCCCTATTATTACAAGAGGCGTTACACTAAAATCTAAGTGATTCGAATGGCAATAGGATTAGAAGCTGCGATAGCAACGATCGGCGCGGGAATAGCAATTCTTGGAGGCGCCATAGGAACAGGAATAGCGCAGGCGGCGATAGGAAGCTCTGGGGTTGGGCTCATAGCTGAGAAACCAGACCAGATGGGAATAGCACTGCTCTTCCTGGTGCTTCCGGAGACGATACTGATATTCGGTTTCGTAGTGTCGATACTGATACTGCTGGCTGCCGGAGTAATATAAAGTGGTGCGATGCCGCTTACAGAGATCAAAAAGGACATAATGCACGAGGCAGACAAGGAAGCGAGGAGCATCCACGATTCCGCACTCAGGGAGAGGGAGCACATAGTCAAGGAGGCCAACGATCACGCGAGGGACATAAGGGCGAACTACGAGAAGGATATCGCAGATGAGTTGAAAAGATTGGAGGATGAGCACAACGCCAACCTGGATCTGCAATTGAAGAGGATTTTCCTTGATGCAAGGGAGGAGGCGCTCAAGAAGGAAATAAACGGCGTAGCAAAGGAGGTTGCAAAGGCGATATCGGCAAACAGGCAGCTGTACAGGAGCCTTTTCACAAATGCGATAAAGGAGGCTCTCACGTTCGCGCATGCGCGCGACCTCACCCTGATTGTGAACAGGCGCGATGCCGACTTGGTAAGGGGCATTGGTGCGCATGTAGAATACGAAAACATAAAGGGGCTCATGATAATGTCTCAGGGCAAGGAAATAAAAATCGACGCGACTCTCGACACCGTCATAGAATCAAGGACTGCTGAGATAAAAAGCGCCATACTCGAGAGCATGTTTCCAGAAGTGACAAAGCAGCCAGTGAAACCAAAAAAGGAGGGCAAGAAACCCGCAGGAAAAACCACAACAAAGAGGAAGGGGGCAAAAAGAAAAAGGTAAATTATGGAAAATAACATAGGCTTCAAGGCCGCAATGATCTACGGATACTCGAGCACAAGGGTCAAGGCTATGGAATCCAAGTTGCTTGGCAGCGAAATCATCCAGGACATCTCCAAGATGGACAACGTCGCCTCGATAATAGGGTTCCTGCTGCAGACAGATTACAAGGAATACATAGAGGAATTCGGCGGCATGGAGGTAAAGGGTGAACTGATAGATTTTGCGCTCAGCAGGAGCCTCGAAAGAAGCGCGCAGAAGCTGGTGAGGATAACCCCGAAGCAGCAGCGCGACATGACGATGAGAATAGTCAGCAGGTCTGACGCGCAGAACATAAAATTGGTATTCTATGCGAAGGCAACAGGCAAGGGTTTCGATGATATATCGCGCTACATAATAGAATCGCAGAACATCGATGCAGAAACGATAAGGAGAGCCCTGGCAGAGCAGTCGATGGAGGAATCCGCATCAAAGCTGATAGTAAGGTCGCCGTACAGGTCGATAATAGAGGATGCAATAGCAACCTACAAGGACACAGGAAACATAACTGAGGTCAATGAGGCGGTCGACAGGGGTTTCTACAGGCTCCTGAACGAAACCATAAAGATGCTGATGAACACGGATCACGAATCCGCAACAGTGGTAAGGCTTGATGTGGAGATGAAGAACGTGCTAACCTTGCTCAGGGCAAAAAAGCACAATCTGCCTGTCGACAAGGTAAACGACCTGCTGCTTGAGCGTGGAATAACACCAATTGAGGGACTGCTTACGCTTTTCGAGAACTCTAAGGACATACACGAGCTCGCCGAGAACGTAAAGAGTTTCGACCTGAAGCATGCACTTGAGCTTTACGAGAGAGGAAAGAACAGACAGATGTTGCTTTTCGAGATAAGCATGAGGAACCTGATATTCAAGAGGGCCGTTGCGCTCCTCAGGCACAGCACGCTCGCGTTCGGAGTCATACTCGGTTACTACTACCTCAAGGAGATAGAGGTGTCGACGTTGCGCATACTGATAAACGGGAAGAGCTACGGCCTGCCCAGCGAGCAGATCGCGGAGATGATCGCATGGTAAACGCAAAATCAGAGAGCACTTACAGGATTGCGGTCATAGGCAACAGGCTTCTCGCTACAGGAATGGGGCTTTCGGGAGTAAAGTACATATACGAGGCGAACACGCAGGAGGAAACGGAGAGCGCGATAAGGGAAATATCGCTGAAGAGCGATGTCGGAATAGTAATAATCAATGAGGACCTGATGACAATGGTCAGGGACAGAAAACTGATAAGGCTCATGGACGTAAGCCTCTCCCCGATATTCGTCGGCATACCGGCATACAACCAGAGGGAGGTCTACGAGGACACGCTTAGAAGACTGATAATAAGGGCGATAGGGATCGACATTAGCAAGCAGTGATATTCATGGGAAAAATAAACAAGATTGCCGGGCCGCTCGTTGTCGCATACGAGATGAGGGGCACCAACATGTACGATGTGGTAAGGGTGGGTGATGACGGACTCATTGGGGAGATAATACAGCTCAACGGAGACGAGGCGATAATACAGGTATACGAGGACACTAGCGGAATAAGGCCCGGAGAGAAAGTGGTAAGCGATGGATCCCCATTATCTGTTGAATTGGGGCCGGGCTTGCTCACAAACATATTTGACGGAGTGCAGAGGCCGCTCGAATCGATAGAGGCGAAGAGCGGAGCATTCATAGGAAGGGGAGTCAAAGTCGACTCGATAAACAGAAACAAGAAATGGAAATTCCATGCGGAGAAGAAAGCAAAAGGCGCATTTGTAAGCGAGGGAGACATACTCGGCCATGTAGACGAGACCGAGCTCATAAAGCACTACATAATGGTGCCCAAAGGCATTGAGGGGAAACTCACGTCCCTGAAGGAGGGGACGTTCACAGTAACCGATACGATAGCAACAGTGCAGACCAAGAAAGGTCCGGCAAAGATCACGATGCTCCAGAAGAGATATGTAAGGACGCCAAGCAGATATATTGAGAAGCTGCAGTCTGATACTCCATTGATAACCGGGCAGCGAGTAATAGACTTCTTCTTCCCAGTTGCAAAGGGCGGTGCTGCAGGGATCCCTGGTCCGTTCGGAAGCGGCAAGACGGTTACACAGCAGAGCCTTGCAAAATGGTCTGATGCGGATATAGTCGTTTATGTAGGATGCGGAGAACGTGGAAACGAGATGACAGAGGTGCTCACGGAATTTCCGCTGCTGAAGGACCCGAAGAGCGGAAAGCCGCTCATGGAACGGACTGTGCTCATAGCGAACACGAGCAACATGCCGGTAGCCGCGAGGGAGGCTAGCGTTTACACAGGAATAACAATAGCAGAATATTTCAGGGACATGGGCTACGATGTTGCGCTCATGGCCGATTCTACATCGAGATGGGCAGAGGCCATGAGGGAGATAGCGGCGAGGCTTGAGGAGATGCCGGGAGAGGAGGGATATCCGGCTTACCTGCCAAAGAGGCTCGCCGAGTTCTATGAGAGGGCCGGAAGAGTGAAAACCCTCAGCAACAAGATAGGCTCAATAACCGTCATAGGCGCTGTATCCCCACCAGGGGGCGACATATCCGAACCGGTATCCCAGGGGACACTGCGCGTAGTAAAAACATATTGGGCGCTTGATGCGGCTCTTGCAAATTCAAGGCACTTCCCGGCCATAAATTGGCTGCAGAGCTACTCCCTTTACACCAATCTCCTGCTTGACTGGTACAAGAAAAATGTTGGCTCCGATTTCAACGACCTCCGCGAAACTTCCATGAAGCTTCTGCAAAAGGAGGCTGAATTAAAGGACATTGTGCAGCTTGTGGGCGCGGATGCGCTTCCAGACCCAGAGAGAGTGACGCTTGAGATAGGGAGGATGATACGCGAATATTTCTTAAGGCAGAACGCATTCGATGAGACTGATGCATTCACAACGCTCAACAAGCAGAGGAGAATGCTTGAGGTCATGATGCACTTCAAGGAAAAGGCCGAGGCCGCATTGGTTGCAGGAGTCAGCGCAGACAGGATAATGGGCGCAAAGGTGAGGGTGCAGATATCAAGGATGAATGAGATAAAAGAGACAGACATAGACAGGCAGGCAAAAACAATCCAGGGAACGATAGATACGGAATTCAACGAGATGATGAGGAGTTGACGCTTATGAACTTCGAAAGGGAATACACAACAATAAACAAGGTCGCCGGTCCGCTAGTAGTCGTAGAAAAAGTCGGGAATGCGGCATACAATGAGGTAGTCAGGATAAGGTTGCAGAACGGGGAGACGAGGCTTGGCCAGGTGCTCGAAACAACCGACAAGTATGCGATTGTGCAGATATTCGGACAGACGAGCGGGATGAACGTGAGCGATACGAGCGTGAGCTTCCTTGGCGAAACATTCCATGTCGCGGTATCTGACGAGATGCTCGGGCGCGTATTCGACGGCCAGGGAAGACCGAAGGACATAAAGTCGAGCCTGATAATAAAGGAGAGGCGCGACATAAACGGCGCGCCGATAAACCCATCGGCAAGGGCGAGGCCCCGCGATTTCATAGAGACGGGGATATCAGCGATAGACGGGCTTATGACGCTCATAAGGGGTCAGAAGCTGCCGATATTCTCGGCAGCGGGATTGCAGCACAACGAACTCACCGCGCAGATCGCAAGGCAGGCGCGCGTCACAAAGAGCAACGAGGAATTCGCCGTGGTCTTCGCGGGGATCGGGATAACTCACGATGATGCATCATTCTTCATAAAGAATTTCGAGAAGACCGGAGCACTCAAGAGGACGGTCGCATTCGTCAATCTCGCCGATGACCCAAGCATAGAGCGAATACTCACCCCAAGGCTTGCGCTAACCACCGCGGAGTTCCTAGCTTACGAAAGGGACATGCACGTCCTTGTGATACTTACAGACATGACAAACTACTGCGAATCGTTGCGAGAGCTTTCAAGCGCGAGGGAGGAGGTTCCGGGAAGACGCGGTTATCCAGGATACATGTACACAGACCTCGCAAGCATCTACGAACGCGCGGGCCTGATAAAAGGAAAGAGGGGCAGCATAACCCAGTTGAACATACTCACAATGCCCGGCGAGGACATAACGCACCCGATACCAGACCTCACCGGTTATATCACAGAGGGACAGATCTACTTGAGCAGGGATCTCTCGAACAAGGGAATATATCCGCCGATAAACCCATTGGGATCGCTGTCAAGGCTGATGAACACTGAGATAGGAAAGGACAAGACGCGCGAGGACCACAGGGGAGTGGCAGACCAATTGTACGGATCCTACGCCAAGACGCTTGAGGCGAGGAACCTCAGCTCTATAGTTGGAATGGAGGCGCTGAGCGAGGGCGACAAGCAGTACCTCAGGTTCGGCGAGGGCTTTGAGAGGAGATTCCTGTCGCAAAGTTACACTGAAAGACGAGATATCGGCCAGACGCTAGACCTTGGATGGGATCTTCTCTCCGAATTCGACAAGTCGGAGCTCACAAGGATAAAGTCAGACCTGGTCGAGAAGTACTACAAGAAGCGATAGCATGGCGCAGGTAAACCCCACAAGGATAAACCTCATCAACACCAGGAAGGGCAAGGTTCTCGCAAGAAAGGGCCACGACCTCCTCAAGAGGAAGCGCGAGGTCCTTGTCATTGAGTTCCTGAAGCTTCTCAAGGAATCTACAAACGACAGGACATACGTGCAGAGGATACTCCAGGACGCTTATGGAACACTTACTTATGCCTCCACATTCCTGGGCGACTTCGAGCTTGATTCCGTATCGAATTATGTGAGGGAGCCTAACAGGCTGGGCATAGAGCAGAAGAACATAATGGGGGTCCGAATACCGGAGATAGCGCGAAGCGACGACCCAAACAGCATAGACAGCAGGGGATACAGCATGATGTCCACCAGCGTGGCCATAGACGACGTGAACGAATCATTCAACGAAGTGATAAACTCCGTGATAGACCTTGCGAAGAGGGAGCAGGGGCTCAAGAGGCTTGTGCTTGAGGTGGAAAAGGTGAAGAGGAGGGTGAACGCGCTAGAATACAGGCTGATACCTGACCTCGAAAGGCGCTCGAAGTACATATCGATGCGGCTTGACGAGATAGACAGGGACAGCTTCTCCGCGCTGAAGCACGTCAAGAAAAAGCTCCAGAAAGGCTAGACGCAAACCTTAAAAGGATTAAATAGGCTATTTAGGTTGTATAAACATGGCATACCATTCATTCCTCACGATAATACTTCCGGCTGTCTTTGCCCTCATATCTACAGTCTTGGCGATAAAGTTCATAATGCCGTATTTCTACAATGCCGGCATAATTGCGGCGGACATGAACAAGGAGAAGGTTAAGAAAATACCTGGAAGCGGCGGAGTCACCGTAGCCTTCGGGGTCACCGTGGGCATACTTGCATATACTTTCGGGGCATCATTCCTGTTTCCGGCAATTGTCAGCGTGCCGAACATACTGGCAGCCGCGCTTTCGATACTGCTCATCTCCGCAGTGGGATTCATCGATGACCTGAACATAAAGTCTGTGAGGGTGGACAGCACCGGAAAGGGAATCAATATGGGCCTGAAGCAGTGGCAGAAGCCGTTGCTTACAATCCTGGGCGCGTTGCCGCTCATGGCAATAAACGCCGGTGTCAGTACGATAACGATACCGTTCATAGGGGCCGTGAACTTCGGAATCCTTTTCCCGCTCGTGATCATACCCATAATGGTGATCTTCGCGGCAAACGCCTACAACCTGCTCGGGGGATTCAACGGGCTCGAGGCAACCACAGGGCTTATCGCAGGGATGGGTTTCATAGTGTACTCCTTCTTTTACGGCAACAGCATAGGCCTGTTCCTCTCATCCGTGCTGGTAGGGTCGCTCCTCGCCTTCCTGTATTTCAACTGGTATCCTGCAAAAGTGCTTCCAGGAGACAGCTTTACCTATTGCGTGGGCGGCGCGCTTGTCGCCATAATAATCATGGGTCACGCAGAGGCGTTTGGGTTTATAATCACGCTGCCATGGATAATCGAGTTCCTTCTTCACCTCAGAGGCAAGTTCAAGGTGACCGACCTCGGCGTTAGGCAGAGGGACGGCTCGCTGAAGGCACCATACGGCAAGAGGATATTCAGCCTCACACACGTCGCAATGAACATAAAGAGGAAGGTAATGGAAAAGGAGGTAACCATCATGCTTGCGGCATTTGAGGCGTTGTTCGTTGTACTGGCCTTTGTGCTAAAGATGCACGGGCTATTATGACACATATTACATGTTTTTATTCATATATTGTTAAGCTATAATACAGGGTTATGCGGCCAGCGGTAGTTTAGATGCTAAAAATTAAATTTGACATGGAATACCTCGGGAGGCTCTTCACGGTGGTGGTGTTCTCGTTGCTTTCGGTTGCGGGCTTCGGCTTCTCGATCTACCTTTTCTTAGTGGCGCACACGCCATTGCTCTATATAATCGCTATATCGTTCCTATTCCTTTCCCTTGTTTCGGGCTTCTTCAACATAATCGCGGCATATTGGTACTACAAGTCATTTGACTATGAAAAGTACGTTGAAAAACTGAGGAGCAGCCTGAAGCCCATGAGGGTATTCCCTACAGTTAGCGTAGTAATGCCTACCCACGACGAGGAGATAGATATGATCGCGAGGAATGTGGCGGAGCTCAAGAGGCTCAACTATCCGAAGAATAAACTGAACATTTTCGTGTTGAATGATTCCTCAGACACAAAAACTAAGAGGGCGGTTGAGAACCTATGTGCTAAAATGAGGGTAAATTTCTTATACAAGGACAACAACACCGCATTCAAGGCAGGCGCTCTGAACAACTTCCTGAAATATTCAAAGGACGAGTTTGTTGCGATATTCGACTCGGACGAGTACCTTGAAAACAAGGATTTCCTTGTTGACACGATACCATACTTCCAAAACAGGAAGATAGCTTACGTCCAGACAGAAAAGAGGTATTCGAAGGGGACATTCTTCTCGGATTCGGTGGATATATTCGACGCGTTTTTCTTCAAGTTCATCGAGACATCAAGGGCAATGGACAAGACAGCAATATTCTCAGGTTCATGTGGCGTGATTAGAAGGTCGGTGATAGACGAGGTAGGCGGATTCCCAGAAGTAGCTATTGAGGACACCTTCTTCAGCTTCGAATCTGATCTAAAGGGTTACATGGGATTCTATTTGCCGAAGATCTATGCTAGGGGAAAACCGATAGACACCTTCTCCAAGCTTGTGAAGCAGCAGTGGAGATATAATTTCGGGGACACGCAGTTTATATCATATTTCTTCAAGAAAGAGGAGCGCAAGAAAAAGTCGCTGCTTCCGAAGATAAACTACATGGCTCACGGGTTCGGTCTGAACTACCTCTCAGTGGTGCTCATATTATTTACCATACTATCAACGGCAATCGTATTCTCTTCTCTGCCTTTCGCGCACATAAACCTTACAATATTCTCCATTACGCACCTTAGCGGGCTCGAGGTGGCGGAACTGCTAGGGCTGTTTGCATTTCTGCTCTCCATGTTCGCCCCGGCCATACTCACAAAGATGTACTTCAAGTCGTTCCGAAAGGGGGTGATGGTTTTCCTGCTCAATTATGCCCTGGCATTCGTCAGGACAAAGGCCGCGCTTGAGCAATGATCGGTAATAAGAGGTTTAAGTGGATAAGTAGCTCCGGCATCAAAGCATCAGATAATAGGAAGGGGCTGCTTTATTCGATAAGCAGGACAAAGGTCGAGGTAGGATTCGTGGCCATTCTGGTCGTGTTGGGGATTGCAGCACTGCTGCAACTGAATATAGCTGGGGGCATATGGCTGATTTGGTTCGGCGGGATGTATTCCTTGGCTACCGTATTCTTCTACAAGTACGGATGATGACCGCAGGATATAAGGGGCAGAACGATTGATATGAAGGGCAATAGGGAGACCGTGAATATCGTAATGGCAGTGTACAACGAGGAAAGGCCGGTAGCCGAGATAATGAACCGCGTCCTTGCGCAGAAAGTGGTTGACCGACTGATCGTGATAAACGACGATTCAAGTGATTTATGCCTTGCGATAATAAAAAGGATAGCGAAGGAGGACAGGAGGGTGAGCTACATGAGCAATAGCTCCAATATGGGCAAGGGCTATTCGGTAAGGCGCGGAATAAAATCGGTGAAGGACGGCATAATAATAATACAGGACGCAGACTTGGAGTATTACCCTGAGGATTACGCAAAACTTCTCCCAAGGCTGAAAGATGACACGATAGTTCTCGGAACCAGGGTCCGCACGGCGAACAGGGCAGAATTATATTGTCGCAAGGTTTGTGAATGCGTGTCTTACAACAGAATTCAACACATTGTACGGAACCAGCCTCACTGACATAAACACATGCTACAAGGTATTCAAGAAAAAGATGCTCGATGGAGCAGAGTTGAGGGAAAACGGGTTCCTGATCGATATCGAGATACTGATAAGCCTGGTAAAAAAGGGATACAAGGTAGCGGAAGTAGACATAAGATACAAAGGGAGGACATACAAGGAGGGAAAGAAGATAACGGCAAAGGATACACTTCAGCAGGTATCATTCATGATAGAAAAGAAGATGGATTAGTTCTTAGTCAACTTCTCTTTAAAGTATAGAGTTAAAATAAATGCTGCTTTCAACTTAAATATTTTGATAATAGATAATAAAGTATATCTTAGTATACTTCGAGTATAGTTCATGGAAAGTAAAAGTATATCAGAGGAACATGACGAGTTTGAGCAGGTGCTTTATTTTTGTATCGATAGGGTTTATCTAAGTTTGAAAAGAGAAAGAGAGTTCCTTTTTAAAAAATTAATAGACAAGTCCTTTGCCAATGATATTTTAGAGGTTATATCAGAATTATATAAAGCAAGAGCAGATATACATGAGGCGTACAAAATACCAAAAACTAAAGCAAGTTAATAAATAGTTTTTCAAACAAGTTTCTCATGGGATGGTTTGATGGTGAGCAATAAGAAAATTAAGATTGAAATACAGAACATGGATATTGATAATGTTGATAAGATTCTTTCTAAAAAATATAAAGTGACAGTAAAAAAGTTGCAAACCTACCCTGAAGGCATCAAAAGGGATTTACTTTATGATTTGGAAAAAGATTTCCAATATTTTCAAGAAAGGCTACAAACCCTTAATATTAAGGCTTAGTTGGATTTTGAACTCCGATTCTTAGAGATGTAGCAGTCGATGGTGCTCCCATCGAACATTACAAAAATTGTTCAAATCCCTAACACTGTCATATGGCTCCATATGAGGTCATGAGAAGCTAAATACATACATCTAACTATTGAATATCTTACTTTTCTATACGTGATGCTCATAATCTACTATTGTAACCGTCTTTGCATTTTCGTTTATGACGTATTTTACTACAAAATGCCCGACATGCCGTTCCCTTACTCCTGCATACTCATTGTGCATCCATTTGCCTACGCCATACGGGTTTTCGGAAAGTTGATTGAAGAGCTTAAAAAGTCTTTTATATGTTAACGAATCTTTTTTGACCATCTTCCTGAGTCTTTCCCTTACACTATCAGCTAGATGCACTTCGTATGTCATTTTTAGAGCACCAATTTATAATCAGTCCCAAACATCGCTTGCCAATGCCTTTACAGACTTGTACCTATGGACTTTGCCGGTCCTTAATTCTTCCAGACCTATATCTAGATTGCTGGCCTTCTTCTTTTTCATGGCATTTACTATAAGCGTAATCTGGGCCTCTAGGTTTCCGAGTCGCTTTTCTATTGTCTTAATCTCTTGTTGCCTTTGCATAGGTGTATTTTGGATGTCTAGCTATTTAAAGTTTGTTATGGTGTCCCATAGTCCCCTAAGCAGATACTTTATTCTATCTAGACACACAACCGATGATGTTTACTTGTTTTTGGTGCTCCAATCTATCGAAGCTCCGCGGGTCCTATCCCACCTGTGGTTACGTAACTCTGAAAGCATATCTTTATCAAGGTTTTTACCATCGCTAACACTAAAGTTCTCTTGCACATGAGAGGTATTTCTCATTCCAACTATTGTGGTAGAAACAATAGGATTTGACAGTATGAATCTTAATGAAAATTGAGACAGCGTCATATTATCTGGCACTAGTTTTTTAATTTCATCTACACGTTTTAATGTGGGAATCAAATTTTCCTTGCTGAAATACTTGAATCTGTAATCATTTTCGTCAAACTTTGATTCTAGGGTTAATTTGCCCGAAAGGCTACCCTCATCAAGCGGAACCCTTGCGATGACTCCAACAT
>CAVXKI010000005.1:0-59574 GCA_963762345.1 uncultured Microcaldota archaeon
GAGCAACGATCCACATCCCTCTGTCGGAAAGGGTGAAATCGAGTTCATCACCGACATAATGGCACCATCACGGGAGCAGAACCTCCTGATTTGTCTCGGAGATCCTAAGAACATAGAGACAGCCTTTGAGGAATTTGCCTCAGCCATACCCTCGGATAAGGCAGAGGAGTTTACATTTGATTAAAATTAGACAAACAATATTACTTAATGGATAAGTTATATAAATCACAAACCACACTAAATATATCGGTGTGGGAGTGAATAAATTAGGGTCTGGGAAATCTGTAAACAACGATACTGATTTTAGAGGTCCAATCCATCCACAATGCAATCTGGTCCATGCATAGTATCACCCTTTCTTCCCAGGCTTCTCACACCATCCACCCTATTGATTAATTGGTCGTTAGAATGGAAGATAAAAATAATACTTATGTGTGTTGGATGTGCGGGCACAGGCACACAGATCCGGTTGCATTCCTATGGCATATAAGGGCCTGTGGAATGGAACAAGGTATAAGAGTACGGAATGTTTCTGCGATAATGCAGAAAGTAAGGTAGGTGGGTAGTTGAAATGTCCTAGGTGTCAGCGGATGCTGCGAACGAAGTGGATTGCGGGCAGGGCAGTCAAGATCTGCCTTCATTGCGATTACGAGGTGGGAAGATGAACAAAGGTAAAGTTACAAGAAAGAGAGGATCTTTGCACAGGTTCTATCTTGTAGAGCCGAAGCCGAACGTCAACGCAGATGAGCTTGCTGAGAAGCTGATATCCATGAAGCCTGTCGAAGAGGTCCTCCTCTCGGATGGTGATTACGGCTACCTGGTGAAGGTGAGGTTCGAGAATGGAAAGGAGCCTGTCGATGTTGTGAACTACCTCAAGGAAAAGATAGCCGTGAGGTACGGGGTAGTTGACAGTTACTACCAGTACAGGAAGTGATCATTTGATAAAGAAGAGCACATGCCAGAAGTGCAAGAAGGGTTCAATCGGGCTCAAGAACGCCATAGGAAGCAAGTTCATCATAGGAGAGTGTGACAGCTGCGGGGCGACGTTTGTTACAGTGGTGAAGTGATATGCACCAGATGCGGTGGCCTTCTCAAGAAGCACATTGATGGAAGATATCTTATGTGCATAGACTGCTTTGCTAAGTTTAGGATAGATGGTAATTTAATGGATTAGACTGTTCCTTTCCCTGCCTACCTAACTGCCCATTATCTCGCATGTCAATGGATTTATCAGCTTTCCTCCCTTGTCCGTATACCATCTCATTTTCTTCCTGCCGAATTCGAGGTAGTTCAGCGCACCGACTATCAGATAATCTGGCATGTCCTGCTTTATCAGCTTCTCGTCCTTTATCAGTATGTTGGCCTTTGGTATGTATTTGCCTATCTTGCCCTCCGTAATGTCATAGGCACTGTCTATCTCCTTGTCTGATAGGCCGAAGAAGTTCAGAAGCGTGGCGCTCTTTGCCGATACCATCCACAACGCAATCTTCTTGTTCTGCTTCTTTAGATCCTTGACAAGCGCGACAAATCTTTTTCTTCGTTCATCTGCCCTGTCCTGCAGCTTGCTCATCGCACCGATATCGTAGAGGCCCGACTCCTGCTCCTGGTCAAAGAACTTCTTTGTCGAGTCTCCCTGTTTTGACGTCGATAAAATCACCTGTATAGAGCCTCCCTGCTGCTCCGGCAGGTATTTCACCTCAAGAATCTTGAGGCCGCAGGCATCTGCTATCCTTTGCATCGCCCTCACGCTCCATACATAGTAATGCTCGCCGTAGAGCCACTCGATCTGGAGATTGTCGACGAGGCTCTTGAGCCAGTGCACCTCTATCGATACTATTCCGCTATCATTTATCAGCTCCTTCATGCCGAGAAGCAGGTCTTTTGGGTCTGGGATGTGTGCGAAGACGTTGTTCGCTATTACAAGATCCGCCTTTCCGTGCTCTGCAACAATTTTCTTTGCAAGCTGTGTGCCGAAGAAGTCGTTTATCGTGAACAGTCCTTTTTCATTGGCAGATTTCGCAAGATTCTTTGCGGGCTCGACGCCGATCACCTTTTCGAAGCCGCCCGATTCCTTTAGCAATGCGATTTCTGTGCCGTCATTTGATGCTATAACTACCGCGAACTTCCTCTCTTTTACTTTCGTTTTCATTTCTTCCGCAAGGGCCTTGAAGTGCTCCACTGCGGGAGGACTTACACCTGTTTGATATGTGTAGAAATCGCCGAACAGCTCCTCCCTTTCTATGAGTTCCATTTGCTGGAAGAAGGAACAGTCCTCGCACCAGTAATATCTCAACGGATAGGTCTTGATGTCCTTGATGTGCTCCTTTGAGACAAGGCTGTTCGCGCTCGGCATGCTCCCCAGATCGAGTACCTTGTGTATCTTGCTGCCCCCGCAGACTTTGCAGACGTTATTCATGCGCTCCCTGATGTGTACCAGTCTATTGTTGTCTTGAAGCCGTCCTCAAACCTATGCCTCGGCTTCCATCCCAGCTCCTTCTTTATCTTCGTGGCGTCTATTGCATACCTGAGGTCATGGCCCGGCCTGTCTGCCACGTGCTTTATCAGCGACTCTGGCTTCCCCAGCTTCTCGAGTATCATCTTCACCAAATCTATGTTGTGCATTTCCTGGTCTGCGCCTATGAGATAAGTCTCTCCATACTCTCCTTTCTTTAGCACTTGCTCTATCGCTGAGCAATGATCATCGACATAAATCCAGTCGCGCACCTGCATGCCGTTGCCGTAGACAGGAATGCTTTTGTTTTCGAGTGCGTTCGCAATTGTCTTCGGTATGAGCTTCTCCGCGTGCTGCCTTGGGCCGAAGTTGTTGCTGCAGTTCGATATCGTGACTTTCATCTCGTATGTGTTGAAGTACGCCCTGACCAGATGGTCCGCAGCTGCCTTTGTGGCAGCGTAGGGATTCCTTGGCTGGTATGGCGAATGTTCGTTGAACCTTTCCTTTGAATTTAGAGAAAGCGCGCCGTAGACCTCATCTGTCGATACTTGATGTAAGCGCTTCTCGTACATGCGCGCAGCATCAAGGAGCGTGTGTGCTCCTACAATGTTTGAATAGACGAACTGCCTGGAGCTCTCTATGGAATTATCCACGTGCGTCTCGGCGGCGAAGTTGACTATGGTATCTACATCTTTGACAATTTTCCCAACAAGATTGCTGTCCGCTATGTCTCCCTTTACGAATTCATATTTGTACTTTTCAACTCCCTTGAGGTTTTTCGGATTGGCCGCATATGTCAGCTTGTCTATGTTTACTATCTCGTCCTTTGGATGCTCCCTGAACCAGTAGTGTATGAAGTTTGACCCTATGAAACCGTCACCACCTGTTACAAGTAATCTCATGCGCTCACGAATTGTTTTTTGAAAATAGCCAATCCCTCATCGACAGTCAGTGCTTTTATGCCTGCCGTCCTTTCAACCTTGTCCGTTATCATGTTTACCTTCAACGGCCTGAGCGCGACCTGCTTCAGCTCCGGCGTTGTTATCGGGTTTATGAGGCTTTGGTCGAGCCCGAACCGCTCTGCTATCTTTTTCGAGAAGTCATACCTGCTTATGAATTCCTTCCCGGTAACGTGGAATGTGCCATGTGCATCCTTCTCGCACAGTTTCAGCATGAATTCCGTGAGGCTGTCCGTGAGCGTGGGATTGCTCCACTGGTCTGTGACTATGTTGACCTTCTCCTTGCCCTTCAGCTTGTTTATCAGCCATGTCGCAAAACTCGGCTTTGTCGCGCCGCCAATCCCATAGAGCACCGCGGTCCTTGCGATTATGTGATCGACGCCCATAGCCTGGAGCATCTTCTCACATTCCAGCTTGGTCTTTGCGTAGTAGTTGAGCGGGTTTGGCGCGTCCTCTTCTGTGTATCTCCCTTTCGCGCCGTCAAACACGTTGTCGGAAGAGAGGAACACATATTTCGCCCCGAGCTTCTTTGACTCTTCGGCGACATTTCTTGCGCCCTCCACGTTGACAGCCCAGGTCTCATCCTTGTGCGTCTCGCAGTAATCCAGGTTCGTAATTGCATGCGTGTCTATAACCACATCGGGCTTTATCGTATCGAACAGCTTTGATACCTCGTTCTTGTTCCTTACATCAAGCTCATAGAGATTCTCCCCCTCCTGGCCCTGCTCGATGTACGTGCCGTAGAGCTGGTACCTCCCCTTTCCAAGCTCGAGTATCTTGTTGCCAAGAAGACCGGAGCTGCCGATAACCAGAAGTTTTTCCATATTTTAATATTTGCACAGACGTGTATTTAAATATAGATATGCTAATATTTACTGCCGATTATCGAGGGTACAATCGGTGATTTAATGAGGGGAGTAATACTAGCTGGTGGCAGCGGATCAAGGCTAAGGCCGCTGACGCAGGTCACGAACAAGCACCTTTTGCCCATCTATGACAAGCCGATGGTGTACTATCCATTGGAGATGCTCAAGAGCGTTGGGATAACCGAAGTAGTGCTCGTGACAGGAAAGGAATTCGGCGGCGATTTCACAAACCTGTTCGGTGACGGAAGCGCGTTCGGAGTTGATTTCACTTACAAGGTGCAGGAGGGCGCGCTTGGAATCGCGCATGCGCTCGGCATCACCAGGAATGTTATAAAGAGTGACAGCGTGCTTGTCATCCTTGGCGACAATGTCTTCAACCTTGAGGACGGAGAGATGGATGAGATAAAGAAAACTGTGAAGAAGTTTACGGAGCGCCCAGATGGCGCGGTGATATTCCTTAAGGAAGTCCCGGATCCGGAGAGGTTCGGGGTCGCGGAGCTGGACAAGAAGGGAAACGTGATAGGGATAGAGGAAAAGCCGAAGAAACCGAAGTCGAATTATGCGGTTACGGGCCTGTACATGTATGACAATTCGGTATTTGACAAGATAAAGGCGCTGAAGATTTCCGGCAGGGGAGAATACGAACTTACGGATGTCAACAACGCGTACGTAAAGGAAGGGAAGATGAAGTACCACATAGTGAGAGGAGACTGGACAGATGCCGGAACCTTCGAGTCGCTCTACAGGGCCAACGTGCAGGCGAAGAAGGCGGCTGATAAAAGGAAAAAGGCGTAATGGATGTTCACGTTCACAAAACTTGACATACCTGAACTTGTTTTGATAGAGTCGCAGAGGTTTGACGACAACAGGGGAGCCTTCTCGGAGATCTGGAAGGCGTCAGATTTCAAGAAGCAGGGGATTCCGACAGCATTTGACCAGGATAATTACTCGCTTTCAAAGAAGGGGGTCATACGCGGCTTGCATTACCAGTTGGAGCCGATGGAGCAGGGCAAGATAGTAAGAGTCCTTTCGGGGCGCGTCTGGGATGTGGCCGTCGACATAAGGAAGGGCTCTCCTCATTTCGGAAAGTGGTCCGGAGTCGAACTTACCAGAAACAATAACAAGATGCTCTGGATTCCGGGAGGATTTGCACACGGGTTCGCGGCGCTGGAGGATGACACACTTCTGCTTTACAAAACCACAAAGGAGTATTCAAAGGCGCACGAGCGCGGGATACTGTGGAATGACAGCGACATAGACGTTGACTGGAAGGTTGATGACGATCCTATAGTTTCTGACAAGGACAAGGCACTCCCTCCTCTGAAGAGCGCTGAGTACAATTTCACTTACAAGAAATAGTTATAGGAGCTTCTTCTTTATCTTGTATGTCTTGTACACTTTAAGGGCATCGCTGAGGGCAGGAAGCTGTGTGCTTAGCCTTATTCTTATCGTTTTCCCGTCCCGTATGTGCACGCTGGGATCGAACGCAATGAAGTTCGAGAAGAAATCTGCGATGAAGTAGATGGGTGATAGAAGCGGCGCGTGCCTGAAATAATATATGTAGCCGTTCCTCCGCGTGAACCTGGCGATTTCCTCTGAAGTCCAGTCCAGCTTGAGGCTCTTTGACCTCACCGAAAATCCCTCAAGGTGTATTATGTCAGTGTTGCCAACGTAATATATCTTGAATCCCTCGTTTACCATCCTAGTTTCCCAGTCCATGTCCTCCCAGTTGAACGGCAGGTATGTTTCATCAACGAGACCGGCCTTGAGCAGCGCATCGCGCTTCACGATTATCACTGCGCCGGTTACAAGAGGCAGGTACCTCGAGACGCTGCTGGCCTTTTTGTCCTTCTCGAACTTGATCCCGAAGAGCGTAAGCTTTGCGCCACCGTGCTGTATCCTTCCATCGGGATACCACAGCCTGCAACCCACCACGCCTATATCCGGGTCTTTCTTTGCTGCAGCGACAAGCTTTTTGAGCCAGTCCTTGTCATTGAAGATAAGGTCGTTGTTGAGCGACGCTATGTAGTCTAGATTCGGGTATTTCTTGAAAGCGTACTCGAAGGCACGGTTTGCGCCCGCGCACCAGCCCCTGTTCTTCGGTATCGTCGTTATCTCTATGTTCTTGTAGAGCTTCGAAAAATATTTGACGGAATCGTCTACGCTGCCCTCATCGGCGAATATCACTTTCAGGTTCTTGTAGTTCGTCTTCAGCAGCGAGTCCAGGCACAGCTTAGTTATCGACTTGCCCTTGTAATCTATCAACGTGCCATTCCAGTTGGTGACTACCGCAACGACCAATGGCTCGTCCTTCATTTTCACCACTAAATCCAATAAACAATGAATAAGTAATAGAATAAGTATTTAGCTTCTTCCTGCAAGAGAAGATTACTGTTTTCTATGAGAGGCAAAAAGGTGCTGTTTGTTGTAGGTGGCGATGCGCCGAACCCGTTTCACGGGGAGCTTGGGCGCTCGCTCGGGGCCGATTTTTTCATTTCGGACTTCATGAACGCGCGAACCTTCTTTTTCGCAAAGCTCTTTTTCACTATCAAGAGCGCGTTCACCCTTCCGAGAAATTATGATGTTTATTTGACGGAAACCGCGTTCGTGATCCCGGTTTTGGCAAGGATGCTGGGCCTGCTTCCGAAAGAGGCGAAGATAATAAACCTAAGCGCCGATCCCGTGCTCTACAGCCTGGTGCACAACGAGCCGCTCGGGCTGCCGCGCGGCATGTACATGTCGATGATAAAAAAGGTGGACGGCTTTGTGCTGGTGGGCAGCTGGTCCGACTACCTTGACAAGCTGGGCATAGGCGTCCCGAGAATCGAGACACCTGCCGGGATAAACGACAAGGTTTATGATACGCTAATCAAGATGAACAAGAGGGACTTCAACCATAATCTTATCTTTGTGGGCAACCTCACAGCTGCGAGGCTCAGATACAAAGGAGCGGATATAATGCTGAGCGCATTCAGGATTGTAAAGGAGAAATATCCGGATGCGAAGCTGTACATAACAGGACACAGCGAACTGGACTGGATAAAGGAGAAGTATCCAGATGTCGTATTCACAGGACATACAAAAAACGTCGGGGATGCCCTGGAGCACGCCACGATATGCGTGAACATGGGGCGCGGCGATGCATTTCCTATAGGAACGGTGGAGGCGATGCTAGTAGGCATACCTACGATAGTCTCTGAGTATACAGGGACAAAGGCGGTGGTGCGAGAAGCGGACAAGGGCTTTGTGATGGAACTGAACGGCAGAAAGGTAGCAGAAAAGATAATCTGGTATTTCGGTTTGCCTGAAGGCCAGAAGAGGAAGATCTCGGGTAAGTTCAGGCGCGTAGGATCAAAGTATAGGACGAGCATTGTGCTAAGGGAGTTTAAAAAGAAGTGGGAGCTCTTGCTGAAAGAGGTCTACAGAAACGAATAGGGATGACGCGCTATCTCCAGCAATATATGCTGTGATTGGAAATTTCCTTATATTTGAAGCCGGCCTCTTTCATGTGCTGCTCCAGTCTGGGAAGCTTGTCCTCCGAAACCGGCGACTGGTATTCAATCTTTATTTGGCTCCTTATTCTGCGGAGCTCTTCCGTTGTCAGGTAGTATTCCGCGCCCTTGCAGTCCATCTTCAGGTAGTCCGCGTACTTCAGTCCGTGCCTGTTCATGAAGCCCTTTAATGTATATGACTTTGCCCTGAAGACGTATTCCTTGTACTTGTCATCGCCCAGCATCGCGCCGCCGCTTATGCCCTTCACAGGAGCACCCAGCTCTAATGTGCCGTTGCTTTCCCCGAGAGCAGCCATTACGGGAACTATGTTCTTCTTTAGCTCGGGATTCAGGTCTATGTTCCTCATCATCGCCTTGAAGTTATTCGGGTTCGGCTCGATCGCATACACCTTCAGGCCCTTGGATGCGAAATACAGTGCTGAGTCGCCAAAGCAGGCGCCTGCATCGATGATGACCTTGCCAGGCGTTGTCTTTATTATGTCATGGATGTACTGGCCGAATGTCTCGTGAAGGATCCATGGCTCTATGGTATCCATGTGGAACTTGACGCCGCCTGTCTCTATCAGCATGTTCTTTGTATCTATCGTGAAGCGCATCGGCACGTATTTCATCGACATGTACAGCAGAATGTTGATCATCTTCAGCGTAGACCTATTTTTATTCGTGTAGTCTATCAGCTTTTTTATCGATGATATTTTCATTCGCTAGCACCCCTGCTGTTAATCCTCTTCTTCTTTCTTGCATAAATCAACCCACTGACATAATTTATGTTTTTCTCTACGAGCGGCGCGGTGTGCTCTGTTTCAAAGCCAGCGGCATGAAGTACAGGCAGCAGCCTCTCGTATCCGTGGTGGTATTCTATTATCATCTCGTCAAAACGTTTCAGTATGTCGAGTTCTTTGCGGTTTATCAGCGTGTATTCACAGCCCTCGCAGTCCATCTTCAGCACGGCATGCTCGTTCTTGCCCAGCTTTCTTATTGCATCCTTCAGGCTCCCGGGAATGTTCAGGACGCTTATCCTCTTCCGCAGACCGTTGAGCTCGATGTTCCTGACAGACGCCTCGTAGAACTGCTTGTCTGGCTCGTAGCCTATCACCCGCCTTGCGCCCCTGGAGATGAAATAAACGGCGGTGTCGCCCATGCAGCTTCCTATGTCTATTACCGTCTTGTTCTTCACGTTGAGCTGCGAGTACTGGCCCTTCGTGAAGTTTTCGTGCAGGTAGCCCAGTGTGAACTTCTGCACCCACCTGTTCTTGAACTCGAACCTGTACTTCCCCATTATTATCAGGTTGCCGTCTATCTTCGTGTCCTTCATCCCGAAAGGTATAGGGAAAAACATTTGCTTCAGGTTTGTCACTTCCGCGGGTACTCTTACTATATAATCACCATCACATGCCCATGTTATAAAGTCTGTTTGCCATATTTATTAGCTGTTTTGCCCTGGCAGCCCAGGTGCCATCCTTCCTTATGTATGCGAAGCCTCTTGCGCGTATCTTTGCCCTCAGTTTTTTGTCGTTAATGAGCTTCTTGACCGTTTCCATCATCTCCTCCTTGCTCCTCACATAGATTGCGCTGCCGTCGGTTGCCTTCGGTGCAGATGGATGGTCGCTCACACACACAGCACCGAACGATATTACTTCATAAACCCGCTCGACCACCACCTTGTCCGCGAGGTTGGGCGGATGGTGCAGACCAAGTCCTATCATCGAGTTGCTGTAGATGTGCTTCTTCTCCTCTTCTGTTATGAATGGGGGCGTTGGCACTATCTTGCATTTGGGATCGTTCATGAACATAGAATAATATTCGCGGTGGTGGTTAGCTGCCCCGACATATGCGACTTCGTACTTGCTGTTCGTGCAGCCCTTGCCCACTTCCTTCGGGTTCACATCTGCAGCGAACTTCAATGGGAATGCGTTCTTGTTTGCCTTGCAGAAATCGTACCATATCTTGCGGTGCGGAAGCGCTGGCGGCCCGAAGCCTGTGTCCATGATGTATATGACGGGTATCTTGAGGCCGTCTAGGAACTCCTTGTCCCAGTGCCTGTTCCACTCTATGAGTATTATGTTCTTGTCCCTTATCTGGTCGGCTAGCTTCCTCAGCTGCGGGCGCTGCAGCCAGACCGATAGCCTCTTTTTTATCGCCTCGCCGAATATTTTCCTGTCGAGCCTTTCTATGCCGTCCGGTATGTACCTTAGCACATTGCCGTTCGGGTTGCGCCTGAATCCGAAACTGTAGAAGAACGGCTGGTCGTTCAGCAGCACGAAGCCCGGCTCCGTTATGTCCTCGATCTTGCTCACAACCTTGAACTCGTATCCGTTGTAGCCGAATCCCCTCGCTATCTTCAGGGCCATGAACATGTGGTTGTATCCAGTAGGACATGTAAAGGAATCCAATATGTAGAGTGTCTTAGCCATCATCACGCCTTGTCAATATCAAATATCATATTCTTTCTCCACGACGCACCCTTATCAAGGTATCGCAGGTTCTGCCTGTGGGCTGTGGCGCTTGTGCCGACCTTCTGCGCAACAACGACTATGTATCCCGCTTCCAGCATGTCGACGTAGACGACACCGAAGCCGACGTAGTCCAATAGCCTTATTACCGTCTCCGGTATGTAGGTGTGCTGGTGTATAACTCTGGTTTCGTAGTTGCCCCGCACGCGTTCGACAAACTTTTCATGGTCTGCCGCATATTTGTCAAAGGTTGGATCTGTCTTCTCGATTATCTCCTGCATGTGTGTCGTGTCGCTCTCTTTTGTATGCTCCCTGTAATCCTTTAACATGTGGCTGAACGGTGTCAGCTGCCTGTTGTGGTCGCGTCCGCCCTTTAGGTGCGGAGCGACAACGACCATGTAGCCGCCCGGCTTCAATATTCGCTTCCATTCGTTGAGCGCCTTTATCGGGTTTGCGAGGTGCTCAACCACATGAGAGCTCAGTATGAAGTCATACCTGTTTGCGCCTATCCCCTTTAGATCTGTGCCTTCTGCAATGAGTCTTGTCCCAGCCCTTAGCGATGGGCTCGAGAACGTTCCTTGCTTTTTCCTCTTCGCCAGCTCCAGCATGTCCATCCTGTCTGTCTCCACAAAGTCTATCATGTCTATTTTTCTTGCAACGGGATAAACGGGAAGGTGCGAATTCTTGCTGAACATATCGCTGGGCCCTCCTATCTCTGCTCCGTATTTTCCCTTGAATAGATCCAGCATTGACCTGAAACCGGGCGCATAGTACGAGCTGGCCACGTATTTCTTTATTATTATTCTTGCGGAGGGTACAGGACCATAGGCCCAGAATGTTGTGATCCAACTAGGTATGGTAAACCCCGATCCATCCTCCATGCCCACACCCATGCTCATACCAACAGCTGCCCGCGCTCTATCAGCATCTTGTATTGTTTTAGCGTTATGGTCCTCGGGTCGTCGGCCTTGAGCGTGCCGTCCTCGAGCGCCTTGTAGATTTCCCTGACGCCGTCCGGTATGCTGTAGCGCGCTTTGAAGCCAAGCGTCCTCTCAATCTTGCTGCAGTCCATGATGTAGTCGCGCTTGTCCACCATCTCGCCCATCTCTACCGCTATCTGGATGCCGAGCGTGTCTGTTATGATCTTTATTACATCTTTGACCCTTATGCTGTTCTCCAGCCTTCCGACGTTGAATATCTCGCCGTTTATAACGTCTGGATCCGCCTCCAGTACCTTCAGGAACGCCTGGCAGTCATCCTGTAGATGGACGAAAGGCCTGAACTCCATGCCATTTCCTTTTATCCTTATCTTCTTGTCGCGCCATGCCTGCAGCGTGAAGTCGTTGACTATGATGTCAAATCTCATCCTTGGCGATACCCCGAAGACGGTGGACTGCCTAAGCACGGTTACGCAGAAGTTTTTGTCGTGCATCGGCAGTATCTCCTGCTCCCACGCATGATTTGCCTTAGTGTAGATAGTAATCGGGGCAACAGGCGACTCCTCCGTCACTGGCTCCTTGCTCTGGCCGTAGTTTCCTGCAGATGAAGGCGCTATGTATTTCTTTACACCCTTCTGCTTGCTGATCCTTGCTACGCCGACCCTTCCTATGTGGTTCACAGAATTTGTATAATCAGGAGCAAGCTCGCCTACCGGATCGTTCGGTATAGCTGCAAAATCTATTACTGCATCTTGACCCTCGAGAAGCTTGGGGTCGATCTTCCTTATGTCGCCCTTTATTATCTTTATCTGGTCCTTCACTTCATCGAGCTTCTCTTCGCCGAAGTACATCGCGTCAAAAACAGTTACGTCATAGCCGGAGTGCACCAGCTCCCTTGTCATGATCGAGCCTATGTACCCCGCCCCTCCGGTTACAAACACTTTCATAAAAATCAGCTCCCTATGCTAGGGCGCTAAGATTACAATGTTATTCTATTGTTGGTTAGCACAATATTTAAAGCTACTGTTGAGTATTTTCAGTCTTTTTGGCCGCCTTCATCTCTCGGTGTATTATCTTCAGGCCCTTCTTCGCGCTCATGGGCGCATGGCCTATCGCGGCCTTCAGTTTTCTCGTGCTCAGCTTGACCTTGTCAGGCCTCTTCGGCGCGTTCGGCAGCTGCGATGCGCTGACAGGAACCAGCATGCTGCTGTCAAGCTTGAACTCCTTGCTTATGAGAAGCGCGAATTCGTACTTGCTAAGGCAGTCCTTTGCGACTATGTTGTACCAGCCGCGCGCATTCTGCTTGCAAAGCTCGAAGACAGAGCCGACTATGTCATCCACAAGGGTGTAGCATATGTATTGATCAGATATGACTTCTGTCCTTGTTCCTTTCTGTATGTTCTCTATGATGAACGGCACGAAGCTCTTCTTCCCTGTGCTGCCCTGCTTGCCGTAGAGCCCCGTTGTTATGACAACTATAGAATCTATGTCCATTATCTCAAGGAAAGACTGCATCGCCCACTTCAATCTTCCGTAGTAGTAGCGCGGGTCCGGCTTGTCCTTCTCTGAATATATCTCCTTCCCGCCGCTGTACAGATAATCGGATGAAACGAACACGTACTTCGCGCCGACCTCCTTGCTCGCCTCCGCGATGTTCCTCGAGCCCTCGAAGTTTATCGCCCATCCTTCATCCGGATGCGCTTCGCAGTAATCGGCGTTGTTCAGCGCATGGCAGTCGAAGACAATGTTCGGCTTTATGGACTTCACGAGCTCGAACACCTTTGCCCTGTCTGTTGAGTCGAGCTGCACCATGCCTGGCCTTGCGTTCTTGTTGTATGTGCCGAATGTCTCATAGCTCTTGCTACCGAGCTCGAACGCCGCAGAGCCCAGAAGTCCACTTGCACCAACTACAAGGAGTTTATCCATGAAATCACTTGCTGCATCGTTACAGTTTCAGATCCTTCAGCACCGGCCACATCTGGTCCTTCTTTGATATGAGCGTCGGCGTCATCGGCCACTCTATGCCGAGCGCTGGATCGTTCCAGAGAAGTCCTGTCTCGTTCTCCGCCGAATAGTAATTGTCAACAAGATAGAGTATGGCTGCATCTTCTTCGCTTATGCCGAGCACAGCGTTCGCAAAGCCCTTTGGGATGTATAATCCCTTCCTGTTCTCCGCAGATATTGTTGCGGTAATGTGCTGGCCGAACGTAGGCGAGCCCTTGCGCACGTCGACAGCCGCATCGAATATCTTGCCGCGCATGCACCTGAAGAACCTGGCCTGGTTGGACGGCTCCTTCTGGAAGTGGAAACCCCGCAGTCCTCCGTACTTGGTGCTCGAAGCATTGTACTGGACGAACTCGCTCTTTATCCCGTTTTTCGCGAACAGCTCCTTGCTGTATCCCTCCATGAAGTAGCCGCGGTGGTCCTCGAACGCAGAAGTGTCTACGAGATAGGCACCAAGTCCTATGGGCGTAAATTTGTAAGGCTCGTTAATCATTGTATCAACCGCTATTAATCGGCGAAAAAGCTATTTATAGCTTTTGTAGTCCTCACGCAGAATCCATCATTTTCCTGAGCTCCGGGATTATTTTCTGCGATTCGTATCTCTTGTTCATCGCGGTTGATATCTCCTGCATGCGCTCCTGGTACTTCTCCTTGTCAGATTCCCACGCTTCGTAATACCCGAGTATTCTGGCTGCGAATTCGCCTGTATCAAAACCCTTTATTAGCGTGCCGTGCTCCTTGCCTACCACTATGGTGCGCGGCCCCTCCACATCAAATGCCACCACAGGCAGTCCGAACACCTGCGCTTCCTGCAGAACCGCGGGGAAAGTCTCATACCTTGATGTGGATATCGAAATGCTCGAATTCCTGAACTCGTCGGCAAGCTTCGCATCCGAAACAAACCCGAGCCATTTCACGTTCAATGGATGGCGGTTCTCAAGCCGCGATACTGTCTGCTCGCCGTCTCCGCCCTTGCCTATTATGTGGAATGCTATCTTGCTGTTCTGCGTAAGCACTTTTTCTATCACATGATAAAGAAGATCTATGCCCTTCTGGCTTGTCTCGAGCCTGCCTACAAATAGCGCGATGAATTCCCTCTTGTTCGCCCTTATCGACTTGACTGACTGCGTTATGAATACAGGGATCAGCGTGGCGCGCGAGCGCCTGAAGTGGATCTTCACGAGCTTGAGGTCGCTCTGGTTCAGCACATGGAAGTGCTTGATCCTTCTCAGCAGCGACAGGAACACGGTGTTCATGCCCTTCTGCTTTATGCCCTGCTCCTTGTCGAAAAGTTTCGAGAACGTGGGGTTGTGTATTCCGAGAATCAGCTTCTTCCTGTAGACCTTGCACAGCGAGACCACAAGCGACAGCAGGAAGGGATTGAAGCTTATCATGTATATTACATCAGAGTTCTTTATCACGTTCGTGAGTCTCTGTATCCCGTCGATCTTCGGGAGTATCATCAGATACTTGTCGCTGCCGAATGAGGATGATTCGACGCTCCTGGCCTTTAGGTCCACTATCTTTATGCCTTTGAGGTCGTACTCGTGCCTGATGTTGGCCATGCTCATCCGCTCAAGCGACCTGCCAGCGACCGGGTTGGCTATGGTTATCTCGAAATCGTTTTTCAGCCTTGTGGCCACTTCAAGTGACCACTTCTCGCCGCCGCCGAAAGTCGTGAGCGTGTTCGTTATCATTGTAAGTTTCTTCATGAAAGAATCAATACGAATATAAAAGGAAAATATAAATAAGAATCGCGGAATCGCATCGCGTGAAGATATATAAACATGCGATATATAATATAACTTCTGTATCATAGATGGTCTTAATGTGGGATATTTGCAAAATCTGCGGAGGCAATCGCCTGCACAAGATAATAGATTTTGGGAAGGTGCCCAACGCCAACAATCTTGTGACAAAGGAGGAGCTTGCCAAGGTAAAAACTTATCCGCTTGTGTTCTACTGGTGCCAGGACTGCACGCTTTTCCAGCAGCTCGAGATTGCGCCGCGCGAAGACCTGTTCAACAGCACCTACACTTATAAAACCGGCGTGAATGTCCCATCGGTAGAGGACTTCAAGTCGTTCTCAACAAAGATCGGCGGGCAGCTGAAGAGAAAGGACTTTGCTGTTGTGATCGCTTCCAATGACGGAACCGAAATAGAACTGCTGGAGGAATATGGAGGCTTCAAGAAGGTGATAGGAGTAGACCCGTCATCGAATGTGGCGGAGATAGCGAACAGGCAGGGCTTTCTCACCATAGTTGACTATTTCGGCTACGAGCTTAGCGAAAAGATGGTCAAGAAGCACGGCCACGCAGACCTTGTCGTGGCAAAGGGCGTGTTCGCCCACATACCTGATCCCAGGGACATGCTTGCCGGAATGAAGAATTTGATAAACGAAGATGGAATGATAATGATAGAGGTCCACTGGCTGAAGAGTCTTGTAGACCACACCGAGATAGACAGTCTATATGCCGAGCATTATTTCGAGTTTGACATGAAGGCTATGCAGACGCTCGCCAACAGTATGGAGCTCAAGGTCGTGGGCGCCGAATTCCTGCCGCACATGCAAGGTGGAGAGATCAGGTTCTTCATAAAGAAGCACGGCGATGAGGCCGCGGTAAAAAAGTTCATTGATGAAGAAGAGAAGTCTGGCCTCTATACACTGGAGGGCATGAAGAAATTGCAGGCGAGCGCAGAAGAAAGGAAGAAGAAGCTTGTCGGCCTGGTAAAGGAGCTTAAGGCAAAGGGCAAGAAGCTGGCGGTCTGGTCTGCCGCGGCAAAGGTGTCGACCATCTTCAACTTCTGCAGCATAACGAATGCGGAAGTGGATTGCGCTTACGAGATATCGGAATACAAAATAGGAAAGTACATACCAAAGGCAAATATACCTGTGAGGAGCGAGCTCCTTATGGAGCGTGACATGCCAGACTATCTTATCATGGGCTCGTGGAACTATCTTGATTTTGCCAGAAAGAAGCTCAAATGGTACACCGATAAAGGGGGCAAGCTGATAGACCCGCTGAACTGCGTAGTGCTCAAGTAGTCCGCGGTTTCTTATTCATCATCTGGTTCTTGAAGATCTTGAGACCGTCTGCAACTTTTAACATCTTTATTCCTGTCTCCATTTCCACCTTGCTGGAATTCATGCTTATCCTTTTCGGCCTTTTCGCCACCATGGCCATCTTTGCAGATGTTATTGGAATTATCAGCTTGTGGTCGAGCCCGAAAACCCTTGCCGCTGCGACCGACATTTCGTACTTGCTCATGCATTCCTTGTCTGTCACGTGGAATATGCCGCTCGAATCCAGCTCATACAGCTTGAATATCGTTTCGACCAGCTTGTCGACAAGGGTCGGGTTTAGGAATTGATCTGAAATCACGTCTATTTTTTCTTTCGCCATCAGTTTGTTGATGATCCAGGGAATGAATGAGACCTTGCCTGTGCCGCCAAAGCCGTAGAGCATAGATGTCCTTACGATAATGTGGTTTACATCAAGTGCAGTTAGCAATGCCTCGCCCATCAATTTCGTCTGCCCGAAGCAGTTTACGGGGTTCGGCGCGTCTGTTTCGAAATATTCCCGCTTTGTTCCGTCGAATACGAATGCGGTTGAAATGTAAACGAATTTGGCGCCTAGCGATCTCGTGGCCTCGGCTGCATTCCTGATCCCGTTTACGTTTACATCCCAGGCCTCATCAGGATGCTCCTCGCAATAATCAACATTTGGCAGCGTGTGCGTGTCTATTACTAGATCAGGCTTGATCTTTTCGATTAGCCTTTGAACACTCTCCTTTTTTGTCACATCGAGGCGGAACATGTTTTTGCCGTCTGTCTTGTGGGCATTGTAGGTTCCGTACATCTTGTATTTCTTGCTTCCAAGAAGCATCGCCTTGTGCCCGAGCAGCCCGCTGGCGCCTATGACTAATACTTTGTCCATAAACATTACCAAAACATAGTGAGATGTGCGTTTATTCTTATAAAGCTTCTGCCCTCAATTACCGCGACTGCATCTCCTTGTACTTTTGCTTCAGCAGGTGCGCGAGCAGGGACAGCCCTGCCAGGCCCTCCTTGTTGTCCGTATACTTTTTGTTGAGCGCCCTTATCGATGCTTCGTCATCCAGGCCCAGGAACCTGACCATCCCGATCCTGTTTATTACTCTCGATATCTTGAACGAGGTATCGTGGTCTGGCTGCCTTTTTATTTCTGCAATCTCCTTTGTGTGCTCGTATGCATGCGGCACAGACCCGAAGATCCCCTGATGCTCTTTGCCTTTGCGCTCACCGCAAATCCCTTGATCATTATGAAGAAGAAAAGATCGAAATCGCTGATCTCCTGCTCCGGCCTCTTGCGCATCATCCTTTCGTAAGCGAGTATCATCTTGTGGAGCGCCCTGCCGCTGAGCGTGCCCCTGGTCTTCTCTATGCCCTCACCCCTGAGCCTGGAAAGGTGCTCCAACAGCCTTTCATTGTACTCGTGGTATGAAATGCCCTCGAACTCCCTGAACTTGCTCCCGCGCTTGTAATACTCGTTGGACTCGTGGCGCATCAATTCGGTTATGTGCCTTACGTAATACTTGCTGCTGTCAAGCGTGCACAGCTCCCCGTCCACCTCCGGCCTTTCGTCCACCAATCCCTTGTACCTCACCTTCGATTTCCTGATCAGCTGTATTTGAAACGTGAAGAAATTGCTCCTGCCCTCCCCTTTCTCCACGTTTTCATATCTAACTATGTTGAACGCAGAGCACTTTGTGTTGTTTATTATATTGTTTATGTCGGCCTTGAATAGGTCGGAAATCCTCTCATCCGCATACAGTGGAAGGACCCAGTCGTTTTTGCAAAGGCTCAGCCCGTACGGCCTGTACAGCTCGACAAAACCCAGCGGCACTATGTAGACTATCTTCAGCTTGCTCCATCTCCTCTTTTTCTTCATGGCGTGGAGCTTCTTCCTCTCCTCCTTGTCGCTGCTGTCTATGAGCACGATCTCGTCGACTACATCGTAAAGGTCTTCTATCATGCTGAAAACCCTGTCGACATAGCCCCTCGAAAACGTAAGCAGCGATAGTCTTTGCATTTGGCTCACTTCGCATATATAAGAAAAACAAGGCTTTATAGCGTTCTGTACCGCCGTGAAAAATTAGATGTCAAAGGCTAAAAGGTTAACTTAACGGAGCCTCTGTTATCTCGGATATGTGCTTGACTACCATGAACGTGTCCTCTATCACTGTGCTGTATGCGAGGTTGTTCCTGAGCTTGTCCAGTATCCTGAGGCGGGCCTGAAGCTCGCTTATTATCTCGGCGCCAGAGCTCGCGGAGAGCCTGCGCTCTACGACAGCCGCAAGAAGGTCGAGAGCCAGCTTGTACGCCTTTATGAAATCGCCATTCGACACCAGGCTTACCGTGTCCCTTATCGCGGACTCGTCTAGCTGCGCCGACATTTCATCGAACGTGCCGCCGCACTTGACGCTGTTGCCCGCTACTGTTATGAGCCTGAAGGGCCCAAAGGCCTCGGTCTGCATCGAGGCCCCGCTCTTCGATACTATCTTGTAGGATACACTACCCTGCCTGACAGTTGCATCGACGTCGAACTCCGGGCTCTCTATCTTTGCCTGCGCTATAACTCTATTCTTGAAGATGCCGCCTATGCCCACCCACACACCCATGTATATCCGCGCTGTTTATCATATTTAAGCGTTGCTATGCCTACCTGGATAGACAAACAAAGCGTTGCGAAAGTGTTTAAAAGAACCATTCTCATAGATAAGCGTGATAGTATGGACAAGGTCTGTGTTTCCCTCGGTGGCTCGCTGCTTTCGATGCAGAATGGTTTCAACATAAGGTATGCTACAGCGATGGCGGACGTGATAAAGAAGGAGGAGAACATGCGCTTCATCGTGGTGTGCGGCGGCGGTTATCTGTGCAGGTCCCTCCAAAATATGGAGAGAGAAGCGGGCGTGAAGAACATGATAGTGATAGACAGAGTTGGAATGGAAATAACTAGGATAAATGCGCTCATGCTAAGGGACATATTCAGCGAGAAGGGATTGGAGGTATCGCCCCTCATACCGAGGAGCCTTGACGAGTTCAGGGACCTGGCAAAGAGGTATCGGGTAGTAGTTTGCGGCGGTTTCATGGAGGGAATATCGACAGACACGGATGCGACGCTAGCCGCCGAGGCTACAAGGTGCGGCCTGCTGATAAACGTCGGCAGCATCGGCTACATCTACGACAAGGATCCGAAGAAGTTCAAGGACGCGAAGAAGTTCAAGTCGCTCACGTACGAGCAGCTGAGAGAGATAGTCAAGGGCGACAAGAGGCAGCCAGGCACGCACATGATATTCGACAGCGTGGCGACAAACCTTGTGGCAAGGTCCAAGATAGAGGTGCGCTTTGTCGACGGCGAGATAAAGCACTTCGAGGCAGCGCTGCGCGGGAAGCCTCATGAAGGGACCATAGTGAAGGGAGGCAGCTGATTCCATGGAAACCGCAGAGCAGAAATCCGCAGGTGCCATACTCTGCATGGTAAATGATGGTGACATAGAGATTCTGCTCCTGTACCAAAACAACAGCAGGTACAACAGAGAGTCCAGGGAGCCGGTCGTCGACATAGGGCCGAAGGGCCAGCTCAACGAGAACGAGGATGAAAGGCAGGCGGCGCTGCGCGAGATAAAAGAGGAGACAGGGCTCACCCCAAAGCTCGACGACAAATTCAGGGAGGAGCTCGACTACAGCTACGATGACATATCAAGGGAGACCGGAAGGATGACAAGGATAAGCAAGAAGGTCGTTTTCTTCCTCGCATATATAACCCAGGATGACATAGAAAAGATAACGCTATCCCAGGAGCATCTCGGCTGCAAGATGGTCAGGATTGACGAGGCGATAGGCGGGACGAGGCACAGGAACCAGAAGCGCATACTGGGCGTAGTGAAGAGGTATATCGAGGACAAAAAACTATAAATATCTGAACGAATCAGTAGTCTTGGGAGTTTTATGACAAGACCAAAAGCCGCAGTGGCCAAGCCAGCGGATGGCGTGACCGCGAGAGTGACAGACGTAGCAAAAAATCCTGATAAGCATTTGAGGCCTGATTCTTGAGACCGTGATACAAAGGGCTGAGAGGAAGACATCCGAACCGCACAGCATTGCGGAGATCGAGGAGGCAGAGGGAACAGGAGCCTAGGCCTGCCTGTTTGTGTCTATGAACGCGATGTTGGCATCCATCTTTTCCAGCGCCTTTAGCACTTCCTTCCTTATGTCATCTCTCATGTTCTTCTTGTTGGCGAAAAATGCGGCGACATCGTCCCTTGTATTCTTGTCGCGCATTGTCCCCAGCACGGCCACATAAGAGAGGAGCATTCTCGTCGCGGGATCAAACTTCTTCATGAGCGCCTGCCAGTTCTCCTTCTCCCAGGCGAACAGAACGCCCTTTGCGAACGGGTTTCCTGCCGCCATTCTCGGTATTATGTACGAGTCCTGGAGCCTTATCTTGTCAGATGTGCCAAGCGAGAGGGCCTTCCTTACCAGTGCGGGGTCGCCCAGCATTCCAAGCGCCTGGACCGCCTTTATCTTGTCCTCCGGGAGCTTCTCATTCTTGTAATCGTTCAGGAACATGTCAAACTTCTTCTGGTCGGGGCTCGTGAATGCGACAATCTCGAACACCCTTGCCCTTAGGTTTGTGTCGAGCTTTTCGCGCTTGTCTACATACGCAGAGAACATCCTTTGCACTTTTTCTATCGTGTCCTTGTCACCTGACAGCGCCAGGGCGCTTATCGACATTGCCCGCAGCCTGGTGTCAATCGTGCTCTCCTTCTCGCGGCGATTCCAGCCAAACCTCTCCAGCGTCCTGTTGTTGAGCTTGATGCTCAGCCTCTTCGCGTCTTTTATGAAGCTCTCGCCGTAGCCCATCGTTATGAACCACATCAGATGACTGGATATGCTCATGTTCAACGGGAACTCAGCCTCTAGGCAGTACCTTCCTACAAAGCTGACATAATCTTCGAGCTTTATCATCCCCGACCTTGCGAAGGCGAAAAGGTCGTTCTCCACGCCGCACGCATCTACCATGTCGAGGTCCTTGCTCTTTATCAGCTTGCCCACGCGAGCGAGGTTGTAGTTCTCGTACTTCACTCTGTAGACACCCGCCTGCTTGTAGTTGAGCTTTATCCACTCGCTCTTCGTGTTGATCCTTGCAGACGCCGCATCCAAGAGGATAGAGCCTGGGCCTTCGCTCGTTATGTAATTGACGGGGACCTTCCATGTGCCATCCGAAGTTCCTGATATCGTAAACTTTGACTGCTCAAGCTGGAAGGAGCCGTCGCTGTTCCTTTTTACATTTATGAGCGGGTATCCGGGCTTTGTGAGCCAGTCGCTCATTATCTCTATTACGGGCAGATTCTTCCCCGCGATCTTTGCTTCTTCCTGTATCGCACCCCAGAGGTCTCGTCTTGTTGCGTTTGAATACGAGTGAGTCTTGAGATATCTCGTAAGCCCCTTCCTGAAAATCTCGCTGCCGACAAAGTTCTCGAGCATGTAGAGCACGCTTCCCCCCTTCTCATATCCGATCGCGTCAAAGAGCTCCTCTATTTCAGCAACTGTATTGACATTCACGCTTATCGGGTGCGTGTTCTTCAGCGCATCCGCAGTGAGCGCCGATGTGATTGTGTCCGTGTAATATTCCTGCATCTCCTTCCATTCCGGGTACAATCTGTCGACGGACTTGTACGACATGAAGGTTGCGAAGCTTTCGTTGAGCCACATGTCATCCCACCACTTCATTGTCACAAGGTCGCCGAACCACTGGTGCACCATCTCATGGTCCATGGTCTCGGCTATGCCCTGCTTTATCGTGACAGCCGTTTCCTTCTCGTCTCCGAGAAGGTCGATCTCCCTGAACGTGATTGCGCCCCAGTTCTCCATCGCGCCTGCCGCAAAATCAGGCACAGCGATGAAATCGAGCTTTGGCAGCGGATACTTCACGCCAAAATATTTCTCCAGATCCGGAAGTATCTTTTTTGCGAACTCCATCGGCATCTTTGCAAGGTGCTTCTTGCCAGGAGTCGTTATGATCCTGATCTTTATGTTCCTGAACTTGTCGGTTGTGTAGTCGTATTTTCCAACTCCGAGATAAAGCAGGTAGCTGGACATTATCGGCGTAGTCTCGAACGTGACGATCTTCCTCTTGCCGATTTTCTTTGTGGCCTTGACCGGCATGTTCGATATTGCGTCAAGATTGCTGTCTATTGTGAGCGATACGTCGTATGTTGCCTTGAACTCCGGCTCGTCAAAGCACGGAAGCGCGGCACGCGCGTTCGGAGCCTCGAACTGCGACGTGAGTATGTGTCCCTTCTGCTTCCCGTTCGTGTAGCTGCTCCTGTAGAATCCGTACATCTTGTCGTTGTTTATGCCTTCGTAATCTATTGTTATTTCAATATCTCCTGAAACGGGCTCCTTGAGCTTTATCGCAAGCTCCTCATTTTTGTCGTCGGTGCTGAACGTTGCCTTCTGCTCATTCTTCTTGTCCTTTACAACGATGCCAAATATCTTGAGCTCCTTCGCATTGAGCGTCATCGCTTTTGTGCTCTCCCTGACTTTTGCGCTTATGACAACGTTGCCCTTGAACTTGAACGTTTTGAGATTGGTGTCTATCGACAGCCTGTAGTTGACAGGCCTTACGTTCTCCCCTATGCTATAATGTTTCCCTTGTTCATCGGCCGTGCTCACACCCCTTGCTTATATATAAATACACAATCTTTAAATTCATTCATAGTTATTAGAATTAATCCTGTAAAACTCTTGTTGTTGAGATAATGAAAATTGCCTTTATGTCCGATGCCGCGTTCCCGTGGCATATGGGAGGTCTTGAGGTTGTCGAGCTTGCAGAAGCCAGCGAGCTCGCGAAAAGGCACGAGGTCCATTTCTTCTCTATGAAGTGGCAGGGCATGAGGGAAGAATTTGTCAAGGACAGAATTCATTATCATACGTCAATACCGATAACAAGGGACACGTTCTACAGGCACGGAAGGCGAAGCGTAAGGGTTGCGATCATGTATATGTTCAGCACGTTCCGCATTTTCAACTACAGGTTTGATGCGATAGAAGTCAACATGTTCCCGTTCATCCATCTTCCGATAGTGAAACTGTTCTGCAAGCTGACGGGCTGCAAGATGCTGCTCGATGTCGTGGAGGTATGGAGCAAGCAGTATTGGACTGAATATCTGGGAGGGATAGTCGGAAGGCTAGGTTATTGGTACACGAGCTATTTCTGCATGAGCTCCGACGCCTACATAGTTAACTCGACGATAACGGAATCAAAGCTGCGCGATCTTGGTATAGGACCGCACAGGATATTCAGGTTTGCGCCGGTTCTCGACGACAGATTGATAGGAAAGGTGCGCGGCGAGAAGCTGAAAAAGGAGCAGAGGATATTCTTCTGGGGCAGATTGATAAAGGAGAAGAGGCTTGACAAGTGGCTGGGAATCTTCAATCAAGTAAACAAGAGGCTTCCAAAGACGAAGGGGCTTATAGGTGGGGGAGGCCCAGACAAGGAGAACATAGTGCAGCTTGTGCGAGACATGGACCTGCAGAAGGCGGTGAGCATAAAGCCGTACATAGACGGGGATGCAAATCTCTTCAGGGAGTTTGCGAGAATCATCGATATTGCTTCACATGTCAGAGAGGGAGGGCATGAGCGTGCTCACCCTGCAATGCCTGGCGCTCGGCGTGCCTGTGGTGCTGCCTAGCTACACCCCGATACCGAAAGAGATAAAGCAGATGTGCGTTGTCGAGAAAGAGGACAGGATCCCGGGCAAGATAGTCGAGATTCTGAGGAGCAAGGACAAAAGCAAATATATAAAAAACACGGACGCGCTAAAGGATTATTACTATTCCAATGTGAACGAGCTCTACGACAAGATGTTTGAGAAGCTGTTCAAGAACAGATAGCTATGGTTTTTATGGCTGGAAAATACGGTGAGGTGCCGAAGCTCGCGCTGCTGATAGCTGGAGGCGAGGGCACTGGGCTGCGGCCCATAACATATGAGATACCGAAGGTGCTCATCCCTGTGAAGGGCAGGCCATTGCTTGATCAGCTGATAGATGAACTGCTGGATGTCGGCGTGGAGCGCTTTGTGCTTGCCATAGGGTACAAGGCGGATATGATAAAAGAACATTTCGACAAGAGCAAGTACAAGGATGTTATAGAGTATGTTGTCGAGGAAAAGAAGCTTGGCGACGGCGGTGCGGTCAGGCTCGCGCTTGATGAGAGAAAAGATGAGGATTTCATCGCTCTGTATGGCGATAACCTCTGGGAGATGGGTTCCTCTCTATCTGAGATGTATGCGATACACAAGAAGGAAAAGGCTATGGCAACGCTCGCACTTAAGGAAGTTAAGGATGTTACCGGGCTAGGGATCGTGGTACTAAAGGGCAATGTAATAACACAGATAGTGGAAAAGCCCAAACCTGAGGAAGCGCCAAGCAACCTGGCAAGCACAGGGCTCTACATAATAAACAGGAAACAGTTTCAGGAGGCGCTGCCAGATGCGGAAACCTTCGGGCTGGTCCGAGACATGCTTGAGAAGACTGACAAAAAGCTGTGCGGCTATGTCTTCAGGGGCGACTGGCGCATGACAGACAACGTCCAGAGATACGAGGACGCAATATTCCATTGGGTACCTCTAAGCGAAAGGAAGAAGAGTGGAAAATGATCATTCCAGCCTCTTTATTATATGGTAGCCGAACTGCGTCTTTACTATTCCTGATACCTGGCCCTTCTGGAGGGCGAAGGCAGCCTGCTCGAACTCCCTGACCATTACACCGTGGCCAAAGACTCCAAGGTCACCGCCGTGCTTGCCTGAGCCATCGAGCGAGTATTCCATCGCGAGCTTGCTGAAGCTCTCCCCTTTCGCTATCTTGTCCAGTATCTCGCGCGCCGTGGCCTCGTTCTTGACCAGTATATGGGCGCATCTTATCTTGTCTGCCATGTAACCACGCTCGATATTGTGAGGCAAGCGTTAAAAAATACGACTATCAACAAAGTTTACCCGTCTCTACGTTGATTGACTATCTTTTCGTCGCAACGTCGTTCGTCAAATATTCCTTCTTGTATCTACGAACGCCGTAGGCAGCTTTAAAAAGCTTTGTATTGATGATTTAATTACAAGTGATAAAAATGGCGGCCAAAAAAGGAATTGGAGCCGGAGCTGTAATACAGTTCATAGGATCGTTGGTGTTCCTATATGTATTATGGAGCTGGTGGACTGCTGGCTGGGTATTAGGCTCGGCAGGAGCAGCATGGTTCGGAGGAGCAGGAGGCTTCTGGGCCCCGATCTTCGCAGCTGTGGCAATATTTGGTGCTATCGCATTATTCCTGATGAGCATAGTAGCCCTGATGGGCACTACAGGAGGCGATATGGCTAAGTACACAGGCAAGATCGTATTGGGCACATCGCTGAGCTTCTTCGCATTGACTGCAGGCGGCGGGTTGTTCATTCCAGTGATAATAGCATTCGTGCTATCGTACTGGGGCAACGGCATGCAGATGATGAAATAACGTAAAGGCAAAGCGCCTCGTTTTTTTTATTTTTTTTATTTTTTTATATTTAAAATTTCATGCTGAAAGTGAGAGAAATGGCGAAAAAAGACATGACCGGACCCTTCCTAGCATTACTAGGATCACTGGTCTACCTGTATGTAGTATACAACTGGGCGGCATCCCCAGGTTTCGGAGTCGTCGGATGGGCGGCAACGCTCGGCAGCTTCTGGCTACCGATCTTTGCAGGGCTTGGCGCAGCATTCACTATTAGCCTGTTGCTAGTAGCGCTAGGCGGACTCGCTGGCATGAGAGACGACAAGTCGAACCAGTGGGCGATGAAGTCTGTGTTCTACGGAGCAGTGGCCCTCTTCGGCCTTACAGTCGGAGGACCATGGTTCTGGTGGGTAGCACTCGGACTCGTCCTGGGACAGTTCGGCGTTGGAAGAATGATGATGTAAGCGCAAGCTTGCTAGATCTTCCGCATCGAGCCTAGTGCATGTGCACCATTTTTAATATTTTTATGCCTTTTGAGGGGCACCATCTGCTTTTTAATGTTACCGTCGAATATATACAATCATGAAGGTATTGAACTCGATGCCACCCTACAATCTGTTCGGCATAGAGGAGCAGGATTACGACACCGCAAAGGTAGTGATACTGCCGGTGCCGTATGACAGCACGTCCACGTACAAAGTCGGATCAAGGGAGGGGCCGCGCGCGATGATAGAGGCGAGCAGGCACATGGAGCTCTACGATGAGGAGCTTGATGAAGTGATAAGCGACAAGGTAGGCATCTTCACATTGGAGGAGCTTGCACCCGACTTCAACAGCCCGGAAGGAATGATCAACAGGATCGCAAAGGAGGTGGGCCTGATTCTCGACGACAAAAAGGTGCCAATACTGCTCGGAGGCGAGCACACGATCGCGATAGGAGCTGTCAGGGCTATAGCGAAGAATACAAAGGACTTCAGCGTGCTTCACATCGATGCCCATGCGGATTCAAGAGACGAATTCTTCAGCACCAAGTACTGCCACGCGTGCGTCATGGCAAGGATAAGGGAGGCATGCCAGAGTTGCTACAGCATTGGAATAAGGAGCATAGATAAAGACTCCGCAGAGAAATATGAGAAGCAGATTCTGTACATGAAAGACATGGATACGATGAAGACGGAGCAAGTGGTTGATATAATACTGAAGAATACAAAAAAGAACCTCTATATCACGCTAGATTTCGATGCAATAGACCCGTCTGAGATGCCGAGCACCGGCACGCCCGAACCGGACGGAATATGCTACTCGTGGCTGAAACAGATACTAAAGGGGGTGCTGAAGAAAAGAACTCTTGTTGGTGCTGACTTTAACGAGCTTAACCCCATTCCTGGAATGGTTGCGCCGAACGTGCTGGCAGCTAAGCTGATCTATAATGTGATAGGATACGCTTTTGTAAGATAGGCCGATTATTCGTAGTCTGTCTCTTCCTCTGGCTTCTTCCTGCGCCTGCCACTGCCACTGAACCTGCTATGGCTAATGATAGAATAACCAAGAGTAGAGTTGTGGTAAATCTATTGTTCATGTAATACCTTATTGCGCCCGGCTCATGGGCGTTGCTGCAGGTCAATCACTACTCAGTTTTGCATAATATATATACCTTTTGATTAGTGAAAATACTGAGGCTGCAGCTTGTGAATATGTAAAGGCAGGAATAGAAAAACTAGGCTCGCCTTCTCCTTCTTCTGTTGCCGCCCCTGTTCCTGACTGCAAGGTAGCCTGCTATTATCGCAATTATCACTCCGAAGCCTATAGGCAGTATTGGGAGCAACGGCGTGCCGCTTGACGATGTGCCCGTGCTGTTGGTGCTGCTCTGTATTGTTGTGGTTGGCACTATAGTGGTTGTTGCGACAGTGGTTGTTGTAGGCACAGTTGTTGGTGTGGTGCTTACAGGCGTTGTAGTTGTGGACGACTGTGCGCTGCCGCAGAGCTGTATAGTAACTGTCTGCTGTATCGGTATGTATGATATGCTCTGCAACGTGAAGTTGGCGTTCTGCACCCCAGGCACGTTCTCGACTACTCCTGGATACAGCTCGAACTGCACTCCCTGTACCGTGACTCCAGTATAGTCCGGAGTTATGAAGTTGTCAACCGCCCTGACAAGCTGGCCGTTGAGCGTAACGTTAAAGGTGTTGAGCTGCGCGATGTTTGTGACCAGGTAGCAGCTGTTGCCCTGTGGGGTCACTATCGGCTTGGATGATCCGCCGCCTCCGCCTGCACCGCCACCACCGCCTCCGCCACCTCCGCCGCCTCCTCCGCCGGAGCTACCCGAGTTGACAGTTACCATGGTGTTGTATACTGCAGAGTTCGCGCCCGTGTCTGTTATCGTGACGCTGTAAATGTCCGTAAATGAAGGAGTGTCCGGGCAATACTTGGTTGTTGAATTCGTGCTGTGTGTGGTGTCGCATGATGTGAGCGCGGGATCGCCATTTGAATCGGTGAACACATAGCTGTACAAGCCTGTTCCTCCTGATGCCGTAGCTGTTAGTATTACGTTCGTTCCTGCGGTTATGCTTGTTGTAGACGGTGTGAGCGATCCGCTGAGCGGCACCGGTGCAGTAGCCGTTACCGTGAAGTAGCTCTTCGTGCTGTTGACTGTTGCATGCCCAAGCGAATTGTCTGTAACGAATGCCTCGATGTAGTAGCTGCCCGGAGCTGTTGCAGTGAACGTTGTAGCATTTACAGTGCTTGAGTTTACGTATATCTGGTTTGACACAAAGTTTCCTGATGTGCTGTTGAATACAGAGAAGTTGTATGTGTATGGAGATGTTCCGTTATATACGGTCTCAGTATAAACCTGGCTCTGGCCCACCACCAGTGCAAGCGGGCTGTTTGCCGGATATATCGGCGCAAGCGGGTCGCTGAATGTTGGGTTTACTATTATGTTAGCAGTTGTAAGTGTCTGGCTTGAATATCCATCGTTGATTGTACCGGTGAATGCGCATCCCGATGTCATAGCGGTTGGGGTGTATGTGAACGATGCTGTGTTGCCTGGATTGGAGAATCCTGGGCATGTCGATGCCCATGAATAAGTGAAGTTTGCAGGGTTGCCTCCGTTAACGATGAGGGATACTGGCGCGCTCTCATTGGCATTGTCCAAGTCTAGATATGTAGGCGTAGACGGGCTCGCGGATACGCTTATGACTCTTGTAGTGTTTGCGAGCGTCTCGCTTCCCCTTGCACTGTCCTTTACAAATACCTGTACGTTGTCGCTGCCTATGCCATTAGCTGCTGTCGTGTAATATGCTATCTTTGAGCTTGGCACTAGATAGTTTGATGGATCCGTTGCTTGTACCATGTACGTCTGGTTGAATACAATCACTGAAGCGTTGTTTGTTACTACGAAGTCAAACGTGTATGGAGGCGTTCCGCCGGATACTGTCGCTGTCAGGTTGATTGTCTGGCCTACGAATGCAATCTTTGGCACAACAGTCACGACTGATCCAAGCGCAGGGTTAACCGTTATGGTGTTCTGTACAGTTGTGAACACGTAGCTCGGCGTTGTGCCAGTGTCTGTTATTATCGCATTGTAGGTGAACTGGTTATTCGATGTTATTGAGTTGACCTCGAATGTTATGAATCCCTTGCTGCCCGGGCTCAGTATTGTTATGCCGTATGGGGTGAATGCGCTGCCAGTGACATTGTAGAGCGCCACATCGAATGGACCGACTCCTCCGTTAATCGTAATGTTATATGTCTCGAGCTGTCCCGCATCAAGCACAGAGTACACCGGCGTGAATATCGTAGTTGGCGCAGGCTCGACTATGACGTTGACTGCTCCTGACTGCGTGTGCGAAGCTGAGTCTGTAGCGCTGACAGAGTATGGAACTATTGTCGGAGTCGATGCTGTTGGAGTCACATCACATATTATAGTGGTGCTTGATGTTGATGTTGTGCAGCTTCCTGTTCCCTGCCCTGACCATGTAAGCGTGTATGGGGCTGTTCCTCCCGTGAGTGTTGCATTGAGCACCTCTGTCTGGCCGGAGTCTATGTATGCGGATGATGCTCCGAGTGATACTCCAAACGAGCCGACAGTAACTATGGCAAGCGTAGAGTTGACCACATTGTGCACAGTCGTTCCTGTGTCTGTCACTACGAGCCTGAACGTCCATGTTCCCTTTGTTGTGCTTACCGAAGTCGGGAATGTGTAGCTGTTGCAGTTAGTCGCAAGCGATATTGGATTGAATGTCTGCGCCGCCCGGTTGTTCTGAATACCACTGGCAGTCGAAGTTTGCTGTTGATGCAGGCGCCTGGCTTGTTCCTCCTGATAGAGCAGCCGTTATCTTTGACGAGTTGCCTGGGATTATCTGGGTCTGGTTTGCGGATATTGATGCGAGCAGTTGCGGGTATACTGTGACTCCCTCCTGGTTTATCGCGTTGGCCATCTCTGGGAATATTGAATTGTCAACTACCTGTACCTCGAACTCCCAGTCCCCTATTGCAGTGCTGGAGTTTGTGTTGAATATGTACTGCGTTATCACAGAGCTCTGTACCTGCAGGCTTCCCGGTATTAGTGCATATGTGAGGTTTGCCGGAGGCTCCACAAGCCATTCCGTTGTGTATGGCGGCGTTCCGCCGACTACTGAAGATGCCTCAACTGAAAGCTGTCCCTGGTCAACGTTGGAGTGGCTTGATGTTGGCGGCTTCACCGACAGTGGCGGGTATACATTGAGCGTTGCTGTTGCCGTCGCGTTCTCCGGAGGCTCTCCTCCGGATGAATCTGTCACTTTGACTGTGACGTGCTTGCCAAGTCCCGTGCTCGATGCGGTAACTGTGCAGATTTGCGATGTTCCGCAGCCCGCTCTTTACTGTAAGGCCGCAGCCAAGTGTCCAGTTGTAAGTGTATGGCTTTGTGCCAGCGCTTGCGTTCGCATAGAATGTGAAGTTCTGGTGCTGGTCTATGTTTATCGTAGGCAGAGATGCAAGAGTCAGCTCTGGGTTGACCTGTACGGTGAACGTAGAGTAGTTGTATTCGAGAGAATAGTCTATAACATTGAGCTGGACGACATATGTTCCCGGTTCGGTGAATGCTAGCATGTTGTTGTGTGCATTCATTATTGCGCCGTCATCCGGGCCGCTAACCAGCGAGTATGAGAACATGGTTGCTTCCCGTGCCGCCCGTCGTTACGTTGGTGAATATCGCATACTGGTCTATGCTTATAGGCGTTGTTGCGCTGAACGATGTGACCTTGAGCACAGGAGTGACAGTTACCGATACGTTTGTCTGGTTGGTCTCTCCCGACGCGTCCTTCACGTATATTGTGGCAGTGCACGTAGTGCCTCCGGCAGTGAACGTGATCTTGTTGCCTGATATTATGTATCCCCCTTCTACTGCCTCATTGTCAGAGTTCCTGCACACTACCGTGTAGTTGAACGTGGTGCCGCCTGTTCCTCCTGAAGTTGAGTTGGTGAATGTTACATTCTGGCCTGCACTGATCAGGCTGGTGCTTGGGTACAGCATTATCTCCAATGGAGGCGTCACTGTGACAATTATGCCTATCGAGTCGTTTGCGACCTCGCCAGAGGCATCAGTTGTTCCTAGCGTCACCTGGTATGTGCCATGCGTTGGGAATACTATGGAGCCATTCTCCAATGGCGTCGCCACTTGCCCGTTTACGAAGTAGGTGTTGATGTCATCTCCAGTGCCTCCTGTTGAATAGTTGGTGAACTGCACTGACTGGTTGGCGCTTATGTAAAGCCCTGATTCGTTTATCAGCTGTGTTGTAAGAGGAGGCGTAACTAATCTACTGTAACGTTTGTTGAATTTGCAATCTCGCCAGTAGTATCAGTGACCCCGAGGCTTACGTTGTAGTATCCTGAAGTCGGGAAGGTTATCGATCCATTCTCGTTAGGCGTTGTAGGCACTCCGTTCACGAAGTATGTCCATGTGTCATTCTGCGTTCCTCCTGTCGTTGTGTTGGAGAACGTAACGGACTGGCCTGCGCTGATGTAGGTCCTTTTAATATTGTTGAATGACTCGATGTACAGCGGCGGCGTCACGTTTACATATACAATAGAGCTGTTTGTCTCTCCGGATGCATCCTTCACGTGTATTGTTATCCTGCATCTTCCAATCTCGTTGAGCGTTACAGTGTTGTTGCTGATGTAGTATGACTCGCCCACTTGCTCGTCACCGTAATAACAATATACTGTGTAGTTGTATGTGTTGCTGCCTGTTCCTCCTGTCGTTATGTTTGTAAGCTTTACCTGCTGACTCTGGCTTATGTATGTCCAGTTCGCAGTCAGGTTTATTGTTAGCGGAGGTGTTACAGTAACCGATACGTTTGTCGAGTTTGCTATCTCTCCGGTTGTGTCGGTCACGCCGAGCGATACGTTATAGGTTCCTGTGCTCGGGAATGTTATAGAGCCATTCTCATTCGGCGTTGTAGGCACTCCATTCACGAAGTATGTCCATGTGTCGTTGTATGTGCCTCCTGTAGTTGTGTTTGCGAATGTGACAGACTGATCCACTGAAATGTGATCTGTCGATAAGTTAGTGAATGAGGTTATCGTAAGCGCAGGCGTCACAGTTATGTTGGCGTAGGACTGGTTTGTCTCACCGGAAACGTCTGTGGCTGTAAGCGCGACTGTGTAATTGCCAGAATCGGGGAATGTTGTGACGTTGCTGTCCAGCGTTGTGCCTATTGACGGAGTCGTTATGCTTGCACTTACAGTTCCGGCAGCGCTCTCAGGCCCTACGCCTATCCATATGGATACAGGAGTGCTGGCATTGAAGCTCGCGCACGCGCCGCTTGCAAGCTGGCTTACTGTGTATGTGGTGCCGCTGCACGGCCCTGCCGTTATGTAGAATGATGTTGATCCATCGATGCTGCTCGGGGACGTCGGTCCCAATCCGTACGCGCCGTCAGAGCCTAGTCCCGTAAATATGCCTTGTGATGTCCAGCCCCAGTCCTGCACGTTTATCCACAGATTCACTCCGTATGTGCCAGTAGCAGATATCGAGAGTCCGCTGGCAGCAATGCTTCCAAGCGTTCCCGCATTGTAATAGAATCCGAGGTCGTAGCCGTTGCTCGAGTTCTGCGCAAGGCTGATGTCAAAGGTTGAGCCGCTGAAGCCCTCTGAGAGCGTGGCGTCGTTGTATGCCGCATTTATCGGCGAAGCTGATCTGTAGAAGCTTCCTGAGCCGTAGCCTCCTGAAGTATATCCTGTATAATATAGCATTGGTGCTGTCTCATATTCAGTGTACGTGTTGATTATGCCTCCTGTGCCTCCTGTTGAGTAGTTGGTAAACGAAACCTCCTGGCCCGCGCTTATGTAGGTCCAGTTGGCTGTAATGCTTGCCGTAAGAGGCGGGGTGACATTGACATATAGTATTGTTGTGTTGTAGATTTCTCCTGTCTGATCCTCGACTCCTAGAGATATTGTGTAATTGCCGACTTGTGTGAAGTTAATTAATCCTCCGGGGCCGATTGTGTATGTTCCGCCTGTAATCTGGTATGCCCAAGTGTCGTTCTGTGTCCCTCCAGTGGTTGTGTTCGAGAATACGACTCCCTGGCCTACGCTGATAAGCGACCTGTTCTGCGTGAACGAGGTTATCGTAAGAGCGGGCGTCACGTTTATGTCAACGTATGACTGGTTTGTTTCTCCCGATGCGTCCCTCACATATTCTGTAACTGTGCACGTTCCCGAGTTCGGGAAGTTAAGCGTAAACCTGCCTCCGCCTCCACTCGCGCCTCCGCCACCTCCGCCACCTCCAGATTCATTCGGTATGTAAGTGCAGATAACTGTGAAGTTGTATATGTTGCCCCCCGTTCCGCCAGAGGCAATGGTTGTGAATAATACCGACTGGCCCGCGCTTATGTAGGTCCAGTTGGCTGTTAGGTTTATCTCAATAGGTGGTGTTACATCTACTGTAACGTTTGTTGAATTTGCAATCTCGCCAGTAGTATCAGTGACCCCGAGGCTTACGTTGTAGTATCCTGAAGTCGGGAAGGTTATCGATCCATTCTCGTTAGGCGTTGTAGGCACTCCGTTCACGAAGTATGTCCATGTGTCATTCTGCGTTCCTCCTGTCGTTGTGTTGGAGAACGTAACGGACTGGCCTGCGCTGATGTATGTTGTTGTAATGTTGCTGAACGAGGTTATGGTCAGAGGCGGAGTTATCGTTATCGTTACATTGGACTGGTTGTATTCGCCCGATGCATCGGTTACGTGCTCAGTTACTGTGCACGTTCCTGACCTTGTGAATAGCACTGTGTTGTTGTATACGATAGAGCCGCCCTCCTCATCCCCGCAGTTGACCGTGTACCAATACACATTCGAGCCTGTGCCGTTGTAGCTCTGGTTTGTGAATAATACCGACTGTCCCTGCGATATGTATGTCCAGTTCGCTGTGAGTGTTATCTCCAATGGAGGCGTGACTGTCACAGATATTCCGGTTGTGTCATTGGCTATCTCTCCTGTCGCATCTGTCGTGCCAAGCGTCACCGTGTATGTTCCTGCAGTCGGGAATACTATGGAGCCATTCTCCAGAGGCGTTACCTTTACTCCATTCACGAAGTAGGTGTTGATGTCATCTCCTGTGCCCCCTGTTGAGTAGTTTGTGAATATTACGGACTGTCCTGCCGATATATAGAGCGCAGACTCATTCTCGAGCTGGGTTGTGAGCACAGGCGTCACTGTGACTGTTATTCCTGTTGTATCGTTAGCGACCTCTCCAGATGCGTCTGTGGTTCCTAGAGTTACCTGGTATGTCCCCTCGGTATTGAATACTATGGAGCCATTCTCCAATGGCGTCGCCACTTGCCCGTTTACGAAGTAGGTGTTGATGTCAAATCCTGTTCCTCCTGTTGAATAGTTTGTGAATATTACGGACTGTCCTGCGGAGATGTAGAGCACAGACTCATTCTCTATCTGCGTAGTCAGTGCAGGCGTCACGTTTATGAACACTGTAGACTGGTTTGTCTCGCCCGATGCGTCCTTGACATGAAGTGTCACGTTCTGTATTCCTACTGAGCCGAACGAGAAGCTTCGGGCCCTGTGTAATTCCATCTACGGTGAAGAAGTATGTGAGTGATCCTGTGCCTCCTGTCGTTGTGTTTGTGAATGTAATTGGCTGGTCAAGGCTTATGTGAGTCCTGTTCGCGAGCAGCGTTACTGTGAGTGGCGGAGTTACATTGACATACAGGGTCGTTGAGTTATAGATCTCGCCAGTGGTGTCCTTCACTCCTAGTGATATAGTGTAATTGCCTGTGGATGTGAAGTTAATCAGTCCTCCAGAGCCGATCGTGTATGTTCCGCCTGTAATCTGGTATGTCCAGGTGTCATTCTGCGTTCCTCCTGTTGTTGTGTTCGAGAATACGACTCCCTGGCCTACGCTGATGAGCGTCCTGTTCTCTGTGAATGAGGTTATGTTGAGCGGCGGCGTCACTTGTATAGTGACACTGGACTGGTTTGTCTCGCCCGACGCATCCCACACGTGCTCGGTAACCGTGCAAACATCAGCAATCGGGAATGTTATCTTGTTTCCGAGCGCGGCATCCTCGCAGTTGAGCGTGTATGAGTATATGTTAGAACCTGTGCCTCCGGTTGTTGTATTGGAGAATGTTACGGACTGGCCAGCCGAAATGTATGTCCAGTTAGCCTTTAGTTTTATTGTGAGTGGCTGAGTTACATTGACATGTAGAGTTGTTGAGTTGTATATTTCTCCTGTTTTGTCCCTGACCCCTAGCGATATTGAGTAATTGCCAACCTGTGTGAAGTTTATGAGTCCGCCAGAGCCGACCGTGTATGTGCCTCCTGCTATCTGGTATGTCCATACATTGCTGCCTGTGCCTCCGGTCGTTGTGTTTGAGAATATCACACCCTGGCCTACGCTTATCAATGACCTGTTCTCTATGAATGAGGTTATTGTAAGTGCTGGTGTCACATTAATTATAACTGTTGAGGACTGGTTGAGCTCTCCTGTCTTGTCTGTCACGTGCAGCGTTACTCCGTACTTGCCAGAGTTTGCGAACGTGAACTTGTTGCCGCTCTGCGTGACTCCTGTCCAGTTGCTGAGTGTATAGGAGAATATGTTGCTGCCTGTGCCTCCTGTCGTCGTATTGGTAAATATTACGGTCTGGCCCGCGCTTATGTATGTCCAGTTGGCAGTGAGCGTTGTCGCCAGCGGAGGAGTTACGTTCAATAAGCGTTTGCGCTTGCATTCTCGCCGCTTATGTCAGTTACATAAAGCTTTATTGTGTAGTTGCCCGCCTTTGTGAAGTTTAACTGGTTGTTTCCTAGGTATACCATTCCTCCGGAAGGCCCGGATGTCTCGTTGTAGGTCCAGACATTTGCGCCAGTTCCGTTTCCTGTGTGGTTGGTGAACTTCACGTGCTGGCCCACGCTTATGTATGTCCAGTTGGCTGTGAAGTTAGTTATTATCAGTGAAGCATTGAGGTTGAACAGCTCGGTTTCGCTATACACTGCTCCGATAGGCTTTTCGCTGTCTGTAGCCGTGAGCTTGAATGTATACTGGCCCAATGGACTGGACGAGTTTGTTGCAAACTCGCACGGAACCTTGTTGCTGACTGGTCCGGTTGCGCCTGTACCGCAGTTCGCCGGGTAGAAGCTACCGCCGTTTGGCAGTTCGACATACCATTCATAAGTGTATGGAGGAACGCCCCCAAACGCCCCGTGGTTTACGTCTGTTATGACTTGGTCCCTGCTGAATACAGGTATGCCGGAACTCTCGCTCCCGGGATAAAGCACCTGGGTCGAGTTGAGGTTCAGCGACTCGTTGACTGTTATAAGCACGCTGGAGCTTGCGGTCTCTCCTGTCTTGTCGACAACATTGAGCGTTACGATGTACTTCTGAGGCTCTGGGTTGGCATTGGTAAATGTGAATATGTTTCCGGATTCGGACCATCCCGATGCCGCAGTCCTGTTAACGGTATAAGTATAGACTACGCTTCCTGTGCCTCCGGTTGTTACGTTTGTAAATAGTACCTTGTCCCTGGCCTCGATGTTCGTTCTGTTGCCTGAGAGCGTTGTGGCCAGAGGCGGCGTCACTTGTATGGTTATTGAACTCGTTGCTACCTCGCCGCTAAGATCTGTTATAGTCAATGTAGCAAGATAGTTCCCCGCTGTACCAAATGTATATACGTTGCCCGTGTTGGTCACGCCGGAGAGCGAGTTCAGCGTAAATGAATAAGCATCACTGCCTGTGCCTCCTGATGTGGTATTGCTGAATTTCACTGATTGACCTGCGCTGATGTAGGTCCAGTTTGCATTGAGCTGCGCGGTCAAAGTGGGCGTTACCCGGATCGTCACGGTATTCGTTGCCATATTGTTTGCCGAGTCTGTCACCTTTATGGTAACGAGGTAGTTGCCAGGGCTCGTGAATGCTATTTTGTTGCCGCTGATGCTGAACCCTGATGTCTTGTTCACGGTATACGAGTAGCTATACGGCGATACGCCTCCAGAAGTGTTGTTTGTGATTTTTACGGATTGATCCGCGCTGATGTATGTCACATTAGAAGTGAGACCTATGCCCAGCGTAGGTGCTGCCTTTACATTTATTGTTGCAATGGACGGATCCTCCGTTCCTACTGTATCTATAAGATTGGCTCCACCGCCATTCTTTGGTGCGTAATAGTTGACATACGCGCAGTAGCTGTTGGTTGTTGTCGGAGATACGGTAAACGAGTTCTGCTTGTTATACTGATTGCTGCTGCCATGCAGCGTAGATGTCAGGTTTTCCGAATTCGATGCAAATACGGAACCAGATTCAGAACATGAGGATCCTTTCTGCGTGTACAATTGTATGTTGAACGTGTATGGATAGAAGTGCTTTTGCCCGTTTGAGGTGCAGGAACTCGAACCTGGGACGCCGTGGCTCTGATTATTGTATTTGCCGTTCGTGCCGCCGTCGCTGCAGTACCCTGTGTATTGCCATGCAACTGTCAATGGTGCTGACTGCCCTAAAGTTATTGTGTTGCTTGTGCCCATAGGATTGTTGCTTGTTGTGGATATTCCGGAAGGCCAGTCCGCAATTAGCTGTGCCGTACTTGAATTAGTGTCAGTTATGTTCTGAGCATCTGCTGCAGTGAACGTGACATTGTAGTTGCCGTCCGTGAGGTTGAATGACAAACCTCCGTTGTTCAGGCATTGGTAGGTCGAGCCGTAGGCAAGATTGAGGTCGCTCAGTCCAGTAGTATTATCATTATACTGCAGCACGCTGCAGGAGTTGAGCGTTGTGCCATTCGTAAATGTTCCGCTTACCGTCCAGTTGAAGTTGTATGTATTTGCTATGGCGCCGGTCGCATTGCCAAAGAATTCCGCGCTTCCAGAGCCGTATAGCACTGTAACATTCGCATATACGCCGACAAGTACTGTTGGATCGATCTGGTAGTAGTTGCTTGCGTTCTGCGCATCAGTTACAATGACGCCGATGTAATACGGACCGCGCTCTGTGGGCTTGAATTCGCATATTGCCGTTGTGTTTGTGGTTGTAGTGAGATTAGAACCGTTGATGCAGTCAAGCGCCGGGTTGCTCGACTCGTTCTTCGGTGATATCTCGTACCACTGATAAGTATAATTGCCGCTCCCTCCTGATGCCTTGACTGTTATGTCTGAAACTTTGCCGACAGGCAGCCTTTTCGGGAAATTGACTAGCGATGCGTTGATCGGCGCGTATGTGGTTGTATTTGTTGTGGAATTTGCTATGGTAGAATTAGTCAGGTTCAGGCTTGGTGTGGACGTAGAGTTTGTCTGATTAGTAACCGTTTGCGCCGTCACAATTACGGCAAGGGCGCCTATCAGTACAAGCGTAATGGCTACCAAAGACAAAGCCCCAAAGAGCTTTAGATTATTCATGTGTTATACCCCCACAACTGTTAGAGCCCACAACTCTTCGTATCATACTTTCGCAACTCAGCGATTACTGACCTCAATATAATATATATACTTTGCGGTTCTGCCTGTTCCGCGCTTAATTCCCACTCGCTTGTAGTTTATTACGCTTGTTTTAAATACTTTATGCTGCTTTTTGTGTATTACGCAGTACAGATGAGATTACATTTCCTCGGACTCCCTTTTTTCCTTGTGTCTTACGTAAAGAAGGACCAGAATGAAAGACGCTACTCCGAAAATCAGCGTCCCAAGAATCACAGGATTGTAGTATGGAAAGTTGCCTGTGAACGCGAGGGCCAGGAACGAAGCTATTCCCATGAATGCGAAGAGCGGCGGGATCGCGGGAAGGGGGTGCCTGTACTTTTCAAGTATTTTTATCGTCACAAGCAGGCCGATCGCTGCGCCTATTATGACGGCAAATGCCACGATGTAGCTTTGGTATGCGATATAAGCAGCTATCGCAGCCATCAGCGGAAGGCCGAGATCTCCTTCTCCAAGTTGCAGCTGCGACATGACAGGAAGACGTCCCGCGCTCAGCAGCCGCGCGAACCTCGGATCCTCGTCCCTGCGCGAGTCATGGAGATATTTCTCGTATGCCCTTGCCTCCTTCTGCGGGAAATCGCCTATCGGCTCGGATTCGAGATGCGTCGAGCTTATCATGAAAGCCATGTCATTCTTTGTGACCGCCTTCGCGAGCTTTATCATCGATTTTGTCACGAATACTGCGGTGTAATCATATACGGAGACTATTGCAAGGCCTATGAGCGCAAGCTCGAAGCTGAAATATATGCCGAGCAGAAGGCCAACGCCGATGCTCGAAACCATCGTTACGGTATTCCTGATCTTATGGTCCACGTCCTTGGCCGCTATCAGTATAATTGCAGCCAGGAGGGAGAGAACAAAAATGTACTGGAATGGTATCGGCATGAGGATGATATCGAAGACCGCGAGGAAGAAGAAGAATGAAGTCGCTATGACAACTATGGCTTCGAGGGCGAGGAATGTCATGTTCCCGTGGAGAGCGTGGTGGCTTATGTGCTGCTCTTTTGACTTTGCGTCGTGAAGCTCGGTGTGGTGCACGAGCACCGTGTGCTGGTTGTGCCTGTTGAGAAGCAGCAGCAGTATTGTAATTATTAATACAGTATCAAGCACGTATGAAAGATAGACCGACTGCGGGCTTACTATCTGTGCCTGGAATCCTGAAATGCCAATTGTGCCCTGCATAGCGGCTACTATGAGCACGCCGATTATCTGAACTGCGAGGAACATGAACAGTATCTCAAATATCTCTCTCCTGCCTATGACCCTTATCACTGCAACACCGGAACACGATCGCGATTACATAGGGAAGCTAAGGTTTAAGTCTTTAGTCCTCATCCTCCCTCCTGCCCCTAGTAATGGCATACGCTGATGCTATTACTAATATTACAGCAAGACCCAGAGCCACGGGTAGCAGTGGGATGGACGCTGCAACAGGAGGCGGCTTTGCCATTTCGGTGTTGGCAGGAATCGTAGTTGTGCTAGTTGTTGGGATTGTCGTGGTTGACGTCATTGTGGTTGTCGTCGTAGTGGTGCTTGTGCTGGTGACGAGCTCGTCGCCGCATATCCGTATCGTTACCAGATGTATTATCGGTATGTATGAAAGGCTTGTGAGCTCCGCGTAGTAGCGCACGCCTTCCGAATAGAAGAGATTTGTGGCGCTTCCTTGGAATAGAGTGTAGTTTTTACCGCGAATGCTTACTCCGGTATCGTTGGGGCTTATGAAATTGTCTGTTATGTTGAACGTTGAATTGAAAAGCGTGAATGTTTCCTGATTTAATTCCGAGAGATTGCTTATTACAGTGCAGGAGCCTTGCTGAGCAACCAAAGGTAGAAAGGCACCGCCTCCGCCACTGCCGCCTCCTCCTCCGCCTCCGCCACCAGAACCTCCGGGAGGCGGCGTGATTGTAACATTGGTGCTGTTAGTGGTATTTGTAATGTTCGCTATGGGCACATGAAGCTGGACAAAGATCGGCGCATTTGCATAGTTGTAGGTGATTACTCGGCCGTCTCCGCCGCTCCCGCCGCCCCATGCTCCGCAAGCGAAGCTTCCGCCTGATATATTATATGTGCCGTTCGTATAAGAGCGGCCATATGCTATTATTATTGTGCCGCCTCCCCCTCCTCCGCCTCCGCTGCTGCCGAAGTAGCATCCATCGTAGACTACTCCATGGTCTCCTGCTGCGATTATGTTTCCGGCAGTGACATTGTCCGCTTGGATGTATATCCCATATGCGCCATCACCGCCTGGCCCGCCCGCAAATCCCGCGCCTCCGCCGCCTCCTCCTCCGCCTGCGCCAGAATCATAATTTACAAGCCCGTTGCTGTACCATGCTAAAATATTGGCGTTATCTACAACAGGATTCTGTGGTGTGGCTCCCAGTTGCCCGCTGGAGCAGTGCGCATATCCGTATTGCGTCCCGCCAAGTCCTCCCGCGGCAAGCGTGTTGCCGCCGTTGCCAGCATACCATGACGGCTGGCAGTTGACCGCGCCTCCTCCCCCGCCGGAACCGCCCAGCGAGTATGGATATGATCCTCCATTGGTTGCATTTCTGCTTAGAGTCTCGCCTCCGCCGCTCCCGCTCACCCCTGTGTTGATCACGCCGTCGTTGGTAACGGTGCCGTTGCACAGTATCGAATAGCCATCTGTTGTAAGCGTGACTCCATTATCGATCATGAGGCTGCCGCAAACGAGGTCAGAGCCCAGAGACGTAGATGCATTGATTGTAATCTGCACGTTTGTGTTAGAAACGGTCAGGACAGGCCCCGCCTGCTGCGATATCGCAGTTGTAATCAGCAGAATGAGCACTGCACCGCCTGTAAGTAAAGCTGCCCTCATCGTATCCCATTTACTATATGCTACTTATGTATACTAAAGTATAAATACCTATATCTTAGTATAAGGATACGCCCGCCTTACTGCGTGTGTTTCTCGCGACTTCTCCACCGCCCTGGCAAGAAGCTCCTCCACCCCCAGTCCCTTCCACGAGAATGAGTCAGGGATTATGCCCAACTTCTTGCATTCCGCGAATCTCTGCCTTGCGTGGCTCGCATAGAGCTCTGCAGTGCCCCACTTCGGATACAGTGGATCCTTTGCTCCTTCTGCCACGTCGAGCGCCTCCCATATGTACCAGCACAGTCTGTCGAACTCGCGCAGCTTCTCGAATGCGGGCATCCTGCTGGAAAGGCCCCTGTCCGGCCTGATGGCCAGATAACCTTCCATGAATGTCTCCCTTTGTTGCCGGTCGAAGCCCGATCTGTCAAACAATGATATTATGTCATAGGCTGGATCAGTTATCGCAATGGTCTCCCAGTCTATGAACTTGAGCGCCGGGCCTGTCAGCACCGTGTTTGTCGACGCTATGTCCCCGTGCGAGAGGACACCTATGCTGCACTCGCGCACGTCGAGCGCCTCGAGCGTCTCGAAAGTGGATTCCAGCATCTGCGTCAGCTTCGGATTGCCGGACAATTCCAGATTCTTTTCCGCGAGATAATCGACCCTTTCTTTTATTATAGAGAGTATCTCGTCCTTTGAGACCCTGTGCTTGAGTTTCTTGATTATATTGTCCGTTAGCTTTGTCCTGTGCAGCCTTGCCACCGCGGCAGCTATCTGCATCACGTTCTCCACTGAGAAGTCGCTCGGGTGCACGCCCTCCACATACTCCATGATCAGGAACGGACGGCCCATGTGTTCGCTTGTGCCCTCGTGGTAATAGACTCTTGGCACAGTGCCTGTTCCTTGGAGCGCCTGCAGCGCCTCGTACTCGTATCTTATGTGCTCCTCCTGCTCTGCAGTAAGGCTGAGCCTGAGCAGGAATTTCCTGCCGTTCATCGTTACAAGATAGTTGAAATGCCTTGTTCCTGTCCCTATCTCCTTTATGTTTGTGACCTTGAGCTTGCCCTTTTCATCGAATATAGATGGACTTAGCGTCTCTATGTAAGCCACGGCTCTCTTTGCCAAGGCGGATTTCGCGTGCCTCTCGTGCACAGTTGCTTGCATTGCCCCCACTTCATGATGAGATGGGCCCGCGGAGAATCGGACTCCGGATCTTTCCCGTGTGAGGGGAACGTCTTACCACTCGACTACAGGCCCGTGCAACATATCTTTGATAGATAACATTAAAATAAGCTATCAGGCTTATTATTTATCATGACAAAGTATTACACTGGCGTGGGCGACGACGGCTCCACCGGCATAGTGGGAAAGGGGAGAGTCGGCAAAGACAGCCGCATCATCCAGGCAGTGGGTGAGATCGACGAGCTGAACAGCGTTGTCGGCGTCGCGATAGCGAACACGCCAGACAGTTACATAAACAAGATGCTTAAGGTAGTGCAGGACAGGCTCTTTGTGATCGGCGCAGAGATCTCCTCAACCGGAGGCACAAAATTAAAATCCAACATTGACGCTTACGCTGTCACCGATCTCGAGAAACAGATAGATGAGATAGGCACTACCCTTCCAGAGCTGAAGAAGTTCGTGCTTCCGGGCGGCTCGCTGTCAAGCTCTTATCTGCACCTCGCGCGCTCGGTTTCAAGGAGGGCTGAACGCTCAGTTGTGGCGCTTTCGAAGGAAACCAAGATAAACCCCAGCGTGCTAAGATACTTGAACAGATTGTCATCGTTCTTCTTCGCCGCTGCGCTTTACGTGAACAAGAAGGAGGGCATAGAGGAATTCAACCCGACATATGGCTGATAGGATGATGGGAAAAATCGACCGCAAAAACGTGCTTGTAACCGGCGGGGCCGGCTTCATAGGGAGCAACATGGCCGAGCTTCTGGTCTCTATGGACGCGGACGTTACCGTTTATGACAATCTTAGCACAGGCAAGCCCCATTTCATAGCAAAGCTCGAGAGTCATAGGAACTTCTCTTTTGTGAACGGGGATCTTCTTGACGGCATGGCGCTTTACAAATGCATGAAGCTGGGAAATTTCGATACCGTAATACACTTGGCCGCCGTATCAGATGTAGCCGCCGGGACCAAGAAGACTGACCTTGACCTTAACCAGGGCACTATCGCCACATACAATGTTCTTGAAGCGATGAGGAAGTGCGATGTTAAGGACATAATATTCTCATCGTCGAGCGTGATCTACGGAATCGCAGACGTGAGGCCGACGCCTGAGACCTATGGGCCGCTCAGGCCCATCTCCCTTTATGGGGCGTCGAAGCTTGCAGCTGAGGGGATGATAACAGCGTTCTCTCATCTTTTCGGCATGAACTACTACATATACAGGTTTGCAAACGTAGTAGGAAGGAACACGACGCACGGAGTCGTGCTCGACTTCATGAAGAGGCTGAAAGAGAACAGCAAAGAGCTTACCGTTTACGGAGACGGCAACCAGAAAAAGTCGTACATAGATGTGGGCGACTGCGTTGCCGCGATGCTTACAATTTACGAGAAGTCGAACGCGCCGGAAAACCTCTACAACCTTGCGACAAAGGACCAGATGCAGGTCAGCGACATTGCAAAGCTTGTGATAGAGAGATTCGCGAAAGGCGCGGTGATCAAATACACGGGAGGAAAGCAGGGATGGCCCGGCGACGTCCCGGATGCGTTCCTTGACAGCAGCAGGATGAGCGGGATGGGCGTCAAGCTGAAGTACAATACATCAAAGGAAGCGGTGATGAACCTGATCGACCTCCTTGAGAAGTAAATGCAGATATATCTTTCGTCCCAAGCAAATGTGATTAGAATGGTAAAAGAACTGCAAACGAAGCTGCTTCTTGCCGAATCGTGCTTTTGGTCATACAATACCTACTTGGCTTCCTGCTAAACCTGTACATACCGATGGCGGATTTCTTTAGCGCTCCTTTCGGGCAGTTGCCCGGCCAGTGGATTTTGACAGCCCACATAGTGAATGGATCCATAGTCGTCATCGTAGCCATCATCTTGTTTGCCGGCGCGATAAATCGCAGGGACATTGCTATGGAGTTGCCGCTGGCCGTTGGATTGGTCGCGATCTTATTCTCGTTGGCAGGCGGTATCACATTCTTGTTGGGCGGTGCGAACAATGTCTTCTCGTACCTCATGGCAACAGGCTGGCTTATCGCGTTTGGCTCTTACGTATACGCTGCCGGAGGAATCACAATGAAGCATGGAATGTCTAGAAGTTGAGATACAACACATCAAAGGAAGCGGTGGTTGGTCTTCAGTTGGCCTGCTGCTGTTGCTGGCCAGTTTGCTTCTTCTGCTTTACCGATCCGTCCAGCATCTCCTTCGTGAAGCCCTGCGGGAACTTCCCTGTCTTTATGTAGTCGTATAGAATAAGCTTGAAGATGCTTGAGAGCACTCCGCTGATTACAGATCCTGCAAGCACGAGGATGAATCCTAGCACAAGAAGCGCCACTCCTGCGATCGCAGATGCGCCTGCTGCAAAAACCCCTGCAATTATGAGCACCACGCCAACGACAACGAACATGAGTCCGTACAGATCCGAGTAGATTATGCCTCCGAATGTCTTCCCGAATGCGTGGACGAGGGTCTGCTCGCTCCTCTTCATCGCCTCTATGGGACCAACTTTGTCATCGAGTATGATTTGCACGACGAACATTGTTGCAAGCGCAAGCCCGACCGATACGATGGATGCGAACAGCAGCCTTACTATGCCCCTCATCCTTGATTCTGCTATGCGCACAAGCGTCAGTATTATCCCGTAGAATATGCTCCACTCCAATATCTGCACCCAGTATTGCGAGGTCTGGCCGAGCGATGCGGCTATGCTTATCCTTTTGCCGGAAATCGCGGCCCTGAACGCTATGAACATCGCCATCGTCACGTATGTTGATGTGAATACTATGACGATGTAAAGGAACAGCAGTAAGATAATGCCGATTATTGTGGTATACCCGGAGTTTGCTGCGGCATTCACGGCTGCAGGCGCGAGCACTAAGCCGAAAATCAGCAGCGCGAATATCGCTATCATCTCTATTATGGTAACTATGACCGCGATTATGGGATAGAGCAGAAGGGTCTTGTCCTTGAACACGAGCTGACGCGTTGCCTTTCCGAGCGCCCAGCCGTTCTTGAGGTTTTCAAACATCCGAATCACTACGTTTGTTTCAGATACATATATAATAGTATTCAGACTGTTGGGCTAGAAGTTGAAGTACTCCTTGAATTTGTCTGTTGTATCAAGCCTCTTTGTCCTCCCTATCTTCCTGCCCATTACGAAGTCCTTCTCGAGAAGCTCGTGTATGTAGTCATAGGAAGTGGTGCCGAATGTTTTTACTATGGTATTCTGCATCACGGGCTCGTTCTTGCTCACATATGCAAGTATGCGCAACGCGCCACGTGATATTTCAGGGCTTCCTGCGAGCTCGTTGACCTTGTTTGCGTATGGCTCCTTGACGCTCATGATGTATTTGTCGCCAATCTTGAAGATGCCGATGGCGCTGCCGTTCTTGTTGTAGTCGTTTATCAGGTCATCGACAATCCTGGAAACCGCACCCACAGATGCTATGCCTAGAACCTTTGCTAGCTCATCTGTTCCCATCGCCTTGCTTGTCACAAAAAGAGCTGCCTCTATAAGCCTCTTGTGTTCGTTGTTAGTTTGCTGCTCCGCCATTGCTCTTACCGCTTCCTATCTTTATGAATATCTCGTCAAAGAATTTCTCCTGCATTATTATTATCCTTTGCCTGTGGGCCAGGAACAGCAGCGGTATGAATAAGTCTATCAGTATGCTCTCTGCGTGGTTGTATTTGTTCGCAAGATAGGCGAAAGTAGTGAGTCCTGTCTTGTCCATGTGCGCCTTTACCATGGTGAACGTGTGCTCGATCTTCTCGTCTATGTCCTCCTTGTCTATGAAGAATTGTATCGGTGTGCTCTCCTCCTGCACGAGCATCTGCCTCTGCTCCTTCATCTTCATGACCTCGTCAAGAGCGCTCATCAGCTCCATCAGGGTTATCTTCTTGTTCGGCTGCAATCTCATTCTCGGAACCAATGCGGGAACATCAGGGAGCACGCGCGGCGCAGCCACTTCCTCCGCTTCTGGCTGCGGCTCCTCTATGTCAAATACCTTGAGCGTGTCGCTCTTCATCCTGAGAAGGATAGAAGCTGCAAGGATTATATTGGCAGGGACGTGAAGGTCCATCACCTTCATCTTCTTGACTATTGTGACATAGCCGTCAACTACCTTTATCAAATCGATGTTCCAAGGATCAAGCTTGTTAGTCTGCACAAGCTCAAGAAGAAGCTCCCTCCATGTGGCGTTGCTCACGAATTCCTCAAGATTTTCCTCAAGGTTTAGCTGAGCTGGGGCTAGAGCAGTAACTGTAATGCCGTCGGTCTTTGTCGCCATAGATTCGTCGCCCTGAATCTTGAAGGTCTAGATTATAGCGTAGCAAAGGTATTTATTCTTTGATGGATGCCACGGTAAGAGGAAGTTTACAATTGAGATGATTAGGGTTTATGCAAGAAGCTCCACGGAAACGACCATATCAAGACCCAATACAGAGAGACCTGATTCAAGGAAGTTCCTCTTTATCTCGCGGCAGAGGTTCCATGCGCTGTTCGAATCGGCCTTTTCCGGAGCAACGGACGCGTGAACGAGCCCGCTCTTCCTGTCGATCACTGAAAACGATGTGCCCTCCATCGCCATGTTTATTATCTGCTCCAGCTCCTTCTCCATCGGCCCATACTCCTCTGTTGTCGGGAACCGTATGTACACCTGTGGTGAGGACTCGCCGGCTATCGCCTCCAGGCTGTCTATGGTGACGGGAATGGCCGTCATGTCCTTCCAACTCGCCGTGACCTTCTTCAGCGCATCTGCCAGCGTGAACTCCTCCTGCGCCTGCACTGCGACGTCGCGCTTTGATGATGTCTTTTCGTAGTCGGCCTTCTGCTTTTCATACTCGGCTATAGCCTGGTTCGCCTCCGCTTCCGCCTTGTCGAGCGATTTGACCACCTCTTCGGGAATAGCATGGCCGGTCGTGGCGCTTAGCGCCCTGGCATCCTTCACATATTCCATGGTGTCGCGCATCTTCATGACGGTTTCCTTCATAGAATTATAAATGTCGCTCTGCTCCCAGCCTACGTTCTTGAGCAGCGTGTCGAGCTCCGCTTCGCTCCCTATCTCAACGCCGGCTGCTGCGAGCCTCCCTTGCACGTATGTGAATCTTCCCTGTGCTGCTCCCTGTAGGATGTGAGAGAGCTGCCCGAAGCTGACTTCGGTTGCGACAAGCGCCCTAGCCTCCTCGTTGATCCTTTTCGCATTCGGTACCCAGCTTTCGACGACATCTTCGAAAGCGAGCGGCTTCTTCTCCGCGTTCAGCGCTTCCGTAAGCCTGTTCACCTCCGACCTGAGTGCGTCAGCTTCTGCCTTTGCAAATTTGGTCTGCACCTCAGCCGCCCCCGCTGCTGCTGTTGCCTTGTCCTTAAGCGTAACTATGGCGAGCTGCGCCCTTCCCGCAACCTCGAGCTTCTCCTCCAATGCGTTTTTCTCCTCCTTCATCGTGTCGATTATATCCTGCCAGCCCTCATCAACCTCTTGTATCTTCTTCTCAAATACCCTGAGCAGATGCTCTTCGCGCTTCGAAGGCGCATCAGCCCTCAGCTTCGGAGACTCTGGCACCTCTACAGGCACCTCTTCCGTCATCGGTATTATCTTTGGAAGCCCCACCGTCTTGCGATGCTCTACGCTTAGCATTTCTACTGCCTTATCACGCGCCAGTTCAACAAGGTCTATTGATATGTTTCTGCACGTTATTGTGCCATGACTTCTGTCAAGCTCGAATTCCGCGTCCGGTGCCTCACGGAAATGATTCTTGTTAATAACGTTCTGCATGTGTGCTCTTATGGTGCCAGAGAGCTTCTTGGCTTCGCTACCGGCTATCTGTACTACATATACAGTCTGGGGCTTGGTTGCGGTTGCCATAGTATCATCAGGCTCTCGCTAAACGTTGAATTCATCATAATATTTAAGCTTTTCTTAACGCTTATTTTTTGAAGTATTCCTTCAGTGGCCTCCAATAGAATTCCTGCCATCCGCTCCTGTAGCGTTTTGCCTGCGAAGCTGGAACCTTTGAGTGCACCATTTTGATCTCTGTGCCCTCCTTTGTCTTTTTCAACGAAAGCGCGAGTCTTGATGGCGGATAACCGTCAGGCCACTCCGTTGTCTTCCACTCCTGCACTATAAGTCTGCCTTTCACAAGCCTTACGTTTTTTCCCGAAATGTAACCTGAACCAGCGGAAATCTTTCCGCCGACTTTTGGGGAGATGCTTGCGCTGTCTCCGGTGAACTGCGCATGCTTCCTCGAATTCATGTATGCATCGTATACCTGCTCCGGTGTTGCATTCTTTACCAGCACGGTTTGCCTTATCGTAGTCGTGGTTGTCTTCATTGGATCACTTTGTTATCAGATAATCAAGCACTATTTCCACATCCTTTGCCGAATACGGGCGCACCACCCTTCTGGACTTGAACGCCACGTTGTACTTTCTGCGCGCCGCGTGCTCGTCCACCTTTGCTGCAATGTCGTTGAAAGCGCTTGTGCTCGGGCCGAACGCATAAAGATGGACGGTTGCCTTTTTCTTTGCCACAAGCAGTGCCTGGTCGAGGAACTTGGCCGCATCCTGGGGCAGCGGCATTATTATCCTGTCAGCAAATCCTTCATATTTCTCCGCCAACTTTTTCACATCTCCTGTCTCGAATTTTACATTTGCGACTTTGTTCATTTTTGCGCAGTATGCGGCCGCCTTGCACGCGTAGCCGTTCAATTCTATTCCGACCACATTCGCTTTTTTGTGCACTTTTGCTATCTCTATCACAAACGGGCCTATGCCTGAGAAGAACACCATGACATTCTCGTTCTCTTTCACAAGGCCTGCTATGCGCGCCCTTTCGTATGAGAGCCTGTTGGAAAAGAACGTCTTCCTAACGTCAAACCTGAACACGCAGTTGTTCTCCCTGTATGTTGTAATGAAAGTCCTTTCTCCAAGCACATACCTATATTTCCTTGTCCTGTATGTACCGCTGACCGCGCCGGCCTTTGCAAGAATCGTCTTCACGCTCTTGTGCTTTGCAAGCACGCTCTTCGCGAATTCCATCTCCTTTTTCTTTCCATCTGCTATGTCTATTATCGCTATGTTGCCGAGTATGTCGTAGCCGCGTCTTGGCATACGAAGCTTTTTATTTGTTGACTTGCTAATAGCTAGTGGTTTATAGACATAGCTTTTGCTATATCCGGCAGGCCTTGTCCTGTTGACATTGCTGAGGTCAAGCACTTTCGCTCTTGTCTTTTCGGCAATCTTGTCCATGGAACAGTTTTGTATGATTAGTATTAAAGTGGTATCGTGTATTTCGTAGTAAAGGTAACGTCTGGCCAGGAGAGAATAGCAGCCAATATGCTGCAGAACAAGGCATCGAAGGTAGAGCTTCCGATATATTCCATCATGGTCATAGAGGGAATGCGCGGCTACATTATAATAGAAGCGGATGATGAGCTTGCATGCAGGCAGTTCATAACAAGGGAACATAATGTGAAGGGCATGCTGAACAAGCCACTCAGCGATGACGAGATAAACAAGCTTATACAAGTGAAGAAGTTCGCGCAGGACATAGAGAAGGGAGACACAGTCGAATTTACAAGCGGTCCGTTCAAGGGCTACAAGGCAAAGGTGCTCAAGGTAGACGAACTGAAGAGCGACATAACCGTGGAGCTGCAGGACGTTGTTGTTCCGATACCTATAACTACCAAGATGAACACAGCAAAGGTAATACAAAAAGCTGAAAAGCAAGAATAAGGTGTAACCATGAGCGAAGTAACAATTGCGGGATTGATTGAGGGAGGAAAGGCAACTGGAGGCCCGCCTTTCGGACCTGCCCTTGGTCCGCTCGGAGTGCCTGTCAACAAGATAATAGACGAGATAAACGCGAAGACGAAGCAGTTCGAGGGCGTGAAGATCCCTGTAAAGGTAATGGTTAATTCTGAGACAAAGGAGTTCAGGGTTGAAGTTGGGTCACCTCCGACAAGCGCGCTCATACTCAAGGAACTGGGAGTCGCTGCAGGAGCGAAGACAAAGGATGAAGTCGTGGGAAACCTCACCCTTGAGCAGGTAAAGAAGATTGCAAAGGCGAAGGAAGCCGCGATCTACGGAAAGAGCATGGAGGCTAAGATGAAGCAGGTGCTCGGAACATGCAAGAGCATGGGAGTGAAGTGCGAGAACGAGGATCCTAGAGTCATAATAAAGAAGCTCACGGCAGGGGAACTGAAAGCGTGAAAAGAGATAGATATCGGGAGCAACTCCCGCATAAGATACCGAAACGTTGCTCGGGCTTTTAAGCTTATCTAGCCCTTATACTCTCTATAACAACGATGGCATAGTGCACGCACAGAGACAGGAAATTTAGTGATTTAATTGCCTGAGGAACACAAGGAGCATAGGCTGATCAGGGGGTTTGTATTTAGGCTAGTGAAAACCCGCATCGCGGGCTCCACGCTCAGCTCTGTGCTTCAGGAGGCGAGGCAGAACGATGCGAAGGGATTGCATACTACTATCACATTTCTTAACGATTCCGTTGATGACTCGATAAAGGCGAGGTACAACGCGAACGCGTATGTGCAGCTCGCAAGGCAGGCATCGCGCCTGCACCTGAAGACGGACATATCATTGAGGCTGAGCCAGCTCGGCATGGGGCAGGGAGAGGATGTGCTGGATATGTGCCTATCTGATTTGATAAAGGCGCTGAAGGACACCGATACCAGAGTATGGTTCGAGTCGGAGAGCAAGACGGACACGGGCGAGCTTCTCAGGATATACAGAAAGTACAGGAGCCAGTACAGCAACATGGGAGTAGAGATCCCGATAACATATAATCTGGAGGTCGGCGCGATAAGGAAGCTGCTGAAACCTCATGACATGGTCAAGCTTACGTCGTATTCCCTGCCAGGGACAGTCGGGGCGGAGATAGAGAACGACAACGGGAATGGAAACGGGAAGGCAAAGGCCAAGGGCAAGAACGGAAAGCACGCGGCCAAGAACGAGGCGAAGATGCGCACGAAGTTCATACTCGAGCACTACATGTCGAACATAGGGAAGCTTTTGCAGGCTGATGTCGCCGTAGCCATACTAGACCATGACGAGAAGCTGATATCGCAGATTGCGGGATTCAGCAAGGAGTATAAGAAGAACTTAATATTTGAGCTTCCACTAGGTTATAGTGGGAATAAGCTCAGCAGGCTCATGAAGCTGAGGATAAACCTCAGCATTTATGCGCCATACGGAAAGGACTGGACTTCGTATGTCGTTAACAGGCTGACAGCGGGGCACGGCCGCATAAGACAGCTGGCGGAGAGGGTGCTGGAGGGCGCTGACAAGGAGAAAAGTGCGAAAGATGAAGACGAACGATAAAGAAAGCGTGGGAAGGCAGGGGCAGCATGGCCAAGCAAGGAAAAGGCGCATCGACGTCGTAACAGGAGCAACCTCCGGGGTGGGATTGAGGCTCATAAAGAGGCTGCTCGAAGATGGAGATGAAGTGCGGGCCATCGTACTGCACGGGACAGACGGGGGAGTGAGCAGGCTGCCGAGCGGCGTGATACCGTATGTGGCAGACATACGCCTCTCCGGGCCTGATGATGAGAAGCATATCAAAGAGGCGTGCACTGGAGCGGATTGCGTATTCCACTTGGCAGGCATGACAGACCTGAGGGCGCACAGGGCCAGGGACGAGGAATACATAAAAGTGAATGTCATAGGCACGGAGAATGTGCTAAAGGGCTACGTGGATGCAAACCCGCAGGACAAACCAATGCGGTTCATATTTCTCAGCAGTGTTTCCGTCTACGGATCAAGGAGGCCGGGCGAAACCATCACGGAAGACTCGGAGACCAGGCCGACCGGCGCATACGGCGAGTCGAAGCTCATGGGCGAGCTCGTCGTGAAATCATTCGGCGATGCGCACAGGAACATAAAGTACACGGTGCTAAGGGCATCGAACATGTACGGCCCGTTTTACGAGACCCCGTTCAATAAGATATTCAAGTACATAAAGGAGCAGAAGATCCGCCTCATAGGCAGCGGCAACAACCACCTCTCGCTTGTGCATGTGGATGATGTGGTTGACGCGCTGATCGCAGCTGCTGACAGTCCGATGGCGGACAATCAGGTATTCAACATAAGCGACGGAGATGATCACACTCAAAAAGACCTTTATACCAAGGCGGCTGAGTTCCTTGGAGTTCCGCCCATACACAAGCACGTGCACCCGGTGCTTGCGGCGATACGCGCCAGCCTGTTCAGCATAAACAGCGCAGAGCTGAAGTTCCTGATGAGCGACAGGATAATCAGCATAGCGAAGATAAAGAGGGATTTGGGAATCAGCCCGAAGAGGAGCATAGACAATAACGGAAGGGAGCTTGTTGATGAGTTCCTGAAAAAGTACAGGGAGAAGCCGGCAGTATAACTGCATTTTGTTTTATAGAGATCAATAGATGGTAATAATGAAAAACGGAAAAGTCGAACTATACATACACGAGACGCTCAGGACAAAGGGCTCGTTCCTGTTCAGCCTGATAGACCCCGTGGACTACAAGAGCGAAAAGGAGGCAGTGCAAACCGCAAGCGCAGTGGCGAAGGGAGGAGTGGACGCGATACTCCTCGGCGGAAGCATTGGGGCGCAGGGCGTGATGCTTGACAATGTTGCGAAGAGCATACAGGAGGCGACAGACATTCCTCTTGTTCTTTTCCCGGGAAACGTCGCAACGATAACAAGGAGGGCAGACGCGATATTCTTCATGTCGCTGCTCAACTCTAGGAATCCTTACTGGCATGCACAGGCGCAGATGCTCGCGGCTCCGCTGATAAAGGAGTCGAAGATAGAGGCGCTGCCTGTCGGCTACATACTTGTTTATCCAGGAGGAACCGCGGGATGGGTCGGCGATGTCAATCTTATACCAAGAGAAAAGCCGAAGCTTGCGGCAGGGTTGGCGCTGACAGGGCAGTATCTGGGAAACAGGTTCATATTCACTGATACAGGATCAAATCCGAAGATGCAGGGGCAGGGCCACATACCGAACGAGATGATAGCGGCGGTGAAGATGACGATAGATGTTCCGTACATCGTAGGCGGCGGAGTCACAACCACGAAGGAGCTTTCTGAGGTATACTCGAGCGGCGCAGACTGCGTTGTCATAGGCACCGCTTTCGAAAGCGGCGATGCGTATAAGGGAGCGCTCACATTCTCAAAGGTTGCGAAGGAGGAGGGGGCGAAGAAGCTTAAGAAGATGTAGTAAATCGCGTGCCCGAGGACTATAAAAGCCCATGGGTGAGTGCGCCCTCCTCAAATGATAAAAAGAGAGAATTGGTGCTAATGAAATTCAATGACAAACGAATGATAATCGTTTACATTGCTTTAATACTCATACTGGTTTATGCTCTGGTTTATTGCGTCTACTCAATAAATACAAAGATATTCCCATCTTATTTTGTAAGCAGCGACGATGCAACATACCCCTATTTCGCACAGCAGGTCGTTGCTGGAACTTTTCATGAAAGCCAGTTCATCTACAGTTTGAGAATAGCGCAGATATACCCCATAGCTTTTTTCTATTCGCTGTTTGGGGTGACGCCCCTTTCTACCGATGCCTGGAATGTACTAACGTTTTTGGGCATCATTATTGTGATATTTTACATATGCAAGGCCCTTTACAACGAGTATGCGGGACTCATCGCATCATTACTTCTGGCGGTTTTCCCACTTGTTGCAATACTTGCATATACCGTTAATCCGGACATCCCGCTCACGTTTGTCATATCTTTAATCATACTGCTTCTCATCTATGCAAAACAAAAACGGTCGGCAAGGCTGGGCTTTGTCACCGGAATACTTCTTGTAGTGGCTCCGCTCATAACCGTCATAGGAACAATAATGATATTCCTTGTGGTGGCTTATCTGGTTCTGGATTTGCTTTTTTCGAAGCGAAAAATACAGATAAGGTATGTGGAATATATGTTATGTGGATTCCTGCTCGCCGGCTTTTTGATTATTATTTTCAATTATGCAAGCTCGGGTGATCCTTTCATAACAATAACCCCAGTGAATACTTACTATAGCCTTACAAGCTGTCTTTCAAACAGCACTGCACCCGCCCCTAACTATACTTTGTATAATAAATTTGGTATACCATATAATTGTGTCGCGATCTTCAATCCGGGTAGAGATCCTTTATATTATCTAGCGACAATTTTTCCTTATAACTTCGCAAGTATAGGGACATTGTTTAATCAGTATAGCCATGCCGGCGCATTTTTCTACGCTGTCATAATAGCGCTCATCTATCTGGTACTTAAGAAAGATTACAGAGCGGCCATATTGATGTTTTTCTTCCTTGCCGGATTACTTTATCTCATCATCGGACCGGTCCATATTGGGCTATTGCCACTCACCTACGTCCTTATGATTGACGATTGGCGCTATCTTTCACTTGTAAGCGTGCCGATGGTTGGGATAATCAGTATTGCACTTACAAAATTTGCACTCGAAGGCAGCAAGAAGCACAAGAACATGAGGATTCTCCTTGTGTGTCTGATTATTGCGTTCCTGATTATAACCTCAGCATTGATAGACCAGTATGTCATCTATTTGTCATAGCATCTGTCCACCAAGCAGCTTAATCCAGATTGCGATATCTGGTAACGTAATAAATACTTAATTGGTTGATTACTAACTGGTTTTATGAGGGTAATCTCTGCTCCGGAGCTTGCGGTCCTTGTCGATGAGTTGCAAGAGTTCGCCGGTTTCTACATAGACAGGTTCTACGAAGTAAGCGACAGCAAGTTCAGGATGAGACTGAGCAGGAACAAGGTAAAGGCTGACCTTCAGATAATCTTATCGCACGCGATAAACAAGACGCAGTACATTGAGAGGCAAGAACAGCCATCAGGCTTCGCGCTCTCTGCAAAGAAAGAGGATAGAGGGATTCCAGATTCAGAGGATAAGACAGTTGAACAACGACAGAATAGTTTTGCTTGAATTGAAGAAAGGAGAGAGCAATTGCAATCTGATAATAGAAATGTTCGGGCTCGGCAACCTCATAATAGCAGACAACGGCATGAAGATACTTCTTGCATACAGAAGCCAGGAATTCAAGGACAGGATAATAAAAAAGGACATGGACTACAAGCCGCCGACGCAGATGGAGGGTTACAAAATAGAAAAACCACGCGAGATTGCCCCGATTATATATAGAGATGATGCAGGAAAGGCGTTAGATTACTCAATAACAGAAATGGAAAAATACAAAGACAGCAAAATCCAGAGTTTTGAGACACTGCAGGAGGCTTTGGACCTGTTCTATTACGAAAATCCTGTTGGAGAACAAGATACGGGTAACACGGAACAGAAAAAAATGGTAGAGGAGCTGAAAAACAGCATAAAGAAGCAGGAGAAGATGCTTGCGGGCGTGGAAAGCGAAATAGAAGAGAACAAAAACGTTGGAAAACGGCTTATGGACAACATGCACATGATAAATGAGATGATAATGGTAGCGCAGCAGAACAAGAGGATAACAAAGGAAGAGCTGCAAAGGATGTTCCCCAAGATAAGGGTATTAAATGTTGACTTGAAAGATAAAAAGATAAAGATAGAATTTAGTGAATGAAATGAAGCTCACATTCCTTGGCACAGGTGGATCCTCTCCCACAAAAGACAGGAACATGCCAGCCGTTGCCCTCGAGTATCATGGCGACATCTACATGTTTGACTGCGGCGAGGGCACGCAAAGGCAGTGCATGACATATTCGGTGAACATGTCGAAGATAAAAGCCATATTCATCAGCCATGCACATGGAGACCACATAATAGGCATAGCCGGCCTTGTAAGGACTATGGCGCTTTATAGAAGGGCACAGCCGTTGCACATCTTTGTGCCGCAGGGCGAAGAGGAGACCATAGGCGCACTGCTTACATTTGACAGGGCGATGATAAGCTACAAGATAATAGTAAAAGGAGTAAAGCCAGGTCCGGTGTATGATGGAGAGGGCTTCAAGGTTACGGCATTCAAGCTCAACCACACAGTCCCAACACTAGGTTATGTTTTCGAAGAGAAGAGCAGGACCAGGTTCTTCAAGGACAAGTGCAAGAAGCTTGGTCTCAAGGGAGAGATGTTCCACGAGCTGGAAAAGAAGGGCTCTGTTAAGGTGGGCAGCAAAACAATAAGGCTCAAGGATGTCACATACATCGTAAAGGGCAAGAAGATTGTTTATGCCACAGACACGAGGCCTGTAGATACGACGGTAAAGGCAGCGGCCGGAGCCGACATACTGATACACGAGGCATCTTATGCAAGCAAGCAGGTGGAGCTTGCAAAGGAGAGGTCGCACTGCACTTCTGAAGAGGCGGCAAAGATAGCGAAGAAAGCCAAATGCAACAGACTGGTGCTCTTCCACACAAGTGCAAGATACAAGGATGCGAGGGAACTGCTCAACGAGGCGAAGAAAATATTCAAGAACACAGAGTCGCAAATGACGGCATGATAATTGATTTGTGATTAGGAGGGCTCGTAGTCGAATGGTAAGACGTCACGTTGACAACGTGAAGATCAGGAGTTCGATTCTCCTCGGGCCCATACAGCTAAGGGTGTATTGAATGAATATTGGAAACGGCCGGGTTTATGCTATAACCGGCGCCTATAGCGGTCTTGGATTAGCCTTAGCAGAAAAGCTCGCCTCTGAGAATGCAAAGCTGATAATATCAGGAAAGGACGAGACCAAATTAGAAGCAGCACGGGAGGGGCTGAAAAACAGGACAAATGTAGTAGCAGTAAAGGCAGATGTAACAAAGGTAAGGGATTGCAAAAGACTAATCGATACATGCGTTAGCACATACGGAAGGATAGACGTAATGGTTAACAACGCAGGAGTGCTGGAGGACGGGCTAAAACCAAAACTGGTAGATAAGCTTATCGATGCGAACCTTAAGGGGTTGGAATACTGCTCGTATTATGCAATATCACAGATGAAAAAGCAGAGGGAGGGAGGAATTTTATTGAATATAGGCTCAACGTCTGGTATCACATTCAAACCGAAAGAGGAAGAGGCAGTCTACATAAGTTCAAAGTTCGGGGTCGTGGCCTTTAGTGCTTCGTTGTATCTTGCACATAAGGACAGCAAAATACACGTCATGTGCTTCTGTCCAGGGGGAATGAAAACCGAACTTTTCAGAAAAAATCCGGAAAGGATAACCGAAGACTTCATGGATCCTCATTCTGTAGCTGGTGTCCTACTTAAGCAGCTAGAAGCCGAAGGGTTTGGCCTTTTTGTACTGCTTCGCAAAGGACTCCTGCAGTACAGCAGGGATTTCTCGCATTCGTGGCAATGGACTTCTGAAGAGCAGATTAATCTGAAGGATTATACAGTTTGACTCTCCTCGGGCCATGCCTTTTTCCTGCTTGAACACTAATGCTAAAAAGCCTCCCAGACAATCTCTTTCCATGCGCAGGAGCAATAAGCCTGTGGTCTATTTTGTAACCTCGAACCTTGGCAAGGTTAACACCGCAAAGAGGCTGCTTTCAAAGTACAACATAAATCTGAGGCACGTCAGCCTTGACATGTCGGAACCGAGGAGCTTCGACCTCAGGGAGATAGCGCATGCAAAGGCAAGAATTGCATTCTCGAAATTGCATAAGCCGTGCATAGTGCAGGATTCCGGCTTCTACATAAAGTCGGCAAACGGATTCCCGAGAACGTTCGTGAACTTCGGCCTCGCCACGGTAGGCATAAAGGGCATGCTGAAACTGGCGGAGGGGAAGGACAGGAGCTGTTCCTTCAAGTCCTGTCTTACCTATTGTGAAAGTCCAGCAAGGAAAATTGACTTCATAACTGTGAACAGGGGCACCCTTGCGGACAGACCAAGGGGCAAGCCAAAGTGGTGGCATTGGGCGAAACTTTTCCAGATATTCATACCAGAAGGGAGCAGGAAAACTCTTGCAGAGATGAGCAAAAAGGAATACGAGGATTGGTATGATGGCATAAACAAGGACTCGGAGTTCCTGAAGTTCGCAAGATGGTACGTCAAGAGGAATAAATAAGGGGCGAGGGAGAGGTGCGAAGCACAGAGAAAGCCCTCGCTGTAAAAATAGTTCGTATCAATTGGTATAGACCTTGTCATTGCTGCCTTTGAGCGTCTGCCCTGTTATTATGGTGTTATGCACGTATATGGAATCCGAGCTTCCCGAGACGGTAAGCGCTATCGTGGCGTTGTTTATGTGCATCACGTCTGAGCTTCCCGATACCGTTATGCTCGTCAGGCTGTTTGTGAGCGCATTAAGTACCGCATTGTCTGTGCTACCTGAAATGGTCATAGTGTTCAGGTGCAACACACTGGCTATTTGTAGCTGACTGCTACCCTGCATTGTGAGTGTGTTGCTCTTTATTGTGCCGCCTATAACTTTGTCGGAGCTCCCTGTTATCTTCTCATTCGTTATCGTAGTATTCTTGAGCGCGACGACGTCAGAGCTTCCAGAAACAGTAAGAGAAGCCGAACCGTTGTATACACTGAGCGCCTCAGAGCTGCCACTTGTTGTTATGCTGATTGCGCAGCCCAGCCCTGGCATGTTTATAATTACATTATCGCTGCTGCCAGATATCGCAACCCCGCTCTGGTTCGTTATCTGTATTGACTGGTGCTTCGAGCTGCCACTTACACCGATTACGTTACCGGAGTTGGAAAGGCAGCCTATAAGTTTTTTGGATTGATTTCTGAAAAGATAATATTCAGTAATGGCATTTGGTGTGCTTGAATTAGCTAAGCGCAGAACAATCGAGTAGTTTGCGCTGTTCATGCCATGCCACGTTGTGACATTGAATGTCGCTATTGTAGATTTCTTAAGTAAGAGGCCAGTCACATTAAATGTAGAAATGCTGCTACTAGCGTTGAAGAAGGTCATGTTTATGCTTACTGGTGTATTCTCGGTGGTC
>CAVXKI010000006.1:0-79740 GCA_963762345.1 uncultured Microcaldota archaeon
CCTGCTCCCGAGGATCAGGGAGCTATACCGGAACGAGGAGATCGACTCCGAGACCATCCAGCATTTGACGCTCGCCGCGAAGGCGCAACAGAAGGAGTGGCTAACGCTATTCGACGATCCAGGAAGCCACGCCCCGCGGGGCTACCAATTGAAGCAATGGCTCTTCGGCGGGCAGTCCATCTCGACCAAGGTCGCCCTGTTCCCGCTTGAGGATTACAGCGGCCAGATCGTCGGCGACCTGTTCGCGGAGGAGGCGTATTTCGCGGACGCGGGCCTGTTCTGGGCAGCTGCAGAACAAGGCTATCGCCGCGAAGCGCGACGCGCTTCTCGCGGCGGGATGGACCGAAGTCGTGGTGCTGGAAACCGGCCAGATCTTCCATGCGTGGCAGCACGAGAAGACGCCGAAGAAGAAGGGCGGCAAGGTCTTCGTCACCGTCTCGCACCGGGGCGAGGTCGAATTCCACGAGGGCTATCTCGACGCCAAGGAGACCCGCCGCAGCCGCAAGCGCGGCGGCGGGAAGGACAGCGGCGAGGACGCCGCTACTTCTGCCGCGACGGTGCGCCCCGCAATGACCAAGGCCATGCAGAACTATCTCGAGCTGCATCGCCACGCGGTGGCACGGCTCGCGCTCCTAGCCAATCCAGGTACGGCACTGCGGCTTCTGGTCGCCCATGCCGTGGCCGCTTCGGGCCATTGGCAGGTAAAGGCCGAACCGCAGCAGGCCAAGAGCGAGGCCATCGCCAAGAGCATCGCCGACAGCCCCGCGCAGCAGGCCTTTGCGGCCGACCGGGAGACGATGCTTAACCTCTTCGACCGGCCCGACTATCACCATACCGTGGCCTCGGCGAACGGCGACGGATACCGCACGGCGGCCGTGTTCGCGCGCTTGCTGGCGATGCCGGACGAGGAAGTGCAGCGGGTCGCGGCCTTCATCATGGCGGAGACCCTGGCCGCGGGGAGCCCGCTGGTCGAGGCCGTCGGCGTGCATCTCAAGGCCGATGCGCGCCAGCATTGGCAGGCCGACGACGCCTTCTTCGAGCTTGCCCGCGAGCGGGCCACGGTCAACGCCATGCTTGCCGAAGTTGCCGGTAAATCGGTCGCCGATGCCAACATCGCGGAGCGGGCGAAGACCCAGAAGCAGATCATCCGCGACTTCCTCGACGGCACCAACGGCCGCACCAGGGTCGAGGGCTGGCTGCCCCGCTTCATGGCCTTTCCCTTCCGTCTTTATGGCGACGGCACTTGCGCGATTGCGGAAGCGGCAAGCGGCATCGCCGAGCTGTTCCCCACGACCTGACGCGCGGCGGGCGGCTGCATTCGCCGCCGCCCGCCGCACTCTCTGCCTGATTTTCGACGCTTCGCGCGGCCAAGCCGTTGGCCGCGCGAAGCCCCCGCGCCCGCAAGCGCGGGGGTATGCGGCGCCGGCTTTTGGCGCGGTACCCACGATGCATACCGTCCCGTCACCCGATAGCGCAGCCGAGCCTGGCGTAGAGCTTGCGCGGTCCGAACTCACGGGTGGCAGGGCATAGGCAGCTTGATGGCTTCCCTTCTGTCATCGCCGCCCGCAGGTCCCCAGTCGCCAACTTTCACGCCATGGTCGGCACGCGGAAGCGGAGCCGCCAGCACCAGCGTGCCGCGCCGGCCACCCGCTGTTCAGCGCGGCGACGGGTCTTGAAGGCCTCTTGCCAGCCGTTGCTGGAGCTTCGTGACGACCGCGCAGTCTTGCTCCGTCGCCCCTGGCTTCTTGGAGCCATTCCCCTGCTCGTGGCTGAGACCTATGGGCGGGGCCGTCCCCTCATGAAACCGTCGCGGCCAAGTTTTTTCCCCGCCTGCTGGCGCAGGCTCCTCGCGGCCGCTTCGCTGCAAAAAACTGGTCCGCTCGGGTCCTCCGCTCCGCTGCGGCCCTTCGGGTTCACGGGTCCGGCCGCGCCCATGAACGGTCCGCCATCGCAGGGGGAATTGGCCCCCGCGAGAGCAAGGAGACAGAGCAATGCCTGCGATCGGACACGTCACCAAGCAAGCGAAACGGCGGCTACAAGGGCCAGCTCAAGACCCTCACCATCCGCGCCGACATCGACATCGTGCCCAACGCGGCCAAGGGTGCCGCCAACCAGCCCGACTTCCGGGTGCTGACCAAGGGCTACGAGATCGGCGCCGGCTGGCTGCGGACGGGCGAGACCTCCGGCAAGGAGTACGTCTCGCTGAGCCTCGCGGCACCCGAGTTCGGGCCGCGCAAGCTCTACGCCAACCTCGGCCGCGCCGCCGGCCAGGACGATGACGACGTGTTCGCCGTCATCTGGAACCCGGCCGACTGACGGCCACAGCACCTACCCCCGCGCCTTCGGGCGCGGGGGCTTCGCGCGCTTGGAACCGCCCGCCTGAGCGGTCAGAGGGGGGCGAAAACTCGGCATCGAGTCTTCGCCCGTCCCCAGGCGCTCCTCCCGCGCTCATTCTCGCCGTGACCAGCGCGACACGCACCGTCGCTCGCTGATCGACCACGGCGAGGCACACCATGGAAGACGAAGCTACAAGGGCGGCCAACGCGAAAAAGGGCAGCCCGTTCCTGACCACGGCGCAGGCCGCGCTTTTCAGACCAGCACTCTGCCGTCGAGTTCCCGAGCCAAACTTGGTGGACGGTGCGAGACTTGAACTCGCATTTCACGGGTGCAGGCCGTGGGTACTCCCTTATACGAACCGCCCATTTGGGGCGAGATGAGAGAATCGAACTCTCGTGACTGGAGCCACAATCCAGTGCCTAAGCCATTCGGCCAATCCCGCCATCGAAATCTGGAGCTGGTCGAGTGAATCGAACACTCGTCGGAGAGGTACAAGCTCTCTGCACTTCCACTGTGCTAGACCAGCAAACTTTGGAGCTGGCACGTAAAGCTCCAACTGCGATCGGGCGCTTACCGTGCGCCTGCTCTTCCCGTTGAGCTATACCAGCGGAGCTGGTGCGGCGATTCGAACGCCGATCACGGACTTACGAGGCCCGAGCTCTTCCTACTGAGCTACACCAGCGAAAAACTCTGGAGGTGGCGGGGAGAATTGTGTTTCCTACGCTCTTGAATTTTATCCCTCTGGCGAAGAAATAGATCAGATTGTATACCAGCAGTATCGCATAAATAAATAATACCGGGAAGAACCATCCGAGGTAACCGATTAGTATTACACCGAGAAATAGGCTGACACCCCAGGCTAACATAGACAGTACGGCATATCCAGAGCCTTTTACCGCCTTTCTTGGATCCAACTTGTGTAGATCCTTAAGTTTGAACGAAGTTAGTATGGTCCCGGCTATTATTGCAACAATGCAGATGGACTCTAGGGTCGTAAGCGTGGCTTTCAAGAATAAAAGCAGGAGTATTACAGTAACAGCAGTGCAAGAATTGCCTATCGATGCAACGATGGAAACATCACCAACAGCAAAACCTTTGTAGAAGGACAGTAAGCCCACCATTGTGAAGAAAGTTGTGATTAGTAGTAATTCAATCTCAAATATGGTAAGCACAGGAAACTGGAAGAATAGTAGAAATGCGGCTATCAGAATAATTAGAGAAACTGCCCTGCTAATTATTACCGTTTCAAAACTCCCTATTCTTTTAGACGATAACGAGGCGAGATAATCAGAAATTCCGTAACCCACTAAGGATAAAGCACCAAATATTACTGCAAGTAGGACCGACATGGCTCAATCACTGTCTTTCAGGGCAAGTATCGCGGCTGCAATGTCTCCGTTGGAGTTCGCGAGCGCCTCGCGCGCTGCCTGCTCATCCTTTCCCGTGTTGTCCATAACCGTCTTGACATCATCGTCCGTTATCTCGATGCTGACTTTCTTCTCCTCCTCCCTTATCTCACCTGTGATCTGGAAGCTCACCGAGCCCTGCGCCGATATCTTTGTCACTTGCGGATTGTCTATTATCACGTTCTTGTCGCTGCTTTCTATCGTGACCTTTGTGGCGTCCATCTCCTCCGTCTTTATCCCCATCTTTGCTAGCATGCTCTTCATAGCCTTTGGATCCATGTTTGGCATCATTGTATCACGTTAATTTTTAACGCATATTGCGTTGTTCGGCAAATAAACTGAAATGTTTGCGTCCTTGTAAGCGAGAGTCGAGCTGTTCAGATTCCTTATTAGAGAATTTGGCACTCCAGGATATTTAAACACTAGTATGGGATATTCCAGCCTTTGGTCTACCGCCTGCGTTATGTTTATGCTGTGGTTGGCATTGTAGAGCGTTGTGCTGAGATTGCTGTTCAAGTACGTTATGAACGGAGAATAAACGTCATACCCGGAATAGACCATCGGTATCCATGTGTCCGATACGACACGGCATCCCCCATAACCGAGCGAGGCTAGAACGCTGCCGGCATGCACATATAGCCCGTTCGGGTTGCTTGGATTGTAGTATTGCGACACGGGAGTGTTGCCGGATTGCACATATGCGCAGAGCGCTATAAGGTCGATGATTACTGTGATAACCGCAAGCAGGATTACTACTTTTTTGAACCTTGAGGATGTGGCGATGTTGAGCAGGTACAATGCGGGGAGCAGTAGCGCCAATGAGAATAGATATCCGTACCTGGCTTGCGTGAGAGGGTCGTGGTACGGCAGCACTTCGATGTAGCCGATAAAGGAGAGTACAATGAAGATTGCGATCACGGCAAGCGTGTATCTCGGTATTCGCACTTTCTTATTGGCCAGCTTGAGGCATATCAGGGCGATCGCCGCAAAGATTACAGGATATGCAAGTACTTGGAGCACAGAACCGAGGTATATGGGCGCTGCTCCGGAGATCGATGTTGATATTGCAGCCAGATAGCTGTAGATCGGCGAGCCATACACAGAATAGTTGAATATGAGCCAAGGTATCGCAGGGATTATTTCAAGCGCTATGGCCTTCGGGACCTTCTTGCGGTCCCATAGCAGCAGCACCATCGGCAAAAAGATCAGCGTAGGATATTTTGATATCGCGGCGAGGCCGAAGAAAAGGCCGGACCACTCGCTTTTCCTTAGTAGGTATGCGAGCGCGAGAAGCAGGAACGCCGCAGAAAGCGCCTCCTTGCTTGTTACGTTGAAAAAGTAGATAACTACGTAGATGTTGGTCAGCATAAGAAATGCCAGTAGCACATCCGTCTCCAGCGCCTTTCCTATCTTGTATACCGCAAAAGCGTAGATCGCATACACGATCCCCAGATAAATTGGTATGGACAGGCCCTGCCCCAGCGGATACAGCGCTGCGAATATTGGAGTCGGGAGCGGCTCGCGGTACGGCTCGAAGTAGTACAGCAGATTGTCCTGGTACTCACCTGCGAATGCGGAATATACGCTTACATTATGGTAGATAATGAGGTCATAAAGCGCCTTGCCGTTCAGGTACTGCGCCATCACATCCCACTGCGGGCCGTAAACGATATTGTGGGCGATTATCAGGATGAGCGGGAGCACTATGACAAGCAAAAGCAGTATTTTATAGAGCTTATCCATGGCCTCAACTCTTTCTTGCGCATACGGTCAGTTCTAATCTGTTGTACGGCAGTTTCTTTATCCTGACCGAGCCGAACTTCTTCGACAATGAATCCCTCACGTCGCTTATGTGCTTGCCCGTCTTGTAATCGATCAGCTTTACCGTCAATATCAGGTATGCATTGCTGTTGAGCAGACTTGAGAATGAGAGCGCAAGATCCGCGCTTTCCTTTGGAGATATGTTCGCATCTATGAGCAGCATGTCAAATTTGCCGCTTTTGCCCAGAACGTCGGTGTCTATTGCACCCGCCCTCTTCTTTATCTGGATGATTTTGGCATTGCCCGCCGTCTCCAGCAATTTTTCATCCTCCAAAACCGTGACGTTGCCCAGTATGCTGCTGTCCAGAGTCGCGTTGTCTACTGCGATTGTGCTTATGCCCATGTTGTGTAGCATCTTTGTCCAGCCGCCCGGCGCCGCGCCTATGTCGAGCGCCCTCCCTATGCCCTTTGCATCGACGCCGAAATATTCGAATGCCTCCCTGAGCTTGAATTCCGCTCTGCTTATCTTGTCCCTTTCCTTATTGAACCTCCTAAACTCGTCTATCGATTGAAAACTCTGCATGCCGCTGTCGATCTTGCCTATCAGTACATTGTCCTGGTTGAAGATCACGCAAACGAATATCTTTGGCGCCTTTAGGTCTGCAGTGAAACCGTCGCGCTCCATCTCCCTGCCTAGGGCGACTTCCGCAGTCTTGGCGCTACTCTCAGATTTCGATTCGAGATTGATGACCTCGATCCTGAATGGATCCTTTTTGCCGATGCTGTCCTCGATTGAGCGCACTATCTCGCCGTTGATCCCCTCCCTGTACTTCAGGGCGGCTATCAGCGGTATTATCTCGTATATGAAGATTGTGTCCTTTGCGGCGCGCGCAATTTCCGCATCGGTCTCTACGACTATGAAGTTGTCAGTGCGGAATTCCTTGATTTCGGTTGTCTTGCTCTTCGCCAGTAACGCAAGCTCCCTCCTGCCTATGGACATGAACCTTTTGTCCATGAAAACGAGATATCTCTTCATTTCAACACAGATGGATCATGTTACAGCGACTTTTGATTTCGGCACTGTCGTATTTGCTGGAAACGAGGTGTAGGTTACCTTCCATACTGTGCAGTTCGTGGGCGGCTGGTCCGTCCGGTTATACGCACCTATCATTATCTCGGTGTTGGAACCTGGCGCCAGTATGTTGTTGTTCGGCGTCCCGAATATATCCTTCTTGCCGCTCGGCATCGTGCAGTATATGGAGGTTATCTCTATTGGATATGCGAAGGTGTTATTGACATAGCCCATCCCACCCTGCTCCATGCTGTTGTAGACTAGATAGAAATGCGGCTGTGGCTGCTGCGCATAGGCTGTGCTGAGATAGTATACCGCTGCGATGCAGATTATCACTGCTGCGACGTAAAACAGCGCGGTTGTATGTGCAAAGCCTTTGAGTTGATCCATTAAATCGTCTGATGAACTATTGAAATTCAGAATTATAAACTAGTATGCTGGAGTCTAGCGCCTCGGAGGACCTGGAGTGAAGCTAATAAATATCTGAAAAATATGATATTTTGCGATGTTATGGAGCACAGCCGCCCAGTAAGTGAAGGCAGGGAAAGGACGCCTACGCCAGGGCTAGCTTTGAGGGCTGAAAGGCGTTCGAATCTAAAAGGCGTGGAGGCATTTGTTGAAGCGGTGCTGCTTCCGCTGCACCCCAGGCTGCCGGACTGGTTCAAGGAACACTGGGATGAATTTTGCGATGGAAGCAGGCCGGTATTTACCGTAAAGGAGGGCGAGACCATTCATGGAGTCTTAATAGGCAGGATAGACACACGGCTAGATGTAAAGATAAGCATGATTGTTGCACCAGGCCAGAACCTCGTAAACCTTATCAGATCAGCATTGCTGAGCCACTTCGAGCAAGATGCGATAAGGCACGGCAAGACAACAGCGCACATGGAGATCTATGCTGATGACCGTGCGGAACACGACTTCTTGGACTGCCACGGTTATCTCAGGAAAGGCCCGGACTGGTACCATAAGACAGAGTTCCCGGATAAGCCAAGATTGAGAATGATAAAGAGGCCGCTGATTTAGCTTATGGCTCGACTCCGTCCAGAACTACCTTTTTGCTGAAGGAGCCGCGCTCCTCCGCCTTCTTCTTTCGCATCTGTTCTATTTTGGTGAAGGGTATGCCCTTTGAATCCGAGATCGCGTATATCACTTCAAGGATGTCGGCAAGCTCCTCCTCCCTTCCAGATACGTAGAACTCTGTCGCCTCCTCCTTGAGCTTGTCCCTTAGTCTTTTCTCGTATTCTTCCTGCGTTGCGGTGTGCGTTTTCGCCTTCTTGCCATCCTTTGCCATTATCTCCGGGATCCTGTCCCTTACCAGTTTGTCGAATTTCATTGTAGCACCAAGTGGACCCTGCGGGAATCGAACCCGCAACCTTCCGCTTGCAAAGCGGACGCTCTACCATTGAGCCAAGAGCCCATTGTAATGAGTTTAAGAGAATACGCTTATTTATTGGTTGCGCCTCTATAATTAAATGGGTATTAAAATGATTATAGACGACAAAAGGAAGGAGTTTGTAGTCGAGGGATATGTGCTCAAGGAGGATAAACTACTCCTGGTGTTCCACAAGAAGATGGGAATGTGGTTCCCGCCTGGCGGGCATATAAATGCGAATGAATTGCCAGAAGACGCCCTAAAACGGGAGATAAAGGAAGAGACCGGATTAGATGTCAGCGTGGAGAGCACGCTGAAGTACTCGAATGATTTTAACGTGGAGATCTTAGGGATGCCGCACCACATACAGGTAGAAAACATCAAGGATGACCATTACCACATTGATCTCGTGTACGTCTGCAGGCCGATGGGCGGCAAGCTGATGAAAAACGAGGAATCCGATACCATAGGATTCTTCTCCCTTGATGAGATCAACAGCATGGACAAGTTGCCAGACGATGTAAGATATTTCTCGAAATTGATCCTTAAGAATGACATTCTAGTGAAACAGAAGCTGCCTGTTCTAAGCTCTTTGGTGGATGGAAACCAGGTAAACTTGAGCGGCATAAGCCTGATTGTTGTGCAGCACCTCAAGAAAAACACAATTGGTTTTATAGAGCTAATGAAAAAGGCGGGGTTCAGGGACATGGTACTGATAGGCAAGCCGTACTCAATGGATGAGGAAGCGATATCAGAAATGAAGAAGCTGTGCACTGTAATAACGCCGTCGTTTGCTGACCTGGAAAGCCTAAAGGCCGTAGAGCAGGCAGTAGCGCAAGTGAGCAATCCTGACAGATTAATAGGTTTCGATCTCGGTGGATATCTATCTAGGTATTTCGAAGGGAAGGACACGAAGCATACACCGATATGCATAATAGAGGACACCAAAAATGGCATATGGTTTGATTCAAACGTCAAATTAGGGTTCCCCCTGTTTTCGGTCGCCAATTCTTACCTGAAGAGCTACGCCGAGAACCATTTCGTGGCAAAGGCAGTGCTCAGGAACGCAGAATACATAATAGTAAACGGCATGCAGCAGTCACTGAATAATAAAAATATCCTAGTGCTTGGATATGGTAGCGTTGGGGAGTCTGTAGCAAGAACGCTCAAGTTGGATTCTAGCGTGGCCGTGCATGACAAAAATTACATACGGCTCTTGAAGGGAAAGATTGACGGCTTTACAATTGTTGATAAACTGACAGACCTGGGCGATTTTGATGTCGTTGTAGGCACGACCGGTGACTTTGTATTGAACGCACAGCACCTGCTAAACCTAAAGAACAACGCGATTCTAATAAACGGATCCACGAGAAAAAGGGAATTTGACATCGATTCGGTAAAAGGCCACATAAAGAGAATCGAACAATTAAACGGGATTACAAAATATTACTTCGATAATGACAAGAGCGTTTATTTGGTGGCCAACGGTTATCCAGTTAACTTCTCGGGCTCGGAATCCGTGCCGGAATATGTCCTTGATATGGTCTTTTCAGAAATCTTTGTGCTTGCGCAGACCGCAGTCAGAGACGGTGCGAGTCCCGGATTCTATCCCATGGAACTCTTTTACAAAGAGGAGGAAAATGCGATAGCAAGACTCTGGTTGGAAAAATACGGATAGTTGGGGCTTTAGCCCTTTCTGATTCTTCTAGGAAATTAGGCTTATTTCACTGAGCAGCCGGTTTCCGGTTTCAAGTATTACGACAGTGTCTTCTGGTTTCCAATCGTTCCTTCTTGCAAGAGCAATTAGGTCAGCCACCCTTTCCTTACCTGCCCTTTTATCTGGCAGATACTCGTATGTGACAACAGCATCTCGCCTGAGCATCGTTTTAGCTCCATTTGGTTGCGTGAGACTAAGCATAATTATCAATAGATAAAAAGAGCGAGCCTATTTATCTCTTTTTCTTTGCAGACCTTCTCTTTGGTCTCGCCTTCGCTCTCTTTGGCTTTTGTCTTCTTGCGGCACGTGTTATCCTTCTCGGCCTTGCAGACATGCGCTGCCTTACTATCGTGCCCCCACCGGCACTAGTAAGTCTCTCTATGGTATCGAGGCCCCTTTCGTTACCCTGGTCATAGCTGTCTGCCTTGCTCAACATGGAGTCTAGAACGTTATCGTTAAGGGTCTCGGAATCCTTCGCGGAGTTGGAAAGCAGCGCGTTTTCAACGTCGCCTGCCTTCAGTATCCTGTTAAGATCGCGCAGTCCCTTTATCTTTTCCACTTCCTTCGAGTATTTCGCCCGCTTAGATACTGGATTGGCTTTTGCCATAATATAGGACACCCACAGGTTTCAGATAGGGTTTCACTAGCTAGGTTATTTATGCGTTGTGGCGCTATCCGTCAATGCGTAGATGGCAAGGTTAGATGCTGAACGACTCGCCTATCTTTGGAATCACTACGTGGTACTTGCCCTTCAGCGCATCCCTCAGCGCCTCGGCCTTCCTTATTTCGCCGTGGACTATGAATATGTTCTTCAGCCCGTTTATCCTCTTCGGTATCATTTCGAGCTGTCTTCTGTCGGCGTGCGCGCTCATGTGGAACACCTCTACGCTCAATGCCACCTTCAGCCTCTCGTCGTGGAAGTCTATCTCCTTTGCTCCGTCCTGCAGCGCCCTTCCGGATGTCCCCTCGGGCTGGTATCCCACAAGTATGAGCTTGTTTAGCGAGTCCCTTGCAAGTCTCTTTAGATAGAATACTACAGGCCCTCCTGTCAGCATGCCAGCCGTGGTTACTATTATGCACGCGTCGCCGTCTACTATCTTGTTCCTCATGGACTTTGCCTCCACCATGACAAAGTTATCGCTCTTGAACGGGTCGTAGTCGCTCATCAGTATCTTGCTCTGTATCTCCTTCCTGCAGAATATGACGTTGTGCCTGTGTATCCTCAGCACTTTTCCTATCGATCCATCGACATAGATGGGGACCTTTGGCAATTGCCCCGAGTTCATGAAGTCGTCAAGGAACAGAAGCACCTCTTGGCCCCTCTGCACTGCAAAGCTCGGTATTATCACCTTGCCTCCGGCGAGTAGCGTGTGCTTTATGCTGTTCACCATGGCCCTTGCCATGTCCTTTTCGTTCGGGAAGATGTCGTCCTTGCCTCCGTACGTGCTTTCTGTAATGAGCGTGCTCTGCGGTCAGGTTCTTGAGGTCGGCGCCCTCGAGCAGCTTTGTGTTCGCAAGGTTTATGTCTCCGGTATATATCATGCTCTTTGTCTTCGTTTTCACAGATATAAGCGCGCTGCCGAGTATGTGGCCTGCGGATATGAACTCTATTGTCATGTCCTTTATCTGGAATGGCTTGCCATAATCGAGGACCTTGAAGCTCTTCGCCATCTTTGCGAGCGCGTCCTTTGTCACCTCTCTTGGCGCCGATAATCTTATGTAATCTGCAATCTGCACGTTCAGCAGCTCCATTGTTGGCTTCGTAGTGTAGATCTTGCCTGTATACCCTCTTGCAAACAGGTGCGGTATGAACGCCGAGTGGTCGAGGTGCGCGTGCGTTATGAACACGCCGTCCAGCGTGCGTATCTGCCTTCTCGCTTATCTGCGGGTACTCGCTCGTCTCTATCTTGACCCCGGCATCGAGTATTATCCTTGCCTTCTCCGATTCAACCATTATGCAGCTTCTGCCGACTTCTTCTGCTCCGCCTAGGAATGTTAGTCTCACTTTTTACACCTTTTTCTTAATCTTTACTTTTACTTGCGGCTAGGCATCTTCGTCGTCAACGGGCTTCTTGGCCTTCTTCGTTATCACGGCTATGTCCTCGAGGTTTATCTCTTGCGACATCTGCCTTGGCGGCTGCCTCTTCTTGATTGGAGGCTTGCCTGTGCGCTTTCCGCGTTCGATGCCTAGCAGCTTTCTAAGTTTATCATAAAGTTCATCGAGCTTCTTGTCATTTTCAGTTATCTTCGTCTCGAGCTCTGCGAGGGCTTTCTTGTAGTCTTCTACGTCCTTCTTCACGAATTCTCCCTTCCTCTCCAGCCTTATTGCCTTGTACGCCTCGTTCAATTCCTTGTTTACTTCTTCTATCCTTCTTACAAGGTCCTTCTCGGATGCGAGCGATGAAGCCTCTGTCGATATCTTGAACTCGAGCTGGTTCTTCAGCCTTTTCAGGTAGCCTATCTTCTTCCTCTTCGCATTGTCCTTGTCCTTTCCCTTCTCTATCTCAAGTAATCTATTGACCGCAACGGACTCGGCTTCTTTGTAGCTCAGCCTCCTTCTGTTATCCTTTATCCTTGTGATCACGTCGCTGCGCTGCTTCTTCACGGCGTCTATCTCGGTTTTGAGCGTCGCGACCTCTGGATTCTTCGACTCCTTTATCGCAGTGTTGAGCATCTGGTTAAGGATTGCCTAGGATCCTCAGGAACAGACGCCTTTGGCTTGGTTGGATTGTGCTGCACAACGCTTTGTTCGTTCTGCCTTTGAATCTCCGGTCAGTTAATCCCCTTAATCATGAAGTAGCCGCTAGACAGTGACCTCATTTATTACTCTTTTGTATACCTTTAATAGCTCATCTGTGGTTGCTTCCACCGAATATGCCTGTGCCGTTCCTGTAGTTTCACTATATGAACCAATGTTATTTATAACCTTTTTTATTTTCTTTGCACATGATTTACTGTCTCCCGGGGTGAACTTCTCGCCGTTTTTGCCGTTTTTTATCAGGTCACGAAGCGCAAGACTGTCAGCGCCAACTACCGGCTTGCCGGTTGCCATCGCCTCGAGCGAAACGATTCCCTGAGTCTCGAACGTTGACGGTATGCAGAAAACATCTGCAGCCGCGTAGTAGCCAGGGAGTTCGCCGTCACTTACAAATCCTAGTAAATTCTGACTTCGTCGCTTATGCCGAGCCTCGATGCCATCCTTGCATAGTATCCCGATGCAGGCCCTGCACCTACGAAGACAAACCTAATGTTCTCATCCCTGAGATGCCTTGCGGCCAAGCAGTAGCGTCTCTATTTTCTTCTCCCTGCTGAGCCTGCCTACATAAAGCACGATCTTCTCGTCCTTGTTCTTGAGAAGCTTCTTCCTTGTGCCGTTCCTGGCAACTTTTGCATTGAACCTGTTCTAGTTCGATGCCGTTCGGCACTATGTACGGGTTTGGTATGCCCTTCTTGTCAAGCAGGTCTTGTATCGATTTTGATGGAACCATGACTGCATTGCACTTCTTGTAATAGAACCTCGCATACTTCCATGAATATTTCTCCAGGAAGTTTACGGCGCTCTTTGATGCGTATTCCTTTATTATTGCCCTATCGGTGAACATCGTGTGGAATGTGCTTGTTATCGGTATCTTGTTCATCTTCGCAAGCGCGAGCGCCCATGTTCCCATCACGAAAGGAGTATGTGAATGGACTATGTCTGGATTTATCTCGTCAAACTTGGATGCCGATGTGAATGGCAGAAGCGCAAGATTATATTGCGGATACCTCTTCAGGTGCATTCCCTTGACAATGAATATGTCCTTCTGCTTTGAGGTTAGCCGCTGCGTCTGCGTGTCTCCGGATGCAAAAACGTAGACCTCGTGGCCTCTCTTCATCAATTCCTTCCTGAAATTCAGTATCGAAGTTACCACGCCGTCGTGCGCGGGCAAAAATGAGTCCGTGAAAAAAGCGATTTTAAGTGATTCTGCCATGTAACTGCCTTTGATTATAAATAAAATATGGAATTAGGCTGGAGCCTTGGCCTTTTCCGCCGGCTTTTCTTTCTCCCATGCCAACACTATTGCCTCTCCGCCGGCGCTCTTTATCTTCTCGATTGCATTCTTTGAGAATCCTGCCGCCTTTATTATTGCTGGCTTCGTCAAGTGCGCCGTTGCTCAGTACTTTGCAGTTCCTGAACTCGAATGTGGCCTTGGCGTCCTTTGACGCGATTGCCATCTCATTTATCCTTGCTAAGCGTTATCTCTTCTAATACTCTCCTATTGGTCGGGGCAAAGCCCTTCTTCCTGAGCATCCACGGCGCCTTTGCCGTTATGTAAGTGAAATCGTGCTTCCTGAGCCTTCCGATATCGCCAACTCCGCCTCTTCCTCCGGCCCCTCTGGCGTTCTTTATGTTGCCGACTCCCCATCTCCTTGTGCCGAGGAACTTTCTGTTCTTCTTTGCTCTTCTAACTACCATTTAAACCATCCTGTTTATGAGTCCGTTTATCTCCTTGCCCATGTAGCCCAGAGAGCCTCCCTGGTTGAAATGCCTCCTTACGCTCTTCAGCCCGTGCCTTGGCGGGTGTAGGCGCATCGGCATCTTCTCCTTGAGTTCCGTTGCGTCGACCTTTCCGTTGATCAATCCCTTTCGGATCCACATTGAGCTTGAACTTGGCGACAAGCTTTGCCAGCGTGTCCTCGTCCACCTCTCCGTACGCTATGTGGTTGACGCATTTCTTCAGCATGCCGAGATACGGGTCATTGACTTTTATTATCGTGCAGTTGTTGACTCTCTTGAGATTCAATCTGTCCATTGTTTCCTCTATGCTGGACCTTACGTTGACTCTGCCGCGAATCCTCACTGCGGCGATTATTTTACCCTTTAGTGCGCTTTGTTTCATCAAAACACGCGAATAGCAGAACTTATGAAAATAAGTCTGTTCCTATAGAGTCCTTTCTGATAATCAGATATATAATCCTTACGTTGTGGCGCGACCACAAAACTTCCAGTAGCAAACGCTTGATGTTCTATATTTAAGCATTTCCATAGAAATTAATTTGTGTTGTTTTGCACGCGACCTGCAGAACAGTGATTGCCGTATGTATTACAGTGAATTTGCACGAGTAAAGAGGATTGAGAAGCTTCTTGAAAGACTTGCCTATTTCTCAGTGGTCCTAGACTTCATGGTTGCGATTGCTACTTTCTTAATCGTGAGGGGCGTGCAGTCTTATGGGGCGCTGCTCACGATAAGCAATTATCTCCTGACCATTGAGGTCTTCGTCACCGCGGTAATATTAGTATCGCTCGTAGTTCTCAAGCAGTACAGGAAGATAATAGACAGAGTGGCGATTGCTACCTTCAGAAGCAAATACCCGGTGCCTACCTTTGGGCACAGGTCGGTTTCGCTGCTCAAGAAGTTTCTTCAAATTGTCTTAAGCCCTTTTGCTTCCAACCGCTAGACATGCTCTGCCTTGACTCGCGGTTTAGAAGATCTATTTTTCCAAACACGCCGTCATAGCCAGGTATTACATTTATCTTCCTCCCACGTATGTTGCTTATCGCCTCTCCTATCTCCGGACTGGAATCTCTCGGCTATCTTCACCGTAGGCGCATGGACAAGGATGTCGAATTCGGACCCAACTGCATTGATTAGCTTCCTGTACATCTGCTCCACCGCAACAGAGGTCTCGCCCTTCTTGAGCACGTATGCTATGACTTCGCGCAATGGCACAGAGCTGAAATACGGAATTGCATCGTCTGGAACATATCCCTCTGGCCTGTCAGCCAGGTCCTTCACTCTGTGCATTACACCGATTGTAAGCTTCTTGCCGCATACCGGACAGTCCCTGATGTCATACTTTGTCGGATCCACAGATACAACGCACTGCCTGTGCCCGTCAAAGTGGTACTTGCCCTCTTCAGGGAAGAACTTGAGCACCATAGTGAATGACTTTTTGTCCTTTTCTTTTATGGTTTTGATTATCGTATCGTAGGAGAGCGCTTTCTCGTCGATTTCGAAGACATTCATCTCCCTGCCCATCTTTGGAAGCGAGTGCATGTCGCTGTTTCCGAGCAGTGCATATTTGTTAAGCGCAGACAGGCGCCAGTTCATTGGAGGATTAGAAGATAGGCCCATCTCGACTGCATAGATGTTCTTCGCTTGGTCTTCGTACGCCTCCTTTAGGGAGTTGAATCCGGATTTTGCGCCAAGAGCGCCGAAGAACGGTGTCCAGAGATGAGCGGGAAATACAAAGGCGCGCTTGTCGACTTTAAAGATTTCTTCAAGTAATTCTGCGCTGCTCATCGACACCTGTGGCCTTCCATCGGACTTCAGGTCGCTCTTTTTCGACAGAATCTCTGCAAGCGCATCTACAGATTCGAAGTCGGGCATCAAGACAACTTGGTGTATGCGCTTTGAACTGCCCTTAACATTAAAGACAGTGGATATCTCACCGCCAAGCACGAACCTTACGCTGCTTTGTGAGCCTTTCATCTTGAATAATCCAGGCTGGGCGGGGTCGAGCGATCCCTTTAGTTCTTTCAGCCATTCTGGATGAACAAAGTCACCGGTGCAAATGAGGTTTATGCCCTTCTCTATGCATGTGTCGTGCATGCCCTGCACTGTGATGCTGTCGCTGCATGCCATAGCGAATCTTGAATGCACGTGCAAGTCAGAAATTACTCTCATTTACCCAACTTTTCAAATACGTAGACTCTTGCCTTTGTATTCATAGGCCAGTATTTTTTATACGGGCGGAACTTCGTCCAAACTCGTTTAAATTCTTCTGATGAATCGAACCCTTCCTGCTTGTAATATCTAGTAAATATCTTTCCTAGCGGCATTCTTAATATCCTAATTATTCTGAACTTTGTTTTATAGACTTTGAAAGTATCTCCAACTTTGCCATGGATGCCTATCCGCGTTGTTGAGGTCTTCTTGCCGGATATGATTGCCCTCTTCATCATAGGACTTTCTTTTATATTACCGAAAGACAAATCTGATTTTCCCATTTTATCACAACCCCCTACTCCTGCAGCAAATTTTAATAGCAGTATAAATATATATCATTACCAGATTTTGTGTTTTTATGAAGAAAAAAAGCGCCGAAGACAAGATAGGCATAATACTCTCAAGGCTGAAGAAAAAGTACAGGGAAGAGATGAAAACGTCCCTTGATCACTCAGATGCGTGGGAGTTATTGGTAGCTACAATGCTGGCCGCGCAATCCCAGGACGTACAGGTGAACAAAGTAACGCCGGCGCTGTTCAAGCGTTATCCTAGTGCACGTGATTATGCAAGACTCAGGCCTGAGGACCTATACAAATATGTGAAAACGCTTGGATTATACAGAAACAAGTCAAAGAACATAGTGAATGCGGCAAAGGCAATACACGAGAACTTCGGGGATAAGGTGCCGGACAGTATGGAAGGGCTTACTTCTTTGCCAGGCATTGGAAGAAAGACAGCAAACATTGTGCTTTCGAATGCATTCCACAAGAATGTGGGTATAGCGATAGACACGCACTGCATAACAGTGACGAACAGGCTGTTTCTCTATGACACAACAAACGCTGAGAAGATAGAGAAGAGCATGATGGCCTTCGTTCCGAAGGAGGAATGGGGCAACGTCACGCATCTTTTTGTAGCTCTTGGCCGTGATGTCTGCACAGCAAGGACAAAATACTGCAGCAAGTGCGTACTCAACGACATTTGCCCATCTAGTGATGTGAAATGATAGCCGCTCTTTACAGTGGGGGCAAGGACTCGACGCTTGCGATACACAAGATGCACGATCAGGGAAAGGACGTAGATTTGCTTATATCAATGGAGTCAGAAAACGACTTCAGCTACATGTTCCATAAGCCGAATATAAAATGGACCGGGCTGCAGGCGGATGCGATGGAGATAAAGCACGTATTTTTCCATACAAAAGGCGAGAAGGAGAAGGAGCTGGATGATTTGGAGACTGCGCTGGTCGAGAATTGGGTAACCGAGCTTGTTACCGGTGCTGTTGCAAGCAGCTATCAAAGAGACAGGATAAACACACTGTGCCAAAAGCTTGGTATAGTACATCATGCGCCGCTCTGGGGGATGGATTCCTTAATGGAATTGAAAGAGCTGGCAAGGGATTTTGAGGTCATGGTTGTGCAGGTCTCAGCCCAGGGATTTGATGACAACATCTTGGGCAAGAGGCTCGACGACAAGATGATAGAGAGGCTTGTAGCGCTGAACAAGAAGTACAGGATAAACATGTCTTTTGAAGGCGGCGAAGCGGAATCTTTTGTGCTTGATGCTCCGATGTTCAAGAAGAAGATAGTAATCAAGAAGGCAAGAACTGAATGGAAGGGAAATGTTGGCAGGTATATAATAGAACAGGCGCAACTAGAACCAAAATAACAACTAATTTAATGCTATAATCCAAACCCATTATGATGGGCCTGTCGTCCAACGGCTAAGACGCTAGCCTTACACGCTTGAGACCAGAGTTCAACTCTCTGCAGGCCCATTTGGTAAAATATAAAAGCTTTGACAGAGAGCACTGAGCGGTGAAAGGATGGTGAAACGCGTTGCGGCTCTGCTGATATTCTGTGCGCTTGTTCTTCTCGTCTCTGCTTTAGTGGTAGAATATTACTTCCCGGTGCAGACAACCGAAAACATATCGCTGTATGCTGCCATAATCGTAATCGTGGTGGTGCTTGTCGTGGGCTACCTGCTTAGGAAGACCACTCACACGGCAATAAGGCTGATCCTTCTCGGAATAACGCTGGTTTTCCTTGGCGCAATAATGCTTATCTATGGGAACAACTACAGCAACCCGATTTACTGGATAATAGGGCTGTGCTGCGTTGTGATAGGCTCAATCTTCTGGATACTTGGCAACGACATGGTGGGCGCCTTTGACGAGAGGGTTGCAGGGATTATGGAACCCATAAAGGAGCCCGAAGAATACAAGAAGATGAAGAAAGAGGGCAGTGGCTGATTTTCTACCAGAATCTCAGACGGCTTAGGCCGTGCCTACTTTCTTTGTGGATAGACTCCATGATCATGCGCGCAATCTCTCTTACCATTTCGTCTTTATCGAATTTTGCTATTGCACTGTAGGCTTCTGGCAGCAATTGTCTGGTTTCCATGGCGGCTACTTTGACCTCGACAACAGGATGGCGTGATAATACGTGCAGTGCATCTGATGCCTCCTCTTTCGTGCGGGCCAGCCTGGCCAACGCAGGTATTGTCCGCTCCCTCATCGCCTTTACTATTACACTTATACGGTTTGGCTCCCTTCTGCTAAGCTTCAAAAACGCGTCGGCGTTTGTTTCTATCCTTCGCCTTATGCGGTTATAGAGCGGATTGTATGATGCATTGGACAGATGCCTAAATGGCTCGAGAGCTGCATGGTGCAGCCTATTGGCTTCTTGGAGGGCGGGTGCTGTCCTTCTAAATGAACTTATTTCTCCCACAATAACACTGTGTTTTCTATAATATTTAAATATTTCTTAGGATTAGGTTTACCTCTGCCCGTACTTTGCGAGGAACTCCGCATACTGCGCGACTACACCGTCTGGTGCGGACGGCCTCGTCTTGCTTATCAGGGTTTCCAGAAGCTCCATGTCTATCTTGCCCTCAGCTCCTGTGTTGAGCTCGCTTTCAAGCGCAGCTGTCTTCGCCTCCCTGCATATGCCTGCTATGTCAGCTCCTGTAAATCCTTTTGTCTCTGCACCGAGCTTTGTGAAGTCTATGTCCTTGTCCGTTGGCACGTTCGCGAGATACTGCTTGAAAATCTCCGCCCTGTGCGTTGAGTTCGGCGGTCTTACGAAAATGAGCTTGTCGAATCTTCCCGGCCTGAGCAGCGCTGGGTCGAGAGCGTCCGGCCTGTTTGTCGCGGCTATCACCACGACGTTTGAGAGCTGTTTTATGCCGTCAATCTCGTTCATGAGCTCTGTTGTTATCTGCGCGCCGAACTCTGATGCATTGTCCCTTCTCGGCACGAGCCCGTCTATCTCGTCTATGAATATCACTGAAGGAGTGTTCTCCTTCGCCCTGTTGAATATCTCCTTGATCGTCTCCGATGTCTTCTCTATGCCCTTCTGCGCGAGCTCTGGCCCGCTTATCTCCAGCATAGTTATTCCCTTCATCTCGTTGCTCACCGCTCTCATCAGCATTGTCTTTCCGTTTCCTGGCGGGCCGAAAAGAAGAAGCCCGTTGATTGTTTTTATGTCGTACTTCTTGATCAGCTCGGGATGCATGAGCGGTATCTCAACCGCCTCCTTTATCGCCTTCTTCGCCGGGTCCAGGCCCACGACCGCATCCGTGTCTATGGCGCTTTTGTCCTGCGCCTCTGGCCCCTTTGACGTGCTCCTCTCGAAGTCGAGCTTGAATTTCCTGTATTCATCGAGCTGCGAGAGTGAAGTGGAGGGCTTCGTGGACTTGATCACGTTCAGCATGTCAGTCTGTGTTATCTGCAGTATCCTGTGCTCGCTTGTCGCCTCCTGCGCCACGAGCTGTGCTACGCTCTCGCACGCCGCCTTTATGTCTGCGCCGGAATACCTCTCGGTCTTTTCGGCCAGCTGCTTGGTGTTCACATCGTCTGCGGCAGGCAGTTTGCTTAGGTATATGTCAAATATCTTTTTCCTGCCTGGCACGTCCGGCAGCGGCATGTATATTATCCTGTCAAACCTTCCAGGCCTCAGTATGGCCTTGTCCAGCAGGTCTGGCCTGTTTGTCGCACCGACCATTATCACGCCCTTCACTTTCTGGAATCCGTCCATCTCGGATAGAAGCTGCGCGAGCGCGTGCCTGTGCGTCTCGTCTATTCCAGGATTCTCCCTAGATGTTGCAAGCGAGTCTATTTCATCGAAGAAAAGGACGCACGGAGCGTTCTTCTTCGCTATTGAGAAGATGTTGATTATGAGCCTTTCGGATTCGCCCGGATACGCAGAGATCAGGTTGGTCGCCTTCACATAGTAGAACCCGCCGTGTATCTCGTTTGCCAGGGCCCTCATCATCATGGTTTTTCCTGTTCCTGGCGGACCGAAGAAGAGAATGCCCTTGGACGGCTTTATGCCGTACGCCTGCGATATCCCATGCTCCTCTATCGGCGATATTATCGTCTCCTTGAGCTCCCTCTTTGTGTATTCGTAGTTGCCTATGTCATCGAACGTTTCTGAGACGTTGCCTCCCTCAAGGTCCTCGAACGCATCGCCGAACCTCGACCGAACGTCCTGCTTTCTGACTTCCAAGACCTTCACTACGTTGATGTCGTAATATTCCAGCATGTAGAAGACTACAGGTGCTATAAGGAAGCCGACAAAAAGCACAGCCGCATCTGCGACCGAGACATGCAATCCAGAAAGCGCGAGATAGACTAGCGGGTAGAACACGCCGAACATGCTGGAATACGTTCCTTTGAACTTCTTCCTTGAACTTCCAGCATACCAGTCTATGGCAAACACTACGCCGATCAATACCAGCAACTCAATGCCGTAGTAAAGGATATCGGATGATGCTGCGTCTATGAGCACACTGCCGACTCCTGGCACCTGCGAGGTTACCTTGAAGTTTGTAAATGCGGCTACGGAGCTTGAGAGCCCGACGCTGAAATTGAAAATCGTGAGTGTTGGTTTTGTGAGAGAATCCATTGCAAGCACAGTGGCAGCGGATGGGTTTGATGCAAGCAGCATCGTATGGGCCTGCTGCGCGTTATACACTATGTAGCCCGTGTTCTGCAGGCCCGTGACTCCGGAGAACATGGCTATGACCAACATGGCAACGGTGAGCGTGACTATCGCACGCTTGTTGCCGATTGTCAGCACCATGAATATGAACAACGGTATCATGAAGAGGTAGCCGAGCGGCGAGAACGCCATTCCGAAGAGCGCATACGTGAACACCGCAAGCCGGTAGTGCTTGTAGCCGAATATAAGGATTGCGGCCGCAGCGACGAGGAATGCCCAGGCGAGGACTGGGGTCTGGTACATGTAAATCGGGAATATTGCTATTGTGAGTATTATCAGGCCGAGGAATGGCCTGAACAGAGTGGTTACGAAAAGAATTATGACTATCAGTATAAGCAGCGTTAGGGGATAGAAGCCGAGGAAAGACGCCACTGTGATGAACGCGACAAGTATGAGCAATGTGTCGACGAAGCTTGCTGTCGACGTAAGGTCGAGCAGCTTTTCCTGCAGGTGGTACATCCCGATCGGCATCCCTTTGTGCCTTCTCCTTATGATCTCCCGGGAGACCCTTCCGGAAGTAGAGCCCTGCTTCATCTTGGTAGTAGCAGTGCTGTCGGAAGGTTTGTTATCCACCATTAAACGGCTCACCCGTATAATTTCTGGCTTCTATCATATATAGAGGTATTGCTCCTCGCTAACATATAATAATTTGAAGCTTTATAACCTTAACTCCATAAGTAAAGTGACGAAACCCGTCGTAGCTCAATGGCAGAGCGATCGCCTGTAGTTTGTAAGGCAACGTGCCGGGCATGTTGAAAGCGATAGGTTGGGAGTTCGAATCTCCCCGACGGGAAGTGATTCGATGAACGGAAAAGATGAGAACTGCCTGTTCTGCAAGATAGTCGAAGGAACGGTCCCATCGTACAAGATATGGGAGGATGATTCCTACATGGGAATCCTTGACATCCTTCCGAACTTGAAGGGCCAGACTGTTGTACTGTCAAAGAGGCATGTTGATAGCTATGCATTTGGGCTCAGCGAGATGGAGCTTGACAATTTCGTGAATGCGGTTAAGAAGGTGGCTAATCTTCTTGAGAAGAAGCTGCCTGTAAGCAGGGTCCATGTGGTATTCGAGGGCATGATGGTCGACCATCTTCATGCAAAGCTGTATCCGGCGATCGGTGTGAATAGGGGCGAGCTCGGTGAAGAGAGCAAGGAGGTCAGCTTTGACGCGTATCCAGGCTATGTCACTACGCTCAAGGGCCCGAGAGCCAGCGACGAAGAGCTTAAGAAGTTGCAGAAACAAATAACAAGTAATTGATGTTTAGTGCCTTGGTAATGTAGTGGTCTAGCATACGAGCCTGTCACGCTTGTAACACGGGTTCGAATCCCGTCCAAGGCGTTTTTTATTTAGTGATTAGATGAAAATATACTTGCTTTCCTCAAGGTTTAACGGGGAGACTAATCTTCAAATAAAAAGAATGCTGGAATCGGCTAACCATAAAGTGCATCTGCCGAGCATCGACACTCCGCAAACTAGGGACATGAGGACACACGAAGGAAATGTCAATGGAATTAAGAACTCTGATGCTGTTTTGGCCGTAATTAAAGGTTCAGTAACCAGAAATTGGGCTTATGGGTTTGGATATGCGCAGGGATTGAACAAAAAGATAGTTTGCATTGTTTTGGGGGATACAGATTTGGATGAGCACCTGATGGTAAAACTAGGCGTAGATAAAACAAAAATCATACATTCAATGAAAGAGCTAAAAGATGTTTTTTAGAAAGGTATTCTAAAAGGGGGTTTTTATTAGCAAAGAGAGATATAAAACCAGACTATTTGTCGGTAGGTTCCAACCGTTGCATAAAGGGCACTTGAAGGCGATAAAATGGAACATATCGCAGGGCGGGAGGCTGATCATAGTTATCGGCAGCATGCAGGCGGACTCGGCGCCGGATAATCCGCTTGGCTTTAAGGAAAGAAAGGCGATGGTTAAAGCTTGCCTGAGCCTGGAAGGGGTAAAGGATTATCGCTTGGTGGGTATACAAGATTTTAACAACGATGCGTTGTGGGCAAAGAAACTTCTGAAGCTTTCAAAAGCCAAAATCGGAGAGGTGATTGTTTCGAGCCTAAATCCTTGGACTTTGAGAGCCTGCAAAAGTGCTGGCATCGCAGTTGTTGAGAACCCGGTATTTTTAAACGGGTTGTCCGCAACATTTGTCCGTAAAAATATACGTGCGGGAAAGCCCTGGCGCCGTCTTGTTCCGGAATCGGTTTTCGATTATCTCAAAGATTCTGGCGGGGACAAAAAGATTAAAGCATGCTCGGACAAGGCGTAAGTGTTATATATATTCTTTCTGATTAAAAATAGCTTTTGGTGACGTAGTGATCAAGATAGGTGGTCCAGCACCCAATTTTAGGGCGCGCGGGTGCGACAATAAATACCATACGCTAAAGGAGTTTCGTGGTAAATATCTGGTACTGTATTTTTATCCCAAGGACTTCACCACGGAGTGCACTATAGAGGGTGTAGAGTTTACAAAGTATATCGACCAGATTGAGAAAGCTGGCGCTAAGGTTGTCGGCATAAGCACCGATACAATCAAATCGCATGACAAGTTCGTGGGCAGGTACTCGCTGAAGATACTTCTGTTGTCTGACCCAGGCAGCATGGTGGTGAAGGCTTACAGCTCATATGGCTCAGAGGGCGAATACGGAACTGGCACGATTAGAAATACGTTCATAATAGGCAAAAAAGGAGAGCTGCTAAAAGAGTACCCTAGGGTCAAAGCAAAGGGGCATGCGAAAGAAGTAATTAACTACCTGCGTTCGCTTAAGAAATAGTGATTTGCGTGACTGATGATGAGAAAGAGCTGGAAATAACCTGCAAGGAGCTTGGGGGCTTCAAGGACTGCGATTTCAAGGCGGTGGCGAAGGGCATGCAGGAATTAATGATGCAGATGGAGGAGCACCTCTGGGAAGAGCACCACGAAAGGATGACCGCCAATCTGAAGCAGAAATTGATACACATCATAAGAAGGAAGTTTGGCCCTAAAGTCAAGTGACTTGTTTTATATTGCAACGGAGAACAGCCTGAGCAAAGTATATATATCTCATGAAACTGAGCTCATTGCGTGATATTATGGCTACCGGCGAAACGCCGCAACACAGCGCTGATGTCCCAGCCTTTGACCCTAGTTGGATGAAGGCGGTGGAGGGATTCCTACGAGAAAAAGGTTTTGTCGTTGTGGCTTTGCCAGAGCAGGGCTGCATAGATATAGGGGAGCAAAAATCGGCAATGCCTGGCTTTCTGGGCAGGCTGATGCCGCAGACGCGCACTCTAGTTGGGCACCTGTTCTTTTGGAGGGAGGAGCGTAATGAGGAAGGTTGGATGAAATGGAACCTTTGGGTCTACGGTGAAGAGGGCAAACAGAGAATGGAGTCAGTAGCGGAAGAGCTTTCTAAGCGCTTCGGTGCGGACATAAGGATAATGGTGCGCCATAAGGGCTAGCGCTCTCTCCAGACCGTCGCATACTTAGCAAGCAGCAACAGAATTATGGTCTCTGCTACTAGAATGTAGAATGCGTTCCACATGATGGGCTCAAGGCCGAATACCCCCTGCAGGAATACCGCGCCATCTGTGGTCGGTAGTATCATCAGTATGTTAAGGATATTGCTCGGCAGGAACGCGTACGGGTAGAATGTTGGCGGCAGGACCGTAAGTATGACCGAGAGTATGCTGCTCGTTGACCATACGTTCCTTATTGTTTTTAGGAAGCTGCCGACCAAGAACGCTATGGATGAGGTTGATATCAGCACGAGTATCCCCACTATCAGGCTCATCACGAAAGTGTATGGAGTCAGCAGATTGTAGACCAGATCCAGTATGAAATAGAGCACTATGCCTGGCAGCGACCATAGGGTGCTTGCTATGACGACGCCGGTCATGTACTCGAGCGGCGATGACTTTGTCGCTATTATCAGATCCTTGTACATGTACTCGAGCTTGTGTGTGCCGATGTCCCCGAGGCAGTATATCCCTATTATGGTGAATACTGAAACCACGCCTCCCACAAGGGCATAGGAAACAAGTTTCCCTCCCGACAGGATGGTGACAGCAAAAAGTATAGACAATGGAAGGCCAAGGCTCGATATCATGCTGATGTACGTTGATTTCAGGGCTTTCGCTCCCGTAAACCACGCCTGCGCTAATATAAATCTAGGATTCAAGATTCACACCTCTCTTTATGAACAAATCATCAAGCGTTATCGGCTTTACCACGTCCCCTTCCTCAACGAATTTCTTCGCGTCGGCCTTTTTCACATAGGAGACCCACACATTGCCGACAGCGTATGCGCCCGGCTTCTTCCTTGCACTCTCGATCCTCATCATCCCTTCGAAAGGACCGAGGAGCTGTGCAACAGGACCGTGCTGGATTATTTTACCTTTATCGACCATCAGCACGTCGTTTGAGAGCACCTGCGCCTCCTCCATGTAGTGCGTTGTCAGTATCACCTGACTTCTCAGCGTGCGTATCGCAGACCAAACCTCTATTCTTGAGAATGGATCGAGGCCTGTGGTCGGCTCGTCAAGGAATACTATATCGGCATCTGATGCGAGCGCCATCGCGACATATATTTTTCTCTTCATGCCGCCGGAGAGCTCGTCTGTAAGCTTGTCCTTTGCCTCCCAGAGGCCTATTGCTTTCAGCGCCTTTTCCGCCCGTCCCCCAGCGACATGGAACGGGACACCCCTTGCCGCAAGGTAGAGCCTTACGCTGTCTATCGCGTTTATGTATGGCATGGGCCTGGACTCCTGCGGTATGCTTACGGCTATCTCGCGTATCCTGTTCGGCTGCTTTATCACGTCGTAGCCGTTTATGGTTGCGCTGCCAGATGTGGGAAGCATCTGTGTTGACAGTATTCTGAGCAGTGTGGTCTTCCCGGCTCCGTTCTTCCCGATGACCGCGGTGACCTTCTTGTCAAGCTTGAAGCTGACCTTGTCTAGCGCGACGGTGCCATCCTTGTAACGTTTCGTAAGCCCGCTTACCTCTATCATGTAATCGTAATAGTAATGTCGTGCCGTTATATTAATATTTTACGATTGGCGCTTCTGGGTTTTTAATCCGGATAGTCCCTTATAGAAGTAGTGATTATCAGCTTTGCTGCATCCATCATCGTTTCCGGACTCATGCTTGGCAGGCCCAGCCTTGTTATGTGGTGGGCGTGCATGTCCACGACCTGCTGGTGTGACAGCGGCATATGTATGAAACCCGCTTTTTTTATGTCCATCTTCTCCGCGCACCGCATTATCTCGTAGAATACCTCGTTTGATACCCAGGTGTCTGCGCTGAACGAATATTCCGCGGGTATGCTGTTTGCCTCGAGCGTGTGCTTTATTTCGTCAAGCGGAAGCGTCGACATGTAGGAATCTTTGCCGTCTTCGTAGAGCGGCTCGTTCATCTCGTCAGTCTTGTCCCTGTACAGATATTTGTTGATTGCTATGTTCTCGAGCGCGATGCAGCCCTTGCCAGCTTGCGTTCCTATGCCTATTATTATATCGGGCGCTTGTGTCACTGCGTATTCGTGGAGCTGGATTGCGGAGACCTTGTGCTCCACAGGCAGGACCCTGCCCGTTATTTCGGCATCGCCGATCTTCTTGCCGTTTAGATCTCTTGCTATGTCCCCGCTCGGGTTCGTTGTATAGCTCAGGAACGGCCCGAAGCCCACAAGCAGTACTTTTGTTGCCACGTTACCGCAGAAAGCATGGATTCAAAGGTTTAAAGAGCTTACTAAAGAAATTGTATTGCTGGTCTGATGGATGAAAAGATAAAATATCTGGAGGAGCTTTATGAAAACGAGAGCCTTCACCGCGAGGTCTACGGAAAATTCGCGTTGATAGAGAAAAACGCAGAGCTCAAGGCGATACTCGAGAAGCTTTCGAAGATGGAAAGCAGGCACGAGGCCCTCTGGGGCAAGATCCTTTCCATAAATAAAGTAAAGCCTATGGCCTACAAGGCAAGGCTGCTGGTCGCATTGATAATATTCCTGAAGCGCATACTCGGCCTTGCGCTCACCGTGAAGTTCATCGAGTACTTTGAGGAGGGGCTTGAAAGGAAGTTCGACATGCTGATGGAGAAGATGCCGCTGGGCAAGAAGGAGGCTGCGATAGTCAAGGAGATATATGATGATGAGAACAAGCATGAGCGAGGCCTCGAAGAGCGGCTAATCAGCTACGGGAAGATACTGAACAACATACGGGACATCGCGTTCGGGATGAACGACGGGCTTGTAGAGCTTCTTGGTGTGGTAGTCGGCCTTGCTGCCGCCCTGTCGGACCCGTTGCTTATAGTGCTTGGCGGCATCATAGTCGCCACAGCGGGAACACTGTCGATGGGAGGCGGCGCATATCTCTCCACTGAATATGAAAACACGATAAAGAAGGGCAAGGGCAAGAGCCCGTTCAGGTCTGGGCTCTATGTGGGCGTAATGTACTTCGTAGGCACGCTATTCCCGCTTTCGCCTTTCATATTTGGATTTGTAGGTTTCACTGGCATCGCGCTCGCGATATTGGCAACTGCAATAGTACTGACAATAACATCCGCGATCATTGCGATAATAAGCGACAACCATATCGGCAAGATGGTGGGTAAGACGCTGCTAATCTCGCTTGGCATTGCTGCCATAACGATTATTATAGGGGCCTATGCAAGAAGCGTGCTGATGCTCCCTGTGACCTAGACTAGATAGCTATAAATAGTTTTTTTAACCTAACATATCAAGCAACCCGAAGTATATTTGGGATTAACTAATTGTGAGGGGGTAACATGGAGCAGGAAGACAAGAGGGTAGTAGAATCTATAGAACGGATAACCAAGAGCATGGACGCCTTGATAACCGACACCAGCGTTCCAAAAAACGTGAGGAGCGCGGTCACAGAGGCGAAGGCCAAGCTGAATGCTCCGGGAGACTATACAGAAAGGATAGCCTCTGCCATATACAAGATCGATGAGGTGAGCACTGACATAAACCTGCCGCCGCAAGCACGCACAGTAGTCTGGAATATACTTAGCATGCTTGAATCGATAAAAGAATAATTCAATGGCAGACGAAAACTTAAGGGAACTTGTGCGTATGCTCTCCCAGTCGAAGATAGTACTTGCCGGAGACGTCAGCGGGCAGCATATCTACGGCATTGATGTTGATCTGCTTGCATCGAAGATAATAGAATCGAAGAGGGAGAGCACCTCAGCGCTGAATATAATCGGATTGGATGAGGTAAGGAAGATAATAGACGGCTTGAAGGTTGACAAGACGCCTATGCCGATCGAGGTGATACGCTCTGCTGACTTCAACCCCGCCGCATCTGACATAGATGCGGAATACCGCATAACCAACAAGCCAATAGAGAGGACTGAGGGGACTACTGCTGATTTTGTGAGCTACTTCAACAGCAGACTGAGAAAGATAAAGCTGCTGATAGAGGGGCACAGGAACTTTGAGATACTCCCTAGCCTCGAGGCGCTCAAGGGGCTCACGGCCGGGAGGGAGGTGAGCATTGCGGGGATGGTTGCGAACAAGTTCGTGACCAAGAAGGGAAACATGATGATTGTGATAGAGGATGAGACTGCGGAAGCGAAGGTGATGATAATGAACGGGACCTCGCAGCAGGCGAAGGATCTGTTCGAGAAGGCAGGCAACATAATCGATGACGAGGTCATCGCGATAAAGGGCAAGCTATCGGGTCCTTTTGTGATAGCGAACGAGACTCGTATGGCCAGATGTGCCGATAAAGCAGAGGAAGGAGGTCGAGGACGATGTCTCCATAGCATTCATGTCAGATATACACGTTGGCAGCAAGAGGTTCATGAAAAAGAACTTCTCGAACATGATACAGTGGCTGAACGGGAACATGGGAAACAACAGGGAGATCGCGGAGAAAATAAAATATCTTGTGATCGCCGGCGATGTTGTTGACGGTGTTGGGATATATCCCGGGCAGGAGCGGGAGCTTGCCATACTTGACATCTATACGCAGTACAAGGAGCTCTTCAGCTTCATAGAGGCGATACCTGATTACATACACGTATTCATGCTGCCAGGGAACCACGATGCGGTGCAAAGCGGCCGAGCCTCAGCCCCCGCTTACAGCGATGACTACTGAAGGATTTCAGAAAAGCCAATGTACACATCTTATCCAATCCGAGCTTCCTCACGCTGCACGGAATGGACGTTCTTGACTTATCACGGAACGTCGCTCGATCGATGATAAGCGCGATACCGGACACGAGCTATGCAAATCCGGAAAAGGCGATGATAGAGATATTGAGGAGGAGGCACCTGTCGCCGATATACGGAGGCAACGTGATAGTGCCAAGCAAGGAGGACAATCTTGTGATAGACAAAATACCAGACATATTGCACATGGGGCACATACACAAGAATGGCATTGCAAACTATCATGGGGTGGAAATAGTGAACAGCGGGACATGGCAGGCGAGAACTGACTTCCAGATAAGGCAGGGGCACATACCAACGCCCGTGCATACTGCCAGTATATGAGATGAAGAGCGCATGACTTCAGTTCTATAAATTTCGACAGTGAACAATGATGGAAATAGAGGAATACTTTGAGCTGTTTTCGAAGAAGTTCGACAAGGCAAACAAGCATAGCTACGAATGCGAAAGTCAAAGGTTATGATCCGGAACCTTATGTTGAGATAAAGGCAGCGCCAGACCTTGCTGCAAGAGTTGAGGGAATAATGGGGATAGAGGGCCTTGCAGAGATAATAAAGAGCAAAGATAAGGACGCTAAGTCAAGGCAGGAACTTGCATTTGAGATGGCAAAGGAGATTTGCACCAACAAAAAATTTGAGATGGAGGTGCAGAAGCGCATGACGCTTGCTGTGAGGGTGGGCCTTTGCATACTTACGGAGGGAATACTGGTGGCGCCTACAGAAGGGCTGCAGGGAATAGAGACTTCACAAGAATGCTGATGGAAGCGATTACATTGCAGTGCTTTATGCTGGACCAATAAGAGGAGCAGGAGGAACCAGCGCAGCGCTTTCGGTTGCGATAGCAGACCTTGCGAGAAAGATACTAGGGATAGGCAGCTAAAGACCCACACAAACTGATGTAGAGAGATGGATCGAGGAGATGCTCATATACCACACAAGAAAGGCCAGGCTGCAGTACCTGCCGAGCGAGGAGGACATGCGCCTGATAATAGAGAACTGCCCAGTCTGCATCGATGGGGTTCCTACAGAGGATATGGAGGTAGGAATCCACAGGAACATAAGGAGGCTTGATGCGAACGGGAAGGAGCAGGCGCTCACAAACAAGATAAGGGGAGGCATAGGCCTTGTCATCTGCGAGGGCATAGCACAGAAGGCAAAGAGCGTGCTGAAGTTCACGAAGATGGCCGGACTCGACTGGAGCTGGCTCAACGGCGTGATAAAGGTTGACAAGGTAACGAAGCAGCTAGGCCGGAGAGAAGAGAAGGCGGAGGTCGTGTTCCTGCAGGAGCTTGTTGCCGGAAGGCCTATCTTCGCGTATCCGGATTATCCGGGAAGCTTCAGGCTCAGATACGGAAGGTCAAGGATGACTGGGATAGCAGCGAAGGGCTTCAGCCCGGCAACTATGCACATACTCGAGGAGTTCATCGCGACCGGGACGCAAGTAAAGGTAGAGAAGCCGGGCAAGGGATGCATTGCAACGCCGGTAGACAGCATAGAGGGGCCGTTCATCAAGCTAAAATCAGGAGAGGCATTCAGGATAAACAAAGCGGAGGAGGCCAAGGCTGTAGCCGGCACAGTAGAAAAAATAATCTCAGTGGGCGATATCCTGGTCACATACGGCGACTTCAAGAAGACGAACACGCCTATGCAGCCAACTAGCTATGTCGAGGAATATTGGAGTGCGCAGCTTTTGTCAAAAGGCTATGCTGGCGTTGTGCCGATGCAGCCGTCCTTCAGAGAGGCGTACGAGATCTCAAAGGTATACGGGGTGCCCATACATCCAAGATGGCTGTATGAATATTCCGATGTCACAAGCGTTGACCTGCTCGAACCTTGCAAGGGAAATCCTGAAGGGGACGCTGGAGAAAACCGGCGATTCTGTATTTGATGTGAAGGAGCTGGAGATACCAATAGCTGGAAATAGCACAAGGGAATGTCTAGAAAGGCTTTGCATACCGCATTTTGACGAGGGAGCGACGATAACTGTAAGGGACAACGATGCGCAGAGCCTCCTTTGCTCGCTTGGGTTTGTAAAGGACGAAAGGCTGTCGCTGGAACCCAAGCGTCTCGATGCTTATGACATTTCAAAGGAGCCGGTTGAGATGCTGAATGCGGTTGCGCCGTTTAAGATAATGAAAAGGTCTACAAGAGTCGGGGCGAGGATGGGCAGGCCTGAGAAGGCGAGGGAGAGGCTGATGACTCCTGCTCCGAATTTGCTGTTCCCGATAGGGGACTATGGCAGCAAGGACAGGAACCTCTACAAGGCGTACATGGAGGACAAGAGAAAGCTCGGAAACTCGATCACCGAAATAGAAATCGCGAGGTACAAATGCACAAAGGGCCTTGAGTATGTGATTTCGCCTTATTGCAATGTCCACAAAAGCAGGGCTCTGCTAGAAAGGGTATGCGAGAAGTGCGGAAGGATAACGTCAAAGAGCGCATGCATGGTCTGCGGCGGCAAAACAGTAGGGTACAGCAACATGAAGGTGAATCTTTCGAATTCGATAGACCAGGCGATGGCAAACCTTGGTGTGCAATCGCTTCCGAAAGTAATGAAGGGCGTGAAGGGACTGGTCAGCAGGGACAAGATTGCAGAACCGATAGAGAAAGGAATCCTGAGAAGCATGCACGGAATAACGATATTCAAGGACGGGACAACAAGATTCGATGCGACAGACACCCCGATGACTCATTTCTATCCGAAGGAAGTCGGGGTGAGCGTGGAGAGCCTGAAGAAGCTGGGATACGACAAGGACTACCTTGGGAAACCTCTTGAAAGGGATGATCAACTTGTCGAGATGAGGCACCAGGATGTCATACTAAACAGAAGATGCGCAGATTACATGCTAAGGGTGGCAAAGTTCACCGATGACATGCTTGTAAAGCTCTACAAGCTGGAGCCGTTCTACAAGATAACCAAGGAGGATGAACTTCTTGGTCACTTTGTGATAACGCTTTCGCCGCACACATCGTGCGGAGTGCTGGGCAGGATAGTAGGATTCACAGATGCACATGTGGGATTCGCGCATCCGTACACAATATCTGCAAGGAGGAGGAACTGCGACGGGGACGAAGATACGACAATGCTGCTGCTTGACGGGCTGATAAACTTTTCGAGAAGATATCTTCCTGTTACGATAGGCGGCACTATGGATGCTCCGCTAATTTTGACAGTGCACGTGGTGCCAGAAGAGGTCGATGACGAAGTCCATGCTATGGAAGTTACCACTGATTATGGATTGCAGTTCTATGACAAGACCTTGACAAGGCCATCGCCGAGCGAGCTGACCGTGGAAAGCGTTAGCAACAGACTGAGAAAACCGACAGCCTACAGTAACCTCGGGTTCACGCACGGGGTAAGCGCAGACGCAATAGCCGGCGCTCCGGTCAAGAGCATTTACACGAGGCTAAAGACCATGCAGGAAAAGATCGACCTGCAGTTCAAGCTGATGGACAAGCTCTATACCATAGACAAGCAGGACACCGCAAGAAGACTGATATTGAGCCACTTCATTCCAGACTTGATGGGAAACCTACACTCGTTCTCAAAACAATCTTTCAGGTGCGTGGCGTGCAACGCGAAGTTCAGGAGAGTTCCGCTCATTGGGAGATGCACGAGATGCGAGGGAAAGATAGTGCTTACAATATCAAAAGGCGGAATCGAGAAGTACCTTAAGGTGGCAACAGACCTTGCAGACAGGTACGGGTTGGAGCCGTACATAAAGCAGAGGATAATGCTGCTTAAGGACGAGATAGAGACGATATTCGGAGGAGTCGGTGGAGGAGAGAGGCCTGCCGGGCAGTTCGATCTCGCGAATTATATGTGAGTTGTCATCTGGCTAAAACTTTCTTTAGCTTTTCGAGAGGCAGTGTATTCAGTACTCTCTCTTTTGTCAACCATCCGCGCCTTGCCGTGCCAATGCCATATCTTATCAGCGAATATTCGTGCGTCCTGTGGGAATCGGTGTCTATCGCGAACATTATCTTGTACTTTGACGTGAGCAGTACATTGGTATCGTTGAAGTCCATCCTCATTGTTGAGTTTATCTCAAGCGCGACTTTGTTCCTTTCAGCTGCCTCCGCAACTTTCTCCAAATCGACTGGATAGGCTTCGCGCTCTCCCACTATTCTTCCTGTCGGATGAGCAAGGACATGCACGAGGCCGCTGTCCAGCGCCTTGATTATCCTATCTGTCATCTGCTTCTTCTCCATCTTTGTATTGTTGTGCACTGCGCCGACAACGCAATCCATCTCCTTCAGCGTCTTGTTGCTTAGGTCCAGAGACCCATCCTTGAGTATATCACACTCTGCGCCCTTCAGCACAGTGAACTTTCCGTTCAATGAATCGTTCACCTTGTCCACGTGCTTCAATATCTTCTCAAAGCCCTTGTCGTCCTTGCCGTTTGCTATTGTGGTGCTTTTTGTATGGTCGGTGTTTGCAACGTATTCATAACCAAGCTTCATTGCAGCCTCGGCCATTTCCTCCAATGAGTTCGCGCCGTCTGATTCCTTTGTGTGCATGTGGAGATCTCCCTTTATGTCCTTCAGCTCAACCAGCGTTGGTATCTTGTGCTTCAATGCTAACTCCACCTCTCCTCTTGCCTCTCTCATCTCCGGCGGCATCCACTGCATGCCCAGCTTCTCATAAATGCTCTCCTCTTCTGTGCCTCCCACATTCTTGTCCTTCTTGTTGAACAATCCATATTCATTGAGCTTGTATCCGAGCTTTACCGCTATAGTCCTCACTTGTATGTTGTGATCCTTGCTTCCTGTGAAATATTGCACGGCCGCGCCGAAGCTCTGCGGTTCAAGCACGCGAAGGTCGCAGCTTATCCCGAGTTTCAGCATTACCGTGGACTTTGTAGGGCCTTTTGCTATTATTCCAGATACATCAGGAAGCTTTGTGAAGAAATCCATGACCTCCTTGTTCTTTTTCGATATGGCGAGTATGTCAAGGTCTCCTACTGTGTCTCTCATTCGCCTTGCGGAGCCTGCTATCATCGCCTTTTCAACAAGCCCGCTCTCCTTCAGCTTCTTTATTATCGCTTCTGCGGTCGGCAATGCATCAGCAATGAACATCCTTCCCTTGCTTGCCTCCTGCATGCTGATTCCTTTGAGTATCATCTCCTCGCTTTTCTCACCAAAACCTTCGAGCTTGCTGATTTTGTGCTGCTCTGCCGCCTTCTTGAGGTCTTCGATGTTCTTTATGCCAAGCTTCTTGTAAAGGAATATTGCCTTTTTCGCCCCCATTCCCTGTATTGCGGTCAGCGCGCCCATATCAACAGGGTATTTTTTCTTCAGCTCCTCGTACTTCTTGATCTTGCCTGTCTTGATGTACTCCTCGATATGACCAGCTATTGACTTTCCCACTCCAGGAAGCTCCATGAGCGCCTTAAGCCCTCCTCTTTTGTATATGTCTTCCACTGGCTCCTGCAGCGTGCCTATGGTCAGCGCCGCCTTCTGGTATGCCCTCACCTCGAACTTCGCGGTCGGGTAGTCCGTCAGACTAAGCATGTCGGCAATGACCTTTAGTATGTCAGCTATGCTCTTGTTCTCCATTGTCTCTAAACCTCTTCTATACCAAGTTATTTTATCCTTTCCAGTCCATATATTTATGTGGGGAAAATGGCCGAAAGCACGGAGGCGGCCCTCGAGCGGGAGCTTAAGCTTAATCAGCTCTATCTCGGCATAATAAGCAGGTACAAGGAATACATAGAGGAAAAGGAGTATATTTCTGTCGCGGAGCTGCCGACCTTTATCACGCCCAGAAATGAACTAATTGTCAAGAAGGCGGAGGAGATAAAGAGCACCTTCGGGGTCTACAACTACGACAGCCATTTCTACGAGGCGAGCATAGACGCGTTCCACTTGGTAAAGACGGAGATAGAAGAAGTTAGGATGCCGCTGCAGTTCTGGCTGACCGCCGAGGAGACATTGGGCTTTGGCGTGGGCGACCAGCTTGACAGGAACATCCTTTTGTGCAGCCTGCTTATAGCGCTCGGAAATCCCTCATCGAAGGTCTTCGTCTACATAAAGAAAGGGGTAAAAAGCGTGTTCACCTATTACGAGCTGGAGGGCAAGGCATACAGGCTCGACTTTGCGTCGGGTTTCAAGGGTTTGGACAGCAGGGAAGTATTGATGAAGGCTGTCACGCTCGACGAAGAGAGCACAGCCTATGAGTTCAACGACAAGATGTACATAGACATCATGTGATTAGCGCGATCTCTTGAACCTTCTTCTCACTATCCTCTTGAGCCTTCTCGCTTTCTGTACGTGCCTGTAGAGCTTGCCTTTTTTCCTGTTTGATTTTCCGACTGTTTTCTGCATTCTACCACTTGATGTTTTGTATTTGTATGTCTGGTATAAAACACTTGCTCTTATTTCACCCAGCTGTCTATGCCCTTCTGCCTTGATGCGCCCCTTGCCTCGAAGAGCTTGTCTGCAAATTTCCCAATGCGCTCTTCGCTGAAATCATGCTCGTTGCACATGAACCTCATTATATCTTCTCTGTTCGGCTTCGTGTCCGTTATTGTGCGGAGGCCGTCCTTTGTTATGTCCGTGACTTCTGGATTTAGGAACAGCGCCTCGACTTCTCTTGGATCCAGCTCGAACTGGTCCTTGCCCTTCTCTCTCACATATTTTTCAACATCCTCTATGCTCTTCGATGCCTTTGCGACCTTCAGCGCAGTAACAGGGCCTATTCCATTGATTCCTGCGTTGAAGTCTGTGCCAAGCAGTATGCCGATCCATATCAATTGCTTCTGGTTCAGCCCAAGGTTTTTGAGCGTATCATCGAAGCTCATCAGCTCAGGCTCGACGTTTATGTATATGTTTTTCCTTGGAAGCTTCCTCTTACCGCTTATCGTGAGATTCCTTACCACGTTCGGCGCGCCGAAGAGCATTGTGTCATAGTCCTGGCTGGCTGCCGCGTACACCAGACCCTTCTTGCACATGTGCGATGCCTGTGCCTCTCCCTCGCTCGGCGCGTTCAGGAATGGGATGCCCATGTACCCAAGGAGCTTCTTTGCACTCTCGACTATCTCCTTTGTCATCCTGGTGCTCTGCTGCGCAGCGGTCTTTGCGGCTTCCATGTTTCCCTTCTCCACCGCCTCCTTCCACGCCTGCTCGGCATCGCTCCTCCTTTTCATACGAGCTTGTATGGTCTTTTGTTTCAGCATCGAAGGAATGCCGTCGAAAACATAGATAGGCTTTATCCCGTAGCCCATTAGCTCTATGTTCCTGTAGAAAAGCCCGGACAGGTGGCTTGTGACATTTCCTTTCGAGTCCTTGAGCGGCGTGCCGTCAGGCCCCCTTATTATCGAGAGGAATTGGTAGAGAACGTTGTACGCGTCTACGGCTATGGTCTTGTTGTTGAGCTCATCTAGCATTATCTTCCTCTTCGAAACTAGCTTGCTGAGGTCTACCGCCATCAAAAGCACTTTTTACAATCAGTTTTCCATGAAGTCCCCTATCGTAGGGTCCTGCACTCTCTTAGCAGAATATTTGGTGTTATCCTCTTTAACCTCTTCGGTCAGCTTTATCTTGAGGATCTTTTCGAGCTTCTTTGTCAGGGCTATCGACGGCCTTGTCCTTTCCTCCTCGACCCTCAAAAGAAGGTGCTCCTTCTCGTTTATCATCTCCGCCAGTACTTTTATCGGCAGCTTCATCTGCTCCCTGGCGCGCCTTATCGCACTGGCGTAATTGTCGATTAGCACCATGTCTTCATCTGTGACCCGCTTCGGCCTGGCGCTCGTTGCCTTGGCCTTTACCTGGCGCTCCAGCTCAGTCTTTATGACCTTCTTGCCCTTTGCGCACGATGCACACGCCCTAAGCTCTACGTTCTCAACGTTTACAACATAGATGTCCTTTGTCTGACGTCCGCATAACTCGCACTCCTCCACCAAACCACCTCTATATTATGGAGACTAGGGTTAAAAATACTTCTCTCTCGTTTCGCTTAAAGTAGCGCTATAACCGCGGCTCCGGCTGCCGCTAGTAACACTCCCATTGTCTGGATCTTGGAAAGCCTGTCTTTGTACATGAAATGAGCGACGATTGCGATGAATATCGGTTCTGCTGCCAGCAGAACAGAACCCAAGCCAAGGAGGTTCAGGTTCACTGTGGTGCCGAACGCTATGTTTCCGCTGCCATCTGCAATTCCCTCCACGAGAACGATGCCAAATAGGAGTGCCAATGGTATATATTTCGTCTTTGCAAGTGTCCTATGTTTTTCCTCACCAAGAAATAACAGTAATGCCACTAGGATTACTACTACGGCTGTGGACCTTGATACAAGTAAGGGTTCGGCTATCTGGTGTGAGGAATTAATCGCTGCAGCTAGGAATATCCAGTAAAGTGCCCATATACCGTTTCCTACAATTGCGGGAATCATCTTCCTGTTAAACTTGAGCTTCTTCGTCAGGTCCAAAAGTATGACTCCGATGAATATGGCTAGTATGCCGACGCTTTGCAGGGAATTTACAGATTCTCCAAGTACCAGCACGGCATAAAACACAAGGATAGCGGGCTGTATAAGGGCCGTTGCAGCCGCATTCGATATCTGCTGTGTTTCAACAGACCTGTAAAACAGTATATACCCGAGGGCCAGTGCGATACCGGATATTCCGGAGAGTATCAAGTTATTGGTACTTACAAGAACAGGCGAAAGTACAAAAAGCACGACCATTGGGATGAGTCCGACCGCTGCAATCACACCGGCTGTCTTGAAGTTGCCGATTCTCGGGGCTACGGTTTTCGAAAGTAGTTGGGATGCTGTCCAAAACAGAGCGGCGCCGAACGCTGCTATGATTCCGATACTTAGCATTAAAACCATCGTCTGAATCGTTTGTTAAGACAAGGATTATATAGCTTACCCGCTTTAAGTATTGCGACGGGGATGGCGAAAGAGAAAAAAACCAAGGAGAGAATAAGGACTCCAAGGATAGAGGACGAAGGGCAGAGAAAAACAGTAACGGCTATATTGGCGATCCTCTCGTTTGTGTTCCTTTACATGATTGCCGTAGGCTATGTGACCAACTCCGCGATCTATGACTGGATAATTGCGCTTCTGTTTCTGCTCATCATTGGAATAGTGATAAGGGAGATAAACGGGTATGCCGGCTTCTACGGAATGTACCTGCTGTCGACGAAGCACGGCATAGATTTTATCGATAGCGTGGCGAACAGCAACAAGAATTTCTGGATCCAGATGTCGATGTGGGGGATTGTCCTCGGCTTTGGCCTGCTCTCTTATCCGCTGCTAAAGGGCAGGATAAGCAAGAAGCAGTATGCTTTCGGCATCGTGTCGCTTTTGCTCATCATGCTCTACGTGATACCTGCCACAGCAAACGGCCTCCAGTTCATAAACCTGCCGCAGTTGCAGACTGCAGTGCAGAATAGCGCAGGCGCCACACCGAACTACCTGCTTCTTTATGTCGTTTACGGATTCACGCTCCTTGCGGGGTTCTCCGGGTACATAATATCGCTCCTCTGGTACAATGCGGGGCTGATACTGCTGGGTGTGGCGCAGTTCCTCGCAAGCGCTACAGTGGGGATGCCCAACACTTCGACGCTCACAAACCAGTTGCCTGGCGTTGCGCCGCTCATACCTGGATTGCAGATACCTCTGGTAGCGGGGATACTTTCGCTCGCGATATTGCTGATAATACATGAGGGTGCGCACGGCGTGCTTTCAAGGATTGAGAAGATAAAATTGAATTCTGTAGGGCTGCTACTTTTCGGAGTAGTACCGATAGGTGCTTTTGTTGAGCCAGACGAAAAGAGCATACTGAAGCTTGACAGCATAAAGCAGAGCAGGATATTCTCTGCCGGAGTTTCTGCGAACTTCGTTGCGATGATATTCTTCTTTGTGATAATGAGCCTGATGATAGCATATGTGGTTCCCGGAATATACCAGATTGTTGTTACAAGCACAGCCGCCAATTATCCGGCGTATAATGTGTTGCATCCAGGCGAGCAGGTATTGTACTGGAATGGGCAGAAGATAAATAGTATAAGCAATCTGGAGAATGCGAGCGCGGCAGACAGGCCAGGTTCCACTGTGACTGTGACTACAAACGTAAGTACGTATACATTCACAGCGATTGCGAACGGAAATTCGACCCACGGGCTAATAGGAGTAAATGTGGGCGAAGCCGTGCAGAATACTCCGTATGCAAATGTGATTTATTTCATATACTCGCTGATAACGCTTTCGTTCCTGCTTAACTTCCTGATAGGAGTAGTCAACCTTCTTCCTGTGCCGGCCTTTGACGGCTGGAGGATATACGGTAGCAACATAAAGAACGGAAAGGTCATGGTGTACCTTGCCTACTTCATCGTCATAGGCATCTTAATAAACGCGCTGCCATGGCTGTTCATGGCTTTGTGAGATCACACGCTCCTAAGCTTCTCTATAGTGCCGAAATCTATGGTAGAGCCATAGCCTATCGCTATCGCCCTCATCTTGTCTACGTCGATTTCCTTTAGTAACGGCGAGAGAAGGTCGCTTTTTGTCTGCAGGTTGATATCAGTTCCAGCTGCATAATAGTTCATGGCTGGAAGGACCAGCAAAGGTACCCTCTTGTAGCTGCCGAAAAGGAAGCAGCTGAGCTTCTCCTTCTTTCCCACCTGGTTGTACACGCCTATGGCGGGATGTTCGTGGCCCATTACAAGCATCTTCACCCCTTTTGTGTCCACAGGCAGCTCTTCGCCGTGGAAAAACAAGTAGCCCGATATCTTTGCCTCCTGCCTGAACACCTGCAGCTTGAATGGCTCCTTGTATCTTTCCACGAAGTTGTCGTGATTCCCCTTTATCAGCGTAAGCTCCACCTTCTTGTCCTTTGCAAAATTTATGAAATCGTAGAGCTCGTTGAACTCCTCTTGTTCAACTGTGGAAAATTCATTCTTTATGTCACCATCTACGATTATTTTCCTTGCTCCAGTCTTTTCTATTGCATCGGTAAGCGACGCAAGTATCTTTTTCAGGTTCACCTTTGGGAGAAAGACGCCCTTCTTTGCCATGACACCCTCGTATCCGAGATGCAAATCTGCAACGACAAGCGAATCGAGGCTCTTTATGTGGGCTATGGGAAGCCCGTCAAGGAGTACCACGTCGTCTGTAAGCTTCATCCGATCACTTCTCTATCTTTTCCATTACCATCTTGTGCAATTCCTGCAGATATTGCCTCCTGTCCTTCATCATTATAACATCTGCGTGACCAAAAGTTATTAGGCTATGTGCAAATGGGCTAGGGAATGGGGTTTCTATGAATTTGCACTTTATTTCCCCCTTCCTTATCTTTGAGAGAACTTCCTCTGCCCTTGGGAGGTCCATTACATCATTGAGTATTTCTCTGTATGTTTCCTTGAGTATTGGGAAGTTAGGGTCCATCTCCTCAACGGCCTTTAGAATCAGCTGTGAGTTGACCTGCTGCCTCCCCACCCCGATCTTGTAGCCCTTATAATTTCTCAGTATCATGAAGCTTCTCGCTGCTGCGTGCCTGAACCTCCTTTTCATTAGTTCTGTCTTTCTGACATTCCTCTTTAGCAGTGGAATCAGGCTGCCCCTTGCAAGTTCTGTGAACACATCCTTTATCATCTTCTCCTTTATTTTCGGATTCTCGTCAAAGACCAGCATGAATCCATTATCGGTGACCATTATACCTACATCGCTGTCCAGCAATTCGCCGATTCTTATCGCGACCGCCCTTGAGAGTGCATCGTTCACGCGCCTTCCGAAGAGGGAGTGGAATATTATGTAGAATTTGTACTCCGATATGTCGCCAGTGGACTCTATGAGCAGCAGTTCCTTGTTCGGAACGCTCTTTGCGAACAGCAGCTGCTCCATGAAATAGCCGAATAGTGCCTCCTTGGAGTTTTGGTCCACAGGAAGCTTGCTTAGAAATTCATCGACAACCTTTGGCAGCGATTTGCTCTTCGCAAATTTCTTGACTTTGTTCTTTGCGATGTAGTCTTCGAGCAGTTTTGAAAACTCTAGCCTGAATGCGCCTATCTCGTTCGCAAGTTCGTAGCTCAGCGGCAGCTGCTCGGAGAACCATGGAGGTATTGTGGGCGATGCGGAAGGTGCCTCCGTGACATAAGCCTTCATACCTTTTGAATAATCGAACCTGTACATCCTGCCTCCGAGTGCAAATATGTCTCCCTGCTTGAGCTTTGTGAGGAACTCCTCCTGTATATTGCCGACCCATTTCTTTGTCTCCTTCACCATGACGTTTACTGCAACTTCATCGGGTATGGTACCGAGATTGAGCATGTAGATTATCTTCGTGTTATATCCGCGCTTCCCGAAAGTGTCGTCCTTTTCCTCGTACCAGATCTTTCCATACACCCTCCTGCTTTCCAGCCCTACATAATTGCCTGCGAGGTAGTTTATGAGAGCCATGAAGTCTGCCCTTGGGAGATCATAATAAGCGTATGCCTTTCGCACGAGATTATACGCCTCGTCAACGGTCCACTTTTTAGTAAGGGACATGCCGACGATGTGCTGCGCAAGAACATCAAGCGGATTTCTTGGAACAACGAATGAGTCGAGATGTCTTTTCAGTGCTGCATCGAGCATTATCGTGCACTCGACGAGATCATCGCGATTTAATACGATTACATCCCCTTTTGCTGTTGCCTTGAATGAGTGGCCAGCTCTTCCTATCCTTTGCACTGCCCTTGTCACGCTTTTTGGAGAGCCAAGCTGTATCACAGAGTCTATAGAGCCTATGTCAACGCCAAGCTCGAGGCTTGTTGATGAGACGGCACACTTCAGAGATCCTTTCTTCAGCATCTCCTCCACTTCCAGCCTTGATTCCTTGGAAAGCGAGCCGTGGTGAGCGGCAACATCCTCACCATACTTGAACCTTTTCTTGAGATTGAACACAACTCGCTCAGTACCGCTCCTTGTATTTGTAAAAATGAGCGTTGCCTTGCTCTTTTTTATCGTCTCGTTGAGCGTCTTGTACATCGCGTCTTCAACGTCCTTGTCATCCGTATATATCATGTCCTTTACCGGGCTTATTGTGGTAACATCAAGCTTCTTGCTCCATGATGCATCGACAATCAGGCAGTCGTTTGGTTTTGCTCCATCGTACCCCACAAGGAACTTTGCGGCCTCCTCGAGCGGGAAGAGAGTTGCGCCGAGCCCTATGCGCGTGAACTTTGATTGTGTTATGTCTGCCAGTCTCTCAATTGAGAGCGAAAGATGGACCCCGCGCTTGTTGTTTGCAAGCTCGTGTATCTCGTCTATTATCACGTACTCCACGGACTTGAGGTTTTCAACAAACTTTGTAGAGTTTAGCATTATGGCCAGGCTTTCCGGCGTAGTGACTAGAATGTTTGGAGGGTGCTTGAGCATCTTTGCCCTTTCGCTCTGAGGCGTGTCTCCGGTCCTGACGCCGATAGTCACTCCCCTTATGTTCTCCTTCAGTATCTTGACGCCTTTCTCCTTGACGATTGTTGCATATATCTCCTCTAGCGGCCTTGTCAGGTTCCTGTGGATATCATTGTTCAGCGCCCTGAGCGGCGATATGTAGAGGCAGTAGACCTTTTCCTCCAAAGTTCCGGCTAATGAATAATCAAAAAGCTTGCTTATTATCGAGACGAAACCCGACATTGTCTTTCCGGAACCAGTCGGCGCTGTAACTAGAATGTTCTTCTTCTCGCTTATCAGCTTGAAAGTATATTTCTGAGGAGGCGTCAACTCCTGGAAGTTGGTGGTGAACCAATCCTTCACGTACTTGTTGAGCACGGCTAGGCTTTCCTCGTCGCTAAATGGCTCCTTTACGTACTCTATCACTGAATCACGGAAGTGAGGAATAGTATTAGTGCATCTAAAATATAAAATACCGCCTAAAAATGCGTGTAGTATTATATAGAAAATGCTTTGCTACTTGTATATCGAGATGTACTTCTGGCCCTGGTCGTCTACTATGGTTATGCATTCGCCCTCGCACTCGATTAGACATGCCTGGCACAATATGCACGCAGAGCCGTTTACCGCTACTGACTTCTTCTTGTAGTGATCGTGGCACTTCTGGACATCGTTGTTCCACTTGGCGTAGAAATTTGGATCATTCACTCCAGTCCAATGCTGCTCTGGAGGCGCGGTGTCTGCATTTATGACTGGCGGATTTGCATCGCCCTTCGGATCCTTGTCTATCTCGCGCATCTCGAATACAGCTACGGGGCATACATCAAAGCAGTGCGAGCATCCTGTGCAGTGAGGCTTGTTTACAAACGCATCCATCTTTGTCACCTGTTTTTCTATCACACTTTTTACTTTTATATAACTTGCTATTCTAGCCACGAACTGCTGTTGCTACTAGCAGTAAGTCTTCTTGAGCGAGAATCGCTTCCATCTTGCCACCGGGATTAGCCAAACAGACTTGCCAATCCACCGGCTGCCTCCTCTTCGCTCTTCTTCTCTTCCTTTGGTTCGGCTTTCGGCTTCTTTTCCGCTGCTCCTTGTGCAGGTGCTGATGGCGCTGCCGCTACTGGGGCTGCCTGTGCATTCTTTATGACGTCCTTTATGTTGACGCCCTTGAGAGATGCAACTACCGCCTTTGCGCGTGCCTCGTCCGGACTCATTCCGGCTGCCTTCACTACCTCCATCAGATTCTTCTCGTTTACTTCCTTTCCTGCCGCATCAAGAAGCAATGCCGCATATACGTATTCCATAATTTCACCTAAGTATCAAGTTTTATTTTCTGGCGCAGGCGCTGCAGCCGGAGCTGGAGCCTCTTCCTTCACCATGCTGTTCAGCGAAGCTGCCTGCATTGCAGCTGCCGCCATCAACTTTTCAATTATTCCTGGTTCCGGGATCTTGGCTTCGATTCCTACAGCCATCGCATCCCTGTAAGCCTCCTGTATGAACGTTGTTATAGTGTACATGTTCACTATCCTTGCCTTGAGCGATATTGTAAGCGCATATGTGAATCCCTTCAGCATATCGCCGACTACCTGCTCTGTATCTATTTCAAGTATTTCCCTTGTGAATGCGAGGTTTCCTGAAAGCATTACGGTTGGCGTTATCGATGCAACGAAAGGCATTATGTCCAGGGTCTTCAGCGCCTTTGATACTGCTGTCGTTATTACCGTGCCTTTCTTTACAAGTGTCTTGTCCTTTGCAATGACTACCTTTCCTTTCTGAATCTGAACGTCTATTCCTGCAGCCTTCAGCTCTGTGACTGCCTGTCCCGGCTGTATGCTTGTCTCGCCAGCCTGTATCTCAATGTCTGCAGGAGCAATCTGCTTTGGCTTTGCTGCCAGCTTTATCGAATTGGCCTTAAATCCCTTGTAAACTTGGAACGGGTCATCGTTCGTCATTATTATAGCGGACATTCCTGTCAGCTCCTTTGCGAGCGGCTTTGTTCTCGCTTCTCCCTCCAATATCCTTGCGAGCAGGCTCTTCTTCGCTATTATGAACTTCACTTGCTGTCTCATCTTGTTCCTCGATGCCTGAACAAGCCTGTCCGGTATGCCGTTGACCGGCAGCACGCCTATCGTTGAGTATTTCTTGAGCTCCTTCTTCTGCTCTTCCACGAACTTTATTTTTTGATCTTTGTTAAGCATTATATCAACCTTAGTGGCTTGCTCATTGTGAGCTTCACGTATATCGACTTGATGTGCTGCTTGCCCAGCTTCTTCGTGAATGTGCCTACGACCTCGTCTATGTTCGCTGCGAGCTGGTTCACGTCCATTGCTTCTGTACCTACGGAGCAGTGTATTGTCGGGAGGTACTTCCCCTTGCTTCTCAGGTATACTGACTTGCTTACGTTTCCTATCAATGTCGCTATGTCAGCACCGACCGCTGGCTTTGGCATCTTGTTCCTCGGACCCAGGAATTGTCCTAGTCCTTTTGCTATCTGGGGCATGAGTACAGGTTGTGCTAGAAGCTCGCATCCTAGAAGCTCAGCCATCCTCGTCTTGTCATTCGCAATCGAAGGAATCTCTGCGCTTGATATTACCTTTGCTCCGGCTGCCTGCGCCCTTGTAGCAAGCGCCCTATCATCTGCAAAAAGTATGACCTTGCTTTCTCTGCCCTTTCCGTTCGGCAGCTTTATTTCTAGGTTAAGCCTGTTGTCAGCCTTGCTGAAGTCCATGCCGGTAAAGTTCAGTGTAAGGTCTACACTCTGTGTGAACTTGCGTTGGCCCTTGTTTTCACTAATGAAAGCGCTAAACTTGTCTAACTGTTCCTTCTCCATTGAAAATCCCTCCTGCCGAAGCAGTAAACTGCGGGAAAAGCAGTGATTATTATTTACTCAGAAAGGCTTATAAAACTCGCTATTTGGAAGCACCTGTGAGCGCGGGACCGTCCTTTTGCGTCTTTGCGCCTCTGGGAGCGGAAATGCCTTTGCCGTCTCAGCTGCAACGCCGAGTGCTTCGAAATATAATGGAACCAGTTGCCCGATGAGTACTGTGGATCTCAGCATCAATGCCTGCTCAAACGTCTTGTGGTTTGTGACTATCCTGGCTGCGGCCTCGGTGATTACAACCGTATATTCATTTATCATGGTTATTGCCCTTCCGGACAAGTACTCTCTTAATTCGCTAGCCTGTCTCTCATCGACTAGATCCCTCCTCTCGGCATAAAGTTTTTGGGTCTCGACTATGGCTTCGATGAATTCTGTCGCATTTGCCCATATGGCTATGCCGAAGAGCTCAAAATTTTCGTGGTCTGTTTTGCTGTTGCGCGTTGCAATGATCAATCCTTCGACTGCGGGCCTGAGGCTGTTTTCTAGCAGTTTCTCAAGTGCTTCCATGGTGGGCTCTTTGGTCTTTTTGCGCAGAAGGACTCTCTGCGTAGCTCGAAGAGCGATCGCGGGCACACCTGCTAATTCAGAAACGTTAGTAGCTTGCGGATGCTGCGCTTTCGTTAGTACGCCGTTAACAGTTATTGCATTACCTGCCATTATGTCCCACTTTGGGTTTGCAGGAAGAGTGTTGACGCCTTGTATTAAAACTAAAATCAAGCATAAGGTGTTAAGGGTGCTCGGTGGGGAAGTATAAGCAGCCTTAACACACTTTTGGATATTGTTTGGTTGAATTTAAATACTTTTTTGTATTGCTTGCTCTTCCTGAGACGTCTCAATCTATTCAGATATTTATAGGTGCTGCAATTGCGGAATTATGCTACAAAGGTTTTTGTTTTTGCTTAGGCAAGCAATATCATGTACTCTAAGGAGGAGCTTGATTTCGCCTATAAATATCCGTTTTCGGACGAGGCAAGGGAGGTGATAAAGGAGATAAACCTGAGGGAGATTGAGCAGAGGCACCTGATAATAGGAAAAGCAAGGATAGACGAGGCTCTGCAGAACGACAAGATCGAATACCGAGAGTCTGACTATGGCAAACTGGATTTTGTAGTAGGATATGTCTATGCGAGGATGCTGATAAGCTCGCTCAAGAGCCCTGTATTGGTAATAAAATACGCGAATGCGGAGGCAAAGAGGGCATCGGATGCGCTCGCACGTGATAGTGACAGTAATCTAATCAAGCTCTCTCGTGAGTTGGGGCTCGAAATAAGGGAAGAGGGAGAGAAATTCGCGATAAACTTCGCGCAGTTTCTGGCAAATGCCCAGAACATCGAGGGATTCAGCCTTTCAAACCACAAGCTGAGCAGGGGAGTTGTCGTGCTTGATAGATACCAGACGATAAAGGTGATGGGCTCCGCAGTTGTGAAGGCAGTTGCAAAGGGATTGCCAATCAAAAGTTCGGATATACCGAGGGTCGTTCTTGAATACGCCAAGGGAATAAAGGTGCCGGTGCCCAAGATGCAGATAAGGAAGGGCGCGGGCAACATAGGCTGGATCGACAGGCTGCTGCAGACGCCTATACCAGATGCAAGACACAGGACAGTTAATCTGATCCTTGCTCCATATCTTGTAAATATAAAAGGGTTGCCGGTTGAAAAGGCGATCGAGACCATATCGAATTACATCGCGCTCTGCAAGAGCGTGAACCCGGATACGAAAATAACCGATCGCTACATAAAATACCAGTGCGAGTACGCAAAATCGCATGGGATGAGGCCGCTGTCGCTTGCCAGGGCAAGAGTTGAGCTCGGTGGTGGCATTGACTTCGTCGCGGTTCTCGGGGAAGAGGATGCTGACAAAGGAAAGGTGAATAGATGAGTGATGTTGCTGGTTTGTGTGACATATGCGGGAAGCTTGCGAGGCATACGTGCAAGCTCTGCGGAAAGAGGGTGTGCAGCACCCACTATGACAGCAAAAGCGGGCTGTGCACAAGCTGCAAGTCCGGAAGGCACATTAAGGCCTGATTTGCGGAAGCAGAACAAACTATATAAACCTTCCCGACATAATATTCTCGTCAAACGGTAATAGGAGCAAGGAAACGCCCAAACCCATTCCGAACTTGGAAGCTAAGCTTGCTCACGATATGTGTGTACTACCTTCGGGCGGAAAAGCATATTGCTGTTTGGCACTTCATTTTATATTCGAATGTTCTACTGGCAAGCATATGGCTATTCCTAGAAACCACACTGATGGGACCTTTGCGAGAATACCCCAATCAGTGGAAGCGCAACTGGCCAGGCGATACACTGAGGACAAACATGCTACGGTCAGCGGCGTGGCATCCGCTGCACATGTCTCCAGAAAAACAGCGAGCAAGTATCTCAGGCTTCATGACATTACACCGAGGCGCGGCGCACAAAACAGAACAGAGGAGGAGGTTGTGGCCGCAATAGTGAAAGAGAAGACAGAGGAGAACACAAGAAACAGGCGTCTGGCAAAACGGCATCGCGTGACGATCCATACAGTGCGGGACATCTTGAGACCGTATGGCTTCTCCAGAGAAAATGAGATCCAGCCTGGGGTGGTATACGAGTTGTTATACGATTTCGTTGACACACTTTCTATGGCGCGGGCATCGAAGATTAATCATGTGGACCCGAAGACAGGGATTAGATACTTGACCATGGGAAATTTTGCAAAGGAGATTAGAGTGCGCGGACTTGTGCGCACTGAGCCGGGCTACTATGAATTAGGACTGCAGGGCCTTGATGGTCCCTGAACTCTTTAGCGTATAGAACGCGACATCTGAGTCGTTCAGTCTTTTTATCAATGCAAACGCGAGAACGAGCTGGCCTGTTCCTTCCAAGCTTGATTTTATTATGAATCGTTTTTCTCCGAGGAGTTTTACCACTCTCGGATTCACGTTGTGGTAATTCATCTCGCCGATGCAGCGTATCAGCTCCCTGTAAAGCGCGTTCGTGAAGCTTTTCTCGTCTCCCTTTATCGGCGCGCTTGATTCAACAAGCAGATACCTGTGTTTTTCCCTCATCATGTTATCGCTATCGATTTCGTTATCTCGCTTATGCTGTACCTCGCATACTTCTCGTCCGCACCTATCAGCTTCGCAAGCTCTATGAGCTGCATGTATGAATTTACATGCGCCTTGCTTGTCGCGATGCTTGCGAAGCACACGTCTATGCCCTGCTTTTTTGCATACGCGAAAAGCCTGCTCATCTTGTATATGTTGCGCGACCTTTCGACGCCGTAAGACGCCGTTATTATGCATGTCGGGATGCAGAGTATGCACGATTCCTGCTTTATCGTGTCCATCAGCTTCTTGTCAATGTAAGAATCGGTTATTGCGACCGCGGTTGCGCCGTTTTTTACAAGCGAGATTAGCTGGTTCTTGTCCCTGCCGAACGCCATGCTATTATCTACTATCTTTTCCTGCTCGTAGCCGTGGCCTACAGGTCTTATCTCCTTCCTCAGCTTGAATATCTGCTTGAAGCCGAGGCGCTTTGCAAAATCGGCGTCAAACGTGCATGTCTCGGAAACTATGTCGTAGAAATTCAATGATACACCGATTATTCCTCTACTACCGCATCCTGCGTTGGCTCCGCCTTCTGCGGCCCGAATATCTCCTTCTCTAGGACTTCGCACATTTTCTTCGGAGGATATAGCAGCTTGATCAGCTTGGTGTGGCCTCGTATGCCCTTTCCTGACTCAAACGACGCGATGAGGCCCTGCATTTCCAGCTCTGAAAGGTATTTCCTGTACCATCTTTCGCTCTTCGCGTCCTTCTTCATGCCCTCTGTAAGCGTCTTGTACCTGTGATAGACCTCACCAGAGAAAAGATATGTGTCGACGCCATCCGTGAGCTTCTTGTATGAGCCGCCGCTCTGTGTAAGCAGCGAAATTGCGTAAAGCACGAACTTCTGGTGCTCCGGCAGCGTTGATATGACCTCGTAGACTATCTCGTTCTCCGCCGCCTTCGCGGCCTCCTGCGCCTCCTTCATTGTTACCTTCTGTGACTCCTTCTCCTCTGCGAGCTCGCCGGCCTTTGTGAGCACTTTGAGCGAGAACCTGGCATCGCCTCCCTCCTTTGCCGACATTGCGGCGACAAAATGCAATACGTCGTCATCGACAATATCCTTCTTGAATCCAACTCCTACTCTATCCTTGAGAATCGCGTAAAGTTCGGTGGCGTAATATGGGGAGAACACAAGCTCTGTCTCGTATAGCGTGGACAGGCTCCTCGGATCGAGCTCATCCTTGAACGAGACCTTATTCGATATCCCTATTAGCGTGACACCGCCCGCCTTTATGTCACTGTTTATCCTCGTGAGCGTGTATATCAGATCGTCAAGGTCCTTTACCAGATCGACCTCGTCAAGCACTACCACAAGTATCTTGCTGTCCTCCTCTATCCATGTCGTGAGCTTTTCGTAAAGGTCTACCGCACCGTAGCCGCGCTTCGCATACGTCGGCATGTGGTCGCTTATTATCTTGTTGAGGACTCTAAACCTGGAGTTGTATATCCTGCAGTTTATGAAGCATATCTTTGCCGTCGTGTTTGGTATCGCCCTCAGCTCCTCGATAACGTGCCTGGTGCACGACGTCTTCCCGGTGCCTGTCTTGCCGTATATAAACAGGTTGCGGCCTCGCTCGCCCTTTAGCGACGGTGCAAGAGCCTTCTCTATGTTGTTTATTTCCCTCTCTCGGTAGAGCAGCTTCTGCGGCGTAAAATGAGGCGAGAGTACTTCCCGCTTTGCAAAAATCTTAGATTCTGCAAGCAAATCACTTAATGTTCGCATTGTACCCCCGTTATTGACAAAGGAATTATGGTTTCAGCTTTAAAATGCTTTTCCTTTTTAAATCAATTAATCACTACAACCGACACTCTCTAACCGATACATAAGCTATTTATTAGTAGGCAGCAAATCATCATCGATAGCATGAAGTATCTACCAGTAGCAATGGTGCTCCTGCTACTCGTTTTTGTGCAGTTTTCACATGCTTCGTACATAGTAACGGCGATAAATGACACGGTAACGCTGAATTCCAATACAAGCGCAACCGTAGTCGAGATATACAAGATAAGCCTGAGCAACACGTCGGTCAACCAATATGACCAGGACAGGCTTGCGCTCAATTTCACGCTGAGCCAGTGGCAGAATGTGGTTGGGCCGTCGCTCATAGAGCACATAATCAATCCGAGAGGCAGCGTGTACGATTTCAATTTCGTCCCCGGACCTATAACAAATTCGAACGACGGGAAGATCGCCTATCTGGTGCTCAGCTATATCGCAACGAATGTGACGACGGTAAACCAGACTGCGCCTAGGACATTTGTCTCCAACTTCAACAGGAATGTGCTGAATTACCAGAACGCGGAGAGCGGGGAGGTGCTAGGCCTCAATACCACCCTGACTGTGGTGCTGCCGAGCGGGGGAAGAATAGATTCTGTTTCGCCGAATCCGGATTATCCGGCTTTCGGGTTTACAAAGAACTACAGGAACGTTACGGCGGTTACATGGGACTCTGACGAGGCGCTCTCGAAGTTCACCTTTGTGTATACAGTGCAGGAGAGCCTGCAGGACGAGGTGCTTGGCTTCTTCGACACGATATACGGGTATCTCGGCGGATTCGCTTACCTCATAATAATAATTGCGATAGCTCTCCTAATCCTGTACACTTACCTGAGATCAGAGAAATAGGTGCATCTTTTGCATGATTACGAGATAAAACTGCTAACGCTCCTCAACGAAGAGAAAACAGGGGTCACGTTCGACCACATAGGGGAAAGGCTGGAGCTCGGCACAGACCAGATCCTTTGGGCCATCGAGAATCTTCTGAAGCAGAATGCGGTTGCGGTGAAAAGGGAGACAGTGACAGGTGTTATCCTCAGCGATGAGGGCAGGGGATATCTCACAGAATTTCCCGAGGAGAATCTGGTAAAGCACCTTGCAAGCAGGAAGGGTTCCAGCATATCTGAGATAAAGAGCCAGATCGCACTGACATGGTGCAAGAAGAACGGCTGGATAACGATAGACAAGGGCGTAGTGTCCGCGACAAGCGAGGGCCTTGCAGTTGCAAAGGGGGACAAGGCTTATGCGACGAGGATCCTGTTGGACAAGCTCGCCAAAGCATCGCCGGAAGAGGCCTCGTCATTGGTCTCAAAAAACAAAGACGCAGTAGACTTCCTCTTGAAGAGAGGGCTTATCGAATTGAAGGAAAGATCAATCATAAAGGGCGTTTCCATGACGAAGACCGGAGCCGAGTTGCTGGCCGGCGCGCCAAAAGAGGAGGGAATCGGGGCTTTGACCAAGGAGGTAATAAAAAAAGGCGGTTGGGAGAACCAGAAGTTCAGAAAATACGATGTGAACGCGCCGTTTGAGCCTGTTTACACTGCAAGGTTGCATCCGCTTAGAGAGCTCATGAATGCCGTAAGACAAAACTGGCTCGAGATGGGTTTTGTCGAGGTATCTGGGCCAATAATAGAGGCATCGTTCTGGAATTTCGATGCGCTGTTTTCACCGCAGGACCATCCAACCAGGGATATGCAGGACACCTTCTTCCTATCGAATCCGAAACAGCTTACGATAAATGACCTGGAGGTGCTGAACCGGGTCAAAAAAATGCACGTTGCGGCGTGGAAGGAGAAATGGAGCGAGCAGGTAGCGAGCAGGGCTGTGCTGAGAACCCATACCACCAGCGTGTCGGCGCGATACATGAACAAGCTTGCAAGCGCTATGGATGCAAATTACCCGCTGAAGCTTTTCTCTATAGGCTCGGTGTTCAGAAACGAGAGCGTAGACTACAAGCACCTTGCCGAGCTGCACCAATACGATGGGGTAATAATCGGCGACAACCTCAGCTTTGCGAACCTGATAGACACACTGAAAAGATTCTACAGCAGGCTCGGCTTTGACAATGTAAAAATGCGCCCCTCGTATTTCCCGTTCACCGAGCCGAGCTTTGAGATGTTCTACCATGATGAGGAGCACGGGGATTCGATAGAGCTTGTCGGCGGCGGGATAATCAGGAAGGAGATTACAAAGGCGATGGGGATAAACAAGACAGTGCTTGCCTGGGGAGGGGGCCTGGAGAGGCTTTTGCTGAATGGTAAGATATTCGGAGTGGATTCGATACTGACTCCGTACAAGAACAACTTAGGATGGCTGAGGAGCAGGAAGAATATTTTGGTTTGATTCGCATGGCAATAGTGGCTTTTGATCTGAAGGATTTCGAGGTTACCGGGCTGGACCAGGACAAGATAGTAGAAACGATGGAAAGGATAGGCATAGAGATAGAGGAGAGGAAGGGCTCAGAAATAAAGGTGAATGTGACACCGAACAGGCCGGACCTCCTTGACTTTACAGGCATGCTGAGGGCGATAGAGGACTTTGCGGGAAAGCGCACGCCAAAGGAGGACTTCTACGTGATAAAGGAGGAGCCGGTGCTTACCATAGAGGTGAAAAGCGAGGTAAAAAAGATAAGGCCGTACATCGCTGGGATGGTGGTGAAGAACGTCGACCTGTCTGGCAACAAACTGAAATACCTGATCAACTTCACGGAAAAGTTCGCTGACACATACGGAAGAAAAAGGAGGAAGCTTGCGATCGGGGTGCACAATCTCGATGAGATAAGCGGAAACCTCACCTACACAGCCAGCGCAGGCAAGAGTTTCGTGCCTTTGAACAGCACCGCTTCGATGAGCTTCAACGAGATCATGGAGAACCATGAGAAGGGAGTAGCCTATAGGGAGGCGATACTCGATTACGGAAAGAAGAGCGTGATGTTCCCGATGCTCAGCGACTCGGAGAAGATAATCGCGATGATACCAATCACGAATTCAGAAGCTACAAAGGTGACGGAGAAAACGAAGGACATTTTCATAGATATAACAGGCACTTCATTGGCCACAATCAGGAGCGCGGCCGGACTTCTGGCGTGCTCCTTCATATTTGCGGGAGCGACAGTCGAGCCCGTGACTGTGGAATATGAAAGCGGAGCTGAAGTGACGCCAAGCCTCGAGTACAAGGAGATAAAGGTGAGCATGAGGAATGCGGACAGGACTCTTGGCATAGAGACGGGGAAGCACAATGTCATCGCGCTGGCAAACAAGATGGGTTACAACGCGGCGAAGTACAGCAACAGCGTGCTGTTCTACGTGCCGCCCTATAGAGTAGATGTGCTCAACGACCAGGATGTCATAGAGGACATGGCTATAGCATACGGCTATGACAAGATTATGCCGCTCGGCATCATGGGGTTTGCAGACGGGCTTTCGAACGATGTTGTAGATTATGAAAACGTGCTCGCATCGCTAATGGTCGGGCTCGGATATACGGAAGCGATAAACAGCACGCTCACCAATGAGAAGCTGAATTTCGATAGCGTGTTGAAGCCCTATGAGCAGAACAGCTATGTGAGCATAGCAGATGCAAAGACATCTACAATAACAATGCTTAGGACTTCGCTGCTGCCGGGGCTGTTGCAGAACCTCAGCGATTCGAGAAATGAAAGGATGCCGCAGAGGATCTTCGAGATAGGGCGTGTCTTCTCCTTTGAGAACAACGGCATAAAGGAAAGCATAAGGCTCTGCTTGCTGAGCGAGCACTCGAAGGCGAATCTATCGGAGATGAGGAGCATAGTTGATACGCTGATGAGGTTCATGGGCGTTTCCTACAAAGTGACGCCATCAAAGAGCGAAGCAAACATAGAGGGCAGGGTTGCCAGCGTCGTTGTAAACAACGAGACAGTCGGCACGTTCGGCGAGCTTCATCCGAAGGTGCTATCTAATTTTGGCTTGGAGGAGCCTGTTGTCGCTGCCTCGATAACAATAATAAAAGAAGTGAAGTATGAAGCCTGATTATGGATGGAGCTTTAGGCCTGAGCTCTGCTTCTTCGCCTTGTTCTTGCCAAGAATCTTGTCTATGACTGTCGGATGCTCCATCCTATACTTTGCCTTAGCAGCCCTTTCCTTTTCCTTCTCCCATTCCTCCCTTGTCCATCCGTATGGCGGCGCCTCCCTTATGCTCGGCGAGAAGTATGCGTAATCGTAAAGCTCCTTCTTGTAGTCGTAATCCACCTCCTCCATGTTCTCTGGTGCTTCGCTCACATGGACCCCCTCTCCGGCCAGGAACTCTATGAGCTTTGCCCTGCTTATCTTCTCCCTTATGTTGTCAGCCTCGGGGTTGTTGTAGATTATCCTTATGAACTTCTTGTGGAAATCGACCTTCGCCTTGATTATGGCGTCAAAAAGAAGCAGCCTGTACTGCAGCCTCGCTACATGGGGTATGTCTATGAGCTCCTTCTGGTCGAGGTTCTTGAACGTGAGCTTCTTTACTATCTTGTATGGCATCCTGTACTTCCTGCCCTCCTCTTCGATGAAATAGCTTTCGCCAGAGCCCTTCTTCTCTTCGGCGCTCTCTTCCATCGACGGCCCGAATACCTCCTTGGTCTTTTCTATCTGTTGATTGTCCCTGCGGTCCATGTATCTCACTACTGATTGTAAAACAAAAAAATAAAAACTAGGCTGCTGCCAGCTTTTCGGTCTCGGCTACAGGCGCTAGTACCTTGTTCTCTACAGGGTACTTTGGCTTGAACACCGGGAAGTTGTCCACCGGCTTTCCACCATTGACAGGCAGCGCGAAGAAGTCCTTCATGTTCGAATATGTCTTAAGGAACAATGGATCCTGCTCCAGCTTCTTTACCTCCCTTATGTACTTGTCAGCCCTGTAGTTCCAGTTCGGGTTCATCCTCTGCCATTCCTTCGCCGGAATGCTGTACTGCTTCTGGATCTTGTCCCTGTAAACTTCTGGGAACACGTTGAATGTGCAGAATGGAAGCACCTGACCGTCAGGCATTGCATAGTGGATGTCGCACTTTTCGACTCTGTGTATGTCATATGTATGTTCATCTTGGAAGTGCATCATTCCTAGGAACAGCGTCTTGCTGTGCAGCGCTCCCATGGCATTGAAGTCGTTCTTCAGGAATATGTCCATAAGCATCTTTGAGAAGTTGAGCGATTTTGGCTGCTTCTGCTTGTCTATAAGCTTCGGCAGTCCCAACAGCGTCTTTACCGCGATGGCTTTCCTTGCAAGCCTTCCCTTTCCTTGCATCTCGTTGACCGCAAGCTGCAGCTTCTCGACCAATCCTGCCGCATCTATGAAGTCAGTTATTGGGACTACGTGATTGTTGTCGTCGAGGAACAGGTATGTTGCCGCTCCGCAAGCAAAGTGTATTGACAGATCGTACTTGTACTGTCCTGTAAGCGCCTCTATGAACTTGTTGATTCCGCCCACATACGGGACCGAGAACCAATGCTCCTTCCTTATCGCTCCGTGGGTCTGTGCTTCTATCTCCTTTATCGCTCCAGGTATGGTGATCCTCTGCTTCTCCCTCAGCCTTGTCGGCATTCTTCCTACCAGAGAAACAGGCTGGAAGTTCACTGCCCTTACAACGTCAATGTTGTTGAGCGCGAAGTTGATCATTGCTCCCATTTCGTGGTTGTTGATTCCTCTTATCACTGTCGGGACCATGACTACTCCTATCTTTGCCTTCCTGCATGCATCGAAGGCAGATGGAACCTCCCAGTAGTTCTTCGGGTTTGTCCTTGGGCTTACGCCGTCGCAGCTCATGTACAGCGTTCCGCACCCGGCTTCCTTAACCTGCTTTGCAAGCTCAGGATTCTGGCCCAGGATTATTCCTGTGGTGTTTAATTGTATCTGATCAAAGCCCGCCTTCTTCGCCCTCCTGATTACTTCAACTATATCAGGGTGCATCATCGGCTCTCCTCCCGTTATCTGGAGCGCATTTGCAGGTATAGGCTTTGCCGCCTTCAGGTTTCTGAATATCTTGTCGAGCTCGTCTGTCGTCGGCTCGTATATCGGCTCTCCTTCCTTTGCGTAGAAGAAGCAGTACCAGCAGCTCAAGTGGCATCTATTCGTAACAACAACATTTGCAAGGCCTGTATGAGTCTTATGCCTTTCACAAAGGCCACAATCGAATGGGCAGTTTTGGCCCTGTCCCAAATAATTAGGATTGTCTAGACCTCTTCCGAAATAGTTGTATCTTCTCATCTTTGTGTACATCTCGTAGTCTTCCCAGTATTTCTCTACGGCCCATTTGTGCTCTGGGCAGAACTTCCTAATCATTACATAGTCCCCGTCCTTGTAGATCGTTGCCTGGGATTATAAGTTTGCATTCAGGACAGACAGACATCGTCTTCTCTATCACAGGCATCTTCTCCGCCTCTTCTGTTGTCCTGTGATAAGGAGCGAACAGTGGATCGAGCGCAAGGTTTACGTTAGGATCCTCCTTTGTCTCTGGCCTCTTGCTGTTCACCTCTTCGATTAATTCTGGCTTCTTGGCTTCCTGCACTTGTGGTGTCATCTTTGCGTGTGCATGCGCATGTGCATGTGGTTCGAGCTTTGCCTCCGCATGGCCACCGCAGCCGCAGCTTCCGCCGCCACAGCCGCAGCTGTCTCCTTCCATGCTACCCTCCGCACCGCACCCGCAGGCTCCTGCCTCTTTGCCGCACGCGCATGAGTCTCCCTTAAGGGAGCCGTGCTCCTGTGCTGCACTGGCTAAATCCTCATTAACGCCTCCGCTGTTGTAACTTTGTCCTGTCATAAATATCACTATATGAGAGGTTTTCACGATTTCGTTATATATAAATACTTTCCTTTTTGCCACTTTACTTCTCGTAAAAAGCTGTAATTCTCCGACGGTAAATTGCCATGGTGGATTCCGCTATTCTGGAGCTGCGGGGGGCCTGGCATGTTTGAGCGCCTCTGCGGCGAGGGTTGCTACCTTCTCATAGAATGGTGTCTCCTCCTCTACTTCCAATGCTTCCTGCCCGTACTTGTTGTAGATGCCGGCCACCCAATCTGTGTCGCGGGTTACTTTGCTCAGCGCAGTCAGTGTGCCTCTTGATAGTTCGGGATTTGATGCAAGATGATACAGAAGCTCTGTCCTGAATTCGAATGGCATCTCGAATTGCGCGTTTTTTGCAATATTGAGTATTACTGCATTGCTGCCTCTGGATAGTGTGCTAATTAGCACTTCGCTAAATCTCAGCACTATGTTTATGCCAGTATCCGTCCTGGCGCTCGCGTATAGCCTTGCCAGAAACCTGGCCATTTCGGCAAGCTCGTCCTCGCCGAGCAGCAGGTGCCCGATTATGCGATCTTCGATCCTCCTTCTTTGCCCTCTGAAGTAGTCGATGCCAGTGGTTCCTATGGTTACGAACCCTGCTGGCGTTTCTAAACTAGACATGCTGTGGAGTATCCCGTTGGCCACGTTCTGCGTATTTACGGTTTTAATTGTCATTTTCGCAGCTCTGCGCATCGAGACGATTGTGTCGCGCTGGTCTTCGCGCAGGATTCCTGTGCATGCCCAGGCTGGGTTGTCCTCTGTCTGCGCGATTTTTTCAAGTACATTGCGTGGGGTTTTCCTGATCTCCGCAATGTTTCTAAGTATCCTGATTCGCGTCCCCAGATCTAGATTCAGCTCCGGTGTCATTGCTATGTCGCAAAAACTGGCCAGCGTGTCAGGGGTCAGAGTGAGAAAGAGTTTATGTGCGAGCCTTCCGGACCCCGCATCTGGCGGAAGAGTGGTTAGCTTGCCGATGAATGATTCTATTATCTTTGTGTCGCATATTGGTATGCCGGCGAGTTCGCCTTTTGATATGCCGTCTATGACCGATTCGAGATGCGCGATGCCCGTGCTTTTCAGGTATTCTGTGGCAGGTGCAGGCTCTAGATTGGCGACTGCGCTGATCAGCTTTGCAAGCCCCTGCGTTGCCTCCGCTTGAGACATTGCCGTTGCCGGCGTTGCCGCCTTCTGCGCGGCTGGCGGATGCATCAATTCCATATTACCACTGACAAATCATTACTGAGATTCGTCTGGTATTTAACCATTTGGGCGTCTCTTGAAAGGTCTTCCCTTGTTTCTGAAGCCGCCGCCCTGCTGGTGCTTTTTAAAATCAGGTCTGTGCATCTCCTCCTTTTTCTTTTCCCTCGGAGGCGCCGCCTTTATCTTCTCGATTGCAGCATCAAGGCTTTTCTTCAGCTCCTTTGCTATGAACTTCTTCGTGTAGTAATCTGCCTTGAGCGCTATGCTTATCTTTGTCGCATATACCCGTGCAATCCTGCCCCTCGTGTCCCTCTGCGCCCCGTTGACAGCTGGCATCTTGAAGAGTATGCCGTATTTTGGAGGCTTGCTCCCGAACTTTATGTGCTTGAAAAGCGATTTCTCTGCTCCGAGAAGCTGGATCGTGCTTGCCGGCATGGTTGCCAGCCTTTCCATCGAGCCTGCCTTGCTCAACATCTCCGCCGCTATTTTCTCATCGGTAAGATAGGTGACATTCGGCAGCATGCGGTTCGACGCCTGCTTTATGTACTCCTCGAGGTTTGAGAGGGCCGCGTCCATGTTCTTGCTCATCTGCGCGAATCCCTCGATCGCCTTTTTCTCATCTTCGTTCATGCTCCTCCCGATTGAGGATTTCTCTTCTTGGGAATCGTGCGCGATCGAAAGCGCGAAATCTGCAAGGGTCTTTGAATTTGTGAACCTCTTTTCCGGGAAATATATGCCCGCCCATTCCGTGAGCCTTTCGTAAACTAGGTTGTATGACTTTGAAGTCTCAAGGTATGCGTTTATGGCCTGGATCAGCGCGTATTCCTCGCTGGAGTATGCGTCCTTTATGCCCTCCTTCGCGCTCTTGAGCATCTTCTCTCTTAGTTCTTCAAAATCTGTTGTCAGAAAAACACCGTAATGATATGTTGTCGTTGATTCTTTATATATTTATGTTTTCCTTCATACGAGGCTTTGTCGGAATAATCTAAATCTGTCGGATTAATAAAGATTTTGTCGGAATATTAAGTATGCCATTAGAACTTATAAAGCAGTTTGACTTGCCTAATCAAGAGATTGTCTATGTTTTTCAGGGCAAGAAGCACGATCTTGACATAGTAATAAAATACAGAGATAAATTCACTCCTCAAAGAAGCAAGGGTAGACAATTGAGCCATACAACGTGGGCAGTAGCTATACTTATGAAAAGACAAGGTAATAAGGAACTTACCAAGAAGTATGTCTCGTATTTGTTAGAAATTTATGATAAAATTAAAGGCTTTCAGAGTAAGGCAGAGCAACAAAAATGCGAGGTAAGATTTGCCAGCATGGGCGATTTGAAGCATTTTGAAGAACTAAACCAATATGGGCAGTTTTCTATTCAACTTCTCACTTACATTATGGAGCTTTTGAGTATAGAGGAAAAGTCAGATGCCTTCAACAAAAGAGAGGTCTATATGTTTAGAAATCTACTCTCACAGCTTTTAGAGAATAACGATATCTATACGATAATTGGAGCTTCAAGATATGCTGGCAGAAAATAGCTCATAGTCCTCTTTGCTTATTTATCTTGTAATTTGTAACTACAATTTCGTTTATCTTTCCTCTGCCCTTCGCATCGCAGTTAATCATTCTGCTTGCTCTGACTATTCCTATATTAAAGTCTTTGTATAAGTCCTTTATGAAAGGCGAATCGCTGTTAGAAAGCATCACATTTACGCCTTTATCTGCTAACTTCTTGAATAGCTTTGCAAGTTGTTTTTGCTCTCTATCTAAAAACTTCTCTTTAGTATAAGTCGTAAAGCTGTCTTTCTTGATTGGATAATATGGCGGATCGAAATAAACAAAATCATTTTTCTTTATTCTGCCGTTCGTTTTTGTAAAGTCTTTAGCTTCTATTTTTGCATTTTTCAATAATACCGATATTTCTCTTAATTCGTTCTCATTAACTATTGCTGGGTTCTTGTAACTGCCGATAGGCACGTTAAACTCGCCTTTTGAATTAACCCTATACAATCCATTAAAGCACGTCTTATTAAGATAGATAAACTTTATTGCTCTATCTAAATTTGATAGGTTCTTAGAACTCTCTGCACGGACTTTATAATAAAATTCTTTAGAGTGCTTTTTCTTATACTCTTTAAGCTCTGTGATAAGTTGCTCTACGTCTTCTCTTATGACCCTATATGTGTTAATTAATTCCTCGTTACTATCTGATAGATAAACTCTTTTTGGTTTGTAATGTTTGATTATGTAAAATGCTACCGCACCGCCACCGACAAAAGATTCAAAATAACGATTTATTTTAGCTGGAAAGTATGGTTTAAACTGCTCTATCAGTTGCTTCTTACCGCCAGCCCATTTTACGAAAGTTGGAATATTATTGCTCATAAAATCACTAACAATTTTGCAGAAGACAAGCTAACACTTCGTAACCACGACTTTAAGGAATAGTGAGCTACTTGTATAGCGTTGCCGACGCATCTTTGCATTCTGGTTATGATGATTGACATTTAAATACCTTGAGGCAATTCGCTTAGAAATTCAGGCTTTATGCCTAACTCAAACATCTCTTGAATAAGCACACAGATATTATGGCAAAGAACTTTTAAAAGAACCTCGTTTATCTGTGCCGTTTTATTCTTACTTCTTACCAAATCAGTGAATTTAGTTTTTATCATATTGTTGGTGCTTTCTATATTACTTCTTTTATGATAATGCTCTAAAAATTCTTCTTGATTATAAGCAAAATAACGATACATTTTTCTCCATATTTTTGCATCATTACCTTTGCTACTGCTATTGCCCCACGGCGATGTATTGCTTTTGAAAGGGATATATGCTATGCCTCCAAGTTCTTCTATTGCTTTGTAATTGGCATGCGAAGTATAGGCTTTATCTCCGCTTACTTCTCTGATTTTAAACCCACTTTCATATGTTCGTTTTGCAAGCGGTATAAACTGCGGACTATCTGCGCTATGATGCTCTTCTCCTATTTCTACTGCTGTTACTATGTTAGTTCTAACTCCACAGCAAATATGAGCCTTAAGCCATGCGTGCCTCTTTTCTACGTGATGCTTTTCTCTACAATAATCGTTAAACTTAGTGGTTCTGAATCCTGTCGAGTCTATGGCAAAGTCGGTTTCTACGCTTTTCAAAGGCAAAGCTGTTAGTGTTATAAGCTCTCTTAAGATTGGTGTAAGCTCATCTTTTTCCATGTAGTAAGAAACCATGCTAAAGTGTGGTGTAGATTGAATGTAGCCTAAATCATTAGCAGTTCTCATATCAGTCATAAAACGTCTTAAGGAGAATGTAGTAAAGACTTTCAAAGCCGATGAGAATACCATATCACGTATTGCTAAACGTGGTCTGCCTTTCCCTATTGTCTTTGGCTCTTGTGGTATTGTCTGCGTTAAATCAAAGAGCAATTTCATAAAGAGTTCTTTTTCATTAGTTTGAGCCTTGTTATATGCAACCCAATCTTGAGTGTATGTTATCTTCTTAGTTTCTTTTGCCGTTACGTTACCGTAACTTACCTCTTTTGTAGTTGTTATTTCCACTGCGAAGATGTGTTTGCATTTTAATCTCCTTTCTATGAAGTCCTGGCAAGTGCATACTTGCCTATCGAGATATAATGTAACTTCATATCTTTTATTACTGCTGGTTTGTGAAGGCACAATCCACTTATGCCCTTGCATAGCGACCTTACCATTTTTGGCTATTTCAAAGCCCTTCTGTTTTCTCTCTTTCAAGAGTTCTTGTATCTGCATATAATCACTTATTTCATAATAACATATTGCATAATTAGATATTTAAACCTATCGCTAAATAACTGATTTCAGAATATCATACGATACTTTTATATATCTTATCATGGCTTATTATAATGGGATTTTATGACGGAACTTGTTACTATCAAAGTTAAGGGTTACCGTTGTTTGAGATGCAAACACGAATGGCTACCTAAGGGAAAAGAAGAGCCGAGAGTATGCCCAAAGTGTCATAGTCCATATTGGAATAAGCCAAGAAAAACTAAATAACGATTAATTAAAATCTGTTTATTATTACTTGAGCACTTTTCAATATGTCTTCTTTTCCAGATATATATTCGCCGTCGTCTTCAAAAATTTCAGCATCGACAAGATTAGTTATTTGGTTTGATGCACTATTAAACGAAATAGGTCTAATTTTATACAATTCATTACGATTCTGTATTAGATCCTTGCGATTCCAATAAAGAAGTGCACCTTTTTCTGAAGCCGATAGATAGTATGACGTTTGCCAACGTATATATGAAGTTATAGCAGTCAAACTAAGATATTCACGAATATAGCCTATTCCATTTTCCAAAATATATGCGAGTAGAGCCGTATAGAAATCTTTTTTACTTTTATTCTTTAGTTCGGCTTCAAAATACTTAAATTGATTTCCTTGTGTTAGTTTATCATTTTCTCTTTCAACTAAAGCTAAACTTTCTAAAAAGTTAACATATTTTAAAGCACGATCTTTTCTATCCTTTTCAATATCCTTAAAACTTGCCTCATTATGTAAATGCAAATCATCTAATATGGCTTTTATTGGTGTCAAAGCATTAAGCACAGGTGTTATCCCTACCAATTTGTTATATGTTTTTTGAAGCAGAGCCATTTCAACATTAAATCGCAATTTTGAAATTTCATTCGTAATATTTCTACTTAATTCATTTCTATCTGGTAGAAATATACTAACCGATTTATTAATCCTTTTAATTTCAAAAGTGCCTATAGAGTTAAATTTTAAAAATCTGATAATTCTTTCATCTCTTTTAGAATCATCAATTATTTCAGGAACGTATGTGCCAATTATTCCCTCAAAGTTTTTATCTTGTGGAGACTTAGATACAAAGACACCGTTGCCTAATTTAGACTTTATTACGTGTTGCAACTCGGTCTTATATGTCTCTTCGTCTCTAAATGATATGGCTCTCACATCATCCATTCTTACCATCTTTTTGCATCAATTGTGACTGTAAAAGCATCCCTTTCTGTTTTCGTCTTTCACCAATTTTCTTAATCCAAATTGCTTCCTTACCGCTTCGTTCCCAATATTTAAGGAGATTAACTCTATTTAAAGTTTGCTTGTAATCTTCTTTATTTGTTATCTTTTCGCTCGGTTTAGCCCAAGGATCAAATAGCTCTATTTTATCTCTCTCCTCGTCTATGTCTGTAATTACAATAGTATGAAAGTAATCTTTATCCTCTGGGATTGGATCAACTACTTTATATCTCTTGTCTCTTTCACCAAAATATAAAGAACCTGAAATTGTTATAACGGGAGCAGAGCATTCGTTATTTTCTATTATAGTTCGCAAATATGCAACGTCTATTTGGTTTCCGCTTCCTGAAAACGCCTTATATCCTATTGGATTAACCATTTTGTCTAATCTACTTACAAGGATAGGTAATTCAACAACTGTTCCCAACCCCTCAATATAATCACAAATTTTTGTTAAATTACTAACGCCAATACTCAAACCTAAATTGTGTGCTTGTTTTACTCCGTCATACATTACTTTAAGTGCGGTTGGTAAACATAAATCTTTTCGTGGCTGAAAATATGGTAGGAAATTGTCCCCTTTAAGCCTCATGCTAATACCTTTAAACGAATCTTGGTTTTTGGTATTTATAAGGTTTCCTCTTGTCGTTTTAATCACCATTTTGTCGGTTAAGTGCCATTATTCCGACAAAGCTTTCATACGACCTTGAGCGTCACGGAAAATGGCCTGGATGTCGACCATGTGCAGATTGTTCCAGAAGCTCCGTTTACGCATGGAGACGTTGTGTAGTTTACCCAGACATATCCAGAGAATGCAGTGCCGACCTTTGTGCCTGTTGGGAGCGGGAGCCCTGTCGAGACGTAACATTGCACGCCAGAGACCATCTGCTGCTGCCCGTTGACAAGTGTGATGCCGTTGGCAATGAGCGAGTTGATTGTAGTGGTAGGCAGGCCAGCTATAGGCGCGCCTACGCCTATGTTTGCAGAGTTACCGTTTATCACGGTCCATGCCTGTGTGTTGCTCGGCAGCCCGGCCGCGTTAGAGGTTGCAAAGCATGCAAGCTCAATGTTGTATATTGTGTATCCCTCGTTCTGCCCGAAGTTGAATGATAGTTGGCCGTTCGTGTTTAGCGTGGGGTTGGCGCAGTAATATCCAGATGTTGCAACGCATGACGTCCCTGTGAGCGTGCCGCCGCTGAAAACGCCGAGCTGGAACAGCACGCCAAGTACGACTGCAATTATCAGTATGGCCCATCCGTAGGTCATCAGGTACTCCATTGCGCTTTGTGCCTTCTCTCTAGGTCTGACGGTCTGTGGCATATAGCTACGCCTATATTAAGCATCCATGCTTAATTTAATAAATACTTGCAATTATTATAATATAATCCGGATTTACCCTCAGTGCTTACCATGAATACCGACGATATCACCGCTTTTGCCAAAAGGAGGGGATTATTCTGGCCTGCCGCAGAAATATACGGCGGGGCCTCTGGCCTCTATGATTACGGCAACGTGGGAACGCTCCTGAAGAGGAGGTTTGAGCAGGTATGGCTCTCGTTCTTCGTCGACACGAATCAGGAATACCATCTTATGGAGGGATCGACAATACTGCCTGAAACCCCACTCATACATTCCGGGCACACTGCCAGGTTCAACGACATGATTGTGGGCTGCTCCAAATGCAAGACATTCTACAGGGCCGATGTGCTGCTTGCCGATTCTGGCGTCAAGATATCGGAGGGCGCCACAGCTGAACAGACAGACAAGGCGATAAAGGACAATAAGGTCAAGTGCCCGAAGTGCAAGGCAACCGCATTCCTGCCTGCAAAGCCGTTCAACATGATGCTTGATGTTGCTCTTGGACCGGACAGGAGCGACAAGGGCTACCTCAGGCCGGAGACCGCGCAGTCGGCATACCTGAACTTCTTCAGGGAGTACGGCGTGCTCAGGAAGTCGCTGCCCATGGGCCTTTCAATAATAGGGAAAGCCTACAGGAACGAGATATCGCCGAGGCAGGGGCTCTACAGGATGCGCGAGTTCACACAGGCTGAGCTACAGATATTCTTCGATCCTGGAGATTGGAAGCTCATGATAGATGAGATGGCGAAAAGGAAGGTCAATGTCGTGCTTTACGAGAAGGGAGAGAAGAAGGGAGTGACTGTAGGAGAGCTTGCGGACACGTATGAGGTTCCGGAGTTCTACGCCTACCACATGGGCTTAATCGACATATTTTACAAGGATGTTCTCGGGGTCCCGGATGAGAAGCTCAGGTTCCTCGAAAAGGGCGGTGATGAAAGGGCCTTCTACAACAAGATCCACATGGATGCAGAGATCAACATAGAGAGCTGGGGTGGTTTCAAGGAGGTAGCCGGACTTCATTACAGGGGGGATTACGACCTGACGCAGCACCAGAAGGGCTCGCAGCAGGACCATGCCGTTGATTCGAACGGCAAGAAGAAGATTCCGGAGGTATTGGAGCTCAGCTTCGGCGTAGACAGGAACGTATGGATGCTGCTCGATGTCTTTTACAAGAAAGACGGCGAAAGATCCGTGCTGCAGGTGAAGCCGTTCATCGCACCATACCAACTTGCAATATTCTCGCTGCAGAAAGATGAGAAGATAGACGCGATGGTCGGGGCGCTCAATGAGGAACTAAGGCCGCGCTTCAAGATATTCCTGGATAATGCGGGATCCATAGGAAGAAGATATGCAAGGATGGACGAGATAGGAACCCCGTTCTGCGTCACTGTCGATTATGATTCGATAAGCAAGGACTCAGACAAGTACGGCACCGTAACTGTGCGTTCCAGGGACGACAAGAAGCAGGTGAGGCTCAAGACAAGCGAGCTCGGATCGTTTATAGAGAAGGATGTGACTTTCAACCCTTACGGTTACTTTGACTTTGAATAACGGTGCTGAAATGCGTGGGGAGACGATACACACAAGGCTATTCGATCTCAGGCACACCTTTGAGAGCGCGCAGCCGCTCACCTTCCACGGGGATTACGACGTATCGGCTAACTTTCTGCTCTTTGCGGCAGGAAAGAACATGATCAGCGTCAATTCCAATGAAAACATAACAGATTGCAGACTTTCTATAATGAGCAATGATATGGGATTTGCAAAAAAAGAGGTTGCAAGAAGGTTCAGATTCTCTGACGACATGGGCAAGATCTACAAAAAGATAAACACTGATCCTTTCATCGATTCATCGATCAAGAAATACAAAGGCATGCGATTGACGCTCAATGATCCTTGGGAGACTACTGTATGCTATATAACGTCGCAGTTCAACAACGTGAAAAGGATAAGAAAAATAATAAAGAGCCTGATAAACAGGTTCGGTGCAGATATCAAAGACAGCAACGGAAAAGTAATTGGAAAGGCATTCCCAGAAAGTAGCATGTTGATGAACGCAAGCATAAAGGAACTGATGGCGTGCGGCACAGGCTTCCGCGCGAAATACATAAAGAGCGCAGCGGAATATTGCACAAACAACCTTGATCTCTACAAGCTTAACCCGAATAATTACAACAAGCTGAAAGAGACGCTGATGGAAGTGGACGGAATCGGCGACAAAGTCGCTGATTGCATAATACTGATGGGCTATGGGAATCTCGATGCCTTCCCGATAGACGTCTGGGTCAAGCGAACAATAGAGAAGTTTTATTTCAAGGGAAAGAACCAGAAAATAAAGACAATCCACGAGTTCGCGGATGAGACATGGCAAGATTATAAGGGATATGCCCAGCAATATATATTCTGGGGAGGAAGACAGATGGACAAGGAATTCGGTGCAATCTATGAAGGAGTTAAACAACGATATTGAAAACATCTCTGATTATCTGTCGAAGAAGCAGACCGATTTCGACAAGGTGATGCAAACAACAAGGGAAATAATACGCGATGCAGGCCAGACCATAACGCTGATGCACAACGACGAGAAAAAGGCCGCAGCAACAAGATTGAAAGAGATGTCCGGCAGGGTCACAATGCTAAACAGGATTGATTCCTTGTTCAGGTACAGCACGATGCAGGCTTATCAGGAATATGCAGAGGCCTTCATATTCTTCAGCATAAAGACAAAGAAGAAAATACCGAAGGTAAAGGATGTTGGCGTTGACTATGATGCTTATCTGATGGGCCTGATGGATGTTGTTGGCGAGCTCAAGAGGGAAATTCTTGAATCGCTCCGCGCAGACAAGGTCAAGGATGCGGAATGGTACCTTGACACAATGAAAACGATTTATGACAGCACCAGAAGGCTGAGATTTGCGGAAGCCGTGCTCTCGGGTTTCAGGAAAAAGCAGGACGTAGCAAGAATCCAGATAGAGAATGCTGGCAGTGAGATACTCTCAGCAAGGCACAGGCATAGATAAACTCACAGCTCTGCTATCGCAAAGCTCTGGCCCTCCGTCGGCATTTCAACAGTATACGGCACCGGATGCAAGGAGTGATCGGCATCGTAGAACCCAAGCGTCACAACCTGTCCCACTAGCTTGCTGCCTTCGTATAGCGGGAGCGTATATACCATGGCCACGAATGTATTCGGCAGGCCTAGAGTGCTGTGTACCTTCTTTATTGCGCCTATGGAGTCCAGATTTACTTCGGCGGCGAATCTCTTGCCGTTAGACGCCTTCAGAATCTCGTCTTCGAGGTGGGCCCTGACCGCCTCGCTTTGCATTACCTCGCGTCTTACCGGGTGATGCCCAGTAATTGCGCGTACGTGTACAATTGTGGTTTTGCCGCTGTCCCGCAGGCCGACGGCAGTTGCAATGCTGACAAAGTCAATGCCAGAACCAGAGTGGTCGGTTGCTTTGCTATACGAATCCAACCTTATTGTTCCGTCTGGGAGCGCGCATCCGGCCAGATATCCAGTCAGTTCTGGGCGCTCGGACCACGCACGGGTCTCCCTCAGGAATTCGCCGAGAGCACTGCCATCCACTCTCAGAATAGGGGCCACGTACTGCTCCTTAAATTGAAGTAGCAGCGTATTATTTGCTACTGCCACAGGTCTCACCTTGGATACAGCACTGGACATTACGCTCACACTCAGCCTGTGTTCTAACTGATATTTATTACTATCGGGCTACGCTTCTATGTCGAGGAGAATTGGGCAGTGGTCTGAGCCCATAACCGAATCGAGTATCTCACTCTTTTTCAACGACTTTCTCAGCGCCTTGCTTATTACGAAATAGTCTATGCGCCAGCCGATGTTCCTTGCCCTTACGTTGTTAAGATAACTCCACCATGTGTAGTGGTCTGGTCCCTGTGTGAACTCCCTGAACGTGTCTATGAAGCCGTCATCAAGGAATGTGCCGAACCATTCCCTTTCCTCCTTTGTAAAGCCGGAATTTCCTTCGTTTTCCTTTACGTTCCTGATGTCGATGTCTTTGTGCGCCACGTTGAAGTCCGCGGCTATGATGACCGGCTTCTCTTTCTCAAGTTTTTTGCAGAAATCGTGAAACATGCTGTTGAATTTCAGCTTGAAATCGAGCCTTGTCAGCTCGCGGCTTGCGTTCGGGAAGTATGTGTTTGCCAAAAAGAATTTCTCGTACTCGAGGACAAGGACCCTGCCCTCCCTGTCAAACTCCTCTATGCCCATATTTCTTACAGACAACGGCTTGGTCTTTGTGAATGTGGAAACGCCGCTGTATCCCTTCTTCTCGGCTATAGAATGATATTCCTTGTAGCCCAGCAGCGCCATCTTCGGCATCTTTTCCTCTGTCGCCTTCACTTCCTGGAAGCAGTACACGTCTGCATCCTGCTTTTGCATGAACTGCAGCAGACCCTTCTTTATGCACGCGTTGATACCTGCTACATTCCATGATACTATCTCCATGAAGACCAAAACTAGATGATGACAGTAAATTTACTTGTCGTCTATTATACCGAATGCATCCTTAATCGACTTCGAAAGTCCCTTCTTCTTTATCGAGCTGATTGCGCCGTCGCCGCTCTGGGCCCTGCTCACGTTCTTCGGCTTCACCGCGGGCTGCTGCTTCCCTATTCCAGATGCGGCATTCGATGCCTTGTCCTTTATCCCAGAAAGGAATGACCCTGCTTTTTCTGCCATGCCCGGGCCTGATGGCGCAGGCGGGACATATTCTGGTGCCTTCTGGCGCGCTACCGGGGCCTGCCTCTTCTGCTCACTCTTTGACTCCGCCTTCTGCTCTGCCAGAAGCCCGTTTATTATGCTTGGCAGCGTCCTCCTGTCGAGCTTTGCCGAGTCTATGAGCACGACGTTTGCCCTTGTTGACGATACCGCATCTACGGCGTCGTCGCGGTCCTTACACACGACAGCCATCACCCCTCCTATCTTATTGGCCGATATGGAGAGGTCCTTCGCATTGTCGCATATGATCATTATTATGTCGTAGCCTGAGCTTATGTTGGACCTCAGGTCTCCGAGCAGGATCCTGGAGTCGTTTGATATGCTCTCGCTCATCAGCGCGACGTGCCCTGCGGAGTTTATCTGGTTTGCAGCGGCGAGTCCGTATTCGGTGCTGTCGCTTATAACATAGAACTTCATTCTATCACGTGAAATGCAGCATTTATTGTGTCTATTTATATCTATATTCTACTAACGCTTAATAACCTTTATCATTAATAAATAATATGAGGTGCTTTAAGTGAGAGGCAAAGAAACGATAGTAATATGCGAACAGTGCGGTAGAAAAGTGCCAAGGAACAAAGGCGTTATGTTCGAGAAGGCGATAAGCTTCAATACAGGCATGCAGAACACCAACGACGTCAGGTTCTTCGAGAGAAGGAAGGTATGGTACTGCATAAGCTGCGCCAAGCACAGGGGAATCTTCGAAAAGAAGAAGAGGCAGGCGATTGAAAAGTCCGAGCGATCGAACAAGCTGTGATCCAAATGGCTTTGAACCCTGATGATCTATTGATTTTCAAGGTCAGGGAAGAAGAAAAGGAAGCCGAGGATAAGAAAAAGGCAAAGGCCTCAGCCGCGGCTCAGAAGCAGCAGGCCAAGCCGGTTGCCAAGCAGCCTGCTCCGGTGCAGAAACCGCCAGAGCAGGAGAAGCCTGTCGAATCTTCTGGTTATAACGAGCTTGCCGAAGTGATGTCCGAGGGCGAGCCTATAGAGAAAGAGGAGAACCGTGGCACCTACAGACGGGGCCACAAGATGGATCCGAGGACATTGGCAGAGCACATGAACTGTGAGCTGCATCCTTGGAGGCGCGCGTATGCGCTTTGTGATTACTGCAAGAGGGCGTTCTGCTACGAAGACCTCATAGAATCCGGGGGCAAGTATTACTGCCTCGACGACATAGACAAGGTGCCGGAGACGGTGCTCCATCAGCAGATTGTCAGGTACAATAGCCTCAGCCTTGTCTCGGCGCTGCTCTACATGGCAGCATTCCTTATCTTCATCTATTACACCTACCCACAGGTGATTACGTTATCATCGCAGTTCATAAGCCTCGGGCTGTACCTTTTTGCGAATAAAATCGCGCCGACCAACCTCTTGTTATTGATTGAGATGATGCTTTCGCTGATTGCACTCATAGGCGCAATGACCATAATCCTGAGCACGAAGAACAGCTTCAGGTTTGGCGCGTTCACAAGCATACTTGGAGTTGCCATATTCAGTTACCAGTACATAAACCTCGACAAACTGTATCTTGTTGGTATTGCCGGGACGTTGTTCCTTGCATTCCTGACCCTTGCCTACTCCAGAGTGTCGTATGAAACGCTGAACGAGGAAGATGTAATCTTCGAGGACGAGGCCAAGGTAGCTGCACCTGGATCATTTTGATGCAAGAGTCCGGGTCTGGTACCTTCCGCGTCTCTCTATTGCTGCCAGCCTGTCAACCACTGCCCCGCCCGACATCTTGTTCCTTTGCACGTACTCCTTTTCGAACAAGGAGTAGAGCTCCTTGCTTACCGATCTTTTCATTAGAAGCAGGTCGAGTGCCTTTTCCTCCGCAGAATTTGTGATACCCCCGAGCCCGAAGTCTATGATCCAGACCTTTTGCTTGTCTACAAGTATGTTTGCCGGCGTATAATCGCCGTGCACTATGCCGAGCCCGTGCAGCGCTGCGAGTTCCCTTGCAGCCATTATTATTATCTGTTCTAGGCTCTTGCCTTTTGCATCGAGCATCGTGTTGAGCATCCTTCCATCCAGCTTGCTCATGAATATCTGGTGCTTGTTGACCATGAGCACCTTTGGCGCGTTTATGCCATTTGACGACGCGGTAGCCAGGATTCTTGCCTCTGTTTTCGTGCGCGTCTCCCTTATCTGCGAGTCGAGGACAGGCGTCCTATAGCCTTTGGCTATCCTGTCCTTGACAACTGCGGCAATGCCGAGAATCATTGAATCATAAATCTCCGCTTCCGCTCCTTCAGATATTTTTCTCATTCTACCAACCTATCCTTGCACTGTCTATCCTATATTTCTGGTCGATGTTGCAGCCGCTTATGTTGAATCTCATGTTGTGCCTTATCATTTTCTCAGCTACCAGTGCGATCATTGCACCGTTATCTGCATTGTACTCATTCGGTGCAATCGACACCGACGCTTTGTGCTGATTTGTCATGATCCTCATCATCTCACTCAGCCTTTTGCTCTGGGCGACCCCACCTGAAAGCAGTATCTCGCTCTTTTTTGACAATAGAAGCGCGCGCTCGGTAGCCTCGCACAGCATTGCAAATGAAGTTTCCTGCAATGAATACGCAACATCCTTTTTGTCGTGAGTCTTGAGCGCCTTTGTTGCATGTGTCAGCAATCCGGTGAAAGTGAAATCCATTCCTTTTACTGTGTATGGCATCTCGATGTACTTGCCGCCTTCTGCGAGCCTTGCAACGCTCGAGCCCCATGCTGGGTTGAGCTTTGCCTCACGCGCGAAGTTGTCCAGCATGTTTCCTACGCCAATGTCAAAGGTCTCTCCAAGCACATGATAATGCCTGAACGGCTCATTGACGATTGCAAGAATCTGGGAGTTCCCACCACTCACGTAAAGTACAAGAGGGTCTGTTGCTTTTGCTAAGTACCTTGTTATCTCTATGTGGGCAACCGCGTGATTCACTGGAACTATAGGTATGTCGTTTGCGACCGCAATAGTCCTGGCAGCAAGCTGGCCTATCCTCAGACAGGGTCCAAGGCCAGGTCCTTTTGTGTACCCGACTCCGTCTATCTCTTTTATCGTGAGTTTCGCAACCGAAAGCGCGCTCGATATCACTGCATGGACGTTCTGCGCGTGGAAGTCAGCCGCCTTTGCCGGGATTATCCCGCTGCCACCTATGTCGAGCATCATCTTCTCGTTAGCCAGCACCTTTCCATTCTCAACTATGCCGACCCCGAAAGTGTGCGCGCTGCTTTCTATGCCTAGGACAGCCATTTGTGCACCTCAGAAATAGCTCAAGTCACATCTATATTCGCTTCCTTGTAGCCGAGCTTCGCAAGAGCCTTCTTCACCGCCTGTTTGTGCTCTCCTTGTAATTCTATGGCCCCATCCCTGGATGTGCCCCCGCATGCCAGGACTCTCTTCAGCTCCTTTGTCGTCCTGTCTATCTCATCAGGGTTTATGCCTTCGACTACGGTCATCATCTTATCGAACTTCGCCTTCTTCGCATATACCCTGATCTTTGATTCTGTCTCCCTGTCCAGCACTTTGCATACGCATAATTCCAGCGGTAGTCCGCATCTTGGACAAGTATCTGCCATTAGCCCCTTGCACCTCTCTCTTTTAGTATAGTCTTTATCCTTGCAATCGTGCGCTTTATCGACCTTGTTTTCACTACCTTGCTGGCTACGCCAGTGGAAGCGATCTTCCTCTCCTCTATTCCGAGCTCCAGTGCTAACTCGTTGAGTTTTGTTTTAAGAGTAGCATCCGGTAGGGCTCGTATCTCTTTTACTTTTATATGTAACACCGTTAACAAGTAGTAATATTCCGTCCTTTCACATATTAAAAGCTTTCTGTATTTTTTGGGACTGCCGCAAAACGTGCCTTTGCTGAAGCCAATAACCGTGGCTTCTGATAAGCTTTAAAGTTCTTAATGTAGTATCATATACGCATTTGTATTTTACTTGGGGATAGAATGGCTTCACGAAAAAGGCAGAAGAAGAAAGCGAAAGAGGTTGCGAAGGCAGCCACGGTGAAACCACAGAAGCCAGAGCCAAAGGAGTTCACGAAGCCGTTCAAGACAACGAATGACATACAGATACCGGAAAAGCTCATCGACCAGGTGGTCGGGCAGGAGAATGCAGTCAAGATTATAAGGAAGGCGGCAAAGCAGAGGAGGCACGTTCTGCTGATCGGGGAGCCGGGAACAGGAAAGACCATGCTTGCTCAGGCTATGGCGGAGCTGCTCCCGTCTACGGAACTCGAGGACGTGCTTGTTTACAAGAACATAAACGACGAGAACATGCCTCTTGTGAAGTCAGTCAAGACCTACCCGAACGAGGCTGCTGCGCAGAAGCTGGGCGATGGCCAGGGCAGGATGATACTGCAACGAGAGAGGATGAAGAACAGAGTACAGATGGGCAAGGGCGGCTCCTGCATCACCCCGGTCGTGCTTGTTCTTGTGATAATACTGATCGGCTTAACGCTTACAGGATACATAACAGGCTATCAGATAATCGTGGTTGCGGCGCTGATACTCGGCATCATGGTATTCGGATCTGTTGCGCTGTTCACGACTGGATTGACAAGGAGGGTTGGCGCAATGCCTGGACTTGGCGACACGATGGAGCCAAAGCTGATAGTAGACAACACAGGGATGGTACCATGCGCCTTTCATAGACGCAACAGGGAACAAGGCAGGCTCGCTGTTTGGCGACGTAAGACACGACCCATTGCAGAGCGGAGGCCTAGGCACTCCTGCCCATCTTAGGGTAGAAAGCGGCGCAGTACACAAGGCGAGCAAGGGTGTCTTGTACATCGATGAAATATCAAGGCTTGACCCGAAGGCACAGCAGGATCTTCTCACTGCAATGCAGGAAAAGAAGTACCCGATACACGGGGCAGAGCGAGATGAGCTCCGGTGCGATTGTGAAGACAGAGCCTGTGCCATGTGACTTCGTGCTTGTCGCAGCTGGAAACCTGCAGGACATACAGAACATGCACCCGGCGCTGCAGTTCAAGGATACGCGGTTACGGTTACGAGGTTTACATGGATTCGACAATATCCGACAATATGACAAACAGGGAGAAGATAGTGCAGTTCGTAGCGCAGGAAGTTAAAAAGGACGGAAAGATACCTGCCTTCGACAAGGGTGCTGTTGAGGAGATAATGGAGGAGGCAAGGAGAAGGAGCGGAAGGAAGGAGAAGCTCACGCTTGTGCTTAGGGACCTTGGCGGCCTTGTAAGGGCAGCAGGAGACATATGCGGTTGAGAAGAACCATGAGCTTGTTACAAGAGAGGATGTTATTGCGGGCAAGGCGCTTGCAAACCCGATAGAGGCGCAGGTAATTGCGCAGGCAGTGGAGTACAGGAAGGATTACAAAGTGTTCAACACAAAGGGCTTCAGCGTAGGCAAGGTCAACGGCCTTGCAGTTGTTGGGCGGCTCTGTTCTCTCACCTGGCATCGTCATGCCGATAGTAGCTGAGGTCACTCCTGCAAGCTCAAGGTCTGAGGGCAAGTTCATACCAACAGGAAAGCTTGGAAAGATAGCAACAGAGGCGGTGAAGAACGTAAGCGCGATAATAAAGAAGCACATGGGCAGGGATGTTGCAAATTATGACATGCACGTGCAGTTCCTGCAGGCATATGAAGGAGTCGAAGGAGACAGCGCAAGCATAAGCGTCGCGATAAGCATAATATCGGCGATGGAAGGTATTCCTGTTGACCAGTCTGTTGCAATGACAGGCTCGCTTTCGGTTAGGGGCGAGGTGCTTGCCGGTAGGCGGCGTCACAAGCAAGGTAGAGGCAGCGATAGGATGCTGGAATAAAGATCAGTGATACTACCATCAAGGAACATAGATGATGTTTACCTAAGCAAGGACAAGCTTAGCAAGGTAAAGCTGATACCGGTAAAGACGCTTGCAGAGGTGCTTGAATATTCGCTTAAGCCAAGCGCAAGACGCGAACGAGATAATAAAGGAGCTTAAGAAGTATCAGCACGGCCAATCAGAGTGAAGAGATGAAGGAAGAGAAAGAAGGAAGAGAAAAAGGCGAGACCAGCGAATGAGAGAAACCGGAAATGTTAGTAGAGGATTTCGGCAAGGAGATAGTCAAGGATATCCACGGCCAGAGGCCTCCGAAGTTCAAGACCGTTGCAAGGACCAGGTCAAACATAGTATACGATAAGAAGCGCGGCTTCCTGACTCTCGGGAGGCGCGATGGAGGAAAGGAGCTTCATAAACGTGGCGCAAACTAAAAGATTCATGCAGACTGTTGCAATCGCAGCGAAGTGCAACAAGTTCATAAAAGAGAATCTTCACACTTCGATAAGAGGTCTTATTCTACCAGCTCAAGTACTCGCTTGGAGAGGACGTTGATGAGAATATATTCAGCGAGCAGGCAGAATCAAATCCGCTGATAGAGGATCTTGAGGCTTCGCTTGGCGTGAGAAGGGAGGATCTTAATCTCAATGCAACAAGGCGCGGCGTGCTTGCGGGCAACATGAAGGTGATGGACAGTTATGGCGACGAAAGAATAGAGACGGACGCAAGCAAGATGGGAAGGAGCGGCTGGGCCATACCAAGCGATGTCGACAATGAGATAGAGTTCGTTGACGTCAAGGCGAAGTATGTTCTGGTTGTTGAGAAGGATGCGATCTGGCAGAGGCTTGAATGAGGACGGATTCTGGAAAAAGGAAAATTGCATACTGATATCGCCGCAGGGGCAGGCGACAAGAGGAACGAGGAGGCTTGATTAGAAAGCTTGCGGATATGGGACTTCCTGTTTATGTTTTCAATGATGGCGACGCGTGGGGATGGTACATTTACTGGACGATAAAGACAGGGAGCATAAACCTCGCTTACATCGGAGCGGACATCGCAACTCCAGAGGCGAGATTCCTCGGAGTGACAATGTCAGACCTTGGAGAAATACGAGTTTCTGAAGAAGATGACGCTGAAGGCTACGGAAGTCGACCTGAAGAGGGCGCAGGAGATGCTGGATTATCCATGGATAAACATGCACAAGGAATGGGTCGTGGAACTGAAGCGAGTGCTGAAGCTGAAGGTGAAGCTTGAGCAGGATACATTGCAGGGACCAAGGCTAACTTTTGTCGGAGATTACATAAGGGAGAAGATAAAGGAGAAGAATTGGCTTCCTTAGCCTTTGGGTTTTTCAAAAAGATAGCTCAGTTCTGGATGTTCGGCTAGCAGTTTCTTTTTCAAAGGCTGTTTTACGTATGGAATTAATTTCATTGCTGGATTTATCTTGCCATTCCAAAACTTTTGCAATTTCTTTGATGGCGGTGGCGTGAATTTTGTCTTGCCCATGCAGTTCTTCTCTCCGCATTTGCAGCCTCCAACAAAGTAAACCTCGTCTCCTCCATCTGCCCTATAATCTGACGTGACTTCTTCTCCCTTCTTTATGTCTTTAATGGCTATGCCGAATCCCTTACCTGAACTTAGAACATTTGCATTGCATGAATGGTTATCGTATAACATCCTTTTATCGCAAAAGTAGGTATACTGCCCGGATTTGTCGATAATTTCGTGCTCGATTACAAAATCGTATTCTTTTTTTGGCAATTTTGCCAATTCTTCTTTTGAATAGTGTCCGCATTTCTTGCATATAAAACTGTCGATAGTTCCTCTATGTATAAACTGCTTTGCAAATATGCCCTTCGCTCCTTTTCCATATTTGCGGGCTTCTTTTATGACATACAGATCGGCAATCATGAGCGCACCTGCGAGCTTAGACTTTTATCACAGGTGAGATGTTGTTGAGCCCTATCTTTGCAAGGAGCCTTTCAGGATTATCGTAATATTCCTTTACCATCTGGCTTATCTCTGCCTCGCTCCTCTTTCCGAGCTTGTTCAGCTGCTCCAGTATCCTGCCCCTTACCACCTCTTCTGCAAGAATATCAGGTGGCGGAACGCCGAGCACCTTTGATATGACATCCCTGTATGTGACGCTTGGTAGTATCGGCGCACCCTGGTGCGTCTTGTAATCGTACTTGTATATGTCTGACAAGAGGACCTGTGTTTCCAGGCCCGATATCTCAGATACCTGAATTACCTTCCTTGACGGCTTGCCATTTTCATAGATAACGGAGGTTATCATGAGCGCGAAACGCCGGTCGAGCGTTTCGTCTTGATCTCGTCGTCCGAGGTCTACGGGACGGCCGAGGCGGCGCCGATGGACGAGGAGCATCCGCTCAATCCGCGTTCGCCGTATGCGGGAACCAAGGCGGGAGCCGACAGACTCGCGTACTCGTACTTCGTCACCTACGGCCTGCCGATCGTGATCGTGCGGCCGTTCAACAACTACGGGCCGCGGCAGCATCCCGAGAAGGTCGTCCCGCGCTTCATCACCCAGGCGCTCTCCGACGAGCCGCTCACGATTCACGGCGACGGCCACGCGAGCCGCGACTGGCTGTACGTCTTCGACGACGCCGAGGCGATCGAAGCCGTGATCGAAGCACCGCTCGGGGATGTCGCAGGCGAGGTGCTCAACATCGCCACCGGCGTCGACGTCTCCGTCGCCGAGGTCGCCGACCTCGTGCTGACACTGCTTCGCAAGCCGCCGGATCTCAGGCAGCACATCGACGAGCGTCCCGGCCAGGTCGACCGGCACATCGGCTCGACGGCGAAGGCCGAAGAGCTGCTCGGCTGGCGCGCGCGCACGGCGTTCGAGGACGGTCTCGAGCGCACCGTCGCGTGGTATCGCGACAATGAGGTCTGGTGGCGGGGAATCCTGGCGAAAGAGACCCGCGCCTTCTCGTCTTAGGCGCTGGGCCGGCGCAGCTCGGTCTGCTCCAGGCGGCGCGCGCGCACGGCGTCTGGACGGCCGTCTGCGACCGCGATCCTGCGGCGCCTGGATTCGAGCTCGCCGACCGCCGCTGCATCGTCTCGACCGAGGACGAGCCCGCGATCGAAAGGCTCGCGGCGGCACTCGAGCTCGACGGCGTGATCTCGCCGGGCACCGACTGGCCCGTCGCCGTCGCCGCGCGCATCGCGCAGAAGCTGAAGCTCCCGCATCCGATCTCGCCGGCGACGGCGATCCTCGCGACCAACAAGCAGCGCCAGCGCGAGGTGCTTGCGGAAGCGGGTGTGCCCCAGCCGCGCTGGCAGGTCTTGACCGAGGCGGCGCCCGAGATCGCTCCGCCCTGCGTCGTCAAGGCGCCGGACCGGCAGGGTCAGAAGGGTCTCTCGCTCGTCACGGGCGACGGTGAGCTGCAAGAAGCGCTCGACGTCGCGCGCGGCTCGTCACGAAGCGGTCTCGTGCTGATCGAGGAGTACCTCGACGGCCCCGAGATCACCGTGATCGGCTTCTCGTGCGGAGGTGAGTTCGTGCCGCTCGCGGTCACCGACCGCATCACCGCCGATCCGCCTGCGTTCGGCGTCGCGCTCGCGCACATCTGGCCTTCGCCGTACGCCGAGGCGGCGGCCGAGGTCACGCGACGTGCGGTCACGGCGCTCGGGATCGACGACGGTCCCTCGTACACGCAGCTGCGTGTGAGCGCGGGAGGCCCTGAGGTGATCGAGGTCGCCGCGCGGCTCGGCGGCGGCCATGATGCCGAGCTCGTCGAGGCCGCGACGGGCGTCGACCTGAACGGGCTCGCGCTTGCGGCGGCGCTCGGCCGCCCGCTTACGGCGGCCGAGGTCAGCGAGAGTTTCCGCGAGCGGGTCGGCGGCGCCGTCACACGCTTCCTCGTCGCCCCGCCCGGGGTGTTCGAGTCGGTCGAGGTGCCCCAGGGGATGAGCGGCGTGCTGTGGACGCGGATCTACCGTGAGCTCGGCTACGTGTTCACGCCTCTTCGCCGTGGCTCCGACCGCGCCGGAGCGCTGCTCGCAGTCGGCCTGACGCGCGACGAAGCCGTGACACGGGCTGAGGCGGCGGCGGAGCGCGTACGCTTCGTGACGGCCGATGCGGGCGCCCTCGT
>CAVXKI010000007.1:0-19377 GCA_963762345.1 uncultured Microcaldota archaeon
GCGAATTGAACAGTCAGTTCAGATCTCTTACTATATCATTTTATTTTAACCCAATTAAATAAAAATATATAATTGAATTATAGAGTTAAATTTAAATACCTTCCTATCCTAATACTTATCATGGTAGCAACAAAAATTTTTAAGAGAGACGTACTTGACGATATTACGAAGCTTGCAAAACGCAAAGAAATTATATGTATAAGGGGGCCTCGCCAGGCAGGTAAAACTACCCTGCTTAAGATTATAGCAGGTAAGACTCCTGGAAAGCAGTCGTTTCTTAACATGGACGAACCTAGCAATAGAAAAGCATTAGAAGAAGCCCCTCTCGATCTTGTAAAAAGACTAACGGGCGATTCTACCGAAATAACGCTCTTTTTTGATGAGATACAAAGGGTTTCAAATGCGGGGGAAAAGCTCAAACTGATATTTGACGAAAGTAAAAACACAAAGATGTTACTATCGGGATCTTCATCGCTTGGACTTAAAACAAATGTGCTTCCTTTTCTAGTAGGAAGATTACTCCTGTTTGATCTACTAACTTTTAGCTTTAGTGAGTTCTTAGGTGCAAAAGATGCAGGACTCCACAAAGTCTTTGAAGAAAAGCACAAATCACTGATAAAATTCATTGAGGGAGAGGAAACTACAAAAACCCAATTAGAGGGCCCTTCGCTCACTGAAGATTTCCTTAAGTATTGGGAAGAGTATCTTCTATTTGGAGGATATCCCGAAGTGGTTAAGGCAAAGTCAAAAGAGGAGAAGCTTGTTGTATTAAAGAATATAACCGATCTCTACCTAGAAAAAGACATAGTGTCATTTTTCAAGATAGAGGAAACTTCCAAGTTTGAGGATACATTAAAAACATTAGCGTACAACTCCTCAAATATCCTGAATACCGCATCAATAGGCACAGATGTAGGTATTACGCATTACAGACTTATGGAGTATCTAAACATTTTGGCTAATACCTATATTATAGAACTTATCAGGCCATTCTACAAGAACATGACAACCGAAATTAAGAAAGCAAGAAAACTATATTTTCTCGATTTAGGATTAAGAAATGCAGTATTAGATAACTTTTCAGAGCTGACTACACGAACCGACGCTGGCCAGCTGGCAGAAAACTTCATTTTCAGAGAGCTAAAGACTAGCGGATATAAAACTAAATATTGGAGAACAACTGGCAAAGCCGAAGTTGATTTTGTCGCGGAAGCAAAAGATGGAATTGTTCCTATAGAAGTGAAGTTAAATCAGGGCAAACTGGGGAAGAGCTTCTACAGCTTTCTAGACGTGTATAAGCCCAAGAGGGCGATTGTAACCACGACAGGGGCGTTTAGAAAGCAGAAGATAGGCACTACTATGATTTACTTTGTACCGATTTTCTATTTCTAATAATATCATACAATATCGGTCAGTATTGTCTTCCCTTGGCGCTAAACCTGTGAAGCTCGGCAGCCCCATTCCATATCCTCATTTTTTGCTTACTTTCAGAAAGTAGAGATTGTATGGCTTGCTTAACCTTTTTGGTGTCTTTGCAAGGTAATTGTATATATATTTTGGACTGAATGCATAGGGCTGTCCATGCAATACCCCAATCCAAATATCTGTCAGCATCCTATTTACGTTGTGTTCCATCGTGTGTCTTGAAGGCGCAGATTCTTTTATTGTAAAACCATTCTCCTCTACCATTCTTTTGAATGTGTCCGGAGTGCTTCCATCTGTATTCTCTTGGAATATCACAAGCCCGTTCTCCGTTAAGTGCTTGCCTACATCTTTGTAGAACTGCTTATGGATCACCCATCCAGGGTCGAAAGTTCTTATATCGTTCTTCCTTTGCTCTTGTGTTCCGTCGAAGTGCGGTGGATTGCTTACAACCAAGTCCCACTTTTCAGATTCTGGAATCTTTGAAAGCCCGTCTGAAAGATAAACTCTTGCATTAGCCAATTTGTTTTCAGCTATGGTCTTTTCACATACTTTTACCGCTTCCGGATTTATGTCTATCAAAACCAGGTTCTTGCATATTCCGTGTGCTAAGATTGAGAAGCCTATGAACCCAGGTCCGCATCCGAACTCGCATACCGTATCAATTCCTGCCGGGAAGGACTTCTTTAGGAATGGAATATAGTCTTGCCCGAAGCCCCTTCCTCCTCCATCTAGCTTTGGGTCAAAGAAGACCTTGATTTTGTTGTATGTTACAGATTCCATCTTTCTCACTTTCCATGTCTAATCATATACTTTATTGATTTTAACCTTACATTTTAAATCGCTTACTGTTGAAAATTGTGCCCCTGCTTGTGTACTGCCATATCCATCAGTACTAAACCTACCAAACGCGGCAGCCCCATCACAATAAAAATCAGAAAAACATAAATAGCCAAGAATTGTAAAAATCTTGATACTATGTGCCAAGCACCAGTGGGTAAGGTAATCAGCGTGGACAAGGATACGATAACCATAGAGTACAACGGAAAGACACGTGTCCTGAAATCGAAGCTTGTTCATGCTAAGGTAGGGGAATACGTCCAATTCTCGCTCGACATAGCTATAGACAAGATGGACGAAGAAGAGGCAAAAATGATTCTAGAGGGTATGAAATGAAGATAAAAGACAGAGCGCTGTTCCTTAAGTATGCATTGCCATGCGCGAGCACGCTTGTCAAAAGGGGAAACGTTTCTCAGGATTACATCGACTACCTGATTGCGCTCGTATCAGAGGGAAAGCTTCCGAAGGAAAATGCGGAGGCAATATTCAAGATCGCAATCGCGATGTGCGACAACGTAGCAACCAGGATGAAGAAGAAATCCGTAGATACGGATGTCATAAGAAGATACTTCCTGCTCGAGCACAGCAAGGTAGTTGATGATAGGTTCAAGCTGATGGGCGACTTCAATCCTGTCGATTGCAATACGTATTTGGGAACAGTTGAAGAAGTAGGCAGCAATTCCGCTACAGTAAAGACCATTCTGGGGAAAAGGAAATACAAGACGGTCTTCTGCAAGAGTTTGAAGAAGGGCGACAAGGTAGTCGTTCATTACGATTTCATCATAGAGAGGCCGCCGGCGCGCTTCATAACCGGCATGAGCAAGTGAGTCCGTGGAGAGGGAAACAAAAGGGGCGATCCTAGCAATACTTACCGCTATAATAAGCGGCATTTCGATCCCGCTGAACAAGCTGTTCATAGTAAACTTGAATCCGACAGTGTTTACAGCGGTGCGTGCCATCATAATAGGCACAATATTCCTGATAATAGTCTCATTCCAGTCTGGATTCGATTACAAGAAATTCAAGCACGTGCCATGGAAGTATCTTATTGCGGTAGGCGTTATAGGCGGTGCGCTTGCATTCCTTCTCTACTTCACAGGATTGCAACTGACGCAGGCGAGCACCGCAGCATTTCTCCATGACGGCGGCCTGCCGATATTCACCACACTCCTCGCATTCATCTTCCTTAAGGAGACGATAAACAGGAAGATGGCGTACATAATGTGTGCCATGATTGTTGGTATTATCATATTGTATGCATCGCAGGTAAACCCATCATCGCTATGGTCGAACCCGCAGCTCGGCGACATACTGATAATAATCTCTGTCGTGCTCTGGGCGATAGAATACGTGATAGCCAAGAAGGCGATGTCACTCGGAGAGACGAACTTTGTCATATCATTCGCAAGGATGTTCTTCGGCGGCATAATACTTTTCGGATTTGTCCTGCTCTTCGGCCAGCTCGGCACTCTTCTGACTCTCTCCATGCAGGAGTGGATCAACATTTTCATATCAACAGCATTACTATTCGGCTATGTCCTCTTCTGGTACTGGAGCGTAAGGATCATAAATGTCTCAAAGGCTTCTGCGATGTTCCTTCTCGCCCCTGTCATATCACTTATTGCGAGCATAATCATATTCAACGAGCAGCCGCAGGCATTGCAGTTGATAGGATCAGCTATAATACTTGTCGGCGCATATCTGCTTATAGGTGTGAAAAGTGCACACAGGAAGGACTAAGATACTCGTTTTCGGCAACCCGATGCTGAAGATCGACAGCATTCCCATAAGGATCGTGCCGAAGCTCAGGGAGCGTTTTCCCGATATAGAGTTCAAGGAGTTCGATCCCAACGAGAACCTTGAGAATGAAGGAAGGAACCTCACCATCATAGATACCGTTCAGGGAATCGATAGAGTGGTACTGATAACAGACATCGATTCGATAAGAGTCGACAGGCTTTACTCGATGCACGACTTCGACCTCGGCTACAGCCTCAAGCTGCTCAAGAAGATGAAATACCTAGACAGCGTCAAGATATTCGGGGTGCCTATGAAAATAAGCGAAAAAGAGGCGCTCGACCAGCTTGGCGTGCTGATCAGTGCCAGTTTACCTTGAGGAAGTGGCTTGCGCAGCTCATGCACGGGTCGTATGCACGTATCAGCTTCTCCATCTCGTACTCCATCCACGGCTTCTCCTTGTCCATGTTCTCCTCGAGGAGCTGCACTATGCTCTTCTCCATACATATCTGGTTCTGCTGTGTCGGCACTATTATGTTGCCGAACTTCACCTTTCCGTCCTTGTCTATCGAAAGCATGTAGTAGAGCGTTCCCCTCGGCGCCTCTATCATGCCACGCCCTCACCTTCCTTTATCACTACCGGTGGATTTACCTCCTCCTTGAACTCGTTCGACTCAAGGAGTTCTAGCGAATGGTCTATGCAGTGCAGCATCTCTATCGCCTGCGCGAGGTTGTTGTGGTATATGTTCTTCGATGGGAACGCGCCGAGATATTTCTGCACGTCATTCTTCGTGTCGCTGTGCAGGCTGGCCCTGTTCAGGTTCATCCTTGCAAGCGCGCCAACCATGAACTCCTTGCCCTCGAACTTGTAGCCTGTCGCCTCGAATACGGTATGACTACCTTGTCCAGGTAGTCCCAGTATCTTTCCTCAGGAATACAAGACCCGCTAGAATCTTCGATATGGCCTCCAAAGAAGGAGAAGTCCTTTGTCACGAGCGAGACGAAGTCCGTGTCCCGTTCGAGCTTGAATGTGCAGTTGTAGAATATCTCGATGAACTCTATTGCATACTCCCTCACAGCCTTAAGCTCCTCGAGTACCTTCTTTATCGCATCCGTGTCCGGTATGTGCGAGAACTTCCCCACCTCTGCGAATGTCGCATGCACCGCCCTTCCGGCTATCACCTTCGAGAGATCGTTGCCCGCGCTCTTTATCGCGAATGCCTTCTTTACCATCTCGTCCTGCGGCCTCGTCGAAGTCGAGTACGGAGTCCTTGCCGAACAGGTCAGGCAGGCAGAACATGAAGAGGTGCAGCGCATGGTCGCTTATCATCATCCCATAAAGCGAGAGCTTCCTGAGCAGCAGGGTCTGGTCGATCGGCGTGTAACCGAGCGCCCTTTCTACCGCCTCAGAGCAGCAGGTGAGATGAGCTATGCTGCAGGTGCCGCATATCCTCGATGTCATGAGCGGCAGCGACAGCGCGAACTTGTTCGCGTATCGCCTGGGTGTAGAACCTCTTGCTCTCCGTTATCTTGAGCTTCACGTACTTCACCTTGTCCTCCTCTGATCTTTATGTCGATGCTGCCGTGCCCTCCATCTTGGATGTTGTCACGTGATGTGCTCGTCCAACGCCGCGTCACCTCCTCGTCATCGTCATCTATGCATTTACAACACCAAACTCCTTCAGGTACTTGTCCAGAATGTTAAGGAACACCTCCTCCTCCATCGGGCATCCCTGCACCTCGTCGTCTACCTGCACTATCTCCTTCACCATCCTGACCTTGTCGGCCTGCTTGAACCTTTTCAGTAGGAACTCTATCTCCTCCTTCAGCTGCGGATCGAACATGTTCCTCTGCGCGGCCGGCATCCCGTTGACTGCGCACGCGCCTATCGCGACCAGCCTCTTGGAGTTCTTCCTTATCTCCTTGAGCTCTCTTGCGTCGCTTTCGTTGGTTATCGCGCCCTCGACAAAGGCGACATCTATGTCCTGCAGCTTGTTCTTCTTCTTGAGCACCCTTGCGTGCCTTATGTCGAGCAGCTTCTTCCACTCGAAGAAATTCTCGTTCATCAGCTCTATCCATACCATCGTGCTGTCCTCGCAGCAGGTGAAAGAGAACCACCCGATCTTCAGTTTTTTCTTCTGCATGATTAACTACCCATTTATAAAGTTAAAAACCTTTGCTGGACTTACACGATGGCTATTTTTTTCTTGTAATATTTCATTACCAGCTGCTCCACAACCCCCTTCTCTTTTTGTAGGGCATCACTAACGATTCCCAGTTTCTCCTTTGTATCACTTATCCTTTTTGTAAGCGCTTCGCGCTCCATCGCCCTGCTCTTTATTTCGTTCATCGACTTTGATAGGAAACTTATTTCATCCCTAGCTGTCTGCCTCTCCTTTTCAAGGAGGGCCAGCTCAGAAAAATCACCGCTGATATTAGCTTCCTTTATCCTCTCTATCTGAGAAAGCGCCTCTGCAGGCTTCTTTATCTCAAGCTTCTTTGACTCTATGGCCTTTTTCATGTCTTCCAGCAAGCCGTTGAATTCGTGCAAGCCGTTTTCTGTGCTTAATTTCTGGGTCGGGTTTGTGACCGCATCCGCAAGCTTGGCCTTCTTCAACGAAAAATAATCGTACAGTCTGGCGGCCTTTTCAAGTGGTACGAACAGCGAGGTTACTCTTGAGGAGATATCAGCCATCTTCCCCTCTATCGCTCTAAGTCCTCCCTGCGCCGCCGAGATCTTCGCCTCTATCTCCTGCGTTTCCTTCTCCTTTTCTTCTGCCGCTGAAACAGGGCCGGCATGCAGCTCGGCAAGCCTGCTTTCCAACACCTCTGTCTCTTCGGTCAAGGCCGAGATGCGGTATAGATGGCCGACCATTTCGTTGTACTCGCCGGACTCCCTGGCTACCCTTTCGAGCTCCTGCCTCAAGCCAATCATAAGGCTGTCGAGCGCGTGCTGCGCGTTCTTGAATCTGTTCATGTATTTCGGATACGCATATACCACTGACCTGAATTTTGCGTTCGTGCGCAACATCTCGCCATTCAATGCCTCAAGCGCGGAGAGCTCGGAGCTGTGCCTGGCGTACGCAGTTGGTCCTATCTGTTCCGCATCTTTGCCGAATAAGCCCTTCAATGCCGAACAATACAGCGGCTTCTGCCCCTTTATGTAGTTCGGATTCATCCATCGCTCGTACTCGAGATCCGGTTCGGCGGAGACCTTGTCAAACTCATCGCACGCATTCAGGAACTCGCGCTTCACGTTCGCTATCTCCTGCGACAGCCTCGCCGCCCTCGCTGCGAATTTCTCCACCTTCTTGTCGAACAGACCATCAATCTTGCCGTTAAGCTCGCCAAGCTTGACATCTTCCTTCCCAGGACTACCCCCAAAAAACATCGAATGACCTATTATTGTATGTATTGAACGAATTTATTGGTTTTGAAACGTGCAGGCTCGCTTACGGGTTCACATATCCTGATGTCCACTGGCTGGTGTAGAGGACTCCCGAGGCTGCACCGGGGTTGTTGTATCCGCTGTAGTCGTTCACGTTTCCATTCAGCTGCATCCACTCGACCACGTTTATCGGTGTCAGTGGCGTGCCGCCGATGCCCTCGAGATATAGGCTCTTGACATCGTTCGCGGTCAGAGTAGTATTGTATATCTGCACGTTCGAGAGCATACCGTTGAACCAGCTGCTTCCCCAGCACGTCCCGGTGCCGGAGCCGATGGCGATATAGTTGCTGCGTGTGTTCAGCAGGCCGGTTGAGGTGCGCTGCGTGTTCAGCGAACCATTAACATAAAGCGATTGCACCTTGGTCACATTGTTCCACGTGGTGGTCACCATGTACCACCTGCCTACTGTGAACACGTTTACGCTGTTTGATATGTCATCGCTCTGGAATCCCATGTAGTAATTGGTGTTGCCGGTGCCTACGTTGGTGCCAAGCAGCAGTGCATTGTCTGTGTTGCATCCGGGAGCGCCGGAAGAGGCCATGAATGCCTGGTTCGCCCCGCTCTTCACGCCGAGCTCCATCCACATCGATATCGTGAACGAATCGCCCTCGAATACGGGGTTGTTGAAAGTGGCATAGGTGCTGGAGAGCGCGTTGAACGTGCCTACATACTGCGGCAGTTGCCCGCTGCACACGCCTGTAAGCGAGGCGATCTGCGATGTTCCTATCGAAGTTCTTGTAATGCTGCACGCGCCTCCCTGTGCCCTTGGCACAAAGTTGTTGGAGCCGAAAGCGCCCAGCTGGTAAAGTATTCCGATGGCAATAGCAATGACAAGTATGGCCCAGCCGTACGTCATGAGGTACTCGATCGCGGATTGCGACTTCGTGGAACGCATGATGCTGATAAAACAAAGCAGATATATAAGCCTTTTCAGTTCATAAAAAGCGTGGAGACCACATTTCTGACATCGCAGCTCAGCGTCATTGCTACTGTGCTGGTCACGCTGATCCTGACAATACTGCTAAGCATAGTTATAACAAGAAAATATTTCATAAGAAAGACCAGAAGCCTGCTCTTCTGGAGCCTCGGCCTCTGGTTCTTTACAATCGGCGTGTTCCTTGAATACCTTTTTGCCACTGGAACCTACTCCGATCTTCTCATAGGCGGCTATCTTCTTGTAGTCGCCATGCTCGTAGAGCTGCTGGCGCTTGGCTCCGTGCAACTCATTGATTCCAAGATAGTGCACAAAGTGTACTACGCATTTGTGGTGGTCACCACGCTGCTTCTCACCTACCTGCTGCTTGTCACGCCGATAGGAAGCCAGAATACAGTAATAACAGATTACATAGTGTATGGCAATCTGCCCATCAACATAGTCCTTGCATCATCTTTGATAACATTCCCTGCCGCGATAATAATCATATTCTCAGCCGCAAAGGGCTATCTGGCAAGAAGAGACCCGAGACTCCTGAGCATAATACTCGGAGTGATAATCGTGAGCATAGCAGGAACACTCTACATAGTCCAGTATCCTGCCTTTTTGTACATATCTGAGTTTGTCGGTATACTGTTGCTCTGGTATGGATTCCTTTAAAGCGTTTTGCTGAGCTTATCTAACGGATACTTGTGGTCATGATGCTTGATCCGACTTTCTTTGACAGGTTCACGATGGCATTCTCGCTTGCCGTGCACATCGTGCTCGCGGTAATCGGGATGACAATACCGCTGCTGATAATAATCTCCGAATATCTCGGGATAAAGCGCAAGGACAAGTACTACCTCGCGCTTTCTAGCAGGCTGACAACCGCGTTTGTGATATTGTTCGCGGTAGGCACGGCTTCAGGGATGCTTGTTGCCGCCAATCTGCTCTTCCTGTGGCCGTACTTCATGGTCCTTGTCGGGCAGGTCGCGATCCTCCCTGTCTTTCTTGAGGTATTCGCATTCTTCATGGAATCCATCTTCATCGCGATCTACATATTCTCTTTCAAGGTCTACGGCCACAGCTACAAAAGGGTAATCATGATGTGCGTTGTGGCCGTCGGAGCCGCGCTCTCCGCGGTTTTCATAACAATGCTCAACTCATTCATGAACACTCCGGTAGGTTTCAACATAAGCGAGTACATCAGCTCCGGCATAGTCTCTGTGACAAACCCGCTCGCCGTGTTCACCGCGCCATCGGTCTTCATAGAGGTGCCGCACGTGCTCGCAACGGCGTATTTTGCGGGCTCAGCCCTATTCCTTGCGTACTTCGCATACAGATATCTGAGGAGCAAGAACGACTACGAGAAGCTGTACCACAAGAAGGCGATGATGATCACATTTGCAATTCTGCTTGTGGGAACTGTCGCAGCGCTTGTGACAGGCGTCCTCTCCATCCAGACATTATATTACATCCAGCCGGAAAAGTATGCGGCAATAGAGCTCAACTTAGTATCGCAGAGCTATGCGCCCGAAACGCTTTTCGGCATATACGCTAACGGAACCGTACTCTACGGGCTGCAGATACCAAATCTGCAGAGCATACTTGCGACAGGAAACGCGTCGGGCTCTGTTCCAGGCCTGAATCAGTATCCGCAATGGACATGGCCTCCTCTGATCATACATGACATGTTCGACCTCATGGTGCTGCTCGGAGTGCTGATCGGTCTTGTGCTTTTTGTCATAATGGTGAACTATCTCAGGAAAAAGGACGTCTTCGGGAGCAGGAACGTCGCAAAACTTTTCATACTCTGCGGAGCGGGCGCGCTGATCCTGCTCGAGAACGGCTGGATGGTCGAGGAGTTCGGGAGGCAACCATGGATAATATACAACGTGATGACCGTAGCCCAGGCAGCCAACCAATCTACCACAATCATCCCGCTTGCCATAGCCATCGTGGCATTGTATATAATAATCATACCCGTGACATTTTACGTGATAAAAAGGATATTCGCGAAAAGGCCGCTGAAGGATGAGTTGTGATATTGTGGACATTCTCACGCTGATAAGTTTCACAGTGCTTGCAGTAGTACTTTCGCTGCTTATGCTTGAGCTCGGCGCAGCCGTGATGTTCCTCTCAGATTACAAGACATACAAGAGCAGGCTCTACAGGTACATAGCGCCTGTCTGGGAGATAACAGGCACATTCTCGGTGTTCTACCTAGTCAGCCTCGAGGCGTTCTACCCGAGCCTTCTCGCAGCAGTGGGAAACCTGTACATATTCCCGATAATACTAGCGGTCATCTTCATAATCATAAGGGACGCGTTCCTCGCATACAGCGAATATGCGGGAGAGGAGAACGAGGCCGCATACTCGAAGGTCTACGGCGTGACTACCATAATAGCGCTGTTCCTGCTCATAACCGTGCTAAGCTCGAGCATAAGCGGTGCTGGAGTAAGCCTCAGCCCGTTGATGCCGAGTTACATCGCAATGTTCGCAAGCCCGTTCAACATACTGATGTTCGTTTCTATCTTCTCGCTCGTGATGTTCTCATCAACAATATTCTTTTCAATAAGGAACACGAGGCTTCTTGTGGGAAGCTTCATCGCCTTTATCATCCTGCTGCTTTATGCGCTCTATGCGTACGTGCCATATCTATTTGTCAAGTTCTTTTCGCAGTTCTACCTATCCATACCCGCGGTCATACTTCTGATCGCCATCGCGGTCTTGTACATGAAGAAGAGTCAGTCTGTGCAAATCTTTGTCCTCCCGTTCCTGTTCACGTGCATCATGACTTTTGAGCTGTTGGAATACCCGTTCCTGTGGGGCGGTGCCGCAAACATAGTCCTGTATCTGACACCGTCGATAAACACATACTACCTTGCCATCGCCACTGCGGCGGGCGGCGTGTTCCTGCTCTTCGCGCTAGCATATCTGATTTATCTGCAGGACATCCACAAGAGGCATGCAAAGAAGCTGCACAGATAGCAGATGCAAAATACCAAATCTCTTCGCTATTTCTGTAAATTTGGCAATGCATAAATATCATAAAATTTAGAGGATAATCATGGAAAGATTAGGCCAGGCGCCCTCCGCAGGAAGCATAATGCAGCGTGCGCCTTCGCAAATGGTGCCGAGAGGCGAATCACAGCCCAAAGCACATGCGCATGATTTGTCTACGCTCGAGAGGAGCAAGACCGAGACAGCAACGATAGCAAAATCAACTGAGCAGCATGCAGGGAGAAGGCTTAGCGGAGACAAGAAAGGAGGCGCGCGTCTGGACATCGGTGTCATACTAATAGGTACGATGATAGTCATCGGAGCAGCATTTACGATGGCAGTGGGTTTATCGGCAGGCACAGCGGGCTTGACCTGGCCATACGACGCAGCCGGTATCCTGATTGTTGGCTACATAGTGTACAGGGCTGCAAAAAGCCTACGTGCAATTACGAAAGAGGACGATTTTTCTCATATTACTGTAAACGACACCAACACTGGCATTAAATCCGACACAACACCACCGCCACAAGACGAGTCTGGAAAGCGTTTGAATAGAAAAACAAGGAAGATGGTCAAGGACATACTGTAGCTATGCGTCTATCCAGAGGTCTCCGTTTTCATCGCTCTTTATATTATACGCCTTCTGACCCGTGCCCCATGGAGTCTCGGGAGATCCCTCACCTGTCCTCACATCATACATCGCTTCGTGCCAAGGGCACTTTATCATGTACCCGTCAAGCACTCCTTTCTCAAGAGGCCCACCCCTGTGCGAGCATACCCCGTCTATGGCATAGATATTTCCGCCTATCACGACAAGCATTATCCTCTTGCCATTCACGTCCACGCCGACAGGCTTGCCCTCGCTCAGTTCGCTCTTCTTTACCGAAAGCTTTACTGCCATTCCACCACGGAATTGTATAAAATCAAAGGTATAAAAACGCTTCTAGCTATAAATAGAAAGCTGGTATGATGCTGCTCATCTATGTCTTTTATCTCTACATCGCAGTGATATCGCTGTTCGCACTGCTCTCCACTCTACAGGCGCTTGGTAGCTACAGGGAGAAAAAGTACGGAAAATATTCTCCAAGGACGCTTGTGGTGCTTCCATGCAGGGGCACAGACTACAAGATGGACGAGAATCTTACAGCGCTGAAAGCGCAGGATTACGGAAACTATGACATCATCGCAGTAGTGGACAGCGCAGATGACAGTGCAGTGAAACTCCTGAAGCAATCCAACATAAAATACATGGTGGCGAAGAAACACACGCAGGGCAGCGGCAAGGTTAACGCGATTGCATGCGCGCTCGAGAAGTTCAGGAATTACGATGCATACGCTATAGCGGACTCGGACATACTTGTCAAAAGGAACTGGCTCAGAGACCTTGTTTTGCCGCTCAAGGACAAGCACATCGGATTATCAACAACATATCCGTATTTCAAGGCAGAGGCCGGCTTCTGGTCCAAGGTCAAGACTGTGTGGAGCTTTGTAGGAGATGGTATGATGGAGTCAAAACTCCTGAGATTCGGATGGGGAGGCTCGATAGCATTCAGGAGAGATCTCGTCGGCAAGAAGGAGCTCGACTTCTTCAGGAAATTCATTTCCGATGATGTTGCGCTTACGAAGATTGCCCTATCAAAAGGGCTCGGTCTTGCATATGTAAAGGGCGCAAAGCCCACCGTACGGTCAAAAGACGATTTCAAGACGTTTCTTGAATGGTCAAACAGGCAGACCGCTCTCTCCATAAACGGCAACAGGCTGGTTTTCTGGATCGGTCTCCCGTTCTATGCGCTTACGTTTATTTTGCTGGTATCTGCGTTCGCGCTCACGCTATTCTATTCATATATCTTCATTTTGCTTTTCGTGCCTGTCGTGCTGGGCGCGATCAAGAATTACAGGAGGCTTGAGGGCGATCTTCCGGGATTCGTGTTCATAAACGCGGTGATGCCTCTGATATTTGTTGTCAATCTTATGATGGCAAAAAACATGAGAAGAATAAGATGGCGCGGCAGGGATTACAATCTAAGCAGTGGTAGGAGCTGAACCGTGGCTGCGTCGCAGTGCATCCTTCGCACTATCGAGCTGGGTCTGTTGCCTCTGAAGGGCGGCCACGGGGGCGACCTCCGGAATGTCTTCCAGTACTTTTGTTATGATGCTCCATACTTTGTTATAGTGTCTTAGGCGCTCCCGACGATCTTCCAGGGTCTGTGTTACCCAGTTACTGATTTTAGGTATCAAGAAATGCTTAATCATGTCATCAGCGGTACGCCTGTTCGTTACCAGAAATTCTGCCGCAGCTTCGACGCTTGCATGCGGATTGGATTCCACCTGCTTCTCGAACTCCCTCTTCCCTTCCGATATATCGTACCTAGCCTGATCCTCCGCATGCATATTAAACAGATGCAGACCGCGCATTTTCCTTGTGCGCCCAGAGTGAACGTAGGCCAGCACGTCGAGGAGGAGTATCACATCATGCCTGATGTCGCCATCCGTGCTATCGATGACCTCCTTAAGCCTTTGCTCGACTACTTTAATATCGCGCACTGTCTTTGGAGCCAATTTATTTCCCACTCTTTCACCACATAAAATATTTCATGAATAATATTGTTATACCCTTTGCATATGCAAACATTACCGCGGTATAATCTACGCAATGCTCTGCTCATCATAATATTTATACTTTTGCAGATGGGAGAACACAAAGGTGGACTTGGCGGGATTTGAACCCGCAACCTCCTGCATGCCATGCAGGCGCGCTACCGTTACGCTACAAGCCCATAATAGAGATTAGGATTAGCACTTTAAAATGCTCTCTTTGCGCTTATGCCGGAGATATGTATAGGATGTTTCCTCCCCTAAGCAGAATGGTGCCCATCTTTGTCTTCAGCTGCACCGTCATCCAGCTCCTCGGCCTCCTGCAGTACAAGGTTCATATGTATGTCAAAAGATGACAACGTTCCCCTTATCTGCGCACCCCCTTTCAGTCTTATCAATACCCTTTGGCCCAGTACTTTGTTCAACAGGTCAAACGGTCTTTCTTGCTGCGGCATTTTTACACCAAATAAAATAAATCACAAACAATAAGCACGAACCACTTTATTAATCTTCCTTCTTGGGCTTTACCTTTTTCAGGTCCTCTTTCTTTATCGCGAGCCTTACCCTGCCTGTGCCGAGCCCTATCTGCTTTCCTATAAGGATGTTCTCTGCAACTCCCTTCAGCATGTCCTTCTCTCCGAACACGCTTGCGTTCGTGAAGTGCTTTACCGTCTCTTCGTAAGCTGCCCTTGCGAACACGGATTCCTTTTCTCCCGCAACTCCGTGCCTTCCTATGCTCTTTATCCCTCCTGTCATGTGTCATCGCGTCTGCGACCAGTCGAGATGTGCCTGAACGAGACTGTGAATCCCTCCTCTGCAATTACGTCGGCAGAGCTCGTGCGCTATTATGTTTCTTGCAGCTTCTATCCCGTAGACGCGCATCACTTCGAAAATGTCATTGCTGTATATGTGCCACTTGTCAACTCCCTCTATCTTCATGACCTCTTCCATGTTGCTTCCGCTTGTGGCTATGTAGAACGATTCATCGTCGTCCTGCTGTATGCTTGCCTTGAGTATGCCCTTTATTCCTATGATAGGAGAGTTGAGCACGTTTACAAAAGCTGTCCTTGTAGACTGCGTTGTCTTTCCCTTGTGCTTTATCTTTACAGTCTCGCTGTCAACCTGCGACACGTTTAGCCCTTCTATCTTCGAAAGCCTTGCTCGTTACCGTCTTTCCAGTTACTTCGTAGAATGCGAGCTTCTCCTTGTCCAGATGAAGTAGCAATGTTCCTGTCTTTAGATCTTCATCGAATGTGCTTATGATGTTTGATGTTTTCACCTCTTCTATCTTGCTCCATATCTCCCTGACCTTTTCGTACTTCTTCTCTATGCTTTTCTCCAGTCTTATCTCCATTATCGGCGCCTTCGGCTTCTTCCTTGCGTCAACGAGCTCGATTATCCTTGGAAGTCCCTTTGTTGTAATTATCGATGAGATTCCAGCAGAGTGGAATGACTTCAGCACCATCTGCGTTCCTGGCTCTCCTATGCTTTGCGCAGCTACTGTGCCGACTGCTTCTCCTGGCACAACCCGCAGATCTTCATCTTCACTCTTTGACATGATAATCACTATTGTTTCTCCTTCGCCGCATACTCCTTTGTCGGGTCTATGCCGTCTCCTCCGTATATCGTCTGTATGAGCGCTCCGCTCGCGTCCCTTACGCTAAGATCCTTTCCAACATAGAAGTCCTGCATGGCGTTTATCAGCCTTCTTTGCAGGTATCCTGATACCGCTGTTACGAGAGACTTTGTCATCGCGCTGTCCCTAGCTCCCATAGCGTGCATGTAGAACTCCGCGGGCTGCAGCCCGTCGAAGAAGCTTGACTTTATGAATCCCTTCGCTGCCGCGCTCTTGTCATTTTTCTTGAAGTATGGAAGTATCCTTCCAGAGTAACCTCTTGACGGCCTCCTTCCTCTTATTGATTGCTGTCCGAGCAGCATGCTTGTTTGCACATAGTTGAGTATGTTTCCCCTTGCCTTCACCTTTGCGACCAGGAATGCCCTGTTTTCAACTGTCGAGACTTTCTTGAGCAACTGTCTCTGCCATGTGCCTAGCCTCCTCCAGCTGGGCCATTGTTATGAGCTCGAGCGTCTCCTTTATCGTGTAGCTAGGCAGCCTCTCAAGCTTTCCTGCCTTGTACTTCTCGAGTATCTCATTCGCCTTAGCCTCGACTTCTGCTATTATCCTCGTCCTCTCCTTGTTCAACAGGTCTGAATTGTAGTAATCCTTTATGCTCATCGTCATTCCCATCTTCGATGCTACCGTGAGCGACAGCTTTGTGAGCTTGAGCAGGAAGTCCATGCTAATATCTGCTCCGTACTTGTTGTATATTTCGAGCAGCATCACTCCGCCTCCTCCTCCTATCAGCTTCTCGTCTATCACGCCCTCTATAAGCTCCCCGTTCTTGATTACCATCTTGCCGTCGCTTGTCTTGGCCTCGAAGTTGAATCCCTTTGGAAGTATCATTGAGAAGAGCGCCTTTCCAGAATACTTTCCGCCCTTCACCGGCTTCGGCAGTTCATACACGCCGACCGTTGCCATCATCCTCATCGCATCGTCCTTTTCGAAGAACGAACCGTCCTTTGTCAGAGTATACACTCCGATTACTTCATCTTCCATAGTGAATATTATCGGCTTCCCGTCTCTCGGGCTGAGCACCTGGTCCTTCGGCTGCATCAGGTATCTTGCCTCAGCCTGCGCCTCGAGCGACTGCGGCACGTGCAGGTTCATTTCGTCTCCGTCAAAGTCTGCGTTGTACGGAACAGCGATCGATACGTGGAGTCTCAGCGTCCTTCCAGGAAGCACTTTCACTTCGTGGGCCATGATTGAAAGCCTGTGCAGCGTCGGCTGCCTGTTGAATAGCGCAATATCGCCGTCTATGAGCTGCCTTTCGAGTATCTGGCCAGGCACAAGCGCCTTAACAAGTTCATCCCTGTTTGCTTCTCCGACTCTCTTTCTTGAGCCGTCCTGCATTATGACATTCATCAGCCATCGGGTACTCCTTGTTCTCAAGGATTTTCTTTGTCTCGTCGATGTTCCAGAGCGTGACATACAGCGGTATTGTAAGATTATCCGCAATCTTTCTCGGTATTCCAACCTGGTTGATAGTAAGGCTTGCGTCAGCCGATATGACTGTTCTTGCCGAGAAGTTGACTCTCTTTCCAGATAGGTTGTATCTCAATCTGCCCTCCTTGCCCTTCAGTCTCTGTGCAAGAGTCTTGAGCGGCCTTGTGCTCCTGTGCCTTGCAACCGGGACTCCAGGAGTCTCGTTGTTGAAGTAAGTGGTAACCTGATACTGCAGAAGCTCCCAAAGGTCGTCGATGATTATCTGAGGCGCACCCGCATCTATGTCCTGCTCAAGTCTCTGGTTTATCCTCATTATGTCGACGAGCTTGTGCGTAAGATCGTCTTCGCTCCTCTCTCCAGATTCAAGAGTTATCGATGGTCTTACGTTTACAGGAGGCACCAGCAGTGTTGTTAGTATGAACCATTCTGGCCTTGTCGCAACAGAGTCTATGCCCATGAGCTTTAGATCAGCGTCAGGAATCTTTGCAAGCCAGTCTCGTATTTCGTCCGGCTTCAGCTTGTTGCCGTCAAGATAGAAGAACGTAGGCCTCTCAAGCTTCAGCTTGTGCTGCGCCTCGCCGCAGTGCGGGCACTTCTTCACGCTCTTCAGCTTCTTTATCAATACCATTCTGGTATCCTGCTCGCTTATCGTTGAAGTGAGCGTCGATATGTCAACTGTTGTTATGCTTTCCAGATCCTCTGCGGCAACGAAAGTCTTTACTGCAGGGCTCAGCTCCTGGACCTGCGCTTCTGTGAGCAGCAATCTCTTGCACTGGAAGCAAGATCGACTGCAGCAGCAGGTATATCGTCTTTGAAAACTCCGGATGCATGACCGGCCTAACTAGCTCGATGTGTCCGAAGTGTCCGGGGCATGTCTTTGCCCTTCCTCCGCATGTCTTGCACTTGAGTCCTGGGTCTATGACTCCCAGTCTTTGGTCAACTAGACCTCCATCTATCGGATATCCGTCTTCATTGTAAGTGTCAGGAACAATCAGCTTTGCTACGCTCATTCTCTTTATCATCTCTGGGCTGATCGTTGTAAATCTTATATGATCTATTGTTTCTGCTTGCATGATTATTCACTCTTTAGTCTTGACTCTTGGCAGTATGTGCAGCGACTTTATCTCGTCAAGCAGCAGCTTGAACGCATAGCTTATCTCGACCTTCTCGAGATTGTTTCCCGCATCGAGCGGGCATACCGGCATGTTCTTTATGTGGTCATAGTAACCTACGTCTCCGCACTCCTTGCATATCCATATGTCTGCCTTGTCTGACTGGTCAAGCATCCTTTCCTTGAGCAGCAGCGAAGCTCCATAGCCGACAAGTGCATCACGTTCCATCTCTCCGAACTTGAGGCCTCCTCTCCTTGGCTTTCCTTCTGTTGGCTGGTGCGTGAGTATCTGCACTGGACCTCTGCTTCTCACTATCATCTTTGTGCTTACCATGTGCAGCAGCCTGTTGAAGTATACAACTCCCGTGAATATCTGTAGCATCGAATTTCTTTCCCGTTCTTCCATCGTAGAGCTCCTCGTCTCCGAACTTGTCGAATCCGTGCGTCTCGAGTATCTTTCCGTATTCGTCAACGCTGCTCCTTTCCGTTCTTCGAGAACGCTGTTCCGTCGAACTGTGTGCCTGCCATAGCTCCCGCCTTTCCTGCAAGAGTCTCGAGCATGTGCCCGAATGTCATTCTGCTAGGAAGCGAAAGCGGATTGAGCAAAAGATCAGGAACTATTCCGATCCTTTGTGAACGGCATGTCTTCCTGCGGCACAACTAGCGAGACAACTCCCTTCTGCCCGTGCCTGCTTGCGAACTTGTCCCCTGTCTCAGGGATCTTTATGTTGCGCACTCTAACTTTCACTATCTTTGTCGCGCCCAGCGATTCGCTAAGCATAACATTGTCAATTGTTCCCTCTTCTCCTGTCCTGAGCGTTGCTGAATTGTCCCTGCTTTTCTCCTCTCCTACTCCGAAAGATGTCTGCTCTTCAAGGAATCTTGGAGGCGATACCTTGCCCATAAGGACTTCTCCCTCTTTTATCTCCAGCTCTGGCTCTATTATTCCGTCTTCGCTGAGCTTTGAATATGCATGCTCTCCCAGATATCCTTCTGTCGTCGGCGGAGGAATCTTGAAATGGTCCTGCTGCCCTCCAGGGTATCTTCTCTCCTCATCAGTGTAAGTCCTGAAGAAGACGCTTCTTCCCAGGCCTCTGTCTACCGCCGCCTTGTTTAGCACAAGCGCGTCTGACATGTTGTAACCGAAGTATGTCGACAATGCAACGACGAAGTTCTGTCCGCTCGGGTGCTTGTTGAGCTTCAGTGTCCTGTATGTTATGCTGTTGACTATCGGTGTCTGC
>CAVXKI010000008.1:0-40519 GCA_963762345.1 uncultured Microcaldota archaeon
AACACTAAACCAGAATTCTTCGGTACAACAGTGTAATTTAATGTTGCGCTGGATGTAGAAGCCGCATTTATTCTGTACCCATACTCTAAGGACTGCCCAGATACGTTTCCATATTTGATTATAGTTATTTGGGATGAACTGTTACTCGGGTCTAATATCGTTGGTGCACTTCTACCTATAGAAGGAATTGCATACAGCTCTACACCACCATTACCAATGGTACCTTCTGCAATGCCTGAACTACCTGTTACATAATCTACGAAAGTTTGGGAATTGTAGGGAGAATTAAAGTGGTCACAACCAAATGACGTCTGGCACACGGCAATGGGTACGTCAGATGCAATTAATTCATAATTTTCTAGGGTACCTATCCAGTTGCTTGGGATGGAGCCCACGTTTAGCCATGGTGAAGAGAACCATGATATATCTGCAACCTGCGGATTTACTACCAAAAAGTTGTTAAGCGAACCTGTATTCCCGTCACCATCATACGAAAATTGCCCTGAGTTAGAATTGTAAGATGCAAATGTGATTGAACCCGGATAGACGCTATCGGCTATCGCTATTTTTTCTGTACCGTTCGGGTAAGTGCCTACGGCAAATGCGGATACGTCATGAACATCTGACGCAGAGGGTATGAGATATGTAGAACTCCACATTGTAAGCTCTGCGGGTTGGCCATTATTTAATGAATTTATCAAAGAAGCGATCTGTGCGTTTTCATTTAGGTTCACACTTAAAATTGCAAGTGGGTTATTCTGATTTTTTGGATCATACATCTGATGCACCAGTATGGCAAAAGTTATGTTGTTTAGTGTGCTGTATGGATTGGTACCAAAGCTTAGTTGCGATGTATCCGATGCTTCAATAGGAACCTGTGACGGGAATACTGGGGATGCTAAACTGTTCTTTTGGTAATGCTGATAATAAAGCAGCTCCGTTGAAGCTATGCCATAGCAGTCGCCCCTTGGCTCCCATATACTGCCATAATTTGCACTGCCATAAACGTTAAGAATCGGATTAAATGGCGGCATAGCATTTAATCCATATGTGGATCCGCTATCAGGCAAAAATGCTATTAATTCCGTTGCATAAGATTGTGATGTTACTTGTGGTGTGTCCAATTCGAACAGATTGTTTGTTACATTAAACTCTTTTGGATAAGGCACATAACCATTTATGCCATATACTTTAACTGTATAATACCCTGACAAAGGTGCGGCCAAAGTCTCTCCGGAGACACATACACCAAGGCTGCCATTTACGCCTATAATTATTGGGCCTATTGATAATGACAGGCACTGCCCTTGTGGCAACCCATAACCCAGAACTAACAACCTATTGTTTTCTGTGGCTTCTACCCACTCTATACTCACATTGGTGTTCCCTTTTACTACTAAGAGCCCACTAGCCGTAGGGGAGGATGTAAGTGCAGCATCTGCAGATCCCATGCTGAATGGATAGGTGCCATTTGCGATATGAAATGCTATAGTGTTACCGGCGCTTCCGTTGCCAGTTCCATTTAGCACCACAGTTCCGTTTAGTATTACATTCCACGTTATACCTGTAGGAAGACCTGTTTCTTTGAATGTTACGTTGTACAGGCTCGTGCCATTTTCGGGTTGGCCGGTGGTTACAGAAGGCATCACCCCATTTGGAGGCACTGCTCTTACTCTAAGCCATTGTACATCCTCTGATACACCTGAGCTGTAACCAATGCAATAGGGGCACTGAACAAAAGCGCTTTCGGATAAACCAATAGTATAATTAGTGAGTGACACGCCCGTACCATTCCAATATACTGTTCCAATCGCATGGTTGTTATTCCAATTATACGTGTAATTATATAGCGCACCTGCTGGATAATCCCATTCTAATGAGGGAGTGCCAGTTAGGGTATATTCGCCACCCATACCGGCATAGGTGCTATTAGATGTTACCGTATTTCCAGCTGAGAAAGTGAGCTGTGCTCCATTGTTTAGTGTTAGCACTTCTGTAGTGGTTCCGATATAATCGCCATAAATGTAATTTCCAATAAATAAGTCGTAAGATCCGCCTGCGCTGAATGAACTAGAAACAGAAAATGCGGCTAAATCAATGTCAATAGCCGCTGGAAAACGGATAGCGCTGTCTGTCTGTAAATATGTACTGCTGGTTTGCAATGGTGCATAGCTGCTCAGTGTTAGGCCATTGTCCGCACTGACCCCGCCATAACCGCAACATCCCGGACTCCCACCGGTCTGGAAGCCCGATAAAGAATCTCCATTAAAGTTCCAGTAGTTAGTGAATATATTGGCACCGTTGTCGTATTCCGCATATGTGGGGCTGAGCTGTGGTGCCTCGCCAGTAGCTGCCGCATTGAAGAGGTTAGTGGACTGGTTTGCTATATCAAGGTATATTGTTGTGGATGAATCGGCGGACAATCCACGGCTAAGTTTCAACCAGTAGATTGCGGTCCCGTTTGAATACGATTCTAGCCATGATGGCACCAGCGTACCGTTCGAATACGAAAACTCCACATTTTGAAGAGTTCCTGTGTTCAGATACGCAGTGTAGTTGCTTACGTTTAGCTCAAGCTTCTGCTGGAAAGGCGAGGCGGTTGCTACACCTTGGGTATTTGTTATCGTGATTGGGACGGTTGTAATAATGCCAGCTGGAGTAGTAGAAGCAGTAACGATATGCTGGCTCATTGAAAGGACAAGCATGGAGAATACTAATAGAAACGCATACCTTTGCACCCCCGTTCTAGATGTCATTCTTGACATACTCCCCCTGCAACATCAAAGGATGTCATGAGCATACATGAGAGCTAGGAAATATTTATACCTTTCTTATTGGATATCCACACCAATAACATTATGCAAAAGAACAGGTGGATACTGCAATTATTTACAATTACACTCAATTGCATAGCTTTGCACCAGTAAATCTCTCCTGTCTTAGATGGAAAACCCATCGGGCCCATTTCTTACAAGCCAAAGAGTTTAATAAGCTGGCTTTTTAGAATAGAATGTGTCTGCATGCTGAACGCTGAGAGGTTAATCAGAATTACGATTAGCATAATAGGGTGTGAGCTCCTCGGGACTCTGAGCGCCATCATCGCCCTTCCTTCGATACTCTCGTGGTACAACTTCCTTGCAAAGCCCAGTTTCATACCGTCTACAACTGTGCTCGGCGCGGTCTGGGTTGTGGTCTTTGCAATAATGGGCCTTTCCGTTTATCTCGTTGAGGAGAAGGGCATCAAGAAGAAGAATGTAAAGGCTGCGATGAACCCGTTCGGCGCGCAGCTCGGGCTCATGCTCATGTGGGCTCTGATCTTCTTCGGGTACAAGTCGACATTCCTCGCATTTATCGATGCAATCCTTCTCTGGCTCGCCACGCTTCTCGTAATAGTCAAGTTCTACAAGGTGTCTAAGCCTGCAGCATACCTGATGGTGCCGACATTTTTGTGGATAAGCTTCGCTATCGTGTTGAACTATTATGTGTGGATACTTAACCTTCCTTAGTCTTTCTTCAAACCAGGTTGTTGAGCTGCGCTATCAGGCTCGCATTGAACCCGACGGCTGAGTTGACCATGTCTGTTGGTTGCTGAACCTCAGAAGTGGCTACTATGATCACCTTCGACGATGAGAGTGACATCGTGTATCCCACCGGGCTTTGTGACGAGACGGTAATGTTCGGCGCCGCGTCGATCAGGATCCCCATGCTTGGGGTGACCGCGGAGCTCCCAACAACCTGCGCGGTTGCCGTGGAATTGGACAGTGTCAGGTTGTACGATGTTCCATTGACCACTATCTTCGCTCCGGAGACAGAGAAGCTCGCCATGTCCACCTGCGCACTAGAAGAGATATTTACAAAGCCAAGTAAAACGCCGCTGCCGGACAGGCCGGTAAAGTTGATGACCCCGGAGCCCTGCGCGCTGACCCAGCCGGAGCTTGGGCTTGTGGTGTGCACCATGATATTCGAGTAGTCTATGAGGAGCTCCGTAGTGCCGGAGGGAACCTGCGATGGATCCGTTATCCAGATAGGGGTGCCTTGCGACGTTTGTCCAGATGCGGTTGTGGTTGCGATTGTGCTAGTGTAGACGGAAGACAGACCTCCGCTGAGCAGGAAATAAGCTATGCCTGCAATTATTATTATCACCAATATTCCTGCTATTATCTTGATCGCCTTTCCGTGCCCGGTGCCCGGAGGAGGTGTAAGCGGAGACGGCGGCAGTGTCGTCATCTGCGGTGCAGGTGCAGGTTCAGGCGCCGAAGGAGGAGCCTGCTGCGATGTTAAGTCGTCCATGAGATAGTAATAGCCGAAAAGATTTATATGCTATGCGGCATCTGGAACCGTGCGCATTTGTTTTTATGTCGTATGTCGCGCATAGGAATAAATAGAGAAGCAGTTCACGATAATTGGTGGTGAAATGGAGGGTAATGAGTCTATTGCCGATAGCGGTGCGCGTGGAACCGTGACAAAGAGGCCAAGGACCCCGGTGCACAGGAAGCTAATGAGAGTGGAGATTCCTGAGCATCTCTATTACCTGGTCGATGTCAGCAAGAGAAAGGAGCTTGTCGATGTTATTAGGGGGGAGGTTGGACCCAAGATTGCGGTTGGAGTGCCGCGGAAGGGAACAAAATAAACCTTAGCTTTGTCTTCAGTCCTGGCTTCTCCACAGATAGAGCGATGCGATTGACTTGTACGGCTCCCACTTCCTCGAGAGCTCTTCTATTTTCTTTTTGTCAGTGTGCTTTAGCCCATACGCGTTTTTTACAGCCTTCTGCAGGCCGAGGTCGTCGATTGCAAACACATTGACTCGGTTCAGGCTGAACATCAAGAACATCTCTGCTGTCCATCTTCCTATGCCCTTCACATCATCAAGTATTGCAATAACTTCTTCGTCTGGCAGCTTCTTCAAGCCATCGAGATCCAGGTCGCCGCGCTCGAGGCGTTCGCACAGGTCTTTTATGTATGAGTATTTTTGCGGCGATATCCCTGCACTTCTCACCTTTTTCTCCGGTGTTTTCAGGAACTGCCTTGGCGATGGAAGCTTGCCATTGTAGAGCGCCTTGAATTTTCTCAGTATGGAGTCTCCGGCCGCGCCGGATATTTGCTGGTAGATGAAGGAACCGACTATTGCCTCGTACGGCGATGCTGGGCCCCAGCTGGATTTGACGATGCCCATTCTCTTTATCAGCTTGGCCAGCACGCGGTCCCTGACTTTGAGATGTGCCATTGCCTTCTTCCATGTCTTCTTGTCCTTCAATGACTCGAAGCTCTCTTTTGTCTTCATAGCAACACCCAACTGCCTTTCAATATCAATTTAGGAAAAGTCATCAGCCCCTGTTCGGCTTCAGCGTTGCCTTGAACTTCTGTATAAGCTCTACTGCCTGCCCTATCGCCCTCCTTACATCTGCGTATGTAGTCGTTCCTGTGCAGATTATCTTGCCGTTCTTGAAAAGAAGCAGCGCGGCCTTCGGCTCATAAACCTTGAAAATCGCACCTGGAAATTGCTCTGGCTCGTAGTCTATGTCGTGCGACATCTTCGCAAGTCCGTAAAGGTCGAGCTCGAGCTGCAGGTCTGCGCTCGCAACTAGGTTAACAACGCGATACGTAGGCTTCAGCACTACGTGCTTGTGGCGCACCGAAACTCTATTCTCATTCATTAAATCACGCAAAAGCTGTCTTATTATATCGCAGAACGGTTTATTAATATATGCCCTTGGCAATCTATATAAAGGCTGACGCACAAGTGAAACCATGTCGCTGTCGAAATGGACAATATTCGAGTACGAATACTCCGTGGTAGAGTTCATAATAGGCTTCATCCTCGTGTTCTTTCTCTGTTATTACATCATAATCAGCTTCGTGCAGTCGCTCTTGTTCTCAATGGCGATAGTCGTGTCTGTCATCATAGGGCTGATCCTTGGCGCTGGATGGACCTACAGCAGGGCCCACGGGCTGTTCGCCGCAAAGGAAAAGACGCAGAAGTGACGCTTAGGAGCTGGAGTTTATCTCGTCATTGTAGGTGTTCACAAGGTAGGAGAGGCCGGAGGGAAGATTGCCAGTTGTGTACCCTAGATATAGCACGGTAGACTCATTGTAGTTGGAAAACGTGCTGACTGTAATCTTGTTCGCATTCGTTAACAGCATCGCCAGGTACTCGCAGTGTCCGGTCGTGCTCACGTTGATCAGGATGTCATTTGCATTCGTGTAGTTCTGTATGCTCATCGACAAGAACGAGCTCTTCAGATCGGACATGTTGTTCTCGGAAAGAACTGCTTCCGAGTATGCTGACAGATTCGCAAAAACGTAGACATCGGTGCGGTTTGATGTTTGCAGTCGCAGCGTCGCGCTTCCTCCCTTTTGCGGGCACATGGGTATTATGTAATAGGAGGCGTATGGGTATATCATCGCCGTCACGTTGGACTGGAACGTCCTCGAGTGGTTTGATAACATCGATGTCGGACCGGAAGTCGGCCAGACAGGAGTCGCAGCCGCGAGAATTGCAATTATGATGAACGCAGATAAAACGACCCATGCGCCGTTCCCTGCCTGCGCGGCATAGAGCATCTTTAGGGATCTGTGGTAAATCCGCCTGAAGAATGACAGCGAAGCCCTGTTGTGCGCGTAGATGCTTCTGATTGACACCGCCAGGACCACGCTCACAAGCATTTCGTATCCGATAATCAGCAGATTGCCGGTGAGCGCAGCCGAGCGGTAGACCCAGAGCACATTCAGTGCTACTGGAAGGAGCAGGACGAATGCGAGATATGCCATATTGGCGTATTCTTTCTTAGGAAGCGATCTGCTGCGCCAAGCAAGAAACACGATGGCGGCAGCCACAAAGATGAAATACAGCAGGGCGGAGCCCCACAGGTGCTCGAAAGAGAGTATGACGCCAGAGAGTATCACAGCAAGTGCCGCGACCGTTGCAGTCCTCACCCACCTGTACAACACAGAGAGCAGAATGCCCAGCCCGCAAAACATGAGAAATTGTATTATTGTGTTTATGAATTGCGTGGCTATGATGGAATACGAAAGGAGCACGGCTATGTATAGTGCTAGAATTGCCACAGGTATTACGCTAGCAAGTTTACGCTGCACCGATGTTTTCATCTAACCGCCTGTCCTTGCATGTTTTGTCATGCTGGTTTTATACGCTTTTGTACCCAGAAGCACAAGGGCGGCGAGGCCAAGTATGCTTACGACCCACGAGATGTAGCCGATGGTCTGCGGCGTGTAGTATAGGGTGAGCGTATAGCTGCCCGTCCTGTTTACATACCATGCGTTTGCGAACCCGTTCGCCTCTGCGTGATAGCCCTGCGGGATGGCGCTCCCGTTGTCGTATTGCGCCGTCCAGTTGGTGCTGTACGAGTTGCGGAATATGAGATAGAATGGGCTTGTGGCATTGCTTATGTTCACACGCAGAGTTGATGGATTTTCCTCGGTATATGCGACTGCGGGCGCGGAGAAGCCGGGAATGCTATTGAGCTGCACGCATGCTGCGCAGTAATCCAGCACAGAGTAGTGCTGGATATCGAACTTGCTGCTGGATATTGCATCGATCACCGTGCTCTCATTGGAGTACGCCTCGCTGTAGTTGTATATGTTTGTCGCGTACACCAGCGGCACGTAGTCCGGGTTTTCGTAGATGCTGGAGTTCGAGTAATTCGCAACCCTGATGAACCCGCCGGCGTTCAGGTTGGCGTATATCGCATTGAATGAGAACGGCACTATGCAGACGCAGAGGGGGCTATTTAGCGCATCGCCCTGCACTATTATGTATTTTACCCCGAATATGCCGAAGAGGTTCGATGCGTCGTATTTGATCGCGTTGGAGGAGAAGGCGGAGGTGGCGTTAAGGTAGTAGCTAACCGCAGGCGGGACGAAGTATTGCGTGTAGAGGGAGGATCCTCCCGTAAGCACAGGATGGGCGAAGATTGTTATGGCATATATATCGGTTCCGAGGTACCAGTTGGTCGAAAACGAACTTAGCTGTTGGGGCAGAGTCGCTATTGTGAAGTCGCCGCCCTGCGAGTTCATGGACCCGGATATCTCGTTGACATATTGCGGAAGCGACGTGCTTATTCCGGGCATGATGTGCTGCAAGTCGTAGACATACGCATAGAGCAGCACGAAAGCCAGGAGCGCAGCAAGAAATACATTCTTCGTTCTTCTTGAGGGCTTCATCCTGCAGAGCAGGAAGTTTGCGCCGACAGCTGCAAGCAGTATTGCGCTGACGAGCAGGAACTGGAAAAGCGATAGGGAGGGTATGCGCAGCGTCAGCAGCGCCGGAAACCAGGAGCTAGCCAGAACAAATGCAGGCCCGAGGGGCGCCGAATACGTGTTGGCCAACAACCCTATGGCAACAAACGCCACGAAGATGGATAGGACGAACGCCTGCTTCAGATCCAGCCTGCGTCCTTTTTTGTTGTGCAGATAGAACAAGGAGGAGAGCACCAAGAGCAGTATGAAGAATGGTATCAGCCCGTATGATATCGGATACAGTAGGCTTACCTTTGGATAAAGCTGGTAGACCATTAGGCTCTTCGTTTGCAGGTATGCGCTAAGGAAAATGTTTTGGGGGCTGAAGCCGAACAGCGTCTTGAGGTACTCTGTGACCCCGCCCATCTGATTGGCGTATACGATAGCCAGCTGCTGGCTGGCGCCGTTGAAGTACTGGGCATAGTTGCCCATGTAGAGCAGGTAGCTGCTTGTTATAAGGTTTGAGTTTATGATCAATGCTATGGCAACCGCCATTGCAGATACCTTCACGATTCTTTGCCTTGTACCGCGTCTTGCAAGCGGGAGCATGGCTGCAAAGAACACAAGAAAGAAGACGCCCTCCCCTACGACTGCGGTGTAATTCGAGAATGCGATCTGCAGTGAAAGTACGAGCGCAAGCCAGAAGGCCGTTTTTGGGTTTACCTTTGCATTCTTGTTTGCGTCCTTGAAAATCTCCAACATAAAGAAGAGCGTTGCAGGGACAAAGGTCATGAACCAGTATACTGAAAACGGTACCACCGCAAATATCATCAGCGCGGATCCGCCAAGCGCCAGGGGAACGGCATAGTCTGAACCATCAAGAAGTTCAAGTATGAGGTATAGCATACCTGCCGCTGCAATGAAAATAGGGAGAAACGTGGCCACTATGAAAGCTACCATATCCCCAAATATTATGTCGAGAAGATACCCGAATGCGTTTATCGGAAGCAGTGGGGGTGGATACACAAAATTCAGTTGCCCGGGATACGACAGCGGCTGGTATTGGAAGAGACCTTCATACAGTGGCAGGAATGACTTCGGCAGTGTTGGGATGGAAAGCAGCCCGAATACGCCGCCCTGGGTGAATATGCAGGCTTGGATGAATGCCATTACGGCTATGATTATGACTAGGTGTGTGCGATTGAGCTTTATCATGGGTGCACCAAGAGCAGATGTAATCCGTAACGAAAGCTAGTAATTTAAACGTTTAGAATCTCGATGTCAGCACAGAAAACGAATGGCTTAAATACTTTTTTGTCGCAAAATACTGTGTGGGTGTAAATATGCTATCTAAATCTAGACATGCAGCGCTGATCCCTATAAAGAACATGAACCGCGCGATTAATTTTTATACGCGCAAGCTTGGAGGATCACTGAACGGTAGAGGAACCGGCGAAATGAAAGACGGGTGGGCATCGCTCAATGTGGGTAAGTCGGAGTTCTGGCTTGTCAAGCCCGGAAAGCAGGAGAGCAGGAAGCTCGCTTACAACACTTTTACCGTGAAAAACATAAAGGCGGAGGTGAGAGGACTTGAAAGCAAATCTGTCAAGTTTCTACCTGCGGAGAAGATGCCTGGAGCAAGAATCGATGGTCCTATAGCTTTCAATCCGTACGGCGCGAGTGCATTCTTTAGAGACTCGGAAGGCAATCTGATAATGCTGTGGCAGAGGCCAAAGATGTAAGTGCTCCTCTCGGGATTTGAACCCGAGTTTCGGCCTTGAGAGGGCCGTGTCCTTGACCGAGCTAGACGAGAGGAGCCTGTGCTAATAGGAACAGTTAGTCTTAATATTTAACTTTATTTAAAGCCTTCTTATTACCCTTCTTGCGAGCCTGTCCGTGAACGCATGCGGCATCACTTTCTCGCTAATAAAATCGGCTATGTTCATGCTTGTAGACTGTGAAAGCAGCACTGCCTCATCGACAAACTTCTCCTTGAAGTCCTCATCAACCTCAGGCCTGAGCTCTCCCTCTTCTATGCTGCTCATAACCTTGTCCATCCTTGCCAGCGCATCGGAGAATCTCTTGACCGGCCCATCTGGCGTGTCCTTTATGCCCATCGCCTGCTGCAGAAGCTCTATGTGCACCGCTGCCTTGCTCGAGTGATAGAGAACTCTGAACGGTATCTTGTATATTGCGCCGATGAGGAAGCTCGTGACCTGCGACTTCGGCTCTCCCCTTGATGCCATGATTGCAGGGATTAGCAAAAGGTTTTGCTCGTGCGCTATCTTCTTTCCATGGCTTCCCGCATAGCTGGCAAGGAACGCATCCCTGTCCTTTGTGTCAAGCGCATAGAAAAGATCAACATAGGAGACAGTTGCAAGCTTGATGTTCTTGTAGAGCTCGCTGCCGGAGAACTGCCTCATCCTCTGAAGCGCGGTCGCAAACTCGGAAAGCTCCTTCATCTGCGCCGATAATTTTCTGACCGCTGCAGCTGATCCGTGTTTTGATGAGCCAGCAACATGCCTGCTGCTCTTCGCGTGCGCCATCGCGTACAAAAGACCCTTGACAGGAAGAAGGTTGGCACCGCACCTTATCGCCATTGATAAAGTGCGTGAAGCAGTAGTATTCCTGCTCCTTTCTGGTCGTGATTTTAGTTTTTGCAAACTAAGTCTACCTCTATAAGTATAAATCAACTGAATCGCTGAGTTTATACATGCAAAAGTAGCTTTTTAAATCTATCATACATTAGTTAGGGTATGGGAATGAACAGCAAGAAGATCGCTGGGACGCTTCTTTTTGTTGGCACCGCTCAGTTTCTTTTCATGATGATTCTTGCGGAGATGCTTTATCCGGGCTACAGCGTAGCAAATAACTTCATAAGCGATCTCGGTGTAGGAGCTACTGCGCCAATCTTCAACTCATCGATAATTCTGTTCGGGGTCATGCTTGTGCTTGCAGGATTCTTCATAAGAAGGGGATACAAGGATGAATATTATCCAGAGGTTGTTGCACTCTCAGGCGTCGGTGCGCTTGGCGTAGGCCTGTTTCCAGAGACTACAGGCGATATCCACTTGAGCTTCGCATTCATTGCGTTCTTCTTCGGTGCAATCGCGGCGATAATGGCGTACAAGCTCGAGAAAATACCGCTCAGGTACATATCAATAATACTCGGGATAATCTCGCTTGCTGCACTTGTGCTCGGCTCTGTTTTTGGAATCGACCTCGGGCTTGGCAGGGGCGGCATGGAGAGGATGATAGTGTATCCGATACTTGTATGGGGTATTGCTTTCGGCGGCCAGCTGATGGCTGAATGATTTAGTAAGCTATTTAATTGTTAGGCGTGTAGTTTTACGGGTGGTTAGATGGCAATTCATCAGGAAGATGTCGACCTCGCGAAGGCGCAGCTGTGGCCGGATGAGCAGATACAAGTCACAGCGACGGAGCGCAGGGTCGGTCCTGGAGGCGACGTGGTCAATCCTACAACAGTAATTGCTACTGACAAGAGGATAATAATCATAAACAGGAACATGGCAGGCATAAGGAAGGATTTCGAGAGCATACCATATAACAAGGTCACCAGCGTAAGGTTCGAGAAGGGCATAATTTCCTCTTCAATATTCCTGAGAGTCGAGGGATATACTTCATCTGGAGAACAGGGATTCATGAAGCCGGGCGAGCAGGAGGGCCAGATCGGCGGATTAAGGGGCGATGATGCGAAGGCGCTTGCCGATTACATAGACAAACAGATATCCGGTGACATTACAACTGGCTCCAATGCGATGCCCAGTCCTGCCCAAAAGGCAGGAGGCGGTGGCTACATATTCTGTGCAAAGTGCGGGGCAAAAAACAGCATCGATTCAAAATTCTGCAGCAAGTGCGGGGCTCCTCTCGGCAGATAATCATTTCCTGTTTGCCTCCTTGTTGGATATCGCTTCTTCTATGGAGTATCTGCCGATCACTTTCGCCTTTATGCTGTCCGGATCCTTGACATTGTTCATCCTTGCCGCACGATCCGCCTGCTTTAGTTTGTTTACGTGCACGTTGTAGGCCTTCACTGCGGCTGCGCACGCGTCGCGCTCGTGCGGGTTTGTTATTCCGTGTGGCTTTGCGATCAGCCTCTTGTCGAGAGAGCTCAACTCCTTGCTTGGATAGAATATCCTTGCATTGAACGCAGCTGCTATTTTCCTTGCATTTTCATTGGGCTCCTTGTCGCACGCAATTATAGAAGGAGTACCTATCTTGTTTATCTGGTCGATTATCCAGTCGGTCCCGCCAGATGCCTTGTGATCAACACCAACTATTCTCCCGTCAAGCGCGAGGCATGTGTATGCCATCGTTTTCCCAGTGTCTATCCCGACTATCAAATGCATTCATCAACCTTTTGTCTGGTTAATCGCGTAGTGTATCACATCGTTAAGCGTTTGCGGTATGGTCTGGTACTTGCAGTTCACTATGTATGTAGGTGTTGTCACTATGCTGTAGAAGCTAGCGAATAGCGCCTGGTTCTGCAGTACCTGCGGAGCGGTTACAAGGCATGAATTGAACTACCGTCATGTTCAGCCCTGAGCCCTGCGCTACCTGTTCGAGCGAGGTGTAGCCCAGCGGTGCGCCGTTGAACAATATGGTGTAGTTTGCCAGATACGCCGGGAATCTTTGCTGCTGGGATGCACAGAACAGGTCCTCGGCATTCTGCTGCGTTGCGTTGATCCCGTAGCCTGCATAGAGCTGCGTGGCATATGGAGTGAATATGAACTTGTATGTGAGGTTTATCGCGGAGCCGAATTTGTCTGTCGCGTTGATCCCGTCCTTCATGCCGGCAAGCGCGCCGGGCGCGTACGGGTCTATGAATGCATAGATCGGCATCGTTGCTGTGGAGTTGTATGTGCACTGGCTCTTGCCATAAAGGCTTACCGCACCGAGCGCCACTACCTGATTCTGCGACGGATATGGCGAAGCCGGTATCTGGAGGAACGGCCTTACAAGCGTGAGATTGGAATCGTAGAACAGCATCGAGAAGTAGAGTGTCTGGCTGGTGTTTGCGGGATAAAGATACGGCACTACCACAAGCCATTCGCTCTGGTTAGACAGGTAGGATACCGTGGCAAGGTTTGGCTCTGAGTAGTACGGAAGCAGCGATAGCGATGAGTTTGTAGGGGCGTAGCTTGCTATTGCGCTTTCAGCGGCCTCTAGCGCCTGCATGCTTGTGTGATGCGGGGTGATGCATGTGCTGCTGTTTGTTATGCCATAAGGGCAATTGAGCAGTGATGCCCCCGCATGGAACGCAGAGAGCGCGACCGCGAGCCCGATAAGTATTACTACAAGAATGAGCAGCGACACGTGGAGATAATCGAGGCCGAGGCTCCGTATGGCTGGCCTTACTAGCATCACAGGCTCTTCCTTTTTCTTGCTTTCTTTCGCCACCTAAACCCCTTTTCTAATCTATAATTAACAACATTATTTAATATTGATGTATAAGCTACGGGCTCCGCGGGATTTGAACCCGCGACCTATGTCTTAGGAGGACATCGCTCTATCCAAGCTGAGCTAGGAGCCCTTGCTTTATATTGGTTAATACTATTTAAATGGGATTGGCAGGTGTGCAATTACCGCATGGTTAAGTGCTGGTCAGTGATTTTATCTCCTTTTCATGCGCTTTGACGAATTTGAACGACTTTCTCAGGAAGTCCTCGAAGTCCCTTCTATCATCATAAAGCTCCTTTATGTGAGACATAAGCGGCTTGCCATCCAGTTTGAGAGCTTCGAACTCCGGATTAGACGTAAATTTATACTTGAAAACCTTCTGGATTCTTTCATCGTTTAATACCACTCCTGGCATCATCTCGCTCAGCGCCCAGATGAGATGCGGGATTTCGAACTCTTCTTTTGGTGTTTTGGGGAATATCGTTTCCCACTTTTCAAAATATATGAAATGCAAAATCTCGTGTATTGCAAAGTAGACGATGCGCTCGGTAGGCCTTCTGTAAAAAACATCGAATGTTCTCGTTTCAAGATAACGCGGGCCCATCGGATTGACTGTAATCCTGCCGGATATCCGCGCGTCGTCGTTAGACCAGTCCTGCTCCACGACCTCGGAAAGCGCACCGAGTATCCTGTCGTTTATCTTATCCCATTCCGCTTGCGTGGATTTCGCCTTTTCTTGCAATACCTTTCCTTCTGCCGTGAATACCACCTCGAGAAAATTGCGTTCGATCCGCTCTCTTTTCTTTTTGTCATCGATGCCCTCCAGCTCTGTTTTTAAATCGGGATATGCCCGGTAAATTACCTCACTCCAACCTCTACGCTCTGTGCTGCTTAGAAGATAATGGAATGCGAAAAACGTGTCGGCTATCGACCCTACGCTGAACCTCACCCTTGGGATAATTTTGCCCATGCTTTACCACTTACATCCTGTTCACGACCGGGATGCCGAGAAGTGCGAGCGAGTATCTCAGCGTGTTTGCAAACGCGAGCACAAGCGCAAGCCTTCCCTGCTTGTGCTTCTCGTCTATCGATTTCAGTATCGGCAACTCCTCGTAGAAGTTGCTGAACTCCGCGGCAAGGTTTATCGTGTAATCCGCGGCCACGTTGGGGCGCAGCTCCGCGCACGCCTTTTCTATGTAGCCAGGCATTCTTGAGATGAGCTTCACAAGATCAAATTCATAGTCGGTCGTTATTTCGTTGGCGTCGTAGTTCGGCTTGGTGGTCATGCCGGAATCCTGAAGCAGCCTAACTGCCCTTGCATACATGTATTGGCAGTATGGCCCTGAATTGCCCTGGAACGACAGCGCACGCTCCCACGAGAATATCGTCTTCTTTTCCGGGGACAGTCTGAGCAGATCGAATTTTATTGCGCCCAGCGCCACGCTCTTTGAAACTGCTTCCTTCTCGCTGTCCGATAGCTTGGACTTGTCGCTTATCAAAGTGAGTGTCTTCTTCTGCGTCTCGCTTAGGAGATCATCTGCGGTATTGCCTATCCAGTTGCCGCTCCTCCCTGAAAGCGACACTCCGGATTCCATCTCCAGCTCCCCATATGCCAAGTGCATTATGCCCTCCGCTATCTCCTCCTTGTGCATGCAGTTGAATACCAACTTCAACAGGCTCTGCGGGTAGCTCTGCCTCACATCTATGATGTTTATCGCATCGCGCACGCCACCGAAGTTCATCCTCTTGCCCTGCGACGCTGTTGTGTAGAGCGGCTTGCCGTTCTGCTGCTTCTCTATGAATGGCTTGTAGCTGAACGGGTCCTTTATCATGCCGAACTTCCACATGTGGAATACAATGTCCTTTGCCACATACGTAGGCGTTCCGTCTGCGCGTATCAGCACCTTTGTGAGCTCCTTTAGTCCCTTGAATTCCTGCGGCAGGTCCTTTATCTTGGAAAGATCAATGATAATGCAGCCTGAAAATTCCCCGTCCTTCGGTTTCTCGACTACCTTCGCCCTTTCTAGAAGTTCGAATCCCTGCTCAAGCAGCTTGGCGGCGATTATGTCTGTCTCCCAGATCAGAACGTCGCGGAATATCCCGTAGTTCGCTGCCGTTATGTTCTGCGCTATGACGCACTTCTCTGATATCTCCCTCGCAAGCTTCGATTCATAGGTACCGTGCTGCTCCATCAGCTGCAAAAGCTTTGAGAGCTCATCCTTCATGTCCTGTTCCTGCATGCGCTGGTTTACTTTTACATATTCTTCGCCGAGCCATTGGTCGAACTTCTTGTCTCCGGACTCCTTGTTCAGGTTGAGGTAGCCCCAGACGCTCTCCACTACCTGTGATCCAAGGTCTTCTATGTAGTCCTCTCGCTCGGCATCGTAGCTGCACGCGTCGTGTATGTTCGCGACCGCATCTCCAAGAACCGCATTCTTCAGATGGCCGAGATGCCAGGGCTTGTTTGGGTTTACGCTCGGATATTCTATTATGACTTTCTGCTTCTGGCCCAGATCAGATATCGGGCTTCCGCGCTCTATCGCGCACGCATATTCTATCGTGTCAGCAGTATACTTCACTCTCTCTATGTAGAAGTTTATGTAACCATGGTCAACCGTGACCTGCTTTATCAGTTCGTTGTCTTCGAGCTTGTCCACTATGTTCTGCGCTATGTCGTGCGGGCTGCCCGGCTTCTGCTTCGCGATCCTGAATGCCACAGAGCAGGATATGTCGCCGAAGCCCTTGTCCTTCGAAAAGTCGATAGTATTCTTGAGGAGATCTGGGTCGTAGCCGCAGCCCTTCAGCGCCTTGGCTAGCTCCCTTGTCAGTTCATCTATCATCTTTGCAGCTGGTGATTTGTCCATCAGACCACGACGTTATTTAATCACATCGAATCTTTTTAATACATCTGGAATCGCGTCTATGACATCCTGTGCAGTTATGTGGACTCCTTTTTTCTTGAAAAGCTCGTCTCCGATGATCGAGTGCACATGTACTCCCGCCACTGCGCTCTCGAACGGCTCCTTGTGCGATGCGGCGTAACTCGCTATTATCCCGCAGAGCACATCGCCTGTGCCCATCGTTGCGAGCGCAGGAGTCTTTGACACGTCTATCTTTATCCTCTTGCCGTCTGTAACTATGGTTTCATGACCTTTCAGCACAAGAGTGCACCTGTGCTGCTTTGCAAAGGCCTTTGCAGCGTTTATCCTCTCTTCGAGCTTCCCGTCCTTCAGATCTATTCCTGTCAATGCCTTGAATTCGCCGTCGTGAGGAGTCAGTATCATGTTCTTGCCGATCAGGCGCTCGTGGCCCTTCAGCACGCCGAGCGCAGCCGCATCTATTATCATCATGTTGCCCTTTTTCTTTTCAAGTTTTGCTACGGCTTCGAGGAACTTGGCGCTTATGTTTGATTTCTCAAGACCTGGACCTACTACTATCACGTCGTGCCTTATTGCGCCTATCTCTTTCGTGTCAGTGATCACTTCTCCCTTCAATTCCTTCACGACGAAAACGGGTGAAAGCTTCCCTGCCGCGAAAATAAGTTTCTTTGTTGCCGCAATGGTAACGAATCCTGTTCCTGTCCTCAATGCCGCAAGCGCGTTGTCCGCAGCATAGGCTGCCATGAGGGCGGCACCGCGCCATTCCTGGCTTGCACCGAGTATCAGGACGCGCCCGTGGCTGTATTTGTTGGCGTGCATCTTGATAGGTTCGGTTGCCATTCTTATGTCGTTATCGTTGGCGATTATGCCCTTTTTCACGCCATGTGAGAATCCTTTTAAGCTTTGCATATCATAACTTGTAAGGGGGTTATTAAAATTCTTATTGCAGGTGATACAATTTCAAAAATCTACAAGGCGAAGGACAAGCTGGTAGTCTATCTGCCCTTTGACATGATAAAATACCTGGGGCTCAAGGAGGGGGATGAGATAGACTTCTTCAAGCATCCCGACTCAGACAAGTATTTCATAGTCGCAAAGAAGAGCGATATCGCAGACCTTATAATGCAACAGAAGCAGCAGCAACCGCCTGCAAGGCCACAACAGCAGGCACCTCAAGCGGTGTCCGGGCCCAACGTTACAAACGATGAGCTCGCGGTGCTGAAGAAGCTCGACACGATAAGGTACAACGACAGGACAAAGGAGAAGCTCAAGCAGGCGCTCAACCAAGGCGAGAGGAAGATACTCGTAGGCCTCATAAAAAGGAAGCTCGTCTCTCCGTTCAAGAAGGCTGGAGAGCAGACATTCAAGTACGGAATCGCGAAGAGCGTTTATAACAAATACCTGTTGGGGAAGCGCGAGCCGAGGGAAAAGCAGCAGCCGCAGAAGGCCGTGACCGTACAGATACAGATACCGCAGATAAGGATTCCTGAAAGGATTCTGCAGGCACAGCCGGCTGGCGGGGGCACTAGTACTCTTGAGATGCTGGAGCAAAACGGCTTCCTTGTAGTTGCAAACCAGACAGAGGCATCTGCGATATCCGCAGAGCTTGAGGCCAGCATCAGGTCAGGCCAGGTGATCGGCACAAGGGCGTTCAACAGGAAATATTACATCACGATGAAGTCTTTCGTCAGCAAGAACGCGCAGAAAATAATGAAAGCGATAGGGACGAAGACCACGAGCGTTGCAGACATATCAAAGGCTACTGGCATAGATGAAGAGGGATGCAGGGCTATACTCTACATAATGGCCGAGAACGGCGACATTACGGAATCTAAAAGAGACACCTTCAGGGTAGTCTGATTTATCTGGTGAGTGAATCAAGATCGGTTTGATAAGGCCATTTGAAGTTGAGTACAACAACCAGGACATAGTCGACCTTAACGATGCGATAAAGTCCATGGGACACGAGCGCATGAACATTTACGTGGACAAGCTCGGTATCTCGATGAAGAAGGGCAAGATAAGCATATCCCAGCTTATAGCAAGAGGCGCGCCGGAGGTAGTTTCTGTAGACGGCGCCTTCCTGAGGCATCTCGGGATAATAAAGGACTTCGAGCAGTTCGGAAGCAGATTGTGGTCTGTAAGGGCAATAGAACAGTCTGGAATCTTTGTGATGAATGAAGTGGTCAGCTGGCTTCTTGCAAGCGACAAGTTCGCATCTATCGCAATGCTTGCAAAGAGCGGAATCCGCGTGCCGGAGACGTGCGTGACCGAGGACATGTTCGTTGCTTATGGAGCAGTGAAGGAGATGGGAGAAGTAGTCGTCAAGCCGCTGAGGGGCGCGATGGGCTACGGCGTCTTCCGGGTCAGCGATCCTGATTTTGCAATGCATGTTTTCAGCAATTTCGCGAACATAAACAAGCCGATGTACCTGCAGAAGTACATCGAGAAGAAGAAAGGTGGTGATTACCGTGTCGTTGTGGTGGGAGGGCAGGTTCTCGGCGCAGAATTCAGGAAGGGGAAGGGATGGAAGAGCAACGTTGCGCAGGGAGCCGATGTGTTTCCAGCGAAGGCTGACGCGGAAATGAAGGAGATGGCGATAAAGACCGCGGAGGTGCTCAAACTTGAGTACGTGGGCGTCGACATCGCGGAGGACAAGGACGGCTATTATGTGATAGAGACAAATCCTACCATGTCGTGGCAGGGATTCAAGCAGGTCACGAAGGTAAACGTCGCGGAGGTGCTGATAAAGCATCTTGTCAAGAAGATAAAGGAATAGGCTGCTTCTACGCGTAGATGATGTGGTTTACAATTAGTACTATTAGCACGAAGATGACGACGATCGCAAGTACTATCTTTGGGTTGAACTTTGGCCCCGGAGTCTGAGCATCGTAGAAACTAAGAATGCCTGCTGAAGACTGCGGTGAGCTTAATCCTGGCATGATTGCACCTCCTACTTTTCCCTTATTATGATTTGCTATGAACCTTTTTATAGTTTCTCGTAGAGAGTGTTATTGTGAGAATTTGGCAGCCGAAGAGGATGTCGTAGAGAAGATGCGAACCGGTCCAATTGAGATAGACATCGCCGGACCTATGACCTTCTGGCTGATATTCCTTATATTCGGCGTCATAATAGAGCTGATACTCGTACCCATATTCGGCTCTGCGCCATACGGAAGCGCAAACATAGGAAATCTTATCACTTCGATAGGCCGCTGGATAATCTATCTGCCAGGCTCGCTTATACTTCCACTCATAGTCGCGCTGTGGCTTGGAGAGATGGTCGGCTCCATGCGGAGCAGGGTCGGTACTGCAGCATACGTGGGACTGATAAATGCGCTGTACGCGGCTTTGATCTATGTAATCGCGATATTCATAATTTATCTGCTGCTGTTCTACATCTCGCCGAAATCGCTGACCTCAATCACGCTGACCTATTTTGCAACTTATTCTGTATTGGTTCCGGTAGTAATACTGCTTGTACTCATACCGCTCATCTCGGCGCTCTCTGCTGCCAGGCATGGAGGAGCTTGAGATAATCTACCAGCCACGCGTTAGTGCTGTTTCTAATTTCTTCAGAGCCTCTTTCTCTGTCGAATATCTTATGGTTTTTATCAGACCAAGCTGCGCAGGAGATAAAATTATCTTTGTGACGCTCGCGTCTTTATGCGCCATGCAGATGATGCGCTTCTTTAGTTTTAACGCATAACCTACTTCGACTCCAGTGCCTGTGGAGCGATTGGTCACTTCTGCTATAATCAGGTCTGAATCTTTCATTATCTTCAAGAACTCCTTGTAAATCGCACCTGGATTATCGTGCTTTATCATTTCTTTACTCGTTTTAACTTTATATCCCAGTCTCTTGGCCGTACCTGCTATCTTGCCGTAAAAATTCCACCACTTCTTCGGCGTGCTAAGCGAGCCTGTTACAAAAACCGTTGCTTTTTTCATAAAGGATTGTTTCAAATGAGGCTTATAAGCTTTATCTTATCACTTTGCGGCGCTCACTATCCTTATCACATCGTTGTCGTGGAGCACATAGTCCTTGCTCAGCCTTTTCTTGCTTCTTGCATCGACCGCATAGAGCATGCTCTTCGCTATCTCAGTGTGTATCTTCTCCGCAAGCTGAAGTGCAGTCGATCCTCTCTTTATTAGTATACCATCAGGAAGCACATGGCCGAAATGATCCGTGTACTTGTGCTCGTCTTCTACGGGATAAACTACAATATTGTCCAATAGACCGAACGTCGCCCTGTTTATCAGCTCCTGTACATTCGTGCCCCTAGTTTTCAGGAAGTCCTGCATGTGCTTGAGCGCATCGAGTCGCTCCTGGGATGCGTTCTTGTCAACCCATGTGAATTCGCTAGCCCCTGGGGTATACTCTATCACTTTTATCTTCGCTGCCTTCCTCAGAGCCAGCTCCATCGCGCCTGAGCACGGGACAACGGAATCACTGCCGAACGCCTGTTGCAACGCAGCTATGTTCTTCTGCGAGCCCTCGACATCGGACTTGTTAGCCGCTATTATAGTCGGCTTTATCTGCTTGACCAGCTCTTTTGAAAACGCGAGTATCTTGTCATCCGGCCAGTTCGGCTTGCTTGTTGAAAGGAATGCTGCATTGGCTGCGTGCTCTATCTCCTCTTTTGTAGCCCTGAACCCGGCCAGGACCTCGAACAGTGCATCGGCTCCATCTGGCCTCCTCGAAATCGTGTTCATGTGCTTCTTTACTATCCCTGCGATCCACTGTGCCAGTTCATCGTTTACAATCTTCACGTCATCGACTGGGTTCGCGCCTGTCGCTTTGTTGCCGCCAGGATCCGTCCTCCCGCTCGCATCGACAACTATTATCAATGCATCCGCATTTGCAAGATCATTCAGGAATTGGTTGCCCATCCCCTTGCCTTCATGGGCTCCTTCAACAAGCCCTGCAACGTCTATCACGTTTATCGGGAACATCCTTGTCCCGTTCACGCATAGAGAGTTTCTTGCATTGCACTTGACTCCCAACTCCACATGTACGCACGGTTTTGTTGCATATGCAATGCCAAGGTTGGGAGATATCGTCGTAAAAGGATAATCGGCTATCGGCACTTCGTTCATGGTCATGGCTGAGAATAAAGTGCTCTTCCCCTTGTTCGGCGCGCCGACTATTCCTATGAGCATGCAATTACCTGAAAAGTTTTACCCTCACTATCTTCTTTGACTCTACTTCTCTTAGCGTATAATAGATTATTATCAGTGCGAACACCATTATTACCCCTATGATGAGTGATACTGTTGGCATTCCAATCATGAACAGGAGCAGCGCCACTATGGCTATTACAGGTAGATATGGATAACCTGGCATCTTGAATTCACCGACAATGCCCCTCTTCCTATAGTGTATCAGCGCCAGGCTCGCCATCATGTATGCAAACAACAGACCGAAGTTGCTTATCGCAGCTATCTGGTAGATATTTCCAGAGAATAACATCACGATGCCTATTATTGAGGAGAGTATCACGGCGTTCGTTGCAACGTCCCTTTTCTTGTTAAAGCGTGCGAGCGGCTTTGGAAGCAGTTTGTCCTCGGCCATCTGGTAGAGGACCCTGGATGATGCGAGTATTCTGGCTATTGTTGCCGACGCCGTAGCGATCAGGGCGCCTATCCCGACAATAATCAACATCCACTGCGGCGCGTTCGTAGCAATGAGCGCAGTTGCAAGCGGGTCAGCGGTTATAGCGTACTGGCTTGTCGGCTGCAGCAGTATCAGCGCGAGCACCACAAGAACGTAGAGCGCTATGCTTATGATTACGGAGTATAATATTGCCATCGCGGCTTTTTTCGAGCCGCCCCTGACCTTTGATGTGAAAGTTGACACCGTTTGGAACCCCGAATATGCGAAGAATATCACTATGCTTGCCGCGAAGAGCGATGAAATTCCACCCTGCGCCGCCGTTGTCTGGAAATTCGCCACGCTGAAGTTGTTTCCGAACGCATAGAGCAGTGCGAAGCCTATGAATGCGAGAAGAACGACCACCTTTATGATTACCAAGACAAAGTCGCTCTCGACCGCGCTCTTTATTCCGATGAGGTTCACTATGGCGAGCACTATTATGAGCACTATTGCGAAAATTGTGCTGTAGATTATGGCTGTTATCCCGAAGAGCGAGGATAGATACGATCCGAAGCCGAGCGCTATGACCGCTATTCCTGATGCATAGCTGAAGTATTGGACTATTCCTGTTATGAAACCGAGCTCGCTGCCGAATGCCTTGTACGTGTATGAATAAGATGCTCCTTTTGTGTTCGGCAGTATGGAGCCGAGCTCTCCTATCTCAAGCGCTATTATTATCGCGACAATTCCGACTATGACAAATGCGAGAAGCGCATTCGCACCTGCGAGCGCTATTGCTGTTCCGCTGAGAACAAATATGCCTGCGCCTATTATCGCTGCAAGTCCCGCGCCTGTCGCAAGTCCCATGCTGATTTTTCCGTCCTTCATGCTCTGCCCCCGATATAGCTTAATATAAATACTAACTACTAATAAACTATAAATTATTAAGAGTTAGACGCAGGGGTCGCGGAGCTTGGTCAAACGCGCCAGGTTCAGGGCCTGGTCCCTTAGGGGTTCGTGAGTTCAAATCTCACCCCCTGCATAATTACTACGATTGTCAAGCCTCAAAAAAGGCTTAAATATTGGAAGCGTTCCAGTGCTTCCTCATGGCGGCCGGCAGCAAGGGGCTAGCGAAGTTGGAGGCAGGGACAAAGTTCGAGCCCAGGCTAGACTACATACAAAACTTTGGCGCCTTACTGCGTGAGATATTCCAGCTTACTAGAGATGCCCTGCCCGATGGAAGATATATATTGCGCAGTGTCGACTCTGTCAGTGTCATGCTCAGGGCTGACGCGCGGGCATATGTCATGCGTGTTGTGTCTACGGGCCTTGTCTTGGAAGACGGTGACGGCAGACGCTGGTGTCTCTCCAAGGACATAGATGACGCACCCTGGGAGAAAATATCGCATTGGAGAGACCATCTTGTGGGCAGCGTTGTGTTCATAAAGAAAGGCGAAATAGTTGCCTCACAACGGCCTCTGGAATATTGGTGGCAGTCGCCCAGATTCCACACTGAGAATGCAGGACTTTGGCGTCGCTGATTATTGTACTCTGAATTCTCCTGCTGGAAGATGCTGCATTATGGTGTCTATGTCATCATAGCCAAGATTTCTCGCTATCTTCTTCGCGGTATCCGATTTCTTGTCATTGCCTATTTCGATCACCGCGTGCTTTCCCGCAGAGTCTTTTATCTTTTCAAATGTCACATACGGCACGGTGCACAATTTCCCTTCTTTTACGAACATCACAAGCGACAGTCTAACGCTCCTGTACCAGTCCCGCTCGCCTGAGAGCAAGAAGCTTCCTGTCCCAAGCGAACCCTTTCCTGTTGACTTGCTTACCTGTTCTCTCTTCATCGCATATACATCCACGGCATGAAGCCCTTCCTTCCATGCGCTGGAATAAGATGCGGCGAATTGCGCCACCTCTTGCCTTATCTCGCTGTTCGAGTCCCTCCCGTTCTTCAATATTGTTACAGGTGCACCAAAAATGTTCGCATGGAAGAACAAGTCACTATCCTCGAAGTGCTTCGAGTTGAGCATCTCGTTCTGGTGCGCATCCCTGCCCGCGATTACAAGCATGTTGTTGCTTGTGAAGAACCAATGGAACTTCTCATACCACTCCTTTTGCACTGTGATGAGCACTTTCCTTGGCTTTTCAGACGCAACTGCGTCCTTTTCCGCCTTAGCAAGCCTGGTCTTTAGCTCCTTCACTGCTTTCTCCGCGCCCTCCTTCTTTGTCAGGAGCTTCTTCGACTTTTTGTAGTAGGAGTCAGCGTTATCTTGCGCTGTCTTTGTGAAATCTATCTCTATATCCATGCAAACAACTAGATCGGCACGCCACTTATGAATCCCAATATTATCGATATTATGAAACCGAGGACGCCTATGATCAGTATGCCCAGTATTATGACCTTCGCGCTCCTGTTGTATTCCGCAGAGTCAGGCTTGTAGCTGATTGCGAGTATGTGCATCGAGTTGTTAAGGAACGCAGTCAGCCTTGCTTTCAGATTAAGATTCATAGAGATACCGCTAATATTAATAGATTAATGCATTGATATTTTATAGCGTTTGCTTTAATACCTTTTCGTTAGTGGTTTCCTTGAAGGATAACGGACTCATAGTAATACATTTTGGCGAGCTGTGGCTAAAGGGCAGGAACAGGGGCAGCTTCATAAAGCAGCTATACAGGAATGTGGAGCTCGCGCTTAGGGGCGAGAAGTACAACAAACTGGAAAACGCAAGGGACAGGTTCGTGCTACATCTAGGAAAGGGCTCTGATTCGGAAGCTATAATGGACAGGCTTTCTCGCGTGTTTGGCGTCTCCTGGTTTGCGCCTGTGATAATCATCGGCAACAAGATCCCGGAGATATTGAAGACTTCTGCAAAACTCTACAAAAAGGGCGACAAGGTCAGGGTCGAGGCGCATAGATCCTATAAAGGCCTCAAATATAATTCACAGGAGCTCATAAGCGCATTTCTGAAGAACAAGAAAAAGTTCGGCTTCATACTTGACCGCGATGGCGATAAGGAACTTCTGATAAACATAACAAAAGACAGCGCACTGCTCACAAAGGAAAAGGTGAAGGGAGCAGGAGGGCTTCCGGTTGGCACGTCAGGGAAGGCGGTGATTTTGCTCTCTGGCGGAATCGACTCGCCTGTTGCATCGATATACGCCATGAAAAAGGGCCTTGCTCCCATTTACTTGCACCTTCACGCGTATCCGAAAAATGAGAAGGCGGCGAATTCGAAGATGAAAGAGCTGCTCGGCGTGCTCCGCGGATATTATCCATCGAAAGTGTACTTTGTGCCCTCGCATATTTTCCAGGCAGCGACGATGGGCACCCCAAAAGAGTACGAGCTCGTGCTTTTCAAGAGGTTCATATACAAGATGGCGGAGAAGATCGCGAAAGACGAGGGTGCCGATGTCATAGCGACTGGCGAAAGCCTTGGCCAGGTCGCATCGCAGACAGTGAAGAACCTTATCGCAACGGAGCAGCAGATGAAAAACTTTGTGATGCGGCCGTTGATAGCCTTTGACAAGCAGGAGATCATAAACGAAGCCAAGAGGCTTGGCACATACGAGATCTCTATTAAGGAATATCCTGATGTGTGCTCGATAAGGGCGAGGAATCCGTCCACATCTGCGAGAGCGGAAGTGATTGACAAGCTATACAAGAAGTGCAAGCTCGACTCGATTATAAAAAAGAGCCTGGCTAGCTCTTTGGTCCAGCAGAAGTGACCCACTTCATGGTTTCCGCGAACCCTTTTTCTATCCCATATACTTTTGAGAAATAGTCGAGCATGTTTGAGACATCCCTGCTTAGGAAGTCCATCGCCTTGGGATGGTCGATGTCAACTGCCTGGCCGAAATCTATTATATATGGGACATTATTGCTTATGAGTACATTGTACTCGCTCATGTCCGCATGGACCAGCCTTGCCCTGTATAGCCTCCTTATGTCCTCCAGTATCGTCTTGAAGGTCTCTTCCGGGTATTCCAACTCTATGTTTTTCAGCTGCGGCGCTGGGATCGAATCCTCGCCGATGAATGACATCGCGAGTATGCTGCCGCTGAAGAAGAGGGGCTTTGGAGCGTGGACGCCCGCCCTCCTTGCGACCTCTAGGTTGCCGAACTCCTTCTTGCACCACAGCTTGACAAGCTCGAACTTGCTGGTCGCCTTTATCCTAGAGAACCTCGGATCGCCTATCATGTAGTCTTCCATCTTGAAGAACGACGACGTCTCTACCCTGAAGAACTTCAATATAATGTACTTCTCCCCCTTGACTATTTCCGATTCGCCTGGCTCGGCTATGTAGAGATCCGCCTCTTTTCCCCTCGCCGTCACGAAATTCAGCTTGCTTATCACGCCTTTGTTGAAGAACTTGCCTAGGCTTATCATCGTCTTCTCATCGAATATTCCAGAGTCTACCTTCGCCTGCTCGCTGATGCGGTACCGCCTGGCCCTGGCCTTGCTCTTGCCCATCTTTGTTCCCAAAGCATCTACCTGTTCTTTAAATGTTTTCAACCAATAAATATATACGCATCCTAGTGGGAATTAGCGTGTATTGCTTTTTAATATAATAGCACTAATAGGATACAAGAGGGACGGATTTTGATGCAACTGCCGAACATATACGAGATGAAGAATTACAAGAGACTAATCATAATACCGATAGCTCTGCTTCTGATCAGCCTGTATTTCATACCACACATACCATTGGACTCTACCCTGAGAGGGGGAGTGCAGGTGCAGCTGCAGACAAACTCCAGCGTCAACATACAAAATCTTACAAACGAGATAAACGCCAAGATACCTGGTGCGCAGGCGAGCGTGTCCATATCCCCAGGAGGAGTGGAAGCGACAATAGCGGCGAACGCAAGCCTTGCCAGCGCGCAGCAGAACCTCATAAACCTTTATGACTACGACTCGAATTATACGGCAGCTGCGGCGCAGGTTGCAATTCTGCAGGCAGAGCTGGTCAACCAGCCAACTAATGCGACGGTGAAGAACGAACTGACCGCACAGCAGTCAAACGCCACATCAGCGCTTACCAGCATGAATTCGCAGGCAAACCTGATGATCACAACGCTAAAGCCGCTTCTTGCAGGGAAAACTTTCCCGGTAAACTCCACCGATGCGGCCGAGATGCTTGCCACTGGAAACAACGCCTACACCAATGCTTCTGCAACCTACCAGACATTTGTGGTGTCGGAGCTTAAGGGCGTTATACCATTTACTTCGTATACATACCAGGAGGTGACACCTACTCTTGGCTCGTACTTCCTAGGCCAGATGTTCTGGGTCATAATCTCATCGTTCATACTTGTGGCGATAGTTGTCTTCTTCATATTCAGGACGCCGATACCTTCGTTCTCCGTTGTATTCGGAGCAGGCAACGACATACTGATCGCGCTTGGAGCTATGGGCCTGTTTGGAATACCGCTTGGAGTCGCATCGATAGGAGGGCTTCTGATGCTCATAGGCTACTCCATAGATACGGACATGCTGGCTGCGATTAGGATAATAAAGAGGGGGGAGGGCACGCCGTCCGAGAGGGCCTTCTCTACCATGAAGACAGGAATAACGATGACAAGCGCTGCAATAATCACGTTCTCTATACTTCTTGTGATCTCTTACTTCACATTCATACCGACGTATTTCGAAATAGCGAGCGTAGTGCTCTTCGGCCTGATCGCAGATTTGTTCACCACATGGCTGGCAAACACTCCGATAATACTGTGGTACAAGCAGAAAAAGGATGCTAGGATATGACCGATGAAAATGACACCGTAAAGAACAGGCGCTCTTACCTGCGTGACAGAAGGATACTCACGCTCATAGCAGTCGTAGCCCTGCTTACGGCATGCGACCTTTACTTTGGGCTTCACTTTGGAATAGAGTTCGTTGGCGGCACCCAGATACCTGTGACTCTAGCCCATGGGATAAATGTGACAGCGATGAGCTCGTTGATAACTGCGCTGCAGAACAGGCTTTCAACCTTTGGACTGCAGCAGGTTACAATAGAGGGCGTGGGTGACTCGCAGCTCTACATTACCACTCCGTCCGCATCGCAGGCCCAGGTGAACCAGACCCTGAGTCTCATAGAGGCGCAGGGAAGGTTTGACGGGATAGTCAGCGGAAAGGAAGCGATAAACGGGACAGGGATATTGAAGGGAAGCATAGGCGCGGCACCTCCTTCCGTGCTCAACGGCACGGTCGAGTGGCTAGTTGACTTCTATATAACGCAGCAGGCTGAGAAGCCTTTCTCAGTAGCGGTGTTCGGCCAGGCGAACAAACCATTGTACATGTTCCTCGACAGGCCGGAGCAGGCTGTAATACTCATAAACCAGTCATGGGTCGGACGGGAGGGACACATACCGCAGAACCTGGCCCTCCAGGAGATGCAGGCCGCGCTTGCGTGGGGCAATGATACCATACCTGTGATCACCGTATCTGCAACCGGCACCAGCATAAGCAATGCCGAGAACTTCTTTTCCACAAACAAGCAGAAGTACAAGACGATATTTGTCAGCTCCGGGCTTAACCAGAGCCTTATTTCCTATCTGGAATCACTGAACTATACTGTAAGAACCGAGAGCATTGCAAACATGAGCCCCAGCTACCTTAACGTCTCGGTCAATGCCACTGTGATAGATTCGTGGCCGCTGGTCGGGCTGATATCAGCGCCTACGCTATCGCCCTCGATAACAGAAGGCAACGTGAGCAGCAGCTACCAGATAAGCGGGGTCGCGCCGCTCACGATACCCACATCGCAGAGGCTTGCATATTCAAACAACATGTCTAAGACCATAGCAAGCGTGTTGAGCGGAGGGGCATTGCCAGTTGCCGTGATACCTGGCACTCCGGAAACGATACCCGCAACGCTTGGCTCGCACTTCCTGTACATAAGCGGGATAGCCGGCTTGGTAGCAGTCATAGCAGTGTCGATCTTCATAACGCTTAGATACAGGAGGATTTTCCTCGTTGCGCCCATACTCCTGACAACCGCGATGGAGCTGTTCATAATAGTCTCGATAATAGGGCTTGTGGGAACGATAGACCTTGCAGCTGTGGCGGGAATGATTGCTGTCATAGGCACTGGCGTAGACGCCCAGATCATAATAACAGACGAGATAATCGCGAAGAAGATAGACCTGTCTGCAGGCGTACTGCTCAACAAGGCATTCTACATAGTATGGACAGATGCCGCCTTGTTGGTGATGGCAATGATGCCGCTGTTCCTTTCAACGTCTCTTGTTACTGTGATAGGATTCTCAGAAGCCACGATATTCGGGGCGCTGCTCAGCGTCTTCGTAACGAGGCCGGCCTACGGGGCCATAGTAAGCAAGCATTATTCGTAACTGATTATAGCAAGTGTATCACAATGATAAGATATTGCCCAACGTGCAGCAGGTCGAGCAAGGATGCAAGATTCGTAGGAGAATTCTGCGAATTCTGCGTCATCGAGAGGATATCGAGAGATTTTCCATTCCGCGCCAGGATAGAGTACTGCAAGAGGTGCGGCAGGATAAGGACAGCGGAGGGTCACAAGGAGTTCAACAAGGATACGCTAGCCATGGTGCTTTCAAGAGATCTGTGCGGCTCCAAGTGCGAGATAACGGTAAAAAAGTATGATGAAAGGAGCGCAGATATAGAAGTGACAATCCCTGTTGATGACGATCATGTAACCTTCGAGAAGACGATAAGGCTGAAGATGGAGCACATGATCTGCCAGGACGATTACAGAAAAAGCTCTGGTTATTACGAAGCAATAATCCAGATCAGGGGCGAGCGTGAGAAAGTGATCGAGATGCGCCAGAGGATAACGAAGTTCATCGAGGCAAGGGGCGCATTCATAGGAAAGGTGGAGATCATTGACAATGGCATTGACATGTACATAAGCGACAAGCTGATGACGAAGAACTTCTTCACTTTCTACAAGCTTGTGCCCAAGGCATCTTATACACTGTACAGCATAAGGAACGGGAAGAAGATTTACAGGAACACGTATCTTCTAAGACTCTAATCCTAGGAGGTATAGGCTGATGTGAATTCTTCGAAGGCGCCTTCAAGACTGTCTGGGTTGCCTATCGCTATAAGTATCGTTTCGTTCGCTTCATGGCCCAACACGTCGTTAATGAATTCTATCTCCTCGCGCTTTATATCGTTGGTGGGCCGTACGTTCGTGAAGGCGAGACAGTTTCTTTTCCTGAACATGCCCCCGTGTTGTGAATCTTCGTATATAGTATTCTTGTCAAGTTTTATGGCCAAGGCTCTGTTGCCTCCAAGTATCTGGTTTGCAATTTCTGGACTCTTGTTTCCAATAAAGGCTCCGGTCACATCAAAAACGGGGAGCTTCTCTAGCAGCTTCTTCGATGTGGCACGTTCCATCACCTTTGAGTAACGGCGCTGGAGCAACACTCCCGCGCTCATAAGAACCGCTGCTATCAGGTAGTAGGACATTATTGGAGTGCCTGCAACCAACGCTGCAAACACTATTGAGAGGAAAGGAACGACAAGTATGACATTTCCAAATAGAAGCGGTCCATAGACTTTAATGGAGTAATAAACAAGACTTGATCCTATGCCGTAGGCGAATGCACCGAGGAACAATATAGAAATGATTGACACAGGAGTAAATGCCACGCTCAAGCTGGTGTGCGTCGCCGCTGCAAGCACAGCCATGAAAATCAGCGAAAATAGATTGAATAGAACGACGGCGCCAAACATGTTGAAGGTATACTTTGTTATGAATAGGGAGGAAAACGTGGTGCACAGCGCGGCGATAAGGAGCAAGACCATGTACGGTAATGTGGAAGGATTGAACGTCAGGAGAGTGCCTCCGCTCAATACCACATAAACGCCCAAAAAGCCCACAACGCAGGCGAGCAACTGCATTTTCTTTACCTTCTGCCTCACAACGAACGGAAGCAGTAAAGCCGCGAATATCACATAGCTGCGATATACGACTGCCCCTATACTGGGATTTGTCCCGATAGTGCCCATTCCAAGGAAGAGTTGTGTAAGCGCATTGTTCAGAAGGCCGATAATTATCACCATCAAAAGCATTCTCCTGTCTTTTGCTATAGATGCGATTCCCTTGCCCCTATCGACTGCAATGCTCAGCACTAAAGACACAACAAAGCCGACAAGGAAGCCGTAGAATAGCTGTGGTATTATCCCTATGCTGCTGCCTCCTATCTTTAGGAATATCGACCAGAAAGATAGTTCAAATACAACAAAGGCGAGTGCAAGCGCGGCCTTCTGTCTTACATTCATAATTCCAAATGTGTATTACTTATTTAAAGACCTGCAGTTTTTTTAAAATTTATTTACATAATTTTCAGATTTTTATACTAGGTATTTTATTCCTTTGCTGCAATATTTACATATGGCCGAGATGGACTATATCAGCAACAAGGAAAGACTGATGTTAAAGGAGCTGAGCGTCAATTCAAGAGTAAGCCTATCGCATCTTGCGAAGATTACCGATTGTTCTGTTGTAACCGCTAACAAACTGCTCACAAAACTGATAAAGAAGTTAGATGTCCGCTTTACCCTGGAAATAGACTTTGACAAACTGGGTTTTGCAGAACGCCATATAATATACGTAAAGTTTGAGAAGAAGCCTGATGAAGACTTTCTTATTAACTTGTTCAAGAATGACGCCGTAGTTCAAGATGCGTATCTTACTGCGGGGGGTTTTGACCTCCTGATCCTCGCAGCAGCCGATACCCCAATGAACTACATGAAGTGGGAGACTGATCTGGCAGCAAACTTATCGGATTACCTCCCTGTGCTAAGACCTTCTGAATTCATAATCAATATGCTTGGCTATATGCCACTAAACAGTAGTTTTGTAGATTTTATAAAGGAAGACATCAAGATCGATAAGAAAGATAGGGGGATTCTCAGGTTATTGAACGAGAACGCTAGGATTGGTTACAGGGAGATGAGCGAGAAGCTTGGAATAAAAGAGGCAACTATAAGGTACAGGGTATTCAGGCTTGTGCGCAAGGGGATAATAAGCAGATTCACAATTGCAATACAGAATGCAAAGGGTGTATTGAGCACATTCTTCATGCGCTACAGCTTCGATAAGAATACCATACCCAAGATATTCCCGGAACAGCGCAGACACAGCATGGAAGAGAATGATGCGTTACCTGTAATAAACAGAATGTCGATGCTCGTCCTCATGAGTGGAAGTTACAGGGTTTTTGTAATGATACATGGAAAGACAAAAGAGGAATCCCTTGGCATGGGAGTAAAATGGCATGTTAATCTTGTAAAGAGGAATAAGCCTCATTTTGCAAGTGCGATTATAGTCAAACCAATAAAGGGATTGCTTCCATTGAGAAACCTCGATGCGAAAAAGTACTATAGGTTCATATGGACCTAGTTTCGTCGGATAGCATTTAAGAATCTGAAAAATATGCAAATAAATCTCATAATTAAATAACCTATATATACCATAAACCCCGCTAAATATATCGGTGTGGGGAAGTGAATAATTTAGGGTCTGGGGAATCTGTAAACAACGATACTGATTTTAGAAGGTCCAATCCATCCACAATGCATTCTGGTCCATGCATAGTATCACCCTTTTCCCCTTCCCACCCACACCCTCACCCTATTTATTGGTAGTCATCATGAAGAACGAGAGTTATGTTTGTTGGATGTGCGGCCATACGCACACAGATCCGGCTGCATTCCTGTGGCATATAAGGGCATGCGGAATGGAGATGGGGATAAAGGTACAGAACATTTCTGCGGTAGCGCAGAGATAATCAAAGTAGGTGGGTAGTTGAGGTGTCCAAATAGTAATAAGTTAATAGGAATTAGGTGGGTAAATGAGCAACTTGCATGCAAAAACAAGAAAGAAGGGGATACTGCATCGGTTCTATCTGATCGAGCCTAGGCCGAATGCGAACGCCGACGAGCTTGCAGAGAAGCTGATATCACTGAAGCCTGTAGAAGAGGTATTCCTTTCTGATGGGGCCTATGGCTTCATAGTGAAAGTGAGATTCCTAAATGGGAAGGAGCCATCAGATGTCGTTAACTACATCAGGAGCAGGATGGCGAGCAGGTTCGGCACCGTAGACAGCTACTATCAGTACAGGAAGTGATTCTATGATCAAGAAAAGTATCTGCCAGAAGTGCAAGAAAGGCAGTATTAGGCTGAAAAACGCGATAGGCAGCAAGTTCGTTATAGGCGAGTGCGACAATTGCGGAGCGACTTTCGTCACAGTGGTAAAATGACATGCCCAAAGTGCGGTGGACTACTGAAAAAGCATGTTAATGGAAAGCAGCTAATGTGCGTAGACTGCCTTATGAAATTCGAAATAGGCAGAAATTAGAATAAGGCTCTGATTAAAGTCGATCAGGTTCTAATGTCCATTTGAGCGTATTGTATACTTTGCTGTCATCTACGCTCCTTATCGGGATGTCCCCGAGTATAGCATCGGAAAGTTCCCTGTATTGCAGCTTTGCGAGGTGCCTCTTGAGCAGGGCCGCGTATGCATTGACGAACTTATCCCTGCCCGTCTGGAGGCTATCGAACACACCTACATCGAAGAAATCGTACGCGCCCGTCAACTGCGCTATGATAGGATACCTGCTAAACGTACTCATCTCCTCATCACTCTTGAACACCCTCCTGATTTTAGATGCGTCAGCCTCAAAGTTCTCCCCGAGCGCGTATTTGCCGAAGATTGCGACTAGACTTACATTCTTCGGAGGCTTGCAGACAAGTGTGAATCTTTTTATGTAGCCGAGCTTGACTAGCGTGTTGAAATTGTAGGCAACTGTGTTGAAGTGCATCCCCATCGCCTTTGATATCTGCTGGAAGCCAATCCTGGCGTCGGAGTTCAGCAGCTTGAGCAGGGGCTTGTACTTGTTCGGAATCCCGAGCTTGTCTATAAGTTCATTCCTCAGCGGGAAAAAGCCAAGCTGCCAGTGCGCCACCTCCGATGATTCCCAGAATACCTTGTATCTGGACATATGGCTCTGCATCGCCTTGTCCCATCTGGTGTATTCCGAGTGCGTGGCCGAGTTTGCATATATGAAAAGCTCCTTCCCGCTACTGCTCCTGACCGCGAATTGTGGTATATAGGATTTGCGCAGGGTCTCCGCTATGGCATTGAAGTTGGGTTCCTTTTTGAACCTCACTACAATTAAATGAGGGTTGGATATGCCAAGTGCCTCCTCGTTGAACTCAACAGTGTAGCGCAGGCCGAGCTCCTTCTCCAGCTTTTTCATGCGCTCCTTTACAGTCCTTCTTGTGGAACCTACCCTCTTCGAGATCGCGCTGATAGGCAACCGGGAGTCTTCCGAGAGAGCACGCACTATTCTCCTGCTCAGCAGACCATACCTTTCATTGAACCTGCTCGCAAAATCCAGCAAATCATCCATATCATCCATATGTCTCTTCCGCAACCAACTTATTTAAATGTATCAAAATAACAAACAATGTTTGTGATTTCTGAAAAAATAGGCTAGTATAAAAGTACCCCCGTAGAAGCTTCAACTATGAACATAAAGATGAAGGCATACGTATATGTGGCCATAACTATAGTCACAGGCGCGCTCATTCCCATACTAGTAGAAGCAGCAAATTCCACCAACATGTTCGGATTCTTTATGCTTACTGCGTTTGTGTCTATGATAACCGGCGTAGTATTTCTTTTCGCTACTAAGCGCATTGACAAACTTATCGAAGTGGTGCGCAGCCCGGGATCCCTAATGCTGTCAGCCCTAATGGGCCTTCTCATCTTTCTTCCTATAGAATTCGGCATAGCATACGCTGAGAAATTCGTGAGCGCTTCGTTGGCCACTGTGCTCTTTAGGACCTCTCCGCTGCTTATGCTCCCCCTACTCCCACTGATGCTGCGCGAGAAGCTTACAAAGTACCAGATAGCAGCGCTCTCGCTTGCATTTATCGGTATATACATAGGTGCGACTGGTGGCACGCTCACTGGCATATTTGCGAATGCTAACCTGTTTGTTGTAGGTTTCGTCATAGTGCTTGCTCTGGTCTACGCAGTTTCTACGGTGATGGTAAAGAAGTACATGATAGATATGGGATCGCTTCTCACCATAGCCGCGGCAGCACTCTCGCTCCTATTTGCCATTCTCTACTTTGCCGGCGGAGGCGGTACGATAAATCTGAACATTCCGATCCTGGCATCAATACTCTTCCTTGGCATTGGCTCCAACTTCCTATTCTACTACATGTATTTTGTCGGACTGCGCATCCTTAAGACCACCTTTGTCACAAACTTCATCTCACTCTCGCCATTTCTCACATTCACTTTCGCAAGTGTATTGTTAGGTGAAGCGATACAGCCTTATTATGTAGCTATAGCTGTACTCGTTGGTGCCGGCATATTGATACAGCATTTCGACAAGCTTGGCGGCACCTATCTAGCAAAGAAAAAACATCATGAACCAAGCGGGTTCACAATCTTCGACGTGAGCGGCGTATTCGTCAATACGGCAGAACTCACAATTAACACTGCAATAAGGCGGGGCGGCAGGGTGCTGGCACTCAAACTTGATGGAAGGCATGCAAACAAGGTAGAGGAGCTTGTGAAAAGTAGAAATTATTCTGATGTGTTCACCGACAGAAAAAGCGGCATAACGGCCGAGGCGAACTTTGTCAGGGAAGTGCTCAGTGCCGACAAGGATGACATGGTAGTTATGAAAGCGGGTCAGACCGAGGAGAGTGAACAGTTCTTTGATGAACTTTCAAACGTTCTGGACGGTACCGAGGTAGAAATGCCATATAGGGGCACAAAATAACAATAATTCTTACCATAATTGTAAATTTTCGGTGCGTATAAATACTTTTTACCTCACTATATTACTCAGGTGTGGGCGAATGAATAATTCATGGTCGGGGAAGATCATAATCAACGATACTAATTTTAGAAGGCCCAATCCATCCACAATGCACCTTAGTCCGTGCATAGTATCACCCTTGTTTTCCCTGGCCACCCACGCCAACCACCCTTTTGATTAATCGGTCGTTAGAATGAAGAATGAAACTTATGTATGTTGGATGTGCGGGAATACGCACAGCGATCCTGTTGCATTCCTGTGGCACATAAGGGCCTGTGGAGTGGAAACAGGAGTCAAAGCACAGAGCACTGCAGTCATGCAGAAATAAGGCAAAGTAGGTGGGTAGTTGAAATGTCCTAAGTGTCAGCGGATGCTGCGAACGAAGTGGTTTGAAGGCAAGCCGGTTAAGGTCTGCCTTTATTGCGATTACATGGTGGGTAAATGAGAAATAGGATTGCAAAGGCAAAGAAGAAAGGTGTCCTGCATCGGTTTTATTTGATTGAACCTAAGCCGAACGCAAACGCCGATCAACTGGCTGAGAAGCTGATATCTCTGAAGCCTGTGGAAGAAGTCCTCCTTGCAGATGGAGACTACGGTTTCATAGTAAAGGTGAGATTCCTTGACGGAAAGGAACCGATGGATGTGGTGAACTACCTGAAGGAGAAGATTGCGGTCAAGTTCGGCACCGTTGACAGCTATTACCAGTATAGGAAGTGATCGCGTGATAAGGAAGAGCACCTGCCAGAAGTGCAAGAAAGGCAGTATTAGGCTGAAAAACGCGATAGGCAGCAAGTTCGTTATAGGCGAGTGCGACAATTGCGGCGCCACTTTTGTCACTGTGGTAAAATGACATGCCCGAAGTGCGGTGGACTGCTGAAAAAGCATGTTAATGGAAAGCATCTGATGTGCATAGACTGCCTTGCAAAATTTGAAATCGGGCGGGAATTAGAAAGCTCCTGATTATGTAGTCGCCAGGTATGCACAGGATATCGCCGGGTTTGTAGGGCATGAGCTCTGCGCGCTGACATTTATTAGATAAACTCCCGGCGTCTTGTCTGAGGAAAGAGATCCACTCACGTTGACGGGGGTATATGCAGTCACGTAGCTACGGACCTGCATTCGTGCTGACTACAAATATTATCTCGTGCCCTGCCGTGTTTGTAATCGATCCCACGTATATGTTGGTGACACTCTGCGGCACCTGGACAAGGACAAGCTGCTTTGCGGGCTGGCCCTGAGCGCTTACCGATGTTGCAACTGCCGCGAGTTTCTGCGCTGCCGCCTGTGCTTCGGTTGCTGAAAGCGTTGAAGACGAGTTTGCTATCTGGATGAATGCCAGCACGACTATAGGCAAGAGGATTATCAGGCCGAATGCGAGGGTTATCAGCAGTTCTAGGCTTGATTGCGCCTTCATGTTCCTCTTCATGTACTTCTGCATCATTCCGCCTCCTCGTCAGCGTGCCCGCCGTGCATTATCTTTCTTATAGTGAGATACTTTTCCTTCTTCTTTTTTACCTCCTTTGCGAGCATGTCAAGCACATCGGCCATCGTCCTGTCGAATATGTGGCCAGTTACATGGGAGTTCACCGCTCCCTGCTTTCCGAGCGCCAGCCTTGTGTGTATCTCATAGGAATTCGTCTTGAACTTTTTCACTACCACGTTTATGTACTCTATCCTTATCTTGTTCATCTTCTCCATCTTGCTGACAAATGCCTTGAGCATGTCCCTTATCTCATCTTCATACTGATAGGTATCTGCATCGAGGCCGGAGACGAATATCTTGTCTTCATAAGTGCCCCTCTGTGCCATCGCGCTCATTATCACGTCCTGTTCCGTCAGTATTCCAACTGGCTTGCTGCTCTTCATTACTATCAGCGATGACACTTCATTCTCTATCATGTCGCGCACCGCATCCTTGAAGCTTCCGCCCTGGTCTATTGTGCGCGGGTTTCTTTGCGCAGCGCTCGCGAGCGTTATGTTTGACGGGTTGTATGTGTAGCTCTTCCGCTCAGGAAGGCGCTCCCTCGGCTTTAGGTACTTGTCAATGAGATCGTAGTTCGAGACTATGCCAAAAAGCCTGTCGCCATCAAGAACCGCAAGCCTGTTTATCTTGTTGTTTGCCATCGCTGTCTTCGCCTGCGTTATCGTGGAGTTTATGTCCATGGCGATGAGCGGCGTTGACATCGCTTCCGTGATTGTTATGTCATCCAGCCTGTTGAGTGATAGCAGGACTTTCAGCAGGGTGGAGCGCGTCAATACTCCTTTTATCTTCTTGTCCTTCACGTATGGCAGCGCCTTTGCCTGCGACTTGTTGAAATAGTAGATCACATCGTCTATCGATGTGCTGTCCGTTATCCTGGGTACCTTTTTGACAAGCTTGTCCGCGGTCTGCTTTGCTGAGATCCTTAGATCCTGAAGGTATCCGTATATGGCTCCCGAGTCTATTATCCCGAAATAGCCGCCGTCCTTGTTGACAACCACGGCCTTGCACTCCTGCACAGCCTTTATCACTCTTGTAACCGGCACCTTCGCGTCAAAAAATTCGGTTCTTGATATGAGCCCTTCTGGTATGCTAGTAATTCTATCCATCGCTGCACCCCTTATAATTGGTATAATAATCTTTAAATACCAACGAATATATATTCTGACTTGTGCCAGGATGGCAGATCGGCTATGCGTCCGCCTGCAGAGCGGAAAAGGGGGATTCGACTTCCCCTCCTGGCTTGCATTTAGTCTTCGTTATTGCCGCTGACGACCAGCACAACGCTCTTGTTCTTGAACATGTTGGGATTTTTATTATACATGTAGAGGAAGCCTGCAAATCCTGCAGCGCCTCCGGGTTCCGATGATATGCCCTCTGTCTTCTTCAGATGTTTCCTGGCATTTTCTATTTCTTTGTCAGGCACGCTAATCGCAAGCCCGTGCGTTTCATGTAGTGCGGCGATGCATTCATAGCCGAATGTGGGGTAACCGACATTGATTGCGTCTGCATAGGTTCTTGGTTTTGTGTATCTTATCTCTGCCTTGCTGTTGTATGCACGCACGAGGGGATTGCATTCCTGTGATTGGACAGCAACCAGTTTTGGTAATTTTTTAATCAACTTCAGCCTCTTAAACTCAAGGAGGCCCTTGTAGACCGATGCAAAAAACGTGCCGGCGCCGACCTGCATGAACAGATAGTCGGGTGTCTTAAAGTGCAACTGATCGATGATCTCAAACGCAATGCTCTTCTGGCCCTCTTTCCTGTAGTGGTAATCACCGCAGAGGAATAGCCTCTTCTTTATTGAAAATCTTTCCGCGAGTGTTGCGGCCCTGTTGTAATCGCCATCTATCTCGATTATTTTTGCCCCCTGCTTCCTTATTTTTTCAATCTTTTTTCTATTTGCGTCTTTGCTTATGAAAATCGTGCATTTAAGTCCGTTCTTTCTCGCAAACATCGCAACAGAAAGGCCCATGTTGCCCGTCGAAGCGCAGCAAACTTCCCTGAAACCCAGCTCCTTTGCCTTGCTGATCTCTATTACTGTGCCCCTGTCCTTGAACGACCTTGACAGGTTCTCGGTCTCTATCTTGAAATAGAGATCTGTGCCCCGTTTCGCTATAGATTCGTGCTTTGTCGCCTTCTTGAGCTCGGTTCCGCCCTCTACGCTGCTAATAAGCTTACCTTGCGCTGGATAAAGTTGCGAGTATTTCTGGAAAGAGACCTTTTCCTTCCTGAGTTTTTTCGTGTTTATTTTCTCGTAAGCGTATACCACCTCGAGCACGCCGTTGCACTTCCTGCACTTGAAGATGCTCTCCTTGTCGCCGTATCTCGCCCCGCAAGTCGTGCAAACCAGTTTGTAGTGCATGCAATCCAATAAGAGTGTCTCCCTGCATTTTTATACTTTGCCTAGCATATTAAATTATGAGAAGAGGCAGAAAGTTTCGCGGCAAGTCGCAGGCTGCGATGGAGTATCTCGCGTCGTACAGTTGGATGATTTTGATAGTCGTGGTAGTCCTTGTCGTGCTGTTCACGTTCGGCGTGTTCAGTTCTTCTGGACCCTTCACGCCAAGGGCGGCTCCAGGATCATGCCAGATTGCGAGGTCAGGACTGAGTCCTGCTTTGTCTGGCAATTGCAACGGAGAACTGCCAGAGTACGCGGCGCAGTTCAACGGTGCGGCATATGTGACAACTCCGTTCTACACTTCGAACATGCCGGCGATCACCGTAACCGCATGGTTCAACCTAAATAGTGTGAGCGCAGGGCACAATCCAAGGGTAGTGGCAAACGGTAACACCCTAGCGGCAGGGGATTATCATGGCGTGGAACTTGCGGTAAACAACGGCGGCACTAGCGGCTTCTTTGCCGTGGGCAACGGGGTGACGGAGAACAGCATCACATGGAACACTCCTCTCGCCTCCGGCACGTGGTATTTCTATGCGGGCACGTACAGCCAGTCAAGCGGTACTGTGACCGTGTACATAAACGGCAATGCAATGGGCACCGGAAGTTATGCTGGTCTGGTGAATGGCGTGCTACCAGTCGCCATGGGATATGATCCGGCTTATTCCGGAGACTATCTCGCCGGCTACATCTCGAACCC